>CAKTPP010000021.1 GCA_934591895.1 uncultured Oscillospiraceae bacterium | reverse complement strand
CAACTACATGATCATGCAGAGCTACGACTTCTACTACATGTTCCAGCACTACGGCTGCAACATGCAGTTCGGCGGCAACGACCAGTGGTCGAATATGCTCGGCGGCACGGAGCTCATCCGCCGCAAGCTCGGCAAGGATGCACACGCAATGACGATCACGCTGCTGCTCAATTCCGAGGGCAAGAAGATGGGCAAGACCGCCAAGGGCGCCGTCTGGCTCGACCCGAATAAGACCAGCCCCTTTGAGTTCTACCAGTACTGGCGCAACGTCGACGATGCAGACGTGCTCAAGTGCATCCGTATGCTGACATTCCTGCCGCTCGAGGAGATCGACAAGATGGCCGGCTGGCAGGGCGAGCAGCTCAACAAAGCCAAGGAGATCCTTGCCTATGAGCTCACAAAGATGGTACACGGCGAGGCTGAAGCCGATCAGGCGCAGGCGGCTGCCAGGGCCGTGTTCGGCGGCTCCGGCGAAGGTGTGCCGACGGTCGAGATCACAGCCGATGACGGCGCGGATATCCTCAGCCTGCTCGTCAGGAGCGGCCTGTGCGCATCCAAGTCCGACGCGCGCCGCAATGTGCAGCAGGGCGGCGTGACGGCCAATGACGACAAGGTTACAGACATTGCCAAGACCTTTACCGAAGCGGAGCTGAAAGATGGTGTCGTGCTCAAGCGCGGCAAGAAAAATTTCCGCAAGGTCCTGCTGAAATAATGTATTACCCAACAGATTGATCGCGCCCCGCCGCTTCTGGCGGGGCGCTTTTGTTGACGTTGCCGAAATGTGTTAATTTTCATCCGAATACTTGAAAAGCAGAGGTTAGAGTGGTATAACTTAGATTGAAGTTAGCTGCATCTAATTCTAATTTAAGCAGGCTAACCTGACCGCAGCCATGCGGATCAAAATAACACGGAGGTAAATCATTATGAGCATGGAAAAATTGGGAGCATTCGTCGGCGGCGCACTGTTTGCAACGGTTGGCGCGAAGATTCTCGCAAGCAAAGATGCCCAGAAGGTGTATGTGTATGCGACGGCGGCAGCCCTGCGCGAGAAGGAGGACGTTATGTCTGTCGTGACAAACGTCAAGGAGATCGCAGGTGATGTTCTGGCCGGCGCTAAGGCTTTCAACGAAAAGCGTGCAGCCGAGCAGGCCGAGGTCATTGAAGACGCGGCAGAGAAGGCTGAGTAAGTATGAAATGCACGATCCTGCATGAAACCAAAGGGCGAATGCGCGTTCATACAATGCAGGGCGCCATGTCGCTGCAGCAGGCGGATATTCTCGAGGCATACCTAAATCAGGTTTCGGGCGTAAGCAAAGCGACGGTCTACGATCGCACAGGCGATGCTGTGATCTGTTATGACGCACCGCGCGCTGCGGTCATTCAGGCACTTGCTTCTTTTTCCTATGCGAATGAGCAGGCGCTCGCTCCCGAGCACAGCAGCCGCGCCATGAGCCGTGAATTCGAGGACAAGCTCGTTGCATCGCTGTGCTGGCGCGGAATCAAGCAGCTGTTCGTTCCGAGTTCTGTGCGCACCCTGATCACGGTCACGCGTGCCGTGCCGTATATCAAAGCCGGACTTAAGTGCCTGCTGCACAAGAAGATCCAGGTTCCGGTGCTGGATGCGGCGGCGATCTCGGTCTCGATGCTGCGCAAGGACTTCAAAACGGCAAGCTCGATCATGTTCCTGCTGGGGATCGGTGATATTCTCGACGAGTGGACGCACAAGAAGTCCGTCGCCGACCTTGCACAGACCATGTCTCTGAATGTGGACAAGGTCTGGAAGGAGACGGACGCAGGCTCTGTGCTCGTGCCGGTGGCCGACGTTCAGATCGGCGACCGCATTGTCGTTCGTACCGGAAGCGTGATCCCGCTTGACGGAAAAGTTGTCTCCGGAGAGGCGATGGTCAACCAGGCATCCATCACAGGCGAGCCTTTGGCCGTCCGCAAAGCGGAAGGCGGTTATGTCTATGCCGGCACCGTCGTTGAAGAAGGCGACTGCACCGTCTGCGTGGAAAAAAGTGCAGGCAGCGGCCGCTACGACCGCATCATCCGTATGATCGAGGAATCGGAAAAGCTCAAGTCCGCAACGGAGGACCACGCATCGCACCTTGCAGACCGGCTCGTGCCGTACAGTCTGGGTGCAACGGCGGCGGTCTGGCTCCTGACGGGAAATATGACCAAGGCGCTGGCAGTGCTGATGGTCGACTTCTCCTGCGCGCTCAAGCTGTCGATGCCGATCGCCGTGCTCTCCGCCATGAAGGAGGCGAGCGATCATCATCTGTCCGTCAAGGGCGGCCGGTTTCTTGAGGCTGTGTCCGAGGCTGACACGATCGTCTTTGACAAGACCGGTACGCTCACGCGCGCCGAGCCGAAGGTTGCGCAGGTCGTCACCTTCGGCGATCATGATGAGGCAGATATGCTGCGGCTGGCCGCCTGTCTGGAGGAGCATTACCCGCACTCCATGGCCAAAGCGGTCGTCGCCGAGGCGGCGCGCCGCGGCCTGCATCACGAGGAACGCCATTCGCGCGTGGAGTATCTGGTCGCACACGGCATCTCCAGCAGCGTCGACGGCCAGAAGGTCGTCATCGGCAGCCACCACTTTGTCTTTGACGACGAGCGCTGCGTCATTCCGGCTGGGGAGCAGGCAAAATTCGACGCGCTGCCGGATACATATTCGCACCTGTATCTTGCTGTTTCCGGCGTGCTGGCGGCGGTCATCTGTGTGGAAGATCCGCTGCGGCCGGAGGCGGCCGACGTCATCCGCGGGCTGCGCGCGCTCGGCGTGTCCAAGCTGGTCATGATGACCGGCGACAACGAAAAGACTGCCCGTGCAGTCGCGGAGGCGGTCGGCGTGGATGCATATTATGCCGAGGTCCTGCCAGAAAATAAAGCCGCTTTTATTCAGGCCGAGCATGCGGCCGGACGCAAGGTCATCATGCTTGGCGACGGTGTGAATGATTCTCCGGCGCTGTCCGAAGCGGATGCCGGCGTCGCCATCAGCGACGGCGCGGCCATTGCACGTGAGGTGGCCGATATCACAGTCAGCGCCGACGATCTGTATGCACTGCTGACGCTCAAGCGCCTGAGCGACGCGCTCATGGAGCGCATCCACGGCAATTACCGCAAGATCATCAGCTTCAACTTCCTGCTGATCTGTCTGGGCGTGGCTGGCGTTCTGCCGCCGGCGACCTCGGCGCTGCTGCACAATGCGTCTACGCTGGTCATCAGTCTCAAGAGCATGACCAAGCTGCTGGCGTGATATCCAGATAAGCAAAAAGCCTGACGAACCATGGTTCGTCAGGCTTTTTTGATAAAAGTGTTCGCAGGCCGAGATGTATTCCCTTCGCTTTATGCCTCTGCCGGGGCAGGGAGCTTGCAGACGTCGATCCATTCAATGGCGTTGGAGTACTGAAAAAGCTCATCCAGATTCAGCTCGATCGCGCTCGACGGGCTGCCGACAGCGGGAAACACCGTCTCAAACCGCTGCAGCGACACATCCAGATACACCGGAATGCCCTCCTTGCAGCCAAATGGGCACACGCCGCCAACGGGATGACCGACCAGCTCCACGACTTCATCCGCCGAGAGCATCTTGGCCTTCATGTGGAATTTCTCTTTGAATTTATGGTTATCAATGCGCGCATCTCCGGCGGCAAGGATCAGCATGCAGCCGTCTGCGGTCTTAAACGACAGGGTCTTTGCGATCCGCGCGCCCTCAACGCCGAGCGCCTTCGCGGCCAGATCGACGGTCGCGCTCGAGACTGTGAATTCCTGCACACGGTCTTCCATGCCGAATTGCCGAAAATACGCTCTTCCTGCTTCGATAGACATTTGCCTCGCTCCTGTTCTCGTATTGGAAAGTATCCAGAACACATCATAGCGCAGGAGCCTGCTTTCGTCAAGGCGATTTTTTCTCATTGGCACTTGCAGGATATCTGCGGCAGGTGTATAATCAATTAATTATCGTGTGCAGCAGCACATCCGGCGCAGCCGGATCCTTTCAGATCGGAGTGACATCCATGACCAAACTCGCACCTTCCATCCTCTCGGCGGACTTTTGCACGCTCGGCGACGACATCGCGCAGATCGGAGCCGGCGGCGCGGACTACATCCATATCGACGTGATGGACGGTATTTTTGTGCCCAATATCTCGATCGGCATCCCGGTCGTGAAATCCGTGCGCAGGCATACGCAGATGTTTCTGGATGTACACCTCATGATCGACCGGCCGCACCGCTACGTGGGCGCGTTTTGCGATGCCGGTGCGGATCTGGTCGTGTTTCACGTCGAAGCGGACGAGCCGCAGGATGTGTTCGCCGCAATCGATGACGTGAAGGCACATGGAAAGAAGGTCGGCCTCGCCATCAAACCAAAGACACCGGAGAGCGTGCTCATCCCGTATCTGCCGCTGCTGGATCTGGCTCTGGTCATGACGGTTGAGCCCGGCTTCGGCGGGCAGCGCTTCATGGCCGACCAGCTGCCGAAGATCGCAGCGCTGCACGAGCGCATTATGCAGGTCAACCCCGGCTGCGAGCTGGAGGTGGACGGCGGCATCGACCCGGAGACGGCTCCGCTTGTGAAGCAGGCAGGCGCAAACGTTCTCGTTGCCGGCAGCGCCGTGTTCCGCCGGTGTGACCGCGCGGCCGCCATCGCCGCCATCCGCAACGCTTGATTCAGGACGGTATTGTCATGTCATTTTTCCCGAACGCACTTGAAAATCTCATCGACCGGTTTGCTGCGCTGCCCGGCGTCGGGCGCAAGAGCGCGCAGCGGCTGGCGTTTCACATTCTGTCCCTCCCGGAGGAGGAGGCACTGAAGTTTGCTGCCGCCATTGTGGATGCGAAAAAGAACATCCACTGCTGCAGCATCTGCCAGAACCTCACGGATCAGGAGACGTGCAGCATCTGCGCGTCCCCGAAGCGCGATCAGAGCACCATCTGCGTCGTGGCGCAGCCGCGTGACGTGCTCTCGTTCGAGCGCAGCCGCGAGTACAACGGCGTGTACCATGTTCTTCACGGCGTTTTGTCGCCGATGAATCATATCGGCCCGGACGACATCCGGATCCAGGAGCTCATCAAGCGCGTAGCGGATGGCGGGATCACGGAGGTCATCATGGCCACCAACCCCGACACGGAAGGCGAGGCGACCGCGATGTACATTGCGCGCCTGCTCAAGCCGTTTGACGTGAAGATCACGCGTCTGGCTTATGGCATTCCGGTCGGCTCTAATCTGGAATATGCGGACGATGCAACGCTCCTGCGGGCGTTGGCCGGCCGAATGGAAATGTAACAGGTTTGACGGCTCGGATATTCGGGTATACTCTGATTGTCCGCCGCCGCGGCAACGCATTTCGTACATATTTTGAAATATCAACCTGCTTCCGGGGGAGAAGCCTGCCCGAAAGCGAACGTAAAGGAGTTACACATGGCATCCAAATTGAAAATCATCCCGCTCGGCGGGCTTGGTGAGATCGGCAAGAACCTCACCATCTACGAGTACGGCAAGGATATGTTCCTTGTCGACTGCGGTATGGGCTTTCCGGATCAGGACCTCTACGGCGTGGATCTGGTCATCCCGGATATCAGCTATCTGAAGGCGAACAAAAACCGCATCCGCGGCATGGTCATCACACACGGACACGAGGATCACATCGGCGCGATCCCGTATGTGCTCAAGCAGCTCGATATGCCGATCTATGCGACCCCGCTGACGGCAGCGATCATCGAGCTCAGACTGGAAGAGCACGACCTGCTGTATCACACGCAGATTTTCACGAAAAAGCCCGGCGATAAGTTCAAGCTCGGCTGCTTTGAGATCGAATTCATCCACACGAACCACAGCATCGCCGATTCCGTCGCGCTGGCGATCAAGACGCCGATCGGCACGGTCATCCACACGGGCGACTTCAAGATCGACCTCACGCCCATTCAGGGCGGCATGATCGACCTGCCGCGTCTCGGCCAGCTCGGCAACGAGGGGGTGCTCGCCCTGCTGTCGGACTCCACGAATGTGGAGCGTCCCGGCTACTGCGCCTCGGAGTCGCGCGTGATCGACTGCTTTGACGAGCTGTTCAAAGACTGCAGCAAGCGCATCATCGTCACGACCTTTGCATCCAATGTCCACCGCCTGCAGCAGATCATCAATGTCGCGGCAAAGTATAAGCGCAAGGTCGGCATCACCGGCCGCAGCATGGAGAATATCATGCGCGTTGCAACGGAGCTCGGCTATGTGGACATTCCGGACGGCGTCATGATGGACATGTCGCAGATCGGCAGTCTCCCGCGCAGCAAGACGGTCATCATCTGCACCGGCAGTCAGGGCGAGCCGATGTCCGCACTGCACCGCATGGCATTTTCAGAGCACAAGCAGGTCACCATTGACGCCGGCGACCGCGTCATCATCTCTGCCTCGGCCATTCCGGGCAATGAGATCACGATCAGCCGCGTCATCGACGAGCTGTTCCAGAAGGGCGCCGAGGTCATTTATGACCGCAACACGCCGCTGCACGTTTCCGGCCACGCCTGTCAGGAAGAGCTGAAGATGATGCTCGCGCTGACAAAGCCGCATTACTTCATTCCGGTGCACGGCGAATACCGTATGCTCTGTAAGCATGCCGAGATCGGCAGGCTCATGGGCGTTGAGCCCAAAAATGTGCTTGTGGCCAAAAACGGCGAAGTGATCGAGATTACCAAGCGCAGTATGCGCGCGACGAGCAGCGTCCCTGCGGGCGATGTGTATATTGACGGCACCGGCATCGGCGATGTCGGCAGCGCCGTGCTGCGCGACCGCCGCCACCTTGCCGAGGACGGCATCGTCATGGCGATCATTACGCTCTCGTCCGAAAACGGCAAGCCCGTTACGGATCCCGAGATCATCACGCGCGGCTTTGTATACGTCAAGGAGGCGGAAGCGCTCATGGGCGAGCTCAAGCGGGTCGTCAACGAGAGTCTGGCCAGCTGTGAGCGCCAGAAGCAGCGCGACTGGGCGGCCATCAAGGGCCGCGTGAAGTCAAACATCAGCGGCTACCTGTATAAGACCACGCGCCGCAGCCCCATGGTGCTGCCCGTGATCATCGAAGTCTGAGCAGGGGAGACGTGCCATGAAGATCCAGATCTGGGGCAAATCCAAATGCTTTGACACGAAAAAGGCCGAGCGCTATTTCAAGGAGCGCCGCATTCCGTATCAGGCCATTGATCTGCTGCGCTACGGCATGAGCCGCGGCGAGCTGACGAGCGTGAAAAACGCCGTAGGGCTCGAGGCGATGCTCGATCCCAAGGCGGCAGACTATGCGCTCATTGAGCATCTGGCCTATGAGCAGGACAAGATCGAGCGGCTGCTTGATGATCCATCCCTGCTGCGCACACCCATCGTCCGCAACGGCAGACAGGCCACGGTCGGCTACTGTCCGGATGTGTGGAAGACGTGGGAATAAAAGACGCAAAAGTCCGATATGGCTGCAGCCATATCGGACTTTTACGATTCCATTTTAATGTTCTGCCTGCTCCTTGCGGATCGCGTCGCACATCCGCTCCAATCCGGTCTGAATGATCGAGCGCGGCATGGCGAGATTCAGCCGCACGTACCCCCTGGCGTTGCCGACAAAGAGGGAATCCCCGCCCTCGAGCAGCACGCCCGCCTTGTTGGCGAAGAAGTCCGGCAGGTCTGCCACATCCGGCAGACAGCGCGACAGATCGACCCACGCCAGATATGTCGCTTCCGGAATGTACATGACCGCCTCCGGCAGCTCCCGTGCCAGAAACGCCTTGACAAACGCGAAGTTCTCGTCGAGATACTGCTTGAGCGCCTCATGCCACGCGCCGCCGTGCGCATAGGCCGCCTGTGCCGCCGTCAGCGACATAGGGTTGACCATGCCGAACAGCTTGTCACGCTCCTGGTAGCGCGCACGCAGCGCAGGGTCGCGGATGATAATGTTGGAAAATGCCAGCCCCGCCATGTTAAAGGTCTTCGTGGGAGCCATGCAGGTGATGAGCTTGGGGTAGCTGTCCATGACTTTGGCCATCGGGATGTGACGGCGGCCGCAGCGGATCAGGTCACAGTGGATCTCGTCGGACACCACCCACAGGTTGTACTTTTCGATGATCGCAGCGACCCTGCGCAGCTCGTCCTCCGTCCACATACGGCCGGTGGGATTGTGCGGGTTGCACCAGAATACCAGCTTGCACGCCGGATCGGCGCACTTGCGCTCGAAGTCCTCAAAGTCCACCGCAAACGTGCCGTCCGCATTTTTGTGCAGCGGGGAAGTCAGCACATCCACGCCGGCGTACTCCGCCGCATGGAGGAAATAACCGTAGGCCGGCGTATTGAGCAGCACCTTTTCGTCTGGACCGCAAAGCATTTCCGTCAGCTGATACAGCGCAGGAATGATGCCCGGCGAGACGCACAGCTGCTCTTTCGGAAAGCCCCAGTCGTAGTGATCCCTGCACCATTTTGAAAAAGTGTGGTAGTATTCGTCGTCATACAGGCCGGTGTACCCGAATATGCGGCGGTCGATCCGTGCGCGCAGCGCATCGAGGATCTCCGGCGCCACGCCGAATTCCATGTCGGCGACCCACATGCGGACAAATTCTTCGTCCTTAAAAGCAAACACCTTTTCCGGGCCGGCATGAAAAATATAGCCGCGAAAGCCATCCGTGTTGAGCGCGTTGGTATGGCGGCGGTCAATGATCTCATCAAAATTGTAGGTCATAGCGATCTTCCTTTCTGTACACTTGCAGCCGTACCCGGCTGCACAGCTATTATAGCAAATATTTTAGGCAGCAGGCAACCATGCTGAAAAAGAAAAAACACTATGTGCGCGGAATCCGCGCACATAGTGCCGCAAAAAGCTCTATTCTTTCAGCTGAAGCTCACGCTGCCGCCGTTGGTCGGAATCACGCCGACATACGTCGTGCCGCGAGCAAGGTTCAGCGCCGTTCCGTCCTCGAGCGTGTAGGTAAAGCAGCTGTTGATGTCGCTGCGCGCCCACTTGATCGGCACATACTTCCCGCCGGTCACAAAGTAGCCGGTGCCGCTGCCGATCAGATCGACCGCGAGGCGGCCATAGCTGTCGACCGTTTTCATGTCGGCCGAGAGGATAAGCAGGTTGGAGAAGGGGACAGGCTCGCCGGTCGCGCCGTCTTTGTAGTCGCCTTTGTATTGTACAGCCGTGTACTTGCCGGTATCGGCGTGGTATGTGAAGGACGTGCTCTTGGAGGCATTGAACGTCACCTGTGCGGTGGCGGCATCGGCAGTGCACTGCTGCGCCGCATTGTCCGCAAAGCTCAGACCGGTCTTGTAGCTGCTGTCATGCTCGGTGCGGAACTGATATTTCTCCACAAGCGCCTGCACGTTCGCGCCGTGGAAAAACAAGGTGTGCTCCGAGCCGTGCTGACCGCGGCTGGCATCACGGTAGAACATGGAGCTTGTGTTGCCGTCGCGCACGCCGTCGAGATGATCGGCATTGTAGGTCTTGACGTCACTGTAGGCCTGCTCGCTGCCGCCGGCGTGGATAACGATGGCGTCATACGACAGGGCAACGCTCAGATAATACGGGCGCAGGCTGCGGATGCTGCCGACAGATTCGATGTCGTACAGGTGGCTGAAAATCGCCATCATGCGGGTGATGCCGCCCTCTGCCGGGATCTCATAGATGATGTCCGCATTGCTGATGCCGACCTGCGGCTGTGCGTAGACGATGTTGTTGATCATGACGGCAAACGGCCGGGTGTTTTCCGGCTTCGCGCTCAGCTGCTCGCCGGTAAGCGGTGCGTAATACGTCTCCGTTTTCGAGGGGGCGCCGCTGACGGACGGTTTTTCGGATTTCGTGCCGCAGCCTGCGCAGACAAGCAGCGCCGCGGCAAGAAGACAAGCAAGTATACGTTTCAAAACAGAGTCCTCCTGTTACGTTTTGGTTAACGTTTATGATACACGCCTCGCAGAGGATTGTCAAATCCGGCGCTGCGTGCTACAATGAAAATAAGAATTTTTAATAACTGTCTGGAGATGACCATTTATGTATGAAGAAGTACGCAGCGCGGCCCGTGCGGCTCTGCTCGAGCTGCTGGATGTCGCCGCACTCAAGCCGGGGCAGCAGGTCGTGATCGGCTGTTCCTCGAGCGAGATCGTAGGGCAGAAGATCGGCAAAGGCTCCACGCCGGAGGCGGCAAAAGCCGTTGTTGACGAGATCCTGCCGATCCTGAACGAGCGCGGCCTTTGTCTTGAGGCGCAGTGCTGCGAGCATCTCAACCGCGCCCTGATCATGGAGCGCGCAGCGGCCGAGAAATTCGGCTATGAGATCGTCTGCGTCCGTCCGCGGCCGAAAGCGGGCGGCTCATTCGCAACGGCAGTCTACGAGGCGATGGACGACCCGGTCGCAGTTGAATTCGTAAAGGCCGACGCCGGGCTCGACATCGGCAACACCATGATCGGTATGCACCTCAAGCACGTGGCTGTGCCGCTGCGCCTGTCGGTCAAGACGATCGGGGAAGCGCCGGTCAACGCGGCGCGCACACGCCCGAAGCTCATCGGCGGCAGCCGCGCGGAATATCCCGACTGATCGCGTTCAGTTCCTCAACCGAAAAAGAGCATCTCCCGAGATATTCGGGAGATGCTCTTTTCGCTGTTTTGCCGTGATTACGCACCCTTGTGCATCAGAACGGTCAGCACCAGCGTCAGGACAACAAAGACGAGGCTGAACCACTTGGTCGCTTTGGCGAGCTTGGCGTCGAGCGTCTTGGCTTTGCCCTTGGAAAGGAACGTTTCCGCGCCGCCAGCAATGGCGCCGGACAGGCCAGCGCTCTTGCCGGACTGCATCAGCACGATCACGGTCACGGCCAGACCGGACAGCAGCTGGATAATCGTCAGAATCAGTTCCAAAGTAGTCATGGTATTCATCCTTTCATGATAGGGGAAATCATCTAATATAACGGAGTTACTATATCACAACAACTGGTGGATTGCAAGAGGCGTTTTGCAAAAATGTTGTGTTTTTAATCGCGCACCATTGCTATGCAGATTATTGTGCGTCATTTGGAAAATAGTCGCTGTCGATCCGCTTGATTTGATATGTTTTTTGCGCGGATACGCCCAAATTGTATTCGATCATGAGTTCCGTCAGCTTTTCGCCATCCACAAGAATGATATGCTGCGCTTTTGCAAAATCCATTGCACCTTGCGAAAATTTTGCAGTCGTTATGAATAGCCCTTTCTCCACCTTTGGAGGGCCCATCATGGCACCGGCGAATTTCTGGATTTCCGGCTTCCCGATCACTGAATCTTTGTTCCAGCGCTTCGCCTGAATGTAGATCAAGTTGAATCCGAGTTTATCTTCATGAATAATGCCGTCGACCCCTCCGTCACCGGTTGCCTTTGTAACGAAGCCGTCACCATATCGTATCATACAAGGCATCAAGTCTTAAAGTCATGTCGTGGATTTTCCTTTCTCTGAAACGAGCATCAATAGGCA
>CAKTPP010000020.1 GCA_934591895.1 uncultured Oscillospiraceae bacterium | reverse complement strand
GAGATGCAAATGAAGCTGAAACTGGAGCTTGGCGACGACGGTTATATGGATTATGGCCTGATTATCTGCCAAGCCAATGGCCGTCCGATTATGACCGAGCATCTGAATAAACGATTCAAGGAAGTCCTTATTGGTCTGAACGACCCGACGATCAATGTCGATAATGTCGTGTTTCACAGTTTGCGGCATACGAGTACAGGCGTAAAACTTCGGCTCTCCAAAGGCGATCTGAAAGCGGTACAGGGTGATGGCGGATGGAACTCTCCCGATATGGTGACCAAGCGCTATGCACACATCCTCGATGAGGATCGCCGTCACCTTGCTGATGAGATGGAGCAATCCTTTTACAAAGGTAAGGCAGAAGAAGCGTCCGTTGCTGCCGCACCCGCGCTTGATGCAGAAGCTCTTGCGAGCCTGCTTGCCAGCAATCCCGACCTACTCAAAAAGGCTTTGGAGTCTGTCCAGTTTGCTAATAACACCTGATTTTATTAGCAGAGAGCAAATTAGCAAAACGCACCGTATTAGCAAACGGGCTGAAAACCGAATGAAAATGCCGTCGATAATGCGGTGCGTATTAGCAAAATGCCAGCCGTGGAAATACGGAAAAGGTGATTGGTCTTGAGCACGAAATGCAAAGCCTGCGATTAGCAATTAGCAAGCAGCCCAACACGGCAGAAAAAAGGAAAGCCGAAAACCCTTGAAAACAAAGGCTTTCGGCGTTGTTTGTGGCGCGCCAGAAGGAACTCGAATCCCCGACCTTCCGCTTAGGAGGCGGACGCTCTATCCAACTGAGCTACTGGCGCATATTTCATTTTAAGGGCGACCGCCCCTCTGGCGGGGAACGCTCTTGGTTCTCTTAGGAGGCGGACGCTCTATCCAACTGAGCTACTGGCGCATATCCGTTTTTGGCCGGTACCGGCCGGCTGCACCGCAGTGGGACAGCAGTGTTATTTTAGCGCAAACGGCGGCAGGTGTCAACGGTTTGCGGCACACGGTTGCACACCTGTGCAGATTATGGTATCATAGTCGAACCGCGCGCAAAGGAGGCTGCCGTATGCGGCTCATTCGAGAGGAAAAGGACTTCATCCGGGACGCGATCCTGCTCATGCTCCCGATGATCTTACAAAACTTTGTGACGTTTTCCATGTCCATGGCCGACACGTTCATGGTCGGCGTGCTCGGCGAGACGGCGCTCGCCGCCGTGACGATGGCAAACAGTCCGTTTTATGTCATGCAGCTGATGATCTTCGGCGTGCAGAGCGGCATGAGCGTGCTCGTGGCACAGTACCACGGCCGCGGCGATCAGGAGGCCATCAACCGCGTCATGGGCATCGCGCTCTTTGTTTCCACGACGATCTCGGGTCTGCTCGCCGTGACGGCATTCTGCATCCCGGAGCAGATCATGCGCGTGCTGACGAACAACGCCGACCTCATCGCGCCCGGCGCCGCGTACACGCGCTACGTCGGCTTTTCGTATTTCTTCGCCGCCATCAGCGGCGTGTACATCGCCGCACAGCGCAGCACGGAAAACC
This sequence comes from uncultured Oscillospiraceae bacterium, assembly GCA_934591895.1. Lineage (GTDB taxonomy): Bacteria > Bacillota > Clostridia > Oscillospirales > Oscillospiraceae > CAG-103. The sequence goes on along the minus strand of CAKTPP010000020.1, from coordinate 13,367 downwards.
CGCTGCTCGGCGCGGTGCTGCTGACCGTGTCGGGCGTGCTGAACATCTTTCTCAACTGGGTGCTCATCTACGGCAAGCTCGGCGCGCCGATGCTCGGCTGCGCGGGCGCGGCCGTCGCCACGCTCATCAGCCGCGCGTTTGAGGTCGCGGTGCTGTGCGTGTACGCCTGTGTGAGCAAGCGCCTGCCGCTGATGCCGCACGCACTGCTGCATCCGGGGCGCGTGATCGCAAAGGATTTTGCCAAGTACGCGCTGCCCGTCGTGTGCAACGAGTGCCTGTGGTCGCTGGCGTTTTCGCTCTACACGGTCATCATGGGGCACATGGACAACAACGCCCCCATCCTCTCGGCCTACACGATCGCCGGCAACCTGCAGCGCATGATCACCCCGGCGTCGTTCGCCGCGGGCGGCACGGCGGCGGTGCTCATCGGGCGCGAGATCGGCCGCGGCAACCGCGAGCAGGTGCAGCGCAAGGCGTGGGTGCTTGAGGGGCTGGCATTCGCCGTCGGGCTCGTGTGCATGTGCGTGATCATCCTCGTGCGCAACGGTCTGCTGCGGCAGTACATCCTGCCGCTGATGCACATGGAAGACGCGGCGTGTGACATTGCCATGTACATGATGCTGATCATGATCTTCGTGCAGCCGCTCTCGAGCGTGAGCCTGACGAACGTCGTCGGTGTGCTGCGCGGCGGCGGCGACGTGCGCTACTCGATGCTGTGCGACGTCGGCCCGCTGTACGCGGTGTGTCTGCCGCTGGCGGCGCTGACGGCGCTCGTCTGGAAGCTCGACATCCGCTACGTGTACCCGTTCATGTCCGTCGACATGATCGTGCAGCTGTTTCTGGTCTTGCCGCGCCTGCGCTCCGGCAAGTGGATCCACGACGTGACGCGCACCGCCGGCGAGCTGGAGGCGTGAGACCGCACAGCGCGCCGACGACCGTTGTGACTTTTTACCCGATGCAAGCCCCCCGGAGTTCGAGACTCCGGGGGGCTTACTTCATTTACGCCTGCTGCGCCAGCCGCGGGATATCGCCCACACCGTCGAGCACCACGCTCGGCCGGTAAGCAAAGCTGTCAAGCGTCGCGCGCGTGGACACGCCGCTGAGCACGAGCACGGTGGACATACCGCTCTCCATGCCGGAGATGACGTCGGTGTCCATGCGGTCGCCGATCATGACGGCATCGCCGGAATGGCAGCCAAGGATGCGCAGACCGGTGCGCATCATGAGCGGGTTCGGCTTGCCGCAGAAATATGCCTGCTTGCCGGTGGCGATCTCCACCGGCGCGGTGAGCGCGCGGCACGCAGGGGCGATGCCCTCATCGGTCGGGCCGCAGGTGTCGGAATTCGCGCCGATGAGCTTTGCGCCCGCGAGCACAAGATTCGTCGCCTTCGTGAGTGTGTCGAGCGAATATGCCCGCGCCTCGCCGATGACAACGTAGTCGGGGTTAACATCGTTCATGGTGATGCCGCGGTCATAGAGCGCGTTGAGCAGTCCCGCCTCGCCGAGGGCGTACACCGAGCAGCCGGGCGCCTGATCGGCCAGAAAGGCCGCCGTGGCCAGCGCGCTCGTGTAAAAATGCTCCTCCGGCACGTCGAGCCCCATGCGCTGGAGCTTCTGGTGCAGCTCGCGCGGGGTCATGCCGCTGTTGTTGGTCAAAAACAGGTATTCCTTGTGCGCATCCTGCAGCCAGTGGATGAACTCCGCCGCCCCGGGCAGGATGTGGCTGCCGTGGTAGATGACGCCGTCCATGTCGCACAGGAAGCCCTTTTTGGCGTTAAAATCGATCATGCGATCCGCTCTCCTTTTTCATGCTTCTGCGCGTAGTTTACCACGCGGCGCGCCGCCGGACAAGCGGGCGGCGCGTCAATTTTTTGTAAATTCAAAGCTCCAGCCGCAGAAAGATCGTCGTGTCGAGCGGGCTGTCGGTGTAGCGCGGAATGTCATAAAAGCCAAGGCCGCGGTACATCTTGAGCGCGCTGCGCAAAAACGGCTCGGTGTCAAGCTGCATGGCGGTGTAGCCGATGGCGCGCGCATCCGCCAGAATGCGCTGCATCATCTGCCCTGCGATGCCCTGCCCGCGGTACGCCGGGCGCACATACAGCCGCTTGAGCTCGCAGGTCTGATCGTCCAGACGGCGCAGACCGATGCACCCGGCCGGCCGGTCATCGCACCACGCGATATAGAGCCGCCCGTGCGGCAGACCGTACTTTTTCGTGAGGTCGGCCAGCTCCGCCGTATAATCCTGCAGGTCGAGATAGGTCTGGAACGCCGGCTCGTTTTCCACCAGCATCCGCGTGTATTCCGTGAACAGCTCCCGCACCGCCTCCGGCGTGTCGTAGGCCAATTTCATCTCCACAGGTATCGCTCCTTTCCTGAACATGGGGCGCAAGGGGCGCAGCACCCCGTGGGGTGCTCCTTACAGCTTTATTTTACCGGATTTGCGCCGCGCGTCAAGCATTTGCGCGCGCAAGGCATTGACGCGGGCGGGTTTTTCCGCTAAACTTGTGCTCAGTTTTTCCCACGGAGGCGCTTATGAAAACATCCACCGCTCCTTCTGCAGCCGGCCGCGCGCGGCTGGCAATGATCGTGTCGGCATCGGTGTTCGGCACACTCGGCCTGTTCGTGCGCCGGATCGAGGTCACCTCGGCCGAGCTTGCGCTCTACCGCGCGGTGCTCGCGGCCGTGTTCATCCTGCTGTTTTTCCTCATCCGGCGCGAGCGGCCGCGTCTGCGCGAGATCCGCGGGGCACTCTGGCTTCTGCTGCTCTCAGGCGCGGCGATGGGCTTTGACTGGATGCTCCTGTTTGAGTCGTATAAATACACGTCCATCTCCCTCGCCACGCTCAGCTACTATGTTGCGCCCGTGATCGTCACGGCGCTGTGCCCGCTGTTGTTTCATGAGCGGATGACGCGCGCGCAGGTGATCTGCTTTCTCATGTCTACGCTCGGCGTCGCGCTCATCATCGGCTCGGGCGGCGTGCAGGGCGGCGGGTCTGACCTGCACGGCATCGTCTGCGCCGTGGGCGCTGCGGTGTTTTACGCCTCCGTCATCCTGCTCAACAAGTACATCCGCGGCGTCACCGGACTCGAGCGCACGTTCGTGCAGCTGCTTGCGGCCGTAGTCGTGCTCGCGCCGTATGTCGGGCTCACGTCGGGCTTTCACCCGGAGGTGCTGTCTGCGACCGGCTGGGTCAACCTGCTCATCGTCGGCTTCGTGCACACCGGGCTGACGTACTGCCTGTACTTTGCCGCCATCCGCACGCTGCCGGGACAGGAATCGTCGCTGCTGAGCTATCTTGACCCCATCGTGTCGGTGCTCATATCGGTGCTGCTGCTCGGCGAGCCGCTCGCCCCGATCCAGATCGCCGGCATGGTGCTGTTTCTCGGCTTTGCCGTCGCAAACGAGTTCACGCACAAAAACGCCGGGACCGCATGAGTGCCCAGAACAGAAAACCGCCGGCCTGCGGCCCAGCTTGCCAAAGAACCTCGTAGCCTTTCGCCAATGGCGCGGCGAAAGGAAGTCCGATCATTTTCTTCGGCGACATGTGCATCGAAGAAAATACCGCTCGGCCTGCAAACGTGCGCGCCGTCCGCCCAAGGCGGACGGCGCGTGCGCTGCAGTCAGGCCGCAAATCCTTTGTCAAAAAGTAATACTTTTTGACAGGCTCAGCCGCCGGCCTGCGGAGCATTCCGCGAGCCGGCGGCAACTTTTACCCGATATCACAAGACCATCAGCAGCGTCCCCGCGCCGATGAGCAGGCAGCCGATCAGGGACTTGGCCGTGAAGCGCTCGTGCAGGAACACGAACGCCAGCACGAGCGTGATGACCACACTGAGCTTATCGATCGGCACGACCTTCGACGCCTCCCCGATCTGCAGCGCGCGGTAGTAGCACAGCCACGACGCGCCCGTCGCCAGACCCGAGAGGATCAGAAACAGCCAGCTCTTCCTGCTGATGTCCGCGATGCCGCCCTGTGTGTTGGTCACGAACACCATGCCCCACGCCATTGCCAGCACGACCATCGTGCGGATGGCGGTCGCAAGGTTGGAGTTCACGCCCTCGATGCCCACCTTGGCCAGAATGGACGTCAGCGCCGCGAACACGGCCGAGAGCAGGGCAAATACGAACCACATACCGTTTCCTCCGTTTCCCGCGTGGTTCATGCGCGCAGCACCGCCGCCCGCAGGCAGTCAAGATCGTCCGCATCGGGGTGGGAGCGCGCGCGGTCGAAGTTTTCGATCAGCGTGTCCAGATTCGCCGGCGGCGCCGGCAGGGCGCGCATCGCCTCGTAGCGGACGCGTACCGACGGCGGCATCCTGCCCTGACACATAAACGTGCCGATGACGGTGCTGCTGCCGTCCAGCGCCGCCTGAACGCGCGCAAGGATCGCGTCAAAGTACGCAGTGTCAACGCCGAAGCCCGCCGTCCCGAAGAGGAAGAGCCGCTTGTTTTTCAGTGTCTGCAGCAGTGCCAGCGTGGCCGCGTCCGCGTTGCCCTTGTCCGTCCAGAAGCCGACGTAGAGCAGCTCCGACTCCGCCGCCGTCTCCCCCGCCGCGCCGAATGCGTCGCACAGCTCCGGCGGGAGCGCCGCGCGGATCGTGTCCGCGAGCAGGCGGGTGTTGCCGGTGGCGCTGCTGTAGAGGATGGAATAGCGTTCATCAAGCATGGGAAAGCCTCCTTTTGCGCCGCGCCGCGCAGACACCCGGCATTGGGGCTGCGGTGCAGCTCAGCAACAGGATACGCCATTTCCCGCCGCTTGTAAACCCCGCCGCCTTACACAGATCGGCCGCAGTGGCACCCGATTCGCTCACACCACGCGCAAAAACGCGCCGATGTCCTCCGCCGCGCAGCCGTGCACCACGAACACAAGCGACTGCGCATACCACGGCGGCACAGCGCCCGGAAAGCGCAGCATCACCGGGTCTCCAAGCCGGAGCACGCGGCCGTGCTCATCCTCGACCCGCACGCGCCTCAACACACAGGTAACACGCCGCGATAACCACTACCTCACTGCACGCATTTCAGCCGCGGCGCGCTCTCTCCGTTGTTATCGAGCCACTTGAAATTGACAAGAATGGCGCAAATGCATATAGTGATGGCAAAGATAACAGAGCGCGCATTCTTTGAAAGTCCGTTTTATCGGACAGCTTTTGCTATAATATATAGAATATACGAATCACGATCACGAGAAACGTGTGTGCTACAACAGATATACGCAAATTCTTCAAATAAAGCAGGAGATTTCAGAAAAATGAAAAATCAATTCTTATCATCCGGCGGTCCATACTATGCGAAATCCCCCGGAACAGACGGCCGCCAGCCGACTGTGGCTGAGCACTGTGCGCGAGTCTCGACGCTGGCAAAAAAGTTTGGCCAAGAGATCAACTGCGCAGATGCAGCCGGGCTGGCCGGAATTCTACATGATTTTGGAAAATACGGCCGGCGGTTTCAGGGCGTGCTGAACGGTCTCTGTCAACACATCGATCACGCTTCCGGTGGGGCCGCTATGCTGCTGCGTATCTGCGTTCGTGCCAAAAATGTCGGTCGCTGCTTCCCGGTTATCGAGGCGATCTACGGTCACCATGACGGACTTGTCGAACGGCCACTGCTGGAGCAGCGGCTGCGCGAGAACTTACAAAACAGCAACCCTATAGACAACGATGCCGGAAAATGCAGCAGCTTGGCCGGAACTGCGGAATTTCAGGCTGCCTTCGACAGTTTTCGCAGGGATCACCCGGATTGGAAACGCCCCTCTCTCCCGGATCCGAACTTATCAGAAATGCCCATTGTCGAACGCATGCTATATACCCGCATGCTGTTTTCTTGCTTGGTAGACGCAGACTACAGCATCTCTGCCAGCGATGAGCGCCCGGATTATCTCACACGATCAGAGGCAGAGTTTGATCCTCAAGCCGTTTTGCAGTCGCTGAATGATTATCGGGCCTCGCTCTGCGCGCATTCTGATGCAGACCCGGCACTGAACCAAATGCGAAACGAGGTGTTTCGCGCCTGTGGTGAGGTCGGAGCATCCGCGCAAGGTCTTTTCACACTGACCGCTCCAACCGGGACCGGAAAAACACTGGCGCTGCTGCATTTTGCCCTGCGCTGCTGCATTGGGACCGGAAAAAAACGAATCATCATCGTGCTGCCCTATCTTTCCATCACGCAGCAGAATGCGGCCATCTATCGTCAGATCTATCCTCAGCTGCTGGAAGACCACAGCCAAAGCCGGTTGTCGGACGAGATGCGAGACTTTGCCTCCCGGTGGAGTGCACCGCTGATCGTTACAACGTCCGTTCGCTTTTTCGAGTCACTCTTTTCAGACCGGCCGACAGACTGCCGCAAGCTGCACCACATTGCTAACAGTGTCGTCATCTTTGACGAGGCGCAAAGCCTCCCGGCAAACCTAACATCCGCCACACTGCAGTCTGTTCAGGCGCTTTGCAGCCGCTATCATACAACCATGCTGTTTTCCACCGCAACACAGCCGGATTACGATGCGATCCCGGGTCTCTCATGGCGGCCGCAAGAGATCCTGTCAAACCCTGCCGAGCTCTATAACGCCCTGCGGCGCACAAAAGTGACCTGGGCGATTGCCGACGGCACAAGAACGTCCCTGATGCAAATCGCCGAGGAAATGGCAGGAAAAAACAGTGTCTGTGCCATTGTAAACCTGCGTCGGCACGCAAGGAAGCTCTATGGCGAGCTGTGTACACTTGCGCCGGAGGATGAAGTGTTCTATCTGACCACAGATCTATGTCCCGCCGACCGGAAAGCGATCATCGAACGGATCACGCAGCGCTTAGACGCGCACCTGCCGTGCCGAGTGGTCGCGACCCAGTGCATCGAGGCCGGCGTAGATTTTGACTTCGACGTTGTTTATCGCGCACTTGCCCCACTCGACGCCATCATTCAGGCCGCAGGCCGATGCAACCGCAACGGTCGTCTGCCCGCAGGCGGCGAGGTCATCGTCTTCATTCCGGACGAGCCCGGTCGGCTCTATCCGGGTAACTGGTATGAGCAGGGCGCGCAAAAAACACAGGCGCCGCTGCACCGCCACCCCATTGATATCCACAACCCCGCGCATATCCGGGCGTATTATCAACTGCTGCTGCAAGATGCCAGAGACAAACCCGCTTTGCGCGAGGCGCTGGAAGACGGAAGCTATGCGCAAACTGCGCACGCCTACCGTCTGATCGAAAACGAGGGCATGCGCATTCTCGTCCCGTCCGCCGCGGAGCCGGAGCTTTATTGCCGCCTTCGCACACAGGCACTGTCCGACGGCATGACACCCGCACTTATGAAGGCTGCGGCCGCCATCTCCGTCAGCTGCTTTGCAGGCAGGGACGGCCGTCTGAACTCATATCTCGAACCGATCCCCTGTGCGCGCCGAAACAAACGCACCAGCAGCAAGCCCAGCGGCTTTTATCTGCTCCGCCCCCAACACGAGGCGCTCTACACCAAAAAAACCGGACTGCAATTTCCGGACAGCGAACACTGCGCCGAGTTCGAGATCCTATAATTTGCGTTTTTGTAAAATAAAAGTTGACAATGTCTGAATTTTCCTGTATATTGTACCCGTAATTGAATTGATGGTCAATTTAATTATAGTCATCCTGTGAAAGCACCGTGTTCACAAGGAGGGAATTGAAATAATTTAATTATTGCGGCAGCCACCGCACACAGCGGAGGCGGCCGCCGGGAGGTGACATCAATTGGAGGAAATCACTGTAGAGGTTTGGGGAGATTTTGCATGTTTTTCCGCACCTACATCCAAAGTGGAACGACTGACCTACCCATTCCCGACCCCATCTGCCGCGCGAGGGATCCTATCGGCCATTTACGAAAAGCCGCCGGAATTCTATTGGCAGATCCGCCGTATTGAAGTACTGCGCCCCATTCGTTACATCAGTTTCAAGCGCAACGAGGTAAAAAGCACAGTCAACGGCAAACCCATTTTCACCGATGAGGAGCGAACGCAGCGGCAGACCGTAGCATTGCAGGACGTGCGCTATCGGATCACCGCATCCATTGTGCCGCGTCCGGCTTACGCCGCGCGAAAACAGCAGCTGTATGCGCAAGCGCGCCGGAGAATATCCGGCGGAAAATGCTTTTGGCAGCCATCTCTTGGGCTGCGCGAATTCTGCTGCTATTTTGAGCTGTACGATCCCGAGACCCATCTGGACCGTCCTATTCCGGTCGATCTGGACGCAGGCCTGATGGTGTACGACATTTTTGACCTGCACGATTGGGAGCTGCGCAAAAAGTGCCAGCCAAAGCTGGCTTTGTTTCACGCCGTCATGGAGCAAGGCGTCATAGAGATACCGCCCTACGACAGCCCTGAGGTGCTTCGAGGAGGTGATAGCCCGTGCTGAAAGCTCTGTATGACTACGCCATGCGCAAAAATTTGGTGCTCCCGCCCGGCTATATCAACAAAACCGTAAAGGCATACATCCTTTTGTATGAGGACGGGACCTTTCAAGATATCGAAATGGGCAGCGAAGAGTCCGTGCCCGCGCCGGACATCGGCAGTCTCGCCAACGGAAAAGACAAGTGCAACATTCTGCTGGAAAAGCGCTCTGTTGTCATACCGTCGGAATCGACCGCGAAAAGCCGTTTTTTCCTGAGTGCGCTCCGTGAAGGTGCACAGGCAGAGCCGATGCTGGCGCTGTGCGCCGCAGCTTTGGAAGACCCGGAGACAGCGGCCGCGATACGCAGTGCGCTGGACAGCAGAAAGATCAAAGACAGCGAGCGCATTTCGTTTAAGGTCGGGCATCGCTCCATCCTGTCCAGCGAGCGCGTTTTGGCCTGGTGGCAAGATTATCGACAGCAGTTTTTGAAAAGTACCGGTGCAAAGCAGCCCTGTCTGGTCACGGGTGCTTTGACCGTCCCCATGGCGACCACGCCCGTCATAGACGGCCTGCAATCCGTCGGCGGACATGCACGCGGTGACGCCCTGATCTGTTTCGACAAAGCCGCTTTCCGCTCCTACGGTCTGAAGCAGGCGGCAAACGCCCCCGTCTCAGAGGAGGCATTTGCCGCCGTCAAGGCCGCCTTGGATGCGCTGCTGAAGCGTGCGCCCACGCTGGCCGGTATGAAATTTGTGCACTGGTATGATCGGGACATCCCCAATTGGGAAGACCCGCTGATGCAGTCCGGTGACTTCGACTTTTCCGATATTATCCCGGACGATGACGTTCTCGACAGCACCGGTGAAGCAGAGACAATAGACGCTCGGCAAAAAGAACTGGCTGCGGTCCGTCAGGCAGACGCCATGATCGCCAGCGTCCGACGCGGCACATCGGCATTCCTTCCGGAAAATGCAAGCTACTACATTCTTTTGCTGACCGGTGTCAACAGCCGGATCATGATCCGCCGCTACGAACGGGGAACCTATCATGAGCTGAAGGAAAAGCTGGCGCTGTGGCAAGATGACCTTGCGCTTGTCAGCGCAGATGGAAGCGGACGGCTCAAGCCCTGCAAGCTGACGGCTCGACTGCTGCGGCTGATGAAATACCAAAAATCGGACGCCAATCCGTTTGCGCGTCTGGCCAAAGAACTCTCCGGCATCACGCCGGCCATTCTGGCAGCGATCCTATCGGGCGGTCCGCTGCCAAATGCGGTCGCCGCCCGTGCGCTGAATTTCATCCGGTCAGAGATGCTGTCCGGAGACGAGGATGATGCCAACGCCCTGTTTGGGCGGGATGCAGCCGTCTGGCAATGGCTGAAAGTTTGGCTGCTGAGAAACAACGGAAAGAGGGGAACTATTATGGAAGTATACAATCCGGACTACACCTCCGCCACCAACGCCTATCACTGCGGTGCGCTGATGGCACTGTACGAGGCGATCCAAAAATGCGCCGCACCCGATGTAAATGTCACCGTGGCGCAGCGTTTTTACGCAGCTGCTATTCAGACCCCCGCAATGGTCCTGGGTCGGCTGAGCCAAATGTCGATCCACCATTTGGAAAAGATCAACAACGACTGGCTTGCAAACCAGTGGAGAGAAAAGCTGGCTGAGACCGGCGCCCGCATCTGCGGCAGCATCCCCACAACATTGAATCTGGAGGGGCAGTCGGAGTTTGCACTGGGCTACTACCAGATGAGCGCCGAGCTGATTCGCGAGAAAAAAGAACGCCGCATCAACAGTGCAGAAAAAGCAACCAACAAGGAGGATTGACCATGGCGATCGGAAACAGATATGAGTTTATGTATTACGTGTCTTTCACAGACTGCAATCCAAACGGGGACCCGGATATGGGAAACACCCCGCGGATCGATCCGCAAACCATGCAGGGATACATCACGGACGGATCAAGCAAGCGCCGTATTCGCAACTATGTAGACCTCGCCTACAACGGAAAGCCCGGAATGAACATCATCGTGCAGCAGTCCTCTAATATCAACCGCCGGATCGCAGAGGCAAAGATCGCCGCCGGTGTAGAGGACAATGCGAAAACAAAAGATGCCGTCTACAAAGGCCGGCAGATGGCTTGCCAGCTTTATTACGATGTGCGCACGTTCGGCGCTGTGATGTCCACCGGTCCCAACGCCGGACAGGTAAGAGGTCCTGTTCAGCTCAGTTTCGGCAAAAGCCTGGATCCCATCCTGCCGCTGGACATTTCCATCACCCGTATGGCGGTTGCAAAAGGTGATACGCTCGATGAAGCCATTCAGGTTGAAAAAGAGAGCTCCGAGGATACGCTGCGTACGATGGGCCGCAAGCAGTTCATCCCCTTCGGACTGTATGAAGTGCGTGGCTTTGTCAGCGCCAATCTGGCTGCCGAGACCGGCTTTGACGACGCCGACCTGAAGGTGTTGTTCGAGGCCATCCTCAATATGTATGAGCACGACCACTCCTCCAGCAAGGGGCAAGTGTCCGTGGTTTCCCCGCTGATCATCTTTAAGCACATCGGCACTGACAGCGACCCGGAACAGCGCGCCCGCCAGGCAAAGCTGGGATGCGCGCCTGCGCACAAGCTGTTTGATCTGGTCCGCGTCTCCAAGAAGGAATCGGTGGCCTACCCCCGTTCGTATCGAGACTATGATGCCGCCGTGAAGCTCGACCGCGTTCCGGCCGGTGTCCAGATCGGCTTCCAGAGCGACCCGTTTGGCGAAATTGTCTGGGACAAGCTTCCGGAAACCGAGGAGTGGTTCCAAAATGGATGACGACCGAGAATATCTGCCTCTGAGCTGGCTGTCGCAGGCAGCATACTGCCTGCGACGGGCGGCACTGCTGATGAACGAACGGGTGTGGGTAGAAAATGCGGACACCGCAAAGGGACGCGCAGAGCATGAGCGTGTCCACACACAGCGAATCGAACGGCGCGGCACGCAAATCAAGCTCTATGAATATGAGGTGTTCTCTCAAGCGCTCGGTCTGCGCGGAAAGTGTGACTGCATCGAGGCCACTGCCTGTGACAGCGGCTGCAGCATCCCCGCCGTCAGTTTCCCGGTCTCCCTGTTCCCGGTCGAATACAAGCACGGTTCTGTCCGCGACGAATTTGAATATAAGCTCCAGCTCTGCGCACAGGCCATGTGTCTGGAAGAAACTTATCACACGGATATTCCGGCCGGAGCGATCTTCTTCATATCGGCGCACAAGCGCAGTCTCGTCTCGTTCGACTCCGCCTTGCGGCAGCAGGTGCGCAGCACCGCTCTGCAGCTGCACGCCGTTCGTGACGCACTCACCGTCCCTCCTGCAGAATACAGCGCCAAATGTCAGCGCTGCTCCCTGCGAGAATACTGCATGCCAAAAGCGAAAGCTTCCGCACGAAAATACTGCCTCAAGCTTGCGCAAGAGGCAACGGAGGTGTGCGAATTATGAAAAAGCTGCTCAACACACTGTACGTTCTGACGCCTGACAGCTACCTGTACGTCCGCAACGGCTCGGTCGCTATCCGAGTCGGAACGGAAGAGAAATACAGCATCCCCGCACACAATCTGGACGCCATCGTCTGCTTCGGGCAAAACACAGTTTCCACCCCACTGATCAGTCTATGTGCGGAAAACAACATCACGCTGACCTTCATCTCCAACACCGGAAAATTTATCGGACGGTTCTGCGGTCCTGTCAGCGGAAACGTCCTGCTGCGCAAACGACAGTATCAAAGTATAGAGCAGCAAGAATTCGCAGCAGGGATCGTGCAAAACATTCTCTATGGGAAGCTCCGAAACAGCAAGGCAGTCCTGCAGCGAAGTGCGCGAAATCTGCCGGACAGCGAAATACGCGCCGCCCTGACGGCGGCGGCAAAGCAGATAACCGAGCTGGCGCGGCAGCTCAAAGGCAGCCCAAGCATCGACTCCATGCGCGGTATCGAGGGCGCTGCCGCCTCCGTGTATTTCGCGCAGTTCGACCATATGCTCCGAACAGAAGCGTTTACATTCACAGTACGCAGCCGCCGTCCGCCCCGCAACGAGGTCAATGCAGTGCTATCCTTCGTCTATATGCTCCTGACACGTGAAGTGCAGTCCGCCCTGGAGACCGTCGGGTTAGATCCGGCAGCCGGATATCTGCACACACTGCGCCCTGGTCGGCCGTCGCTCGCACTGGATCTGATGGAGGAACTGCGAGCGCCACTCTGCGATCGCTTCGTGCTGGCCCTGTTCCACAAAGGGCAGCTTACGCAAAAGCACTTCAATACGGATGCCGAGGCTGTTTATCTCAACGATCAGGGAAAGCGCACGATTTTGGCAGCCTGGCAGAAACGAAAAGCAGAAGTGATCCAGCATCCGTTTCTGGATGAGCGTGTTCAGATAGGGATCATTCCGTATACACAGGCGATGCTGCTCGCACGGGTGCTGCGTGGAGATTTGGATATGTATCCGCCTTTCGTGTGGAGGTGAGCCATGCTTCTCGTTATAACATATGATGTCAATACAGCATCCCCAGATGGCGCTCGCCGGCTGAGAAAAGTCGCAAATCTCTGCCTGCATTATGGTGTCCGCGTACAAAACTCCGTGTTTGAAGTGCTGGTAGATGCAGCGCAGTTCACAACACTGAAGCACGACCTGCAGAAAGTAATCGATGCGGAGAGAGACTCCATTCGGTTTTATAAGCTCGGTAACTCCTTCAAGAACAAAATCGACACACTGGGAAAAACCGCGCCGATCCAGTCTGGAGAGCCCTTGCTCCTATAGCCACATGTTTTCCTGCGCCAATGCCAGCCATACACCAAACACCGGGCGATCGGCGCAGTAAATGTGAGAAAAATCATCTGCTGCTTTGGGGATAATAACGATTTTCTGGAGAACTGCTCCTGTTTTTCAAAAGATCTCAAAGCAAACATAGTGAACTTGCAGCAAAAACCGCAAGCTTTTTTGTCGATTTTTGCTGTCGCCCCCCGCGTGGGGGCGGGAATTGAAAT
>CAKTPP010000019.1 GCA_934591895.1 uncultured Oscillospiraceae bacterium | reverse complement strand
ACGTGACGTGCAAGCTGGTAACAGAGGGCTTTGCCCGTCTATGAAAAACCGCCGGCTAGGCCGGCGGATTATTATTTGCGATGTCCGTGACGGTCAGTATCTGGCCGTCGACGCGGAATTTGATCTCATAGCCGCCGAATTCCAGTCCGTAGACGCGGCTTGTGTCTGATTGGTATCGGGGTCGCGGATCCTGCGCGAGCACGCCGATGAGCGCATCGCGCTTGTCGACGGGGAAGCGGGACAGCTGCTCCGGCGGGATGGTCACAGTCAACTCGTGCATCTCGACCTGTCCGGTGAAGCCTTCACTCGCCTCCGGATGACAGTCGGCATAGGGGACATAGGGCTTGATGTCAAAAATCGGTGTCCCGTCCAGAAGATCCGCTCCTGCGACATGGAGCACCGGGCCGCGTGCGTCGGAGAGATCAACGCGCTCAAGCCGCACGCACGACAGGCCGATGGGGTTCGGCCGGAACGGGGAGCGCGTGGCGAACACGCCCATGCGCACGTTGCCGCCCAGCCGCGGCGGGCGCACGGTCGGCGACCATGGGGCGTCAACATTTTCGGAAAACTCCCAGATCAGCCAGATGTGCGAGTAGCCCTCCAGCCCGCGCACAGCCTCACGGCTGCGAAATTCCGGTGTAAAGACGATTTCGGCCTGCAGGCTGCCGACGACGCCGCTCTGACGCGGGATGCCGAATTTGGTGGAAAAATCACTGTGGATGTGTGCGATCGGTCTCATGGCTCCATCTCCTCTGCGCTCTGGCATACGTGGCGCACGCAGCACGTGCTGCACTGTGGCTTGCGCGCGGTGCACACGGCGCGGCCGTGCAGGACGAGCCGGTGGCAAAAGTCGGACGATTCCTCCGGCGGCAGGATGGCGCGCAGCGCGGTCTCGATCTTGACGGGATCCTTGAGCCCGTCGACGAGCCCCATCCGGTTCGAGAGCCGGATGCAGTGCGTGTCAACGACCACGGCGGGCTTGTGGTACACGTCGCCGAGGATGAGGTTTGCCGTCTTGCGCCCGACGCCGGGCAGGGAAGTGAGCGCCTCCATCGTGTCCGGCACGCGGCAGCCGTATTCTGCGGCGAGCTTGCGCGCGCACAGCACGATGTCGCGCGCCTTTGCGCGGAAAAACCCGCATGAGCGCACATAGGGCTCGATGTCCTCCGGCTCGGCATCGGCAAACGCCTCGAGCGTCGGAAAGCGCGCAAACAGCGCGGGTGTGATCTGGTTGACGCGTTCGTCCGTGCACTGTGCTGCCAGCCGCACGGCGAAGAGCAGCTCGTAATCCTTCTGATATTGCAGGGAGCACTCCGCGGGATAGGCCTGTGCCAGTGCGCGGAGGATCTCCTGAACCTGTTCGGGTGTGCGCATTTTCTTCACCTCTCCGGCAGTGTAGCACATTTTGTGCCGTCTGCCAAGTGCGGTCGGTTGCCAAGGCGGGCAAAATGCGCTATAATATCGCCATCGCAACACAGGAGGCGCACTATGTACAGACCATTGGCCGATGATATCCGGCCGACAACGCTCGACGAGGTGGTCGGGCAAAAGCATATCCTTGGTCCCGACGGGATGCTCCGGCGCATCGTCGCGTCCGGCGAGATCCCGAATATGGTGTTTTACGGCCCGTCCGGCACCGGAAAGACCACGGTCGCGAGCATTATCGCAGCCAGCACGAACCGAACCCTGCGCCGCCTGAACGCCACGACCGCGAGCATCTCGGATATCCGCAGCATCATCGCCGAGCTCGACACCATGCTCACGCCCGGCGGCGTGCTGCTCTACCTCGATGAGATCCAGTATTTCAATAAAAAGCAGCAGCAGTCGCTGCTTGAATTCATGGAGGACGGCCGCATCACGGTCATCGCCTCCACGACGGAAAATCCGTTTTTTTACGTCTACAACGCGGTGCTCAGCCGCAGCACGGTGTTCGAGTTCAAGCAGGTGCCGGCGGCCGAGGTGCAAAAGGCGGTGCTGCGCGCGGTGTCCATCCTCTGCGCGCGCGAAAACGTCACGGCGGACATCGAGCCGGGCACGGCGGAGTATATCGCCTCCGTCTGCGGCGGCGATGTGCGCAAGGCGCTCAACACGGTCGAGCTGCTCTTTTCCGCAGCGCCGCGTGACGGGGCCTCCGTTCGGCTCCTGCGCGCGGATGCCGAGAACATCACGCAGCGCAGCGCCATGCACTACGACCGCGCGGGCGACGATCACTATGACGTTGTGTCTGCGCTCATGAAGTCGCTGCGCGGCTCGGACCCGGACGCTGCGCTGCACTATCTTGCGCGCCTGCTCGAGGCCGGGGATCTGATCGGCGCCTGCCGGCGCATCCTCTGCTCTGCGAGCGAGGATATCGGCCTTGCCTATCCGCAGGCCGCAACGATCGTCAAGTCCTGCGTGGACAGCGCGCTCCAGCTCGGCCTGCCGGAGGCGCGTCTGCCGCTGGCGGAGGCGGTGCTGCTGCTGGCGACCGCGCCGAAGTCCAACTCCGTCGTCATGTCCATCGACGCCGCGATTGCGGATGTGCGGGCAGGGAAGGCGGGACCCATCCCGCGCGAGCTGCAAAATGTCCACGCTGACGGAACAGGCTTTGAACGCGAGCAGGGCTACAAATATCCGCACAGCTATCCGGGTCACTGGGTGCGGCAGCAGTATCTGCCCGATGAGCTCGAGGGCAAGCACTATTACGAATACGGCGACAACAAGACCGAGCAGGCCGCGCGCGCCTACTGGCAGCGCATCAAGGGGGAGTGAGCGATGGACATTCGGGTCGGTGATATCCTGACGATGAAAAAACAGCACCCCTGCGGCGAAAAACGCTGGGAGGTGCTGCGCATCGGCGCGGACTTCAAGCTCCGCTGCTTGGGCTGCGGGCGCGAGGTCATGGGCCCGCGCGCAAAGTTTGAAAAAATGATCCGGCAGGTCGACCGGAGCGACACATAAACGAAGATCCCGGAGCGTGCTTGTGACCACGCTCCGGGATCTTATCTGTCCTGTTATCTGTGCACGCCGTAGAAAAACAGCGCCACCGTGCCGGGGCCGACATGGCAGCCCGTTACGGGCTCATAGCACACGGTCAGGCAGTCGCCGGTGAAGCCGCGCTTGCGCAGCTCGTCGAGCAAAAACTGCGCGCTCTGGGCATCATCCGCATGTGCGATGCCGATCTCCTCGGTCTTGTTCGTGACCAGCTTTTCATAAAAGTCCGCAAGGGAGGTGAGGGAATGCTTACGCCCGCGCGTCTTGCCGCACAGGACGATCTTACCCTCCTCGTCGCCGCGCAGCAGGGGCTTGATCTTCAGCACCGTGCCGACGATGGCGGCAGCCTTGCTCACACGGCCGCCGCGCTCAAGATAGGCGAGGTCGTCGACCGTGAAATACTGGCACATCACATGACGCCGCTGCGAAATTTTCTCCACGATCTCGTCGAAGGATGCGCCGTTTTCGAGCATGCGCGCAGCCTCGACCACGAGCAGGCCCTCGCCGAGAGAGGCGGCATACGTGTCGATGGAGGCGATCTTCCGCTCCGGGAATTCTTCCTTCAGCTCTTCCACTGCGAGGGACGCAGCATGCGCCGTGCCGCTGATGCCGCCGGACATGCCGATGTAGATCGCGTCGTCACCGGCAACGAGCGCCTCGCGCAGCGGTTCAAGAAAACCGGCGATGTTGATCATGGCAGTCGTCACGGCTGTTCCGCTGCGCATCGCATCATAGTAGGCCTTGCCGTCAAAGTCAACGGTCGGATCCTGATGCGCCTCGACACCGTCGATCAGGTAGGTCAGCGGGATCACGCGCAGAGCATATTTCTGGATGTACGAGGCCGGCAGATTGGCCGACGTATCAGTAAAGATCTGGATCATTGGAGTGCTCCTTTGTTTGCTCAAAAATGCTGCACAGTATGTGCTCTTTATCCATACACCCGTAGGTGTGCAAATTCAACCTACATTCATTTTCCCCTGTCTACGTTCCATTTTTACAGCCTCTACACAAAAATATGCTGCTCTACTGCTTCGTAGAGTCACTCTACCGCCAGAAACAGCCTGAAAATGGGAGAAAATCGGACAGGTTTTCCTGAAAAAGGCCGAAAAGGTTCCGCAGTTCGAATAGAACTGCGGAACCGGAAATTTGATGTTGTCAGCCCCAAAGCTTACTTCACGAGCTTTGCGACTTCCTCAGCGAGGTCGTCCTGACGCTTCTCGATGCCTTCGCCCTTCTCGAAGCGGGTGTAGCCCACAAGCTTGATGGAGGCGCCGACCTGCTTTGCAACAGCGGCGATGTGCTCCTCGACGGAGACCTTGTCGTCCTTGACGAACGGCTGCTGCAGCAGGCAGATCTCCTTGAAGTACTTGCCGATGCCGCCCATGACGATCTTCTCGATGATGGCGTCGGGCTTCTTGGCGTTCTTCGGATCTTCCTTGGCCTGAGCCAGACGGATCTCCTTCTCCTTGGCGATGAACTCCTCGGAGACGTCGCTCTTGTCCATGTAGGTCGGGTTCAGAGCCGCGATCTGCATGGCGATATCCTTGCCGAGCTCGATGACAGCGGCGTCGGTGGACTCGGTCTCAAGGTTGACGAGCACGGCAATGCGGCCGCCCATGTGGACGTAGGGGACATTCAGGCCGGTGTCGTAACGCGCGAAGCGGCGAACCTTGATGTTCTCACCAATGACGAGGACCTTGTCGTTCTGCTCCTCGAGCACGGTCTTGCCGTTGCCGTAAGCGCAGGCGTACAGCGCGTCGAGATCAGCCGGGTTCTCCTTGGCGATGACGGCGGCGACGCCCTTGACGTACTCCACAAACAGGTCGTTCTTGGCCACGAAGTCGGACTCGGCATTGACCTCGATGATCACGCCGACGCCGTCGATGTCAGCGGCGTAGGCCATGCCCTCGGCGGCGATGCGGCCGGCCTTCTTCTGAGCAGCGGCGAGGCCCTTTTCACGGAGCCATTCCACGGCTTTATCGATATCGCCATCGGCAGCGGTCAGAGCCTTTTTGCAGTCCATCATGCCGACGCCGGTCATTTCACGCAGATTTTTCACATCAGCAGCAGAAAATGCCATAATTCTTTCTCCTTTGTTATTTTTATCAGAAGGGCGGGTACGAGGCCCGCCCTTACGGTTTCCGATTACTCTTCGACCTTCTGAGCCTCTTCCTCGGAAGCGGCCTCCTCAGCGTCGATGCCCTGACGGCCTTCCTGCACGGCGTTGGCCATGGTGGAAGCGATCAGACGGATGGCACGGATGGCGTCATCGTTGGCGGGAATGACATAATCGATCTCGTCCGGGTCGCAGTTGGTGTCGACGATGGCGACGATCGGGATGTGCAGCTTGCGCGCCTCAGCGATGGCGTTGTGCTCCTTGCGCGGGTCAACGACGAACAGAGCGCCGGGGAGCTTCTTCATCTCCTTGACGCCGCCGAGGTACTTCTCGAGCTTCTCCATCTCGCCGAGCAGCTTCATGACTTCCTTCTTCGGGAGCATGTCGAAGGTGCCGTCCTCCTGCATCTTCTTGAGCTGAGCCAGACGGTCGATACGGGTGCGCATGGTCTTGAAGTTGGTGAGCATGCCGCCGAGCCAGCGGGCGTTGACATAGTACATACCGACGCGGGAAGCCTCTTCCTTCACGGCGTCAGCAGCCTGCTTCTTCGTGCCGACGAAGAGGATGGTCTGGCCATTCTCCGCGAGGCTGCGCACGAAGCTGTAAGCCTCCTCGAGCTTTTTGACGGTCTTCTGCAGGTCGATGATGTAGATACCATTGCGCTCGCAGTAGATGTACTCCGCCATTTTCGGGTTCCATCTGCGGGTCTGGTGACCGAAGTGGACACCGGCCTCAAGAAGCTGTTTCATAGATACGACTGCCATAGTTTTTTGTTTCCTCCTTTAATTAGTTGCTTCCTCCGGGAGCTTCTTCTGTGCCCGACCAGGCCGAAACCACATGGTCGCACATCCGCCCCCGTGCGTAATGCTCTGGTATTATACCAGAGAAAACCGGCCAATGCAAGAGGATTTGACCGGTTTTTTCGCGTTTATTCGTATTTTCAGAGATAATTCTGCCGCTTTTCGCGTCGGCGGCGCGGCTGCTGCTCCGAGACCTCGGCGAGAATGATATCCTCGCCCAAGCGGGAGATGGATGCCCACGGCAGGATGTAGTCGTCGTCGCCGCTGAGCAGACCGCCGAGCTTCTTTTGCCCCGGTACGATGAGCGACACGATCTTTCCGTCATCCAGATCGATCTCCGCGTCGCAGACGTAGCCGAGCCGCTGCCCGGTGCTCAGGTCGATGACTTCTTTGTATCGCAGGTCGGACAGACAACATTTCATGGGGGGACACCTCCGCAGCATTCTGGTATCAGTTTATGGCGCAGCGCCGCGGCTTATGAAGGGACGACGCTGCTGCGGAGCTTGCCGATGGCCTGCTTCTCCAGCCGCGACACCTGCGCCTGGCTGATGCCGATCTCGCCGGCGACCTCCATCTGGGTTTTCCCGGCGTAGAAGCGCAGGGAGAGAATCTTTTTCTCGCGTGCGTTGAGCGCGCCCATCGCGCTTGAGAGCGCCAGCCGTTCGAGCCACTGCTCGTCCGTGTTTTTTGTGTCGCCGACCTGATCCATGACGCAGATGCTCTCGCCGCCGTCGGTGTAGATCGGCTCATAGAGCGAAATGGGATCGCTGATCGCATCGAGCGAGAATACGACCGTCTGCCGCGGCAGGTCGAGCAGCTTTGCGATCTCGTCGAGCGTCGGCTCGCGGCCGGTGGCGGCGGTCAGGCGCTCCTTTTCCTGCAGCGCCTGATACGCCGTGTCGCGCATGGAGCGGCTGACACGGATGGGGCTGTTGTCGCGCAGATAGCGCCGGATCTCGCCGGAGATCATCGGCACTCCGTAGGTGGAAAAGCGCACATCGTGCGCCTCTGCGTCGAAATTGTCGATGGCCTTGATCAGCCCGATGCAGCCGACCTGAAACAGGTCGTCCGCGCTCTCGCCGCGCCCGGTGAACTTCTGGATCACGGACAGTACCAGGCGAAGATTTCCTGCGATGAGCTGCTCGCGCGCGTCGCGGTCGCCATGCTTTGCGCGGATGAGCAGTGCGCGGCAGGCGTCGCTGCTCAGGACCTTTAACTCCGCCGTGTTTACGCCGCAGATCTCGACTTTTCCAAGCATAAAAATTCCTCCCATCCGGTACACCGTAGTGTTTCCGGGTGGGAGGAATTTGATACATCGGCAGATTACTGCTCGATTGCCTGATTCTCTTTCTTCTTGCCGAGCGCCTTCTGCAGCCAGTCCTTGCCGTCCACATAGCGGGAGACGATGAAGGACACGACGTAGTCGCCGGCAGAGTTGACCATGGTGGCAGGGGGATCGACAAGGTTGCCGATTGCCAGCGCGATCGGATAGGCAACGGCCAGCTGGTCAGGGAAGAAGATGGTGCAGACCACCAGCTCGCCCGTGCCGCCGCCGCCGGGGATGCCGCTCATGGCGACGGAGGAGAATACCGCCACGACGATGGCCAGAATGGCCTTTTCCGTCGTAAAGTCCAGTCCGAACACGCCGAAGAGGAACGCGACCTTGATGATGGCGGACATGGCCGAGCCGTCCATGTGCATGGTGGCGCCCATGGGCAGGACGATGTCCGTGACGTCCTTGGAAATGCCGGTCTCCTCCGCGACCTCCATGTTGGTCGGAATGGTCGCAACGGACGAGCAGGTGCCAAACGACACGGCCGCCGGACGGAACAGCTTGGAGAACATGATCTTTGCGCCGCCCTTGCCGCCGCCGAACTGGGCGTAGATGGGGAAGAAGACGAACATGTAGGCAAAGCTCATGACATAGTAGATGATGAGCGTGCGGCTGTAATCCTTCACCAGCTCCGGACCGTAGGTAGCGACCAGATCGGCAAAGAAGCCGAAGAAGCCGATGGGGGCATAGTAGGTGATGAGCTTCACGGTCTTCATGATGCAGCCCGTGATATCCTCAAGAAACTGTGCGGTCTTTGTCTCGGGACCGCCGTTCATCTGAATGCCGAAGCCGAAGATGACCGCCGCAACGATCAGCGGCAGGATGGCCTTGCGGCTGAGCAGCTCCATGAAGTCGGGCTTGGTAAAGAAGTTCACGATCATGTCGCCGAAGCCGAGCGTGTCGCCGACCTCGCCCTCCGTGATGGTGTAGTGTCCGTCCACGAGCGGGAAGATGCGGCAGACGATGTACATCAGAACGCCTGCGATGGCTGCCGTGACCAGAAACGTGACGATGGTCACGCCCATGATCTTGCCGGCGCGCTTGACGCTCTTCATGTTGGCGATGGCGGAGGCGATGGAGCAGAATACCATCGGCACGACCACGCAGAACATCATGTTGATGAACAGCGTGCCGAGGAATTTGATCTTGCTGCCGAAGTTCGGGGCAAACGCACCCACCAGACAGCCGGACACGATGCCGGCGATCATAAACATCAGAAACCCGTAAGTCTTAAAAAAGGACTTCGAACCGTTTGCCTTGGACATAAATGCAACACTCCCAGTGCGTAGTTTGCGCCGAACCAGCGCTTTGGTGACAGTATATACAATTCTTTCTTGCAGTAATTGTACAAAAATGCTATCATATATTGCAAAAGATGCTTTATTGAGGTGTGCTATGCAGCAAAACGATTACGAGCGCAGGGGATATCTGCATGAGGATTACCGCCTGTTCCATCTGAGCAGTGCGCTGACCGAGGATACGGCCTTCCATTATCACGAATTTCATAAGCTGGTGTTCTTTCTGGCCGGGCGCGGGAGCTACATCGTCGAGGGGCGCACGCATGTGCTGCGGCCGTATGACGTGGTGCTCGTGCGGCAGGGCGCGATCCACAAGGCGCAGATCGACCCGAGTGAGCGCTATGAGCGTGTGATCCTCTACATATCGCCGGACTTTCTGCGCGCGCAGTCGACGGCGGCGTCTGCGCTTGATGCCTGTTTTCGCCTGCCTGCAGACGGGGAGAGCTTTGTCCTGCGCCCAAAGGCTGACCGGCGCGCCGTGCTGCTGCGCACGCTGGATGCGCTCGAGACGGAGGAGCGGAGCACAGCCTACGGGCATGATCTGCTTGCACGTGCGCAGATGCTGCAGCTGCTGGTCATGCTTGGCCGCGGTCTGGATGACGCGGGGTCAAGCTATGCCCCATCCGAGCACTGCACCGAAAAGACCGCCGCCATCCTCGAATACCTCAACACGCACCTGACCGAGGACATCAGCATTGATGCGCTTGCGGATACCTTCTATCTGAGTAAGTACTATATGATGCGCCTGTTTCGCGCCGAGACCGGCTTCACCATCCACGGCTATCTCACGGACAAGCGCCTGCGCGTGGCGCGTGACCTCATTGCGCAGGGGATGCGCACGACGGATGCCTGCTTTCAGTGCGGGTATCATGACTACTCCGCGTTTTCGCGGGCGTATAAAAAACGGTTTCAGGTCAGTCCGCGCGCCGACCTGACGAAAGGAGCGCGGTGACCATGCAGATGCATCCGCAGTATTATTATCAGCAGCTCCCGCCGCAGGAGCGCGCAGCCTATCACGGCATGCTGACCTGCCTGCGGGAGCTCGCGCCGTCGGCGCGCATCCCGCGCCTGCAGATGGAGGCGCTCGGCACGCTCTTTTTCCAGCTGCGGCTGGATCATCCGGAGATCTTCTACGCCGTCGGTTTTTCGTGCCGTGCTGTGCCGGAGGCGGAGTTTGTGGATTTTTGCCCCGAGTATCGGTTTGACAAAAAGCGTATCCGCGAGCACCGTCAGGCGATCGAGGCACGCACGGCGCGGCTGCTGCGACCGCTGCGCAGCCTGACTCCGGCGGAGCAGGAGCGCGCGATCCATGATTTCATCCTCGAAAACGTTCGCTACGATAAGCTTGAAAAGCCGTATTCGCATGAGGTCATCGGCCCGCTGACCAACGGCGTCGGCGTCTGCGAGGGCATGGCCAAGACGGTCAAGCTCCTGTGCGACGGGCTCGGCCTGCCGTGTATGATCGCGATCAGTGACCGCGACCGCGCCAACGGCGAGCGTTATCTGCACGCGTGGAACATCGTGCAGCTCGGCGGGCAGTGCTATCACCTCGACGCTACGTTTGACAATTCGCTGAGCAGGCACGGCATGCTGCGCTATGACTACTTCAACCTTGACGACGCAAAGATCTTCCGCGACCACCGCAAGCTTCTGTATCCGGCGCCGGCCTGCACGGACGGCAGTCAGTTTTACTATAAAGTGCAGCATCTGTCGTGGACGAAGCCGGAGGAGGCTGCGCGCCGGATCGATCAGGCGCTGCGCAAAAAGCAGGCGGGACTGGTGTTTCACTGGCGCGGCGGCTATCTGACGCGCGAGGTGCTTGCGGATCTGTGCACACGGATCGATGCGGCGGCGCACGCACGCGCTCGAGCGGCTGCCATTTCGGTCAATTGGCCGCAGGCAGTGCTGCAGGTGCGCTTTGTCGAGGCGGCGCAGCCGGTGGAGACGGAGACGCTCGATGATATCTGAGCTTTGTGTGTCCCGTGCAAAATGACGAAGCGAATGCATGATATCGCCGCGCGTGTGCATGGAACAGCGAAAGTGATTTTGCATTCTTGACACGTGCGCGAGCGGCTCCTACAATGAGTGCAATTCGATGCTTGCAGGGAGGAATTCCGATGAAAAAAACGTTTGTCTCAGCAGCGCAGCTGGAGCAGATCGCAGCGCAGTATCCCACGCCCTTCCACATCTATGATGAGCAGGGTATTCGGGAAAACGCCCGCCGACTGAACGCTGCTTTCTCATGGAATCCGGGCTTTCGCGAGTATTTCGCGGTGAAAGCAACGCCCACGCCTGCAATCGTGAAGATCCTGCAGGAGGAAGGGTGCGGCTGTGACTGCTCATCGCTCACGGAGCTGATGATGGCCGAACGCATCGGCTGTGTCGGCGAGCACATTGTGTTCTCGTCCAATGAGACGCCGGCCGAGGATTACCGGCTGGCGGCAAAGCTCGGCGCGATCATCAATCTGGACGATCTCACGCACGTGGACTTTCTGGAACGCACGATCGGCTATATCCCGAAGAAGATCGGCTGCCGCTTCAATCCCGGCGGCACGTTTTCGCTCGGTGAAACGCGCGAGGGCTTTCAGGTCATGGACAACCCCGGCGATGCCAAGTACGGCATGACCCGCGCGCAGATCGCCGAGGCGTTCCGGATGCTCAAGGCCAGGGGCGCAGAGGAGTTCGGTATCCATGCATTTCTGGCCTCCAATACGCTCTCAAACGAATACTATCCCGCGCTGGCGCGTATGCTCTTCCGGCTGGCGGCTGAGCTGCAGCAGGAGACCGGCTGTCACATCACGTTTATCGATCTCTCCGGCGGCATCGGTATCCCGTACCGGCCGGAAGAGCCGGCCAATGACATCGCCGTCATCGGCGAGGGTGTGCGCAGAGCGTATGAGGAGATCCTGGTTCCGGCCGGTATGGGCGATGTGGCGCTGTATACCGAGCTCGGCCGTTTCATGCTTGCACCGTACGGCCATCTCGTGACGCGCGCGATCCACGCAAAGCACATCTACAAGGAGTACATCGGCACGGATGCCTGTGCATGTGACCTGATGCGGCCGGCCATGTACGGGTCTTATCATCACATCACGGTCATGGGCAAGGAGGACGCGCCCTGCGACCACAAGTACGATATCGTCGGCGGCCTGTGTGAGAACAATGACAAATTTGCCGTCGACCGGATGCTGCCGGGCATCGATATCGGTGATCTGCTGGCCATTCATGATGCCGGTGCACACGGCCTTGCCATGGGTTACAATTACAACGGTAAGCTCCGCTGTGCGGAGGTGCTGCTGCAGCCGGATGGCTCCACGCGCCTGATCCGCCGCGCCGAGACACCGGAGGACTACTTTGCGACCATGGTCTGGGACGATTGAAACACAGAAAAAACCGAGGGAGACGCTCCCTCGGTTTTTTGTATGTCGTTTTGGCTCAGAGCACACGCACGCAGTCGCGCGTGATCTCGCTGAGCGCGTGCACGCCGCACATGGCCATCGTGTCGCGCAGCTCGCTGCCGATCTTTTCAATGTACGTCGCCACGCCCTGCGCGCCGTCGCCGTAGACCATCGGTACGAACGGACGGCCGATGAGCACAGCGTCCGCGCCGAGCGCCAGCGCCTTGAACACATCCGTACCGGTGCGGATGCCGCCGTCGACGAAGATCTTCATGCTGCCCCCGACAGCGTCGGCGATCTCGGCGAGCACCTCCGCACTGGCCGGGGTCTGGCCGAGCACGCGGCCGCCGTGGTTCGAGACGATGATCGCAGCGGCGCCCGCCTCGGCGGCCTTCTGCGCGCCGCGCACGGTCATGACGCCCTTGACGATGAACGGCATGGCGGCGTAGTTGATGATCTCGGCCAGCTCCTGCACGGACTTGCTGCCGGCCGGCGGCGTCAGATTCTTCAGGAAGGGGAGACCCGCACCGTCGATGTCCATGGCGACGGCCTTGCAGCCGCTGGTTCTGGCCAGATCGAGCTTTTCAAAGACCAGCTGCTGGCTCCACGGCTTGATCGTCGGTACGCCGACGCCGCCGGCTGCGCGGATGGCCTCCATCGCGCCCTGGAACACCGCGGCGTCCACACCGTCACCGGTGAAGGCGGCGATGCCGCTGTCTGCGCAGGCATTGACGAGGATGCTGTTATACTCGCGGTCGTTGTACTTATCGCCGTAGTGCATCTTCATCGCGCCGAGCGGGGCTGCGAAAAACGGGTAGCGGTACATGGTGCCGAACAGCTCCACGGCCGTGTCGACCGGCTCGTTCGGGCAGATGGTGTCCATGTTGACACAGATCTTCTGCCAGGCGTCAAAGTTGCGGACAAAGCCGTTGCCGGGAGCTTTTGCACCGGGGCCGGGCACCTGATTGCCGCAGGCTTTTCCGTTGCACACCGGGCAGGCCTTGCAGTAAGGGCCGATGCAGGTGCGTGCGCTGTCGAGAATCTCTTTGTACTCCATGAGGGTACCTCCATATATCTTTCTGTATTGATAGATTTGCTGCTTAAACGCCGGTGCCGTCAAACGCCGGTATCATGTCGCCGGTCGCGGCATCGAGCTCCTGATAGAAGCCGTCTTCGATCGGACTGTCCATCAGGTATTCGTACATGGCGTCATTGAGCGCGGGGGAGACGGGGTGCTGCAGCTCCGGCCACTGCGCCAGATCACCGACAGGCGTGTACTGGCTCATGAGGCTGAAGAGCACCTGACCGGGTGCAAACGTCTGCCCGACCCAGTCAATGACGCGGCGGGTGTTTTCTCCCTGCTGCGGCAAAATGAGATGGCGGATGAGCACGCCGCGCTGCAGCATGCCGTCGCCGTCGAGCCGGAACGGGCCGGTCTGTCGGTACATTTCCGAAATGGCGGCACGGGCGACCTGCGGATAGTCCGCTGCGGCGGAGTAGCGCGCGGCCGGCTCTGACAGGGCGTATTTCATATCCGGCAGGTATACCTGCACAAGCCCCTCGAGCATGCGCAGCGACTCCACGCACTCATAGCCCGAGCTGTTCCACACGACCGGGATGCCGAGCGACAGTCCCGTGAGCGCCTCGGCGATCTGCGGTGTATAGTGGCTGGGGGTGACAAGGTTGATGTTGTGCACACCTTCGTCCCGCAGGCGCAAAAAAATAGCGCGGAGCTGCGCGACGGTGATCTCTTTTCCGTGCTCGCCGCGGCTGATGTCGCGGTTCTGGCAGAATACGCACCGCAGGCTGCAGCCGGAGAAGAAGACCGCGCCGCTGCCGCGTGTGCCGGATATGCACGGTTCCTCGCCGAAATGCGGCGCTGCGCGCGCCACCATGGGCGCGTCCGGAACTGCGCAAAAGCCCAATTGCCCGCCTGCGCGGTCGACGCCGCAGCCGCGCGGACAGACGGAACAAAGTTGCGTCATAGTACCTCCCACGCATGGAATCTTGCGTGAAATCGATAGATTCTGTGGATATTATAAAGTTTTTTCATCCATTATGCAATGGTCTTCGGCAGGTTTCACGAAAAGTTCAGAAATGCAGCGTTTTCCAGTGACAGCTTTATTTAAAAGGGCGATTGCAAAAAAAGCGGTAAAGTAATACAATAAAAGAGATATAATCGGCCACGAATTTGAAAAAAATAACGAAGAGGAAGCATTATGGTAGATATCGTTCTGGTGGAGCCGGAGATCCCGAATAACACCGGCGCCATTGCGCGTACCTGTGCCTGCACGGGCTCGCGGCTGCACCTGATCAAACCGCTCGGGTTTGATATTTCCGACCGCGCCGTCAAGCGCGCCGGACTTGACTACTGGCATCTGGTCGATCTCTCGGTGTATGAGAACATCGACGAGTATTTCACCAAAAACGGGGATGAGAATCTCTGGCTGCTCACGACAAAGGCGAGGGTGAGCTACGCCGACGCCGATCTCTCCGCCCCAAGGGTGACGCTCATGTTCGGCAAGGAGACGAAGGGGCTGCCCGAGTGGCTGCGTGAACGCTATGCCGACCACTGCCTGCGTATCCCCATGCGTGCGGAGGCGCGCAGCCTGAATCTGTCCAACTCTGCGGCGATCCTGTGCTATGAGGCGCTGCGCCAGCAGAACCTGCTCGGACAGATCGATCTGGATCTTTGAACACCATATCACACGCCTGTGTGAAATCACAAACCAGGAGGAAGCAAGATGAACTACAACAAAATGACCGTCAGGGACGTCCCGCTTTCCGGCAAAAAAGTGCTGCTGCGCTGTGACTTCAATGTTCCGCAGGACAAGACGACCGGCGAGATCACGAGCGACAAGCGCATCGTGGCCGCGCTGCCGACGATCCGCTACCTGCTCGACAACGGCGCTGCCGTGATCGCCTGCTCGCACCTTGGCAAGCCGAAGGGCACGTGGAAGGAGAGCCTCACGCTTGCACCGGTGGCCAAGCGCCTGACGGAGCTGCTGGGTATGGACGTGCTCTTTGCCAAGGATATCATCGGCGAGGATGCCAAGACCAAGGCGGCCGCGCTGCAGTCGGGTCAGCTTCTGCTGCTGGAGAACCTGCGTTTTGATCCCCGTGAGGAGAAAAATGACCCCGAATTCGCAAAAGAGCTCGCAAGCATGGCCGAGCTTTATGTCTCCGATGCGTTCGGCACGGTGCACCGCGCACACGCTTCCACCGCCGGTGTCGCGGCGTATCTGCCCGCATATGCCGGCCTGCTGATCGAGAAGGAGCTGTCTGTCATGGGCAAGGCGCTGGAGGATCCGAAGCGCCCGTTCGTCGCCATCCTCGGCGGCGCGAAGGTGTCGGATAAGATCGGTGTCATCAATAACCTGCTCGAAAAGGCCGACACGATCATCATCGGCGGCGGCATGGCCTACACGTTCGTCAAGGCGCAGGGCGGTGAGATCGGCACGTCTCTGCTCGAGGCCGACAAGATGGACTATGCGCTCGAGATGATCCAGAAGGCGAAGGATCGCGGCGTGAAGCTGCTGCTGCCCATCGACACCATGGCCGGTGATCAGTTTGCCGCTGATTGTGCGCGCAAGGTCGTGCCGACCAAGGCCATCCCGGCTGACTGGATGGGTCTGGACATTGGTCCCGAGACGATCAAGCTGTTCACAGACGCCGTCAAGGGCGCCGGAACGGTCGTCTGGAACGGACCGATGGGCGTGTTTGAGTTCCCGGCCTTTGCCGCGGGCACGGAAGCCGTCGCAGCTGCGCTGGCAGAGTCCGGCGCGGTCACGATCGTCGGCGGCGGCGATTCGGCCGCTGCGGTCGAGAAGCTCGGTTTCGCCGATAAGATGACGCACATCTCCACCGGCGGCGGTGCTTCGCTGGAGTTCCTTGAGGGCAAGGAACTGCCGGGCGTTGCGTGCCTGCTGGATAAGTAAGCGGCGGAAAGGAAATAAGGATATGAACATCAAAGAGAGAAAAGCAATCATTGCCGGCAACTGGAAGCTCAATAAGCGCATGGCCGACATCCCGGCCTTCGTGCAGGAGCTGCAGGCGAATCTTCCGGCGCAGCGCTGCTGCGATGTGGTCATCTGCGCTCCGTACCCGCTGATCGGTGCGCTGGAGGCTGCCGGTAAGTGCTGCGCCCTCGGCGTCGGCGCGCAGGACGTGTCCGAGCACCAGCACGGCGCGTACACCGGCGAGGTGTCTGCCGAGCAGCTCAGCGACCTCGGCGCACAGTACTGCATCGTCGGTCACAGCGAGCGCCGCAGCTATCACGGCGAGACCGATCTGCAGGTCAATGCTAAGACGAAGATCCTGCTCGACAACAGCATCACGCCGATTATCTGCGTCGGCGAGAGTCTTGCGCAGCGCGAGCATGACCTGACCGAAACGTATGTCGCCTATCAGGTCGCGGCCGCTTTCTCCGGCCTGACGGCGGAGCAGGCAGTGCGCTGCGTCATCGCCTATGAGCCTCTGTGGGCCATCGGCACCGGCAACACCGCCACGAGCGCACAGGCACAGGAGGTCTGCGCCTCCATCCGCGCCACGCTTGCCAAGCTCTATGACGCCGACACGGCCAAGGCGATCAGCATCCTCTACGGCGGCTCGATGAACGCGGGCAACGCAGCCGAGCTGCTGGCGCAGCCGGACATTGACGGCGGTCTCATCGGCGGCGCGTCGCTCAAGCCGGTCGATTTCTCGAAGATCATCGCCGCGACGGCGCAGGGAGCCTGCGAATGAGCAACGAGAAAGTCGCCCTCATCATCCTTGACGGCTACGGAATCGGCGAGCCGAATGCGGGCAACGCCATCTACACGGCCAAAACGCCGGTGATGGACGGCCTCCTGCAGCGCTGGCCGCACACGAAGCTCTCGGCCTCCGGGCTGGATGTCGGCCTGCCGGACGGGCAGATGGGCAACAGCGAGGTCGGCCACACGAACATCGGCTCGGGCCGCGTCGTGTTTCAGGATCTGCCGCGCATCACAAACGCCATTTCCGACGGCTCGTTTTTTGAAAACCCGGTCTACGGCGCGGCGCTCGACAACGCCGCAGACGGCAAGGCGCTGCACATCCTCGGCCTGCTGTCCGACGGCGGTGTGCACAGCCATATCCGGCACATCTTCGCCATGGTGAAGATGGCGCATGACCGCGGCATCGAGCGCGTGTATCTGCACTGCTTTCTCGACGGACGCGACGTCGCGCCCACGAGCGGCGCGGGCTATGTCCGCCAGCTGCACGACTATTGCGCCGAGCTCGGCACGGGCAAGATCGCAACGCTGCAGGGGCGCTTTTACGGCATGGATCGTGACAAGCGCTGGGACCGCATCGAGGCGAGCTACAACGCCATGGTCTGCGGCGAGGGCGTGCAGGATCCCGACCCCGTCCATGCGATGGAGGCAAGCTATGCCGCCGGTGTGACGGATGAATTTGTCAAGCCCGTTGTCTGCGAGGCGGACGGTAAGATCCGATCCGGCGACAGCGTGATCTTCATGAACTTCCGTCCTGACCGCGCCCGGGAAATGACCTATGCGCTCACGCAGCCGGATTTTGACGGCTTCCGGCGCAAGGCCGCTGTGCAGGATCTGCACTATGTCTGCACGACGCGCTATGATGAGAAGCTCACCGATCTTCCGGTCGCATTCCCGCCGGAGGAGCTGCACGACACGCTCGGCGAGATCGTCGGCGCGCACGGATTGCGCCAGCTGCGCATCGCGGAGACGGAAAAGTATGCGCACGTCACGTTCTTCTTCAACGGCGGTACGGAGACGCAATATCCCGGCGAGGATCGCGTGCTCATCCCGTCGCCGCGCGAGTATCCGACCTACGACCTCATCCCCGAGATGAGTGCCGTCAAGGTCAAGGACGAGCTTGTCGCGCGCATCCGCACCGGCGTCTATGACATGATCGTCTGCAACTTCGCCAACTGCGACATGGTCGGCCACACGGGCGTGATGCCGGCGGCCATTCAGGCGGTCGAATGTGTGGATCGCTGCCTTGGCGAGGTCGTTGCGGCGGCGCAGAAGATGGGCTACACGCTGCTCGTCACCGCTGACCACGGCAACGCCGACCGTATGGTCGAACCGGACGGCTCGCCGAACACGGCGCACACGACGAATCTTGTGCCGCTGGTGCTTGTCGGCAAAGACCTGCCGCTGCGCGCGCAGGGGCGCCTCTCCGATATTGCACCCACCATGCTTGAGCTGATGCACATCGAGTCCAAACCCGCAATGACAGGCGAGAGCCTTATCGAAAAATCATAAAGGAGTATTGACATGAAGGACTATTTTGAAATTGTGGACGTAAGCGCCAGAGAGATCCTTGATTCCCGCGGCAACCCGACCGTGGAAGTTGAGGTCACGCTTGACGACGGCACCGTCGGCCGCGCTGCCGTTCCGTCCGGCGCTTCTACCGGCATCTATGAGGCTTGCGAGCTGCGCGACGGCGACAAGAGCCGCTACCTCGGCAAGGGCGTGCTCAAGGCGGTTGAGAACGTCAACGTTGAGATCGCCGAGGCGCTGCAGGGCATGAACGTCCTCGACCAGACTTCCATCGACAAGCTGCTCATCGAGCTGGACGGCACTGCGAACAAGACCCGTCTCGGCGCCAATGCTATCCTCGGCGTGTCCCTCGCGTGCGCGAAGGCCGGCGCGCTGGCGACCGGCCAGAGCCTGTATAACTACATCGGCGGCTGCAACGCCAAAACGCTGCCCGTGCCGATGATGAACGTGCTCAACGGCGGCGCGCACGCCACCGGCAGCAACGTCGATATTCAGGAGTTCATGATCATGCCCGTCGGCGCGAAAAGCTTCGCTGAGGCACTGCGCATGTGCTCGGAGGTGTTCCACGTGCTCAAGAAGGTCGTCCCGGCCTCCGGCGTGGGCGACGAGGGCGGCTACGCCCCGAACCTCGACAGCGACGAGGATGCGCTCAAGGCGCTCGTCAAGGCCATTGAGCTTGCCGGCTACAAGCCGTATGACGACTTCATGATCGCCATCGACAGCGCCTGCTCCGAGTGGTTCAACGCGGAGGACGGCTGCTACCACCTGCCGAAGCGCGGCACCGTCATGACCCGCGAGCAGATGGTCGATATGTACGCTGATTTCGTTGAGAAGTACCCGATTATCTCCCTTGAGGACGGCATGGCCGAGGATGACTGGGAAGGCTGGCAGATGCTCATGGACCGCCTCGGCAAGAAGATCCAGCTCGTCGGCGATGACCTGTTCGTCACGAACGTCCAGCGCATCAAAAAGGGCATCGAGCTCGGTGCAGCCAATGCAGTGCTCATCAAGCTCAACCAGATCGGCACGCTGACCGAGACACTCGACGCGATCCAGATGGCGCATCGCGCCGGCTGGACGGCCGTTGTCTCTCACCGCTCCGGCGAGACCGAAGACACCACGATCGCGGACATCTCCGTGGCCGTCAACGCCGGTCAGATCAAGACCGGTGCTCCGAGCCGCACCGACCGCGTTGCGAAGTACAACCAGCTGCTGCGCATCGAGGACGAGCTGTTCGATGTGGCACAGTATCCCGGCAAGGACGCATTTTTCAGCATCAAGAAGTAATTTCCCGAACCTGTATAAAAGGTGTTTGTGTGGGTGACAATACCCATGCAAACACCTTTTTTCTTGGAGGGAAATACGATGGAACCGAATCAGGACAAAAACCCCGAAAAAAGATCTGTACGCTTCATCGAAGGCAAGGGCTTCTACATAGCCCTCGTCCTCTGCGCGGCGGTGATCGGCGTCTCCGCATGGTCGCTGCTGGCAGATACGAAGACTATGGATGATGAGCGTGCACACAGCGCGGTGCTGGAGGTCGTACCGACACCGGTCGTACCCGTGCCGGAGACACCGCAGCCGACGCCGGAGCTGTCGCCTGAGCCGGAAATTCCGGCGGAGGAAGCTGCAGAAACGGCGGCGCAGGATGTGTACCTCTGGCCGGTCGACGGCGCGGTGACGCGCGCCTATGCGATGACGGCGCTGGCCTATGATGAGACAATGGCTGACTGGCGCACGCATGACGGCATTGACATTGCGGCGGATTACGGCGCGGTCGTCTCGGCCATGGCGTCGGGCACGGTGACGCAGGTATATCACGATGACCGCTACGGCACGACCGTTGTCACGGAGCGCGCCGACGGCCTGCGATGCACGTATGCAAATCTGGAGTCGATCCCCACGGTGAACGTCGGCGATCAGGTCTCGGCGGGGGACACGATCGGCTCAGTCGGGGATTCCGCCGGCTGCGAATCGGCGCAGGAGAGCCACCTGCATCTGTCGGTTTCCGTCTCCGGACAGAGCGTTGCGCCGCTGGATTATTTACCGCAAAAAAATTAAAAAACTGACGCAAAACTTATTGACAAAGGGAGCATTGTTTGGTACAATGCTCCTTGCGTTTAGCGGTTCGCGAGGCGCGTACAACATGGCGGCATAGCTCAGTTGGCCAGAGCATTCGGTTCATACCCGAAGTGTCCCCGGTTCGAATCCAGGTGCCGCTACCAAGGGGATGCTGCACCCGCAGCATCCCATCTTAGGCCCGTTGGTCAAGTGGTTAAGACACCGCCCTTTCACGGCGGTAACATGGGTTCGAGTCCCGTACGGGTCACCACTTATGGAGGCTTAGCTCAGCTGGTTAGAGCGCATGCTTCACACGCATGAGGTCGATGGTTCGAGCCCATTAGTCTCCACCACAAAAACCTGTGTTCTCAGAACGCAGGTTTTTTTGTTTTCGGGAGGTGCCTATGAAACTGATCGCTCTGGATCTGGATGGAACGCTGCTCAACAGCGACAAAGCCGTCTCGGCGCAAAATTTTGCCGCGCTGTCGCTTGCGGCCGAGCAGGGACATGTGATCGTTCCGGCAACGGGGCGCGCTCTGCGCGCGATTCCGGAGCAGGTGATGTCGCTGCCGTTTCTGCACTATGCCATTACGATCAACGGCGCGAAGATCTCG
The DNA here is from genome assembly GCA_934591895.1 of uncultured Oscillospiraceae bacterium. Classification (GTDB taxonomy): domain Bacteria; phylum Bacillota; class Clostridia; order Oscillospirales; family Oscillospiraceae; genus CAG-103. Next base: position 703 of record CAKTPP010000019.1, on the reverse strand, counting down.
AACATCCGAACGGGGGAGACGCTCCTGCGTGCCGAGCTTCCGCTGGATACCTGCCTGCGTCTGCTGGATTTTGCCGGGCGCTATGACGCGATGTATGACTGCTACTGGAACGACACCGGCTGGGTTGACCGGGCGTTTCTTGAGCGCGTGCGGTATTATAACGCCGATGAGGAAGTGGTCACGCTCCTGCGGCGCACACGCACGCCGGTCGAGGATCTGAAGGCGTTCGTGCGCGCAAATGACCAGCCGGTGCAGAAGGTGCAGCTGTGCTTTCGGGACATGGCGGAGCGTGAAACGGCGCGAGAAGAGATCACGGCCGCGTTTCCGGACGTTCTGGTCACGTCGTCGTTTCGCAACAATCTTGAGCTCAACGCCGCCGACGCCGATAAGGGCAGGGCACTGCTTGCGCTCGCGCAGCGGCTGGGCATTGCGGCGGAGGACACCGTCGCCTTCGGGGACAGCTCCAACGACCTGCGGATGCTGTGCGCTGCCGGCACGAGCGTCGCCATGGGCAATGCTGCACCGGAGGTGCGTGCCGTCTGTGACTATGTGACGGACACCAATGACCGCGACGGCGTCGCGGCTTTCCTTCAGACGCATATTCTGCGCGAGATTTGATTATGTAAAAATAATAATCCGCCGGCCTAGCCGGCGGTTTTTCATAGACGGGCAAAGCCCTCTGTTACCAGCTTGCACGTCACGT
>CAKTPP010000018.1 GCA_934591895.1 uncultured Oscillospiraceae bacterium | reverse complement strand
GTGAACTTGCAGCAAAAACCGCAAGCTTTTTTGTCGATTTTTGCTGTCGCCCCCCGCGTGGGGGCGGGAATTGAAATAAGCGATAAGCTGAGAAGAATCACGAGGGCAACGTCGCCCCCCGCGCGGGGGCGGGAATTGAAATGTGGAATGCATGCACAACCGCGTCGCCAAAAATGCGTCGCCCCCCGCGCGGGGGCGGGAATTGAAATAGTGCTCCAATCGTGCGCGCGAGTGTTTCCGCCTGTCGCCCCCCGCGCGGGGGCGGGAATTGAAATCACATTCCGTGCACGGCTCCGCCGCCCACTTTGTGTCGCCCCCCGCGCGGGGGCGGGAATTGAAATCTGCAGCAGCTCGTCCGGGATGATGGCCGTGCCGGTCGCCCCCCGCCTCGATTGGTTTGCCGTCGGGGATTACAAAAGACTGCCCAACGAGGTCGGCGGCATGGACACAACTGCGCCCGAGAATGTCGGCTTGGAGATGAAGAAGCTGCTTGCCGAGTACAACGCCATTGAGGGCAAAACCTTTGACGATTTACTTGACTTTCACTACCGTTTTGAGCGCATCCATCCGTTCCAGGACGGCAACGGCAGAGTCGGGCGCCTGCTCCTTTTCAAAGAATGCCTGCGGAACAACATCGTGCCGTTTATCATCGAGGACGACATCAAGATGTTCTACTACCGCGGCTTGAAGGAGTGGCCGAACGAGCGCGGCTACCTGCGTGATACTTGTCTATCTGCACAGGACAGGTTCAAGAGGTATTTGGACTATTTCCGAGTACCGTATGACCAATAAGCTGATCCGCCCCTGTGCGATACAGAGGTGGATTTCTTTTTCGTAATAAACCCGTGCATCCGCCGCTGTGCAAAACGCATGCGTTCGTTTTCGCATATGAACTTCACCATAAGTCCGGATGCATATCGGCAAGATGGTCAGTGCACAATGAAGTATGGGGCAATCGCTGGCAGTGCCCCTATTTAATGCCTTTATTTATTGACAAATTTGTGTATATCGTCTATAATAACAAGCGCAAAGATGATGTGGAGGTGGTACGCAGAATGGGACGAAAGAGTGTTGCTGTGCTGCCGCAGACGCAGGCAATTTTAGAACAGATGGGAGAACAGATCAAACTTGCCAGATTACGGCGACACCTGTCTGCTGAATTGGTCGCGGAAAGAGCCGGTGTAAGCCGAGCCACAGTTTGGAATGTAGAAAAAGGAAACCCCTCTGTCGCGATTGGGATCTATGCCGCAGTTCTGCACGCGCTGAACAACATGGATAAGGACCTCCTGCTCGTTGCAAAGGATGACGAGCTGGGGCGTAAGCTCCAAGACCTTGAACTTACCACTCGCAAGAGAGCACCACGAAACGGAGGCGATTGACCGTGGCATCAAACCAAAAAGTAATTTATGTCTATGAGTGCTTCAAATCCACAACGCCAAACTTTCTGGGGACTCTCTTCGTGGAGAATGTCCGCGGCCGTGAGAGCTACTCCTTTGAGTATGATGCTGACTGGTTAAAAAGCAGCGCAAACTACATGTACCTCGACCCGGATCTTCAACTGTATGCCGGGCGGCAGTATCCAACCGGCGCAAAAAATGTGTTCGGCCTTTTCGCTGACTCCTCCCCTGACCGTTGGGGTCGTCTGCTGATGACGCGCAGAGAAAGAATACTGGCTGAACAGGAAGACCGGAAGCCTCGAAAGCTGTTAGACAGTGACTTCCTTATGGGCGTCTACGACGAGACGCGAATGGGCGCGATTCGCTTCAAGCTGGACAGAGATGGGCCGTTCCTTTCGGATGATTCGGAAACCCCGACACCTCCCTGGACCAGTCTGCGAATGCTGGAGGAGGCTTCCCGCCGATTTGAAAACGATGAGTCCGGTCTCGAGCAGAAATGGATCAATCAGCTCATCAAGCCCGGTTCCTCGCTGGGCGGCGCTCGTCCGAAGGCCACCGTTCTGGACACAAGCGGAAATCTGTGGATCGCCAAGTTTCCGTCCAAGCACGACGATGTTAACGTGGGCGCATGGGAAAAGGTCACCCATGACCTTGCAAGACTTTGCGGCTTGGATGTTCCCGAGTCCATGCTGATCGACTTCTCCAAATACGGAAGCACCTTCCTTGTACGAAGGTTTGACCGGAATGGTGCTGCTCGAATCCATTTCGCATCCGCCATGACAATGCTCGGAAAAACGGATGGAGCATCGGCAGCGGACGGCTCCAGTTATCTTGAACTGGTGTCCTTTATCAAGGCCAACGGCGCTGCTCCCAAGAGAGACTTGACGGAGCTATGGAAGCGGATCGTGTTCAATATGGCTGTTTCTAATACGGATGACCACATGAGAAACCATGGCTTTATCCTCAAAGCAGATGGTTGGCACCTCTCTCCCTTGTACGATGTAAACCCCGTTCCGGAGGGTGACGAGCTGTCCCTCTGCGTAAACGAGAATGATGCGACGATCTCCCTTGACCTTGCATTGGAAATCGCGCCGTATTGTGAGATCAGTACCAAGGACGCAGCGGCTATGGCAGCAGACATCCTGAAAACCGTCCGGGAAAACTGGAACAGTCTGGCAGCAAAATGTGGATTAAACCGGAGCGCACAGGAATATATGCGGCCGGCCTTCTTGCTGGCTCTTGAATAACACAGCTTGATTTACCATCAGATCTCCCTTCGAGCAAGTTCAAGAAAAATTTGGACTATTTCCGAGTGCCGTATGGCAAATAAGCAAATCCGCCCCTGTGTGATACAGAGGCGGATTGTTTTTTCGTAACAAACCCGTGCGTCCGTGCCGTAAAAATGTAGGATTTTCAATGTGTTTGCGGGTGTTGCTCTCACTTCCGTATCACACTTCCGGACCACACGCGGGGCGGGAATTGAAATGGCCGACTTCCGGCTTCTGACGGACAACGCAAAGTCGCCCCCCACGCGGGGCAATACGACGAAAACGCAAAACCACCCCGCCGGTGGCGGGGTGGTTTTGTATCCGATAATCAGATCTTCGTGACGATCTTGATGCCGGGGCCCATGGTGGACGCCGTGACGCAGGACTTGATGTACTGGCCCTTCGCGGCGGCCGGCTTGGCCTTGATGATCGCGCCGATGAGCGCGTCGTAGTTTTCGGTGAGCTTCTCGGCGCCAAAGCTGACCTTGCCGATCGGGCAGTGGATGATGTTGGTCTTGTCGAGACGGTACTCGATCTTACCGGCTTTGGCTTCCTTGATGGCGTTGGCAATGTTCGGCGTGACCGTGCCGGCCTTCGGGGACGGCATGAGACCCTTGGGGCCGAGCACCTTGCCGAGACGGCCGACAACGCCCATCATGTTGGGAGAAGCGATGACGGTGTCGAACTCGAACCAGTTCTCACCCTGGATCTTGGCCACGAGATCCTGACCGCCGGCGTAATCCGCACCGGCGTCCAGCGCTTCCTGAACCTGCTCTTCCTTGCAGAAGACGAGCACACGGGTCGTTTTGCCGGTGCCGTGGGGCAGGACGATGGCGCCGCGGACCTGCTGGTCGGCGTGACGGGAGTCAACGCCCAGCTTCACGTGCAGCTCGACGGTCTCGTCGAACTTGGCCTTGGCGGTCTTGGTGATGAGCTCGAAGGCTTCCTGCGGCTCGTACTGAGCCTGCTTATCAATGAGCTTAGCGCTCTCTTTATAATTTTTACCTCTGAACAATTCAGTTTCCTCCTAATAAAGTGGTTCGTCGGATGGATGATCCTCCCACGATCAGGGAGCGGAATCTGACGGCTTATTCGCCGACCAGAACGCCCATGCTGCGGCAAGTGCCGGCGATCATGCTCATGGCAGACTCGATGCTGGAACAGTTGAGATCCGGCATCTTCTGCTCTGCGATCTTGCGCAGATCTTCCTTGCTGATGGTCGCGACCTTATCTCTCTGGGGCACGCCGGAGGCGTGATCGATGCCGCAGGCCTTCTTGATGAGCAGAGCTGCCGGGGGCGTCTTGGTGATGAAGGAGAAGCTACGGTCGGAGTACACGGTGATGACGACCGGGATCATCATGCCCATGTCGCCCTTGGTGCGCTCGTTGAAGTCCTTGGTGAACTGGCCGATGTTGATGCCATACTGGCCAAGCGCGGGGCCGACCGGGGGAGCCGGCGTTGCCTTGCCGGCGGGAACCTGGAATCTGACGTATCCAACTATTTTCTGTGCCACTTGAAAGCACCTCTTTCTTGAAAGATTTTAATCCTTGATCGCTTCGACCTGATCAAGCTCGAGGTCGACCGGCGTCTCTCTGCCGAACATGGAAACAACGACACGCACACGGTCCTTATCGGGCTCAAGCTCGTCCACCGTGCCGATGAAGCCCTCGAGCGGGCCGTCGGTGATCTTGACGGAGTCGCCGAGCTCATAGCCGACCACCACCTCATGGTGCTCGACGCCGAGATCGTAGATTTCCTGTTCTGTCAGGGGGATCGCCTTCCCGTCGGAGCCGACGAAGCCCGCGGCGCCGCGCACGTTGTGCACGAGATGCCAGCTCTCATCGGTCAGCACCATCTTCACGAGCACGTAGCCCGGAAAGACCTTGCGCTCGACGGTCTTTTCACCGGAATCGGTGATCTCCTTGACCGTCTCCATCGGGATGTTGACTTCCTGGATCAGATCCTGCATTCTGCGGTTTTCCGCAGCCTTGAGGATGTTTGCGGCCACGCTGTTTTCGTAGCCGGAGTAGGTATGCACGACATACCATTTTGCGAGTTCAGACATATTACCCACCCAGCTTCAGAAGAAGCTGCACGCCCTGGTCGGCCAGAGAATCGAAGCCCCACAGCACAAGTGCGGACACGAACATGACCACCAGGCAAACTGCGGTGTTGTTTGCCGTCTGCTTCGGCGTCGGCCACACGACTTTCTTGAGCTCGCTCTTCATGTCGCGGAACCATTTGCCGATACGCTTGAAAAACGGGAGTTTCTTATCGGCTTTCTTGACGGCTTCGGTGGAAGTTTCTTTCTTTTCAGGTTTCTTATCAGCCATGAATCATTCCGTCCTTTCGAAAGCCTTATTTGGTCTCAACGTGCTTGGTGTGCTTGCGGCAGAAGGGGCAATACTTACTCAGTTCCAGCTTTTCGGTAGTGTTCTTCTTGTTCTTCATGGTGTTGTAGTTGCGCTGCTTGCACTCTGCGCATCTGAGCGTCACCTTGACACGGGATCCTGCTTTAGCCATATTGTTCGGCACCTCCTTATTGATTTCGCCCCTGTCGGGGCGTGATTGCCTCCCTGTATGAGCCGAAAGGGCATAAAAAGGGAACCTCTCGACTGACAGGTAGATTCACTATACCACACCGGCTGTCAAAGGTCAAGCCTTTTTCCGGGGCGGTGACCGCGAAAAAAATCGCAGCAAAAACCCTGCCTCCGGCAAAGCGGAGGCAGGGTACGAAATCAGCAGGCGGGCGCTCAGGCCGCGTCCTCGAAGCCGGGCACCGGCTTTCTGGCAGTGACGGCGCGGATGATAAACAGCGCGGCGAGCACGAGCACGACGCCGATGGCGAGGCAGATATAGACGTTCTGGATGAAGCCCGCCAGAATGTAGTTGACAAAGCAGATGACGCCGAGCGTTGCGGCATACGGCAGCTGCGTGGACACATGGTTGACATGGTTGCACATCGCACCGGCGGAGGCCATGATGGTCGTGTCGGAGATGGGCGAGCAGTGGTCGCCGAACACGGCGCCGGCAAGGCACGCGGACACGCCGATGATGAACAGCTCGCTCGACGGGTCGAACACGTAGGTGACGATCGGCAGCAGGATGCCGAACGTGCCCCAGCTTGTGCCGGTCGAGAAGCTCAGCACACCGGCGACAAGGAAGATGATCGCCGGCAGGAAGCTGAACAGCGAGCCCGCCGCAGAGTTCATGACGGCGGCGACGAAGTACTTGCCGCCGAGCAGGCCGGTCATATTCTTGAGCGAGGTGGCAAAGGTCAGGATCGTGATGGCGGGGACCATGTTGATGAAGCCCTTCGGCAGGCAGGCCATGGAATCCTTGAAGGTGATAAGGCGGCGGCACAGGAAGTAAATGATCGTGAACACGAGCGCGATCAGCGAGCCCCAGGGCAGCGCGACAAACGCGTCGGTATTGCCGAAAGCGCCGACAAAGTCGTGATAGTAATCACCGGAGGCATCCCAGTAACCGCCGGCGTAGACGAGACCGGCAAAGCACGTCACGATCAGCACGGCGACGGGCAGGATCAGATCGATGACGCGGCCGTTCTGGTTGCAGTCGATGGCGTCGCTGTTGGCATCGGCGCGCTCGCCGGTGGTGTAGAGGTCGTCCTTGAAGCGGGCGTTCATCTCGTGCAGGCGCATCGGGCCGTAGTCAAACTTCATGAGGATGAGCGCGATGATGAACACGAACGTGAGCAGCGAATAGAAGTTGTACGGGATGGCGCGCACGAACAGGTCAAAGCCGTTGTAGTCCTCGACGACGCCGGACACGGCGGCCGCCCAGGAGGAGATCGGCGCGATCATGCACACAGGCGCGGCCGTGGCGTCGATGAGGTAGGCGAGCTTGGCGCGGGAGATCTTGTGCCGGTCGGTGACGGGCAGCATGACCGAGCCGACGGTCAGGCAGTTGAAGTAGTCATCAACGAAGATCAGCACGCCGAGCAGGAAGGTGGCGAGCATCGCGCCGACGCGGGTCTTGATGTGCGTCTCGGCCCAGCGGCCGAAGGCGGCGCTGCCGCCCGCGCGGTTGATGAGCGCGACCATGGCGCCGAGGATGACGAGGAAGAGCATGATGCCGGCGTTGTCGGCGACGGCAGGCACCAGACCGTCGTTGATGATGGCATCAAGGCCGGTGAGCGGGTTGAAGTTGGAGAAAAACAGCGCGCCGAGCAGGATGCCCACAAACAGCGAGGAGTAGACCTCCTTGGTGATGAGCGCGAGGATGATGGCGACGATCGGCGGCACAAGCGCCCAGAACGAGAACGCCATGCGGCTCGTGGACGTGATGACGCCGGTACCCTCGCAGACGTCACACTCAGCGCCCTGCGAAACGCCGGTGCCGCTGCACGTGGTGCAGGTGATGGACTTGGCCGCGTCCTCCCCGTCGGCGGCGAAGGCGCACACGCTCAGAAGCGAGACCGCCATCACGACGAGCAGCAAAACAGCCAGAAGCTTGCGTCTGGAATTCATATCAAAATTCCTCCCATAAAAAATGTCATGAACAGAGCATACTGTTCATGACACCTGAAACCTCCGGTCAATGACAGCGCTCCGCAAACCGCGGCAGTCCGGCGGATCTTCTCCGACGGCCCAGGCAATCCCGCGGCAGGAACCTGCGGGACCCTTCGGCGGCCGCCCCTTTCCCCTCCCCGGTTTCCTGCCGGTGAGCGAGGGTACTGATGACGTCCGCGCCTCTATCATGCTTTGTTCAATTGGACTCAGTATACGTTCGCGTACACAGAATGTCAACAAGTTTTGCAATATTTGTGCTTTTTCGCGTTTGTGCCAATTTCTTAGCGCTATCTTTATGCACTCCCCACAAAAAGCACCCCCGCCGACTCGGCGGGGGTGCAGGAAATCAACCGGGTGCTCAGCGGCTGCCCTTGTCGTATGGGATACCCTCGGCCTTGGGGGCGCGGGAGCTCTTGGACGTGAAGGCGAGCACGATGATCGTGATGAGGTACGGCAGCATTTGATAGAAATGTGCGCTGATGCCGATCTGTGCGAGCAGATACACGCCGTCGCCGTTGATGTCCAGGCTGGTGTAGGCCGCGGCGATGCATTTGAACAGGCCGAACAGCAGCGACGCGCCCGCAATGTTCAGCGGCTTCCAGTTGCCGAAGATCATGACGGCGAGGGCCAAAAAGCCGAAGCCCGCCACGTCGCCGTTGGACGAGCAGTTGGCCGTGGTCAGCGCGTAGACGAAACCGCCCATGCCGGCCAGCGCGCCGGAGATGGTCGTGCCGGCGTAGCGCATCTTGTAAACATTGATGCCAAGCGAGTCGGCCGCCTGCGGATTTTCGCCGCACGCGCGCAGGCGCAGGCCAAAGCGCGTCTTGTACAGCAGGATCGACAGGATGATGAACAGCAGGATGCACACATAGGTGGCGAGATACACCTTATTGACAAAAGTCTCGCCGAAGAAGCCGAGATCGACGGACTTGTCGATGCCGAGCGTGCTTTTCTTGATCATGAACCAGCTGGCCGAGTCGCCGCTGGCCATGTTGAGGGTGTTCTGGTTGGCGATGACGCGGATGAAGAACAGCACCAGCGCGGGCGCCAGCAGGTTGAGCGCCGTGCCGCCGATGGTCTGGTCGGCGCGCAGATTGATCGACGCGAACGACAGCAGCAGCGAAAACAGTGCGCCCATGGCTGCCGACACGAGCATGGCCAGCAGCACGAGACCCTGCAGCGTGCCCCAGTCGCCGGCGGCTTTAGCGGCGATGAAGGTGTCCACGCCCTGCATCTGGCGCACGAAGAGCACGCCGATGAACGCGCCGAAGATCATGATGCCCTCAAGCGCGAGATTGATGATGCCGCTGCGCTCGGCGAACACGCCTGCGAGCGCCACAATCATGAGCGGGACGGCATAGATCAGTGTCTGTTGGATGAGAAAGCTCATGCCTGCTCGCCTCCTTCCACGACGGGCGCATCCGCGTCCGGGTCTGTGATGGCCGGATCCGGGTGCAGATCCGGGTCGCCGAGCGACTGCGCAGGCTCGACGGGCTGATCGTCCGCCGGCGTGCCGCCGGACTTGCGCTTTTTCTTCCGGCCGTCGAGCAGCATGCGGATCACGAGCGAGAACGCGCTCAGATACACAATGGCTGCGATGATGACGTCCGTGATGTATTCGTTATAGGCCGTGAGGTTGGTCAACTGCAGACCCGCAATGTCCAGCACGGACATGAAGATGGCCGTGAAGATGACGGCGATGGGGTTGTTGACCGCGAGCAGAGCGACCGGGATGCCGTTGAAGCCCTCGGCCGGGAGCGCCTGATACGTGCTCCAGAAAAACTCCGTGTTGCCGGACAGGTAGTACAGCGCGGCGCCGCCGCCGGCGAGACCGCCCGCGATGGCCATGGACAGGACGATGTTGCGCTTGTCGCGGATGCCGGCATAGCGGGCGCTGTGGCGGTTCATGCCGCAGGCCTTGAGCTCGTAGCCGAGCGTCGTCTTGTTCATAAGGATGTACATGCCGATGGCGAAGAGGATCGCCACGAGGATGCCGGCGTTGACCTGCGAGTTCGGGAAGAGCTTGTCGAGGCCGAGCTTCGCCGTGGCCACGTCGTTATAGGTCGTCTTGTAGATGTAGCCGGACTTGGTGTTCTCGACCAGGTTCTTGAAATTGCTGATGTCGAACATCCATGTCACGAGGTTTGCCGCCAGCCAGTTGGTCATGATGCTCGCGAGCACCTCGTTGATGTTCAGGAACGCCTTGAGCACGCCGGGGATCGCGCCCCAGGCCGCACCGGCGGCCACACCGCCGAGAAACGCGAGGATCCAGATCAGCCACGGGGCGACGCTGCTCGACGGGATGCCGAGCGCGATGCACAGCGACACGAGCGTGCCCATGAGGTACTGACCGGGCGCGCCGATGTTGAACAGGCCGGTCTTGAACGCCACAGCGACGGACAGACCCGTCATGATGAGCGGCGTGGCGCGGAAGAGCATGTTGCCGAAGCTCGTGGAGTTGAAGCCCCAGGTAAGCACGCCGGAGGCGGTGCGGCCGGTGCTGAACAGGCCGGCGAACACGAGGCGGATGCCGTCCCAGACGCTCGACGCGCCGAGCTCCGGATTCGAGAAGCCGACGGCGGCGATGATGATGCTGCCGACGACGAGCCCGATGAGGATCGACAGCAGGGACGCAAGGATCTTCTTGGTCATGTCCTTTTCATAGAGGGTGTGGAGTTTGCTCTGCTTCATGCCGATTCACCGTCCTTCCCGCTGCGCTTGGCGCCGGACATATACAGGCCGAGCTCCTGCACGGTCGTCTGCTTCGGGTCGAGCTCGCCGACGATCTGTCCCTCGTACATGACGAGGATGCGGTCGGACAGGCTCATGACCTCGTCGAGCTCGAGCGACACGAGCAGCACGGCCTTGCCCGCGTCGCGCTGGGCGACGAGCTGCTTGTGGATGTATTCGATCGCGCCGACGTCGAGGCCGCGCGTCGGCTGCACGGCGATGATGAGCGGTTTGTCGCGGTCGACCTCGCGGGCGATGATGGCCTTCTGCTGGTTGCCGCCGGACATGCTGCGCGCGATCGTGACGGCACCCTGGCCGCTGCGGACGTCGAACTGCTCGATGAGCCGGTCGGCGTATTCACGCACGGCGTCGCGGCGGATGAAGCCGCCCTTCTGGAACTGCGGCTCCTTGTAGCGCTGGAGCACCATGTTCTGCTCAAGCGTGAAGTCGAGCACGAGGCCGTGCTTGTGCCGGTCCTCGGGGATGTGGCTCATATTCTTGCCGCGGCGGCGGATGGAGGCATGCGTGATCGTCTCGCCGCAGAGGGTGACGGAGCCGCCGGTGATCTTATCGAGGCCGGTCAGGCCGTGGATGAGCTCGGTCTGGCCGTTGCCGTCGATGCCGGCGATGCAGACGATCTCGCCTGCGCGCACGGAAAACGACACGTGGTCCACGGCGTTGCGCTTGTGCAGGTGCGACAGGACGCACAGGTCCTCCACGTGCAGGATCTCCTCGCCGGGGTGAGCCGGCGTCTTGTCGATGACGAGCTGCACGGGGCGGCCGACCATCATGTTCGACAGCTCCTGCTTGTTCGTGTCGCAGGTGTTGACGGTGCCGATGCACCTGCCCTTGCGCAGGACGGTGACGCGGTCGGCCACGGCCATGATCTCATTGAGCTTGTGCGAGATGAAGAGGATGGACTTGCCCTCGCGCGCAAACTCCTTCATCGTGGCCATGAGCTCGTCGATCTCCTGCGGGGTGAGCACGGCGGTCGGCTCGTCGAAGATGAGGATCTCGTTGTCGCGGTAGAGCATCTTGAGGATCTCGACGCGCTGCTGCATGCCGACGGTGATATCCTCGACCTTGGCGTCGAGGTCGACCTTCAGGCCGTATTTTTCCGAGAGCTCCTCGACCTTCCTGCGCGCTTCCTTGCGCTGGATGAAGCCGAGCTTCGTCGTCTCGGCGCCGAGGATGATGTTGTCGAGCACGGTGAACACGTCGATGAGCTTGAAGTGCTGGTGTACCATGCCGATGCCGAGCGCGGTGGCATCATTGGGGTTGTCGATCTTGACGGGCTTGCCGTTTTTGCGGATCTCGCCCATCTCCGGCTGATACAGGCCGAAGAGCACGCTCATGAGCGTGGATTTGCCGGCGCCGTTTTCACCGAGCAGGGCGTGGATCTCGCCCTTTTTGAGCTGCAGGGTGATGTCGTCGTTGGCCTTGATGCCAGGGAACTCCTTGGTGATGTGAAGCATTTCGATCACATACGGAGGAGCGTTGTCCATACCGCCACCTACTTTCCTATTTCTGTTTCTGTGCTTGCATATCGGCAGCCGCCGGACGGGGAACCGCGCTGCCCGGCGCGCGAAATGGCTCTGCTAATATTTTGATTATACCTGTTTGATCGCCTGATTTCAAGGCATTCCGCCCCAAAGTGTGCAGAACACGAACGAAAAAAGGAGAGAAAGCCGAAGCTTTCTCTCGGCCCGGCGAAAACCCGGAGTTTTTCACCCGGGCCGAGACGCCGCCCGCCGGGCGGCAATGGATCTCATCCGAGGCGGGCCCTTCGCCCCCTCGGGCTCCCCCGCGGCGCACGGGTCTGCACACGGCGCGGCTGTTCCGGGGCAAACAAGAAAAGGAGAGAAAGCCGAAGCTTTCTCTCCTTAGAAGGGTTCCGGTCAAATTACTTGACGAGATTGAGGGCGACGTGATCGGTGCTGGCGAGCTTGCTGAAGTCGTTGTCAATGGTGATCTCGCCCTTGACGATCTTCTCGAACATGGCGTTGTACTGGTCAACGGTCCAGTTCTTGAGGCTCCAGGTGTCGGTCGGCAGACCAACAGCGCCCTCGGCCGCGCCCAGGGTGGTGAGCTTGCCGCCGTAGTTGGCCCAATCGCTGCCGTAAGCGGCGGTCAGAGCCTGCTGAGCAGCCTCGCCGATGCCCTTGAGGGCGGAAGTGATGACGGTGTCGGAGGTGTAGGACTGGTCGACGTCAACGCCGATGACAGCCGCGTCGTTCGCGGAAGCAGCAGCGGTGATGGAGTCGAAGATGGAGCCGCCGCAGGAGAAGATGACCTCAGTGCCGTTCTTGTACCAGCCGGAGGCCAGGGTCTGCAGCTCAGCGGAGGGCTGGAAGCTCTCGCCGTATTTCCAGGTGTAGTTCATCTCAACGTTCACGTTCTTCTCAGCGGCAGCCGCCTCGGCGCCCTGAACGTAACCGTAGCCGTAACGGCAGCAGGCATCGTTCGTGCCGCCGCCGCCGCCGCAGAAGCCGAGCTTGGTGTAGCCTTCCATGACGGCAGCATAGCCGGCCAGATAGCCGCACTGCTCTTCACGGAAGCTGATGGCAGCGAGGTTGGTCACGCCGTCAATGGGAGAACCGTCGATGAACACGAACTTGGTGTCCGTGAATTCCTTCGCGGCCTTCTCGAGGGCAGCGCCCTGCAGGAAGCCGGCAGCCACGACCACTTCCGCGCCGTTGTCGACAGCGGCCTTCATGGCGTCGTAACGATCGTCATCGGTGGCCTTGTCGCCGTTGGCGGGCTTATAGTACTTGTAGGACTTGCTGTTGGCATTGGCGTACAGCTTCACGCCGTCGTAAGTGCCCTGGTTGAAGGACTTGTCCTTCAGATCGCCCACGTCGGTGACGAACGCGACCTGATACTTGCCATCGCTGGACGTCATTTCGTCCGGGATGTCGTCTGCCTTCATGGCCGTCTTTTTGCCGTCGTTCTTCTTGTCCGTGTCCTGATTGTCCTTGGAACCGCAGGCGCAAAGCGCAAAGACCATGACGAGCGCAAGGAGCAGAGCAACAAGCTTCTTCATGTTCATGCTATTTTTCCTCCATTATAAAGTATTGCCTGATGTTCAGGCGATATTTGGCATACTCTCGCAGCCGCCTTCAGTATAACACGGACGCGAATCACAGGCAATCCCATTTGTTTCGAAAATATAACGTTTTTATAAACAAAAACGCCACCCGTCCGCTCGGAGCGGACAGGTGGCGCTGTCTCAGAGATTTGCCATGCTGACGGCGGTGTCGAGCGCGATCGTGATCATCTGCACGAAGGAGTTCTGCCGCTGCTCGGAGCTGAGCTCCTCGGCGCGGTAGATGTGGTCGGAGATCGTGAACAGGCCAAGCGCGCGCTTTCCGGCGCGGGCGGCGTTCATGTACAGGCCGGCGGCCTCCATCTCGACGGCGAGCACGCCCATCTTCTTCCACTGGTCGGGACCGTCGCTGCCGTCGTCATAGAAGTTGTCCGACGAGAGCACATTGCCCACGTGCAGCGCGACGCCGTTGGCAGCCGCCGCCGCGGCGGCCTGACTGAGCAGCGTGTAGTCCGCGATGGGGGCAAACGTGCCGTTGATGCCGAACTGGTGCGCGAAGTTGGAGTCCGTGCACGCGCCGGCGCCGGCGACGACGTCCATCAGCTTCAGATCGTCGGCAAGCGCACCGGCCGAACCGACGCGGATGATGTTGTCGACATCGTAGAAATTGTACAGCTCCCAGCTGTAGATGCCGATCGACGGGATGCCCATGCCGGAGGCCATCACGGTCACGGGCACGCCCTTCCACGTGCCGGTGTAGCCCTGCACGCCGCGGACGTTGTTGACGAGCACGGGATTTTCCAGAAAGGTCTCGGCGATGAACTTCGAGCGCAGCGGGTCGCCGGGCATGAGCACGGTCTTGGCGATCTGGCCGGCTTTGGCTTCAATATGCGGCGTAGGAACAGGCATAAGGATACCTCCGTTTATCTCAGAATTTTCGGATCCGGCCGCAGCGGCGCGGACAGTCTCATTTTAACCGCAAAAAAGGCAAAAGTCAAATTGCAACGTCCCCGCGTGTGTGGTAGAATGTTGGGGAAAAAACAGTCCCACGGGAGGCGGCACCATGAGCGACGTCATCACGATCGGCATTGCCGGCGGCACCGGCAGCGGTAAGACCACCATCACGCGGCGCATTCTCGCCGAGTTCGGCGGCGATGTGAGCGTGCTGTATCACGACAACTACTATAAACGGCACGACGACATCCCCTTTGCCGAGCGCAAAAAGCTCAACTACGACCACCCGAACGCGTTCGACACGCCGCTGCTCGTGCAGCATCTCGACGCGCTGCGCGCCGGGCAGGCCATCGAGTGCCCGACATATGACTACACGGTGCACAACCGCGCCGCCGAGACGATCACGGTCGTCCCGGCCAAGGTCGTCGTCGTCGAGGGCATCCTCATCTTTGCCGAGCCGGAGCTGCGCGAGCGGCTGGACATCAAGATCTTCGTCGACACCGACGCCGATGTGCGCATCCTGCGGCGCATCGTGCGCGACGTGCGCGACCGCGGCCGCGATCTCGAGTCGATCGTGACGCAGTATCTGACCACGGTCAAGCCCATGCACGAGATGTTCGTCGAGCCGTCCAAGCGCTATGCCGACATCATCATCCCCGAGGGCGGGCACAATCAGGTGGCGCTCGATTTCGTCATGGAGCGCATCCGGGCCTATGTAAAGGAGCGGGATTAAATGGCCAAACTCTACTTTAAATACGGCGCCATGGGCTCGTCGAAGTCCGCGCAGGCGCTCATCACGCAGTTCAACTACGAGGAGCTCGGCATGACCGTCTGGCTCATCAAGCCCTCGGTCGACGACCGCGACGGGGCGAACATCATCCGCTCGCGCATCGGTCTGCAGCGCGAGGCGCAGGTCATCCGCCCGGACGAGGACATCGCGGACACGTTTGCCCGCGCCGGGCACGCCGACGTCATCATCGCCGACGAGGCGCAGTTTTTCTCCCCGGAGCAGATCGACCAGCTGCGCCGCATCGTCGACGAGCAGAACATCCCCGTGCTGTGCTTCGGTCTGCGGACGGATTTTCTCACGCACTTTTTCCCCGGCGCGCGTCGGCTCATGGAGCTGGCCGATTCCATCACGGAGATCAAGACCGTGTGCGCCTGCGGCCGCAAGGCGACGGTCAACGCCCGCATCGACGGCAGCGGCCGCGTCATCACCGAGGGCGGGCAGATCCTGCTCGGCGGCAACGACAGCTACGTCGCCATGTGCCACAAGTGCTGGGTGGACAAGATCCGCGCGCAGAAGGAAGCGGCCGGCGCATGAACCGCCGCACCAGCCGCATCCTGACCGTCTGCGCCGGGGCATGGCTGCTGGTCATCTATGGGCAGTCGTGCATACCCGCCGTGCACAGCGGCGCCGAGAGCGGCGCGCTGCTGACCGTGGTGCAGCGGCTCCTGCCATGGATGACCGACCACATCCTGCGCAAATGCGCGCACTTCGGCGAGTATGCGCTCCTCGGCGTGTTCACCGCCGCCGCGCTGCGCACGGGGGCGCACTTTTCATGGCCGGCGGCGCTGCTGACCGGCACGCTCGCAGCGCTGTGCGACGAGACGATCCAGCTCTTCGTCCCCGGCCGCAGCGGGCAGATCACGGACGTCTGGCTCGACACGGCGGGCTATCTCACCGGTGCGCTGCTGACGCTGCTGATCTTTTTCCTGTGCCGCAAGCACCCGAAACAACGAAAAACCCCATGAGCCTGTGCAGTGTGCACAGACCCATGGGGTCATTTTTATGCCTTATGCCTTATGCCTTCACGCGGCAGACGAGCGCGCCGCCCTCGGCATCCACGACGAGCGTGTCGCCGGCGTGCAGATCGCCGGAGAGGATGGTGCGGGCAATGAGCGTCTCGGCGTGGCTCTGCAGGTAGCGCTTGAGCGGACGCGCGCCGTAGACCGGGTCATACCCGTTTTCGATGACGAGCGCCTTGGCGGCGTCGGTCATCTCAAGGTTCAGCGTGCGGTCGGCCAGGCGGCTGCGCAGGGCGGCGATGAGATTGTCGATGATGTGCGACAGGTTGTCGCGCGTGAGCGGACGGAACATGAGGATCTCGTCCAGACGGTTGAGGAACTCCGGCCGGAAGGCGCGGCGCAGCTCTGCCTGCACGTGCTCGCGGGCGTCCGCGGTGATCTCGCCGTCGGGGCCGATGCCGTCGAGCAGGTACTGGCTGCCGAGGTTCGACGTGAGGATGATGATCGTGTTCTTGAAGTCCACCGTGCGGCCCTGACTGTCCGTGATGCGGCCGTCGTCAAGGATCTGCAGCAGGATGTTGAACACATCCGGGTGTGCCTTTTCGACCTCATCGAACAGCACGACGGAGTACGGCTTGCGGCGCACGGCCTCGGTGAGCTGGCCGCCCTCGTCGTAGCCGACGTATCCCGGGGGCGCGCCGATCAGACGCGAGACGGAGAACTTCTCCATGTACTCGGTCATGTCGATGCGCACCATGCTGCGCTCATCGTCAAACAGGCTCTCGGCCAGCGCCTTGGCAAGCTCCGTCTTGCCGACGCCCGTCGGGCCGAGGAACAGGAACGAGCCGATCGGGCGGTTCGGGTCGCCGATGCCGGCGCGCGAGCGCTGGATGGCCTCGCAGACCTTCTCCACGGCCTCGTCCTGACCGATCAGGCGGCGGTGCAGCACTTCGTCGAGGTGCAGTAGCTTCTCGCGCTCGCCCTCCATGAGCTTGGCCACCGGGATGCCGGTCCACTTGGCGACGATGCCGGCGATCTCCTCCTCGGTCACGGTGTCGTGCACGAGGGAGTTGTCGCTCTTGCGGCGCTCGGCTGCGGCCTCGGCCTCGCCGAGCTTCTTTTCAAGGCTCGGCAGGTCGGAGTACTGCAGGCGCGCGGCCTTTTCGTACTCGTAATTGCGCTGCGCCTCTTCGATCTCGGCGTGCAGGCGGTCGATGTCCGCCTTGAGGGACTTGACCTCCTCGACGCTGTTTTTCTCGGACTCCCAGCGCGCCTTCTGCTCGTTGAAGCGATCCTTGAGCTCGGCGAGCTCCTGCGTGAGCTTGGCGAGCCGGTCGCGGGAGAGCTGGTCGTCCTCCTTCTTGAGCGCCATCTCCTCGATCTCCATCTGCATGATGCGGCGGCGCAGATCGTCGAGCGCCGACGGCATGGAGTCGATCTCCGTGCGGATCATGGCGCAGGCCTCGTCGACGAGGTCGATGGCCTTATCCGGCAGGAAGCGGTCGGTGATATAGCGGTTGGAGAGCGTGGCCGCCGCGACAAGCGCGTTGTCGTGGATGCGCACGCCGTGGAAGATCTCATAGCGCTCTTTCAGGCCGCGGAGGATGGAGATGGTGTCCTCCACCGTCGGCTCGTCGACCTGAACGGGCTGGAAGCGGCGCTCGAGCGCGGCGTCCTTTTCGATATACTTGCGGTACTCGTCGAGCGTCGTCGCACCGATGCAGTGCAGCTCGCCGCGGGCGAGCATCGGCTTGAGGAGGTTGCCCGCGTCCATGCTGCCCTCGGTCTTGCCCGCGCCGACGATGGTGTGCAGCTCGTCGATGAACAGCAGGATGCGTCCCTCGCTCTTGCGCACCTCTTCGAGCACGGCCTTGAGCCGCTCCTCGAATTCGCCGCGGTACTTTGCGCCCGCGACCAGCGCGCCCATATCGAGCGAGAAAATGGTCTTATTCTTCAGTCCCTCGGGCACGTCGCCGCGCACGATGCGCTGCGCCAGCCCCTCGGCGATGGCCGTCTTGCCGACGCCCGGCTCACCGATGAGCACGGGGTTGTTCTTCGTCTTGCGCGAGAGGATGCGCACGACGTTGCGGATCTCCTGATCGCGGCCGATGACCGGATCCATCTTGCCCTCGCGGGCACGCTCGACGAGGTCGGTGCCATACTTTTTGAGTGCGTCATAGGTGTCCTCGGGGTTGTCGCTCGTGACGGGAGCGGTCTTGACCTTCCTGAGCTCCGCCGCAAAGCCCGCCTTCGTGATGCCGTGGGCGCCGAAGATGCGCTTGATGTCGGCGGTCTCGTTGGCGAAGATGCCGAGCATCAGGTGCTCGACGGAGACATAGGCGTCGCCGCCGTTTTTGGCCTCGCGCTCGGCAAAATTGAAGACCTTGCCCGTCTCGGGCGAGGCATACACCTCGCCGCTGCCGCCGGAGACCTTCGGCAGCCGGTCAATGGCGGCGTCGAGCTCGCCGAGCACGGCGTTGCAGTCCACGCCCATGCGGCCGAGCAGGGTGCCGATCAGGCCGCCGTCGGCGTCGATGAGCGCATAGAGCAGGTGCTCCGGCGTGAGATACTGGTTGCCGTTTTCCTGTGCCATGCTCTGCGCGGTCTGGATGGTTTCAATGGTCTTTTGGGTGAATTTATCAGCGTTCATAGTCGGGTTGCTGCGTGTTCCGGCACGCAGCGCCTCCTTTCATGAGTGGTTGCAAAAATCAGATGAGGATCTGTGCGCGCTGCTGCTCGGCACAGTAGAGCGCCTCGATCTCGGGCGGGGCATACTTGCCCGCAAGGTACGCCTTCATGAGCCGGTCAAACAGCTGCACGTAGTCCGAGATCGCGCGGGCGATCTCCTCGCTCGTGTAGTCGTGATCCGGCGGCAGCGAGAGCGTGCGCACGAACTTCCCGTCATACAGGGCATACTCCGGCTCGACGCCGGACAGGTGCGCGTCCTCGATCTGCTTCCAGAGGCGGAAAAACTGCGTCATGCTCTGCAGCAGCGCCGCCGACTGGGTGCGGAAGATCACGGCCAGCTCGCCGAGTCCCTCCTGCTTGTCACCGTAGAGCGCGACCTCGTACTTGACCGTCGGGCGGTACTTATATTCAAGACTGCTCTTGAGGGACATGCTCGTCGTGTGCGGGGCGAAAAACGGCACAAGGTCACGCGCCGGGGCGACAAGCTGCTCGATCTCGTGGAAAATGCTCTCGATGCGGCGCTCCGGCGTCATGACCGAGGTGTAGTCGGCGAGGATCTGGTTGATCAGCGCCGAGCGGTTCGTGCCCATGCGGTGGGCCATGCGGTCGATCTCGCGCACGACCTCCTCGTTGAGCATGAGGCTGTATAGTGTTTTCTTCATCGGTGCATCACCGCTTTCTTTTTTCTTACATTGTGCATTCTACACCCGCCCTATAACTTTGTCAAGCGTTTTTATATAAATTTATTCGCAAATTATATAATCTCTTTCAGGATCTGCTGTGCAGCCGCTCAGGCGCTCCGCGCCGAAGCGCGAGTGTGCGCGCTTGCAATCTGCGCCGGAATCTCCTATAATAATAAAGCATCAACTAAAGCATCAACAACTCCGGGAGGAACGACATGAAACTGGACGAACTGACACAGCGGCGGTGGGGCCGGCTGCAGCCGACGCAGCGCGCGGCCTTTTTCGCGTGCATCATCACCGGCTATCTGGTGCACCTTTACGCCTTTACGAATATCGTCCCGTGCTCCGACGGGCTGAGCCGGGTGTATGACCCGCAGCAGATGACCGTGTCCGGCCGCTGGTTTCTTCACTATGCCAGCATGCTCAACGACTTCACGCAGATGCCGGCGGTCATCGGCCTGCTGTCGATGCTGCTGCTGGGCGCCGCGGCTGCGGTGACGGTCGGCCTGCTGCGCGTGCGCAGCAGATGTCTCGGCGGCGTGTGCGGCGCCGTGATGGCAGCGTTCCCCTGCCTTGGCTACACGTTTTTGTACATGTTCACCGCCAGCGCCTACTGTCTGGCCATTTTCATGGCGGTGCTGGCCGTACAGCTTGCCGTGCGCGGCAAGTGGCGGCTTGTGCCGGCGGTGCTGCTGCTGGCCATGGCCATGGGTACCTATCAGGCCTACGCGGCGATGAGCATCGCGCTGAGCGTGCTCGTCGTGATCGAATATCTGACCCGGCCGGAGGCGACGCTGCGCGGCACGCTGCGGCTCGGCGGGCGGCTCGTCGCCTTCCTCGCGCTCGGCGCGGCGGCGTATTACGGCATTCTGCAGATCTTCCTGCGCGTCAAGCACGTGCAGCTGCTGTCCTACCTCGGCATGGACACCGTCATGACGCACTATCCGCTGGCCAGGCTGCCGGGTCTGCTGGTGACCACCTACAAGCAGGTCGCCGCCTTCTTCTTCATCCCCGGCAGCGCCAACGGCTATGACACGCCGGTTCTGAGCGTGCTCAACGCGCTGCTGCTGGCCGCCGCCGCGGTGAGCCTCGTCGCTGCGCTGCGGCGCGACGGGCTGCTCCGGCAGCCGTGGCGCGTGCTGCTGCTGCTCGTGCTGATCCTGCTCTTCCCGCTGGCGATCAACTTCGGTCAGATCATGAGCCCGTACTCCGCGCCCACACCGATCATGAAGTATGCCTTTGTGCTGGTGTATCTGGCGGCGCTGCTGATGGTCGACAAATGCGACGGGCACATCCCGTGCCCCAGACCGGCAGGCATCGCGGGCGCCGTGTGCGTGTGCGCGCTGCTCGTGTGCTTTCTCCAGACCAACAACCTGCTCTACACGGCGTCCGCGCAGGCGCACCGCGCCACGCAGAGCTATCTCACGCGCATGATGACGCGTGTGGAGGACTGCGACGGCTACACGCCGGACACGGAGGTCGTCATCATCGGCACGATCCCGGACGAGCAGATGCACTCCGCCATCGAGAGCTATGCGCAGGTCACGCATTACAGTGTGCCCATCCACCAGCTGGCGACGCTGAACAAACACATTTATTACTATCTCAACGACTGGCTCAGCATCCCCATCGAGGAGCCGTCGCAGGAGACCATGGCCGCCGTCGCCGGCAGCGACGCGTTTGCCGCCATGCCGCTCTACCCGCAGCAGGGCAGCGTGAAGGTGATCGACGGGCGCGTGGTCGTAAAGCTCAGCGAGCAATACACTCCCAAATCCGACTTTGAGATCGCCTTTGAAAACCGGCGATGACCCGGCTCCGGGGAGACGCGCCGTGCGTCTCCCCGGTTTTTATGCCGGGATAAAATAAACGCCCTGACACGTTCATTGTGTCAGGGCGCGAACATTATTTTGCGTGGATGTTGATAAATTCCGTCTTCAGCTTGGAATAGAGGATCTTCTGGCTGCTGTAGAGCCCGAAATAGCCCGAGAGCATATAGGCAATGCCGCACGCGAACGCGAAATACACGAGCTGCCCCGCACCGAAAAGCTCGATGCTGAGGATGACCGAGGCGATCGGGCAGTTGACCGCGCCGCAGAACACGCACACGAGCCCGAGCGCCGCGGCAAACCCCGTCGGGATGCCGAGCAGGCCGCCGAGCACGCAGCCGAGCGTTGCGCCGATGAAGAATGTCGGCACGACCTCGCCGCCCTTGAAGCCGCTGCCGATGGTGACGGCGGTGAACAGCAGCTTCCAGAAAAACGCATCGGGCGCGGCCTGCCCGTTCTCGATGGCGCGGGTGATGACGTCCATGCCGGCGCCGTTGTAGTCCCCCGTGCCGACGAGCAGCGACAGCACGATCACGATCCCGCCGCCCGCGGCGATGCGCAGCCACGCATTCGGAATGCGGCTGGAAAACAGCCGCTCCGTGCCGTGCATGGTCACGCAAAAGAGGATGCTCATCAGCGAGCACACGGCGGCGAGCGCCGCCACGCGCAGCAGCAGAAGCTTCGGCGCGGCCGCGAATGCAAACGTGAACTGCGTCGGCGCGATGCCGAAAGCGTTGGCGATGGCGAGCGCGGTCAGCGAGGCGACGATGCACGGCACGAGCGCGGAGTAGTAAAACACGCCCACGCTGATGACCTCGAGCGCGAAGATGGTCGCGGTCAGCGGCGTGCCGAACAGTGCCGAGAACACGGCACTCATGCCGCAGAGCGTGGCGATGCGCATATCCTTTTCATCGAGGCGGAACAGCTGCCCGATATAGCAGCCGAGACTGCCGCCGATCTGCAGCGCCGCGCCCTCACGTCCGGCGCTGCCGCCGAACAGGTGCGTGATGACGGTCGACAGATAGATCGCCGGCACGAGCAGCAGCGGCACCTTGTCGCCGAAATGGATGGCGTCGATGATGGCATTGGTGCTCTTGTTTTCCATTTTGGTCAGGCGGTAAATGGCCGCGATCAGCAGGCCGCCCGCAGGCAGCAGCCACAGCAGCCACGGGTGCGCGGCGCGAAACGTCGCCGCCCAGTTCACGCTCAGGTGAAAGGCCGAGCCGACCAGACCGCCGATGCCGCCGGTCACGCCCGCGATGACGAGCCACTTGAGGAACGTGCAGATGAATTCCCACATGGTGCGCGCCTCGCGCTCAGCCTCTTTTTTCATATCGTCCACGGCAAAAGTATCCTTTTTGTGTATATTTGCGCCGCAAACCGGCGCGAACAAAGATACTATACAACAGAATCTGCGGAAATTCCACCGCCGAAACCGCAGAATTTGCGGAAATTGTACCGCCGGACTTGATTTTTTCCGCGGGATTGGTTATAATCATCCGTGCATTCGTAAAATGCGTATATGGATAGGTATCGAAGTGGTCATAACGGCCCTGACTCGAAATCAGGTAGTCGCGCAAGCGGCTCGTGGGTTCGAATCCCACCCTATCCGCCAGAAATCACGCCAGTAGCCGGTTTTTCCGGCTGCTGGCTTTTCTTTTTCAGTTCGCTGCAAAGCCCAAACCATTGAGCATTGCGTCAGCCGAAGTCAGCTTCGAGCTGTAATCCATATCTTTATTTTTTCATCAGTGCTGTGCCAGTGTGCCATGCTTGACCGACTTTCTCACCGATGGCATAGTAGCCGT
>CAKTPP010000017.1 GCA_934591895.1 uncultured Oscillospiraceae bacterium | reverse complement strand
CTTCATTCTACCAGAGCCTGCAAGCTATGTCTTCTTTTATGCTCTTTTCAATTTGCGCAACTTATTGTACATTATCAATTGCGCCGGCAGAAGGACGCGCGATTTCGCGCCCGGGCGCAAAAAACACGCGCCCGCAGGAACTCAGGTCCTGCGGGCGCGCCGCGCTTTTCTCATTTTATTTTTTCGTCGTCCATGTGTTGTGCATATGTGCCGCGTGCCTGCTGCGCGAGCCGCACTGTTTCGGCGAACAGAGCACTATTCATTCTAATGTGACATCTCCGTCCATGATATAGTCTATCAAAAAGTATCTCTCGTCTTCGTAGTCATAGATTTCACCGGGTGCCACATCCAGCAAAGACATCGACTGGATGCTGTCTTCAATCTTTTTGAAGCGCTCCCTCTCCTTTGGAGACGCATTCTTTGCAAGCATTGAATAAAAAGACAACTGCGCTTCTTTTGCCGTCTCAAACTGCAGACGGACATCCTGGATCAATTCCTGATATCCATCCGACGCCGGGTCGGCATTTTTCAGTTTCATCACCGCATTGTTAATCCACCCGCCCATATCTTTGCGGATCCAGACGAATATCATTTACGCATATAAGCGTTTTCCCCTCCGCACGCCGGCTCAACACATATCGAACATATTCCAAATCTATTTCGTTGTTCAGCGCGATCAGCACAGCCGTTGCAAAGTCCATATTGCAAACGGCATCCGATACATTTAGAATTGCGCGGCGGTACTCAAAGGTGCTCTCCTGCTGACAGTGCTCAATGAGTCGTTCGTCCGAAATGGCCGGCTGGGATGCATGCACGACCACCGTCTCGCTTGAATTTCCCACGCTCTCAAGCGCCGCATTGCTACTTAGTGGGCGCACGACCACGTTGACTGTGCGAAAAGCGCCTCGATCTTAACTAAAACTAAAAATTTCGCGATATTCGTACAAGATTTCCGGATGCGCGCAGGACTTCTCATAGAACCATTTTGCAACCTCTGCGCCTTTTATGCCCTCCGGTTTTCCCTTCATCAGCAAGTCGTAAATCGCTATCGTTTCTCTATCCGCTTCCGTTGCTCCCTGATCTAACCCCTTTTGCTTCAGCGCCTCCAGCTCTTGCAATTTCTCATTGATCCTCGCATACGTATCTTTGGTAGGCATCAGGACAAAGCCGCCGTCAACCGTTATACATTTTACCTCAAACACATCCACATACCATCCGTATGCCGTTTTGACGTGCGGCGACAGTTCGCCTCCAGAAGCGAAATATTCATCTGCAGCAATTATAGTCTTGCCCGCTTTTTTTGCCGGTTTATAGGCATATTTGTTCAGCGTGTCAATAATTTCACCCGTTCCGGGCAGGAAATGATCCAGAACCTTTCCCACTATTTTGACCCCTGTTTCTCCCATGCCGACCGTGTCCGCCGACACGGGCTTATACAGCGCATCATCCTTTTGCGCCTCGATCTCGGCACGTGCGTCCGCCCCGTTTCGTATAAGGTGCAATATTGAGCGCGCTGATTGGAATCTCAATTTCCCCAGAGGGCTGGACATAGTCCTTAAGTGTTTTGTCGTCTTTGAACAATGGCTCTTTTGACACCTGGCCATCGCACGTTGCTTCCACCTTCAGATCATTTACAGGGATTCCCGCAAACATCACGCGGATTTGGGACTTTCCGCCAACCCATTCGCATGCGCTATCGGCCACACCATCAAGCACGTTGCAAACGATACCCACATTACCATGGATGATCGCGTCGTTTCCGGCTTCATCCTTCCCGCTCACAGTATATCGAATCTCTTCCTCGTTATAATATCTTTTCGCCTTGAATTCATATGTGTTGTTTGTGCTATGGTTCAAAACGCCCGAGTCCACCGGCGCGCCAGCGACCCAAGCGGTATATGTAAACGTCAACGGTGCGCTGATCTTCGTCTCTCCGGTTACGGTGACAGTTCCTATGATTTTGTCTTTCTTACTCCGAAAAGTATAGTTTGCCTCTGGTGCAGTACAGTCGATCTTGCTGACCTCAACCGTTGTCTCGGCCGTCTGGCCGTCGCCGTTGACCGTGATCTTGTACTTGACCGGCTTCTCGCCGATGTTGTCAGTCACCTCGAAGGTGTTGCCCGTGATGGCCACATTCTCGCCGTTCGGCTTCTGATACGACACGCCGGACACGCTGCCGATCGTCTCGATCGTGACGTTCTTGCTCTGCGTCCACTTATCCGCATCCTGAACCTTGATGCTCCGGATGCCGAAGAACTCCGCCGAGATCGTGGTGTCCTCCGTAACGGTGACGGTGAACTCGCCCTTCTTGTTGATGTCCAGAGCTTTCCCGTTCACACGGACCGCGACCAGCTCGGAAGACACCACGTTTTCCGCCTTGCTGACCGTGAAGGTCAGCTCCGTGCCGATCTTAACCTGTCCGTTTTCCGGGAGCTGCTCGCAGGTGATCGTGCCGCCATCCAGCTGCTCGATCTTGACAATGCACTCGTCCGGCTTCGGCTCAGGCTTCGGCTCGGGATCCGGATCGGGCTCTTTCTCGCCCGCATCCCCGGCGTCGCCGGTGTCCTTGTCTGTGCCGCCCGCATCCGGCGTGTCCTTGATATCGCCGGTCGAGCCGTCGACCGCAGCGATCGTCTGCTGCGTACCGGACAAGGTCTCGACCATCGGCGCAAAGCCGACGAGACCCAGCAGCATCGTGCAAACGAGCACAACAGTCAGGATTCTTAACAAAACCCTTTTTTTCATAATGCTTCTCCTTTGTATGTTAAATTATTTTGCCAGCAAATTCAGATGTGAAACTCGCTCTGCTGCGGGATCACTTCCTGTGTGTGGATGAGCACGGTCTGCTCCAGCAGGACAAAGTCACCGTGCGGGATGGGGCATTCCGGCTCGGGCTCGGGCGCCATTACGACCGTCGCCCCCGGATCCGATGCGGCAGCCGCCGCGTCTCCCAGAATGCCGGTCTCCTGATCCAGCGGCATTGTGCCGTCCAGACCTGCCTGATCCAGCGGCATCGTGCCGTCCGTATCTGCCTGATCCAGCGGCATCGTGCCGTCCGTATTCAGCTGATCCAGCGGCATCGTGCCGTCCGGATCTCCCTGATCCAGCGGCATCGTGCCGTCCGGATCTGCTCCCATTTGGTTCAGCGGAAGCGTCTGCTCCGTTCGGCGGCCGAGCGGCTCGGTCTCCTTTTTGGAAAGACGCCCCGTGCCCTTGCCGCGCCAGATCGCGCCGCTGTTGGCCACATAGGAAAAGTGCCTCTGGCGCGGTGCCGCCTGACCGCTCTGACTGCGCAGACGTTCGATCGACTGCTGCGCCGTCTTGCCGCTCAGGTCGGCAAGGACGACCCAGATCTTCAGCTTGACGAAGATCACCGCGGCCGCGATCAGAAAGGCAACGCCCAGACAGAGCAGGATCAACGAGACTCGTAATAAAATAAATGTCATCTGCCGCCCTCCCTATCAGTTCTGATACGCACGGCTGACGTTATCACGAAACGCCGTGCAGTCGGCCAGAGCCTTTTCCCGCTGCGCGGACAGGCTCGCAAGCTGAATCTTCGACTCGCTCGCAGAGATCTTCCCCAGCAGCGCGAGCACCTGCTCCTCATCTGTGCCGGCGGCGGCAAACTCATTGCGCAGCTCGTTGACCTGCTCGGCGATGTGCATATACTGGTCGAGCTTGACCGCCTGCGCCGATTCATCCTGATGCTCGTCGTAATTCTCGAGCGCGTCCACGCAATCGGAAAACGCGTCCAGCAGCTGCGACAGCTCCTCGGCGGTGTGCGCCTTGGCGAGCTGCATGCCGTTGTTGGCCTTGTAGAAGCTCGTGATCGTATAGTAGCTCTCCGCCGCCTCCGCCTTGTCAAAGTCGAGGTCGGGGTGCGCCTTCAGAAGCTCATGTACCTGTTCAAAATAGCCGGCCGACTTGACGGCGCGCGCCTGAAAGCTTGCTTGACCGTCCTCGGTGTAGAAATTGAAATACATAAAGCCCATGCGGTAGCACAGCCGTGCGTATTCCGCCGTGTTCTTCGCGCCGGAGTACTTGCCGAACAGCCCCGACAAGACGCTGCTCTCTTCCCGGTCGAACTTGCCGTTGTCCTGATAGGCGTCGAGCAGCTTGTCATACGCCTCCAGCCGCTTCGGGTCCAGGCGCACCGCTTCGGCATACTCATCCACCCGGGTGTCGAGCGACGCGGCGGCGCTGACATTGATGTGCGCCTCGTAGTCGCCCTTTTTCACAGCCTGCGCCGCCACGAAAGAGCCGAGGCTGGCGAGGAACATGGTCAGACTTAGCGCTGCCGCCACGACGAACAGGCGCACCTTTTTCTTCTGCGCGTTTTTATACGCGACCGTATCCTGCTCGTAGTTTTCCAGCGCGTAGAGCAGCTCCGTGCAGTTCTGGAAGCGGTCTTCCGGGTCCGGGCGCACACATTTTTCGATCACGCGCTCAATGCCCTCATGGATCTCCGGATTCCAGTGGCGAACCGGAAAATACTCATAATCCGGCGCGCAGGGGTTCTTTCCCGTCAGGAGCGTGTGCATCGTCATGCCGAGGCAGTAAATATCCGTCCGGCCGTCTGTCTCGCGCTTGCCGTACTGCTCCGGTGCGGCATAGCCCTGCGTGCCCAGAATGACCGTGTCGGCAAGGCTGGTGCCCTTGTACTCACGCGCCGTGCCGAAATCGATGAGCTTGACCGTTCCGTCCGGCTTAAGCATCACGTTCGCCGGCTTCATGTCCCGGTAGATGATGGGCGGGGTTTGCGTGTGCAGATAGTTCAGTGCGTCAGCAAGCTGCTTGACCCAGTCAAGCACCACTTCCTGCGGCTGGGGTCCGAATTTCTGCAGCACCTTATCCAGCGATTCACCCTCGACATAGTCCATGACAACGTAGATGGCCGCATCGTTGTCGGTGATATCCACGATGCGCGGGATGGCCGGGTGGTCCAGCTTCTTCATCAGGTTCGCTTCCGTGATGAGGCTCTGCACATAGACGACGCCCTTTTGGCTCGTCCCGCTCTTTTTGATCTCTTTGATCGCCCACTGCTTGTTCAGATGCCGGTCCATCGCCAGATAGACGGTCGACATACCGCCGCGGCCGATCTCTTTCAGGATCTCGTATTTCCCTCCGAATACAGACTCAATGGGGTTTGCCACGCCGTCACACCTCCGCTCGAATCAGCAAAGCTGAGATATTGTCCCGCTCCCCGCGGGACATTGCCAGATCTATAAGCCGCCGCAGCCCCGTGTGCATCTGCCCCGGATCCCGCACGGCAGCCGGACCAAGCTGCACGAGCAGCTCCTCCGGTGTGATGACATGGCGGAAGCCGTCCGAGCACAGCAGATAATGCGCACCCGACCGGATCTGCCCCTGCAGGATCTGCGGACTGACCGTTTTGGACGCGCCCACACACTGCAGCAGCACATTGCGCCGTGGATCCTGCTCAGCCTGCTGTGCCGTGATTGTCCCGCGCCGTACCTCCCGGCCGACCACACTGTGATCCTCCGTGAGCTGCAGGATATCCGACTGCAGCACATACGCCCGCGAGTCGCCCACGTGCGCGATCAGATATGCGTCCTGATACAGCAGCATAGCCGTCACAGTCGTCCCGAGGGAAAATCCGTAAAACTTGCCGTAATCGCTGATCGTCCGGTTGAGCACCTTGATCTGGTGCATCCATGCGGTCTGGACGGTATCCCATCCGAAGCCCGCCATCTGCTGCGGCAGCTCACGGCAAAACCAATCCTGAAACGCCCGGATCACCGTCGCGCTGGCCAGTTCTCCCTTTTCCAAGCCGCCCATGCCGTCGCAGATCAGCGCCATCGCGATCTGTCCGCGCGGCGTCTGCGCGACCAGGATACAGGCCGAGTCCTGATTCGTCGTCTTTACATTGCCGACATCTGTTTCGACCGCGCCCAAGAATACCATTTCCGCACCCCGTTTTCTCGGTTCCTCTGCTCAGGAATCCGTTGTTTTGAATTCAAATTCCTCGTTTGCAAGCCGGATGAGACACCCGTCGGACAGCTCCACATTTTTCAGCGCCGGGATCATGATGTTGTTCACATACGTCTTGTTCGTGGAGTTGTTGTCGTAGATATAATAGCTTCCGCCGCGCGAAATGATGTCGGCATGACTGCGGCTGATCGCGGGGTTATCCGGGATCAGATAGTCCACATAGCCCTCTTCTTTTCCGATGCGGAACACCGGCTTGTCGATGGTGATCACTGCGCCCGTTTTCCGCCGGTAAAGGCGCGGCTGCGCAAGCATCTCCTGCGCGAGCACGATCGTCCCGCCGGCGTCGATCATGACGCTCCCGTCATTCTCACCGGCATCCTCGAGCAGCACGGTCCCGCCGTTTCCCTCGGGGTCGCCGAGCAGCACGGTCCCATCGTTCTCTCCCGCGCCGCCGAGCAGCGTCGTCCCATCCTCTTGTCCGTACGGGTCGGGCATCAGCGCGTCGCTTCGGTTGTAGTAGAGATCCGTACCTGCGCGCGCGGACTGTGCCGCCGGTGCAGGCGGCGTCTCCCGCAGCGGTGCAGCACCGCCGAGTCCTGTCTCCCGGTATCGATCCATCTGGCGCAGATACTCCGACTTGGAGTCGGAGATCCGCTGTTGAAACTCCTGCTGACCGGCTGTGATTTCTGCCGCCGCCTCCGGACACCCGGTGCGCACAAAGGTCTCGAGCAAGTGTGTCGTGATGCTGCTGTTGCTCTGAAGCAGTCTCAGCAGCTCCTGCTTATAGTCCGCGCTGGCATACATCTGGGCACTGGCGTTGAAGACCAACTGCTCCAGAAACGAGCGCAGATCCGACTTCGGCGCATCGATCTGTGCCGGAATGTAGAGGAAAAACAGCTCCTGCGTGTAGTGATTGATGAACACATGCTCCACATTGAGCTGCAGATTGGCGAGTGAAAGCCGCTGCCGGTTCACCCAGCGGAGCGCATTGATCGTCTGCGCCAGAACATGAAAAAACGCCTTCCGGTCAACACCGTGCTGCAAAAAAACGCGCAGCTGCATATGCGCCGGTGCAGTAAAGACCGCTGTTTTTCCGGAGGTACTGCTCAAACGCATCAGCCCGTCGGTATAGCGGTCGCGCAGAAGGCTGCACTGGTCGGGCAAAAAGCGCTCCCGCCACTGCAGCTTCACACGCACCTGAAATTCCGGCTCGTAACTTGTGATGTTGATCTTCGCCATGCGTCTGCGCTCCTTATCATTTCGGGAATGTCGGCAAAAAAGTCGATAATCCCCCAAAGTTCCACGGTCGATGTTACCATTTTCTACGCGCTTTGTGGGTGCATCTGCACTTTTATCCATTTTTTCGCCATCATTAGCTTTCCCGTGTGAGATAAGCGTCGCCTCTTGTAACCGTTTTGTTTCCGCTTCCGTCCGGTGATAAATCAAAGACGGCGAAAGCGGCCTCTCGTGTGCGGGAGGCCGCTTTGCTTTCTGCGTGAGGTCCGGCGCAGCAGCATCAGCGCACGGACAGCGTCAAAAACGGCCGTTCGCCTCCGACTGCGGCGTGAGAAAGGTGCTGCGCCAGAGCCTGGCGGACGCGGGCATAGTTGGCGCGGCTGAGCGGCACGGTCGCACCGCTGCGCAGCACAACGCACGTGCGCCGCAGCTCCTTGACATAGCTGAGATTGACCAGAAAGCTGCAGTGCGTCTGCACAAACTCCGCAGGATCGAGCCGCCGGTAGATCTCATTGAGTTTTTCCGAGCACGTCACCGTGCGCGCCGCCAGGACGATCTTCGTCTGGCGCTGCGCGTGCTCACAGTACTGGATCTCGCGCATGGACAGCACGTGGCGCGTCGCGCGCGAGCCCACGATCAGGCAGGCGCTCGGCTCGCCGTCGCGCGCCTGCAGAACAAAGCGCAGCGCTGCGCGCAGGCGCGTCTCCATCTCGAGCTTGCAGACGAAATAATCCGGGTCGCACTCAAACACATCCAGCGCCGCCAGCGGGTCTGCCGACAGGAAGATCAGCTTCGTCTGCGGACTCGTGAGGCACAGGTCGCGGAAAAACGCCAGATACCGCCCCCGCGTCTGACCATCGGAAATATCCGCCAGTATCACGTCGTACACCATTCGCTCTCCGTCCGTCTCCATAGCCTCCGGAGCGGAAAACTCATCCACACAGGCGCCGATCCCGTGATCGTTCAGTTCCCGGCAGAGGATCTCTCTTGCCGTGTGCCGCCAGATCGCGCTGGGATCCACGATGCATATATCCAATATCCCGGCCACTTTGGTTCTCTCCCTCTCGCGGAGCGCAAGCCGCGCGCTCCATCTCTTCTTGGCAGAAATATAGCATTTTGGAAGCGGATTTACAGGGACTTTGCACAATCGGCTCTTTTCCGCGCAGAAATAACACATTTTGCGCGCCGAAACAAAGGACTCCGGCCGAAGCCGGAGTCCTGAGCCCGCCAAAAAGCCCTGCAGCGCCTGCGCCCGCGGGCGCGAAGAAGGACAAAGCCGCTTTTTTCGCCGCGCCATTGGCAAACCGCTGCAGAGTTTCCCGACAGGTTTCCCGACAAATGAACAGGCTCCGGCCGGAGCCGGAGCCTGTTCGCAGCTTATCAAAAAAACCCGCAGCCTTTCGCCGCCGGAGCGGCGAAAGAAAATCAGATCATTTTCGCCGGCGACATGTGCGGCGGGGAAATACTTTTCAGGCTGCAAGTGTGGAATTTGTGCGCAGCAGACTGCAGCCCTTTTGTCAAAAAAGTAATACTTTTTTGACAGTCTCCGAAAAGGCTCCGGCCGGAGCCGGAGCCTGTTGGGGATCCGTATCTGCAATTACGCGTGCGCGGGTGCGCGCACACTCACGCCGAGCAGGAGCGTGACGGTGTAGGTATCGTTTTCGCACGTGTGCTGAAAGCTCCCGTCATACTTCGCGGCGAGGCCGCTGAGCACGCGAAAGCCCACCCCGCGCTCCAGCTCCGGGATGCGCCGGGGCTTTTTGCCCTGCGGCTGCCGGGCGCGGACGGGATTCGATTCCTGAATGACGAGATAGCCCTTATCGATATGCGCGCGCAGCGTGATCTGCGCGTCCGGAATGCCGGCGCAGGCCTCGAGCGCGTTATCGAGCAGGTTGCCGAAGGCGACGATGAGGTCGGTGTTCGACACCGGCAGCTCCACCGGCAGCGACACCTCCGCCCGCACCGGGATGCCCTTTGCCTGCGCATCCTGCACACGCGTATACAAAAACGCGTCCACGACCGGGTTGCGGCAGCTGCCGAGGCGGGAGTTATCGGTCTGCAGCGGCAGAAGCTGCTCGGAATACTCCGAGGCGGCCTGCAGGTTGCCCGCCTGCAAAAGCGCGTGGATGGTGTTCAGATGGTGGGCGATGTCGTGGCGCATGGCGCGGATCTGCTCGTACTGCGCGGTGAGGTCGCGGTAGTGCGCGAGCTGCGCGTCAAGCTGGCGCTCCAGCAGCTCGTTTTCCACCTCGAGCTGCACGCGCTGCTCGGTGCGGACCATGGTGCGGTAGAGCAGCACGTCGGACACGAGAAACAGCACCGACATGATCAGGATCATGGGGATGTACGCATACCGCGGCGGCGTGAACACGAGCGTCAGGAACGACGCCACGCAGACCATCTGCGTGATCGGAAACGCGGAAAAGACCAGCAGCTGCCGCCCGGAGAGATTATTTTTCGAGCGCGTGAAGATGAGGCTGATGAGCATCAGCCCGAGCCCCAGCATCGGCAGAAACGTCACGCCGTAGATGAGCGCGCGCGGGTCTGCCCAGATGGAGATGTCGTCGTCCATGTGCAGGTCGATCATCAGCGGCGAGAACATCAGCTCCATGAGCAGCGAGCCCGCAAGCTCCGCCGCGACCGCGAGCAGCTTTCGCCCCGGCCTGCCGCGAAAGAGCAAAAACGCCATCGCCAGCGAGCACAGCGGGAACATCAGCGCGCGCAGCTGCCCCACCGTGGTCAGCAGCAGCGTCGCCGCCATATATGCCGCGCCGATGAGCGCGGCGAGCAGCACCGTCACCCAGACGCGAAAGCGCGGCCCGTCGAGCACGCGCCACAAAAAGGCCGCCCACATTGCGATCGCGCAGGCGTTGAAAAACAGGTCGGCGACATAGCCGTTGTATGCCAAAGCGTTGTTCCCTCCTTATCCGGCGCGCAGCGAGAGCGTGACGGTGTAGGTATCGTTTTCGCACGTGTGCCGGAAGCTGCCGTCGTACTTCGCAGCGAGGCCGCCCAGCACGCGAAAGCCCACGCCGCGCTCCAGCTCCGGGATGCGCCGGGGCTTTTTGCCCTGCGGCTGCCGGGCGCGGACGGGGTTGGATTCCTGAATGACGAGATAGCCCTTATCCATGTGCGCGCGCAGCGTGATCTGCGCGTCCGGGATGCCGGCGCAGGCTTCGAGCGCGTTATCGAGCAGGTTGCCGAAGGCGACGATGAGGTCGGTGTTCGACACCGGCAGCTCCACCGGCAGCGACACCTCCGCCTGCACCGGGATGCCGCGCAGCTCAGCCTCCTGCGTGCGCGTATACAAAAACGCGTCCACGACCGGGTTGCGGCAGCTGCCGAGGCGGGGGCTGTAGGTCTGCAGCGGCAGAAGCTGCGCGGAATACTCCGTGGCTTCCTTGAGGTTTCCCGCCTGCAAAAGCGCACTGATGGTATGATAATGGTGCGAGATGTCGTGGCGCATGGTGCGGATCTGCTCGTACTGCGCGGTCAGATCGCCGTAGTGCGCAAGCTGCGCGTCAAGCTGCGATTCCAGCAGCTCGTTTTCCACCTCGAGCTGCACACGCTGCTCGGTGCGGACCATGGTGCGAAAGAGCAGCACATCGGACACGAGAAACAGCGCCGTCACGACCAGCAGCACCGACGTGTATTCATACCGCGGCGGGTAGAAGATGAGCGCCTGAATGGCGGCGGCGCAGAGGATCTGCGTGACCGGAAAGACGGAGAAAACCAGCAGCTGCCGACCGGAGAGATTGTTTTTCGAGCGCAGAAACGGCAGGCTGACCACCAGCAGCACCAGCGCCAGAAACAGCAGAAACACCCCGCCGTAGAGCACCGCGCGCGGGTCTGCCCAGACGGCATACTGCGCGTCCATCTGAAAGTCCGCCGCGCGCATGGTGGCGGCGGAAAACAGCATCTCCACCAGCACAGACGCGGTCAGCTCCGCCGCGGCCGCGAGCAGCTTTCGCCCTGGCCGGCCGTAAAAGAGCAGAAACGCCAGCGCCAGCGCCCCCGTCGGATACAGCAGCAGACGCAGCGCGCTGCCCGCCGTCGTCAGCAGCAGCACCGGCAGCAGGTAGGCGGCGTCGATCACGAGCGTGAGCAGCGCCGTAAGCCACCACGAAAAGCGCGGCCCGTCGAGCACGCGCCACAAAAACACACACCACGCCGCCATGACGCAGGTGTTGAACAAAAAATCCGCAAGAAACCCGTTATGCGCCATCGGCAGCGCCCTCCGGTGCACCCATCTGCGCGGTGCGCCCGGCCAGCAGCCGGAAAAACGCCTCGCGCGCATCCTTTCGGTGCGAGCGGCTGATGGGCACGCGCGTGCCGTCGCTCAGGCAGAAGGTCTCATGCTCCATGCCGACGATCGCCCGGCAGTTGACCCAGAAGCTCTGGTGGCAGCGGATGAACTCGTCCGCCGCGTCGCCCTCAAGCAGCGACTGCGGGCTCTGCGTCGTCTCAAGATCGCCGTCCGTGGTGTGCACGAACATCTTGTGCAGCGAGCGCTCAAGATACAGCACCGTGTCGAGCCCGACGCGCTGGTAGCTGCCGCCGCGCCGCAGCGTGAGCACCTTCTGCGTCGAGAGCGCGCCCAGCGCCTTGCGCAGCGCGACCGGCAGACGCGCCGCCTCGTCCGACTTGAGCACGTAGTAGATGTGCTCGGCCTCGTACGCGTCCATGAGATAGCCCGCGTAGCTCGACAGAAAGATCACGCGGCAGGCGGGCGCGAGGCGGTTGATCTCCTTTGCAAGGGAGATGCCGTCGAGCTCGCCCATGCAGATATCCAGCACGGCGATGTCCGGCCGGTAGCCGTCCTCGGCGAGCATATGCAGCACGGCGGGTGCGTTTTGAAATGTTCTGAGCTGATGCGGCGTGTCCCCCAGCGCGGCGCGCAGGATGTCCACGGTCTGCGCCAGGCAGACGGCCTCGTCATCACACACTGCAAGTTGAAGCATCGGTCTGACTCCTTGTCCGGATTTGCAGAAAAAGTCATGGAAGATGCAGTTATTGTATACCAGAAACAAGAATGTTGCAAGTGGGTGGCAAAAAATGACCGCGCAGCGCCCAAGCTTGACATCGGCGCGCGGAAGGATTAAGGTGGACAAAAACATCTGCCACGGCTGCGGCCGTGCGCATCGGAAAGGGGAATGCGCCATGTCCTGCGGACGCATCGGCGTGATCGGCGCCATGGATTCCGAGCTTGCCGCGCTCATCGCGGCGCTCACGCAGCCCGCACGGGAGACCGTGCAGGGACTCACATTTCACACGGGGGTGCTCAGCGGCCGGCCGGTCGTGCTCGTCCGCTGCGGCATCGGCAAGGTCAGCGCGGCGCGCTGCACGCAGGTGCTCATCGACCGGTTCGCGCCCGCGGCGGTCATCAACACCGGCATTGCGGGCGGCCTCGGCGAGGGGCTCGCCGTGGGCGACATCGTGGTGGCCGACGGGCTCGTGCAGCACGATTTTGACGCCGCGCCCATCGGCTTCGTGCGCGGCTGTCTGTGCATGGGCGACCCCGGCGCGCCGACGGTGTTCAAGCCAGACGAGCCGCTCTCGGCGCTGCTGGCGCGCACGGCGGGCGAGGCTGCCGGAGCGCAGCGGGTGCACCGCGGGCTGATCGCCACGGGCGACCGGTTCATCTCCGGCGCTGCGGAAAAGGCCGCCATCCGCAGCGCGTTCCCGTCCGCGATGGCCGCCGAGATGGAGGGCGGCGCGGTCGCGCAGGCGGCAAGCATGAGCGGCGTGCCGTTTGCCGTGGTGCGCGCGATCTCCGACCTCGCCGACGGCACGGCGGCAGCGTCGTTCGAGCAGTTTGAGCAACACGCGGCCGATATCTCGGCCCGGGCGGTGATGCAGGCGCTCGCAAAGCCGGACGAACGGAGCTGACGCGGCAAACGCCCCGCCAGAGCCCCGCAGAGTTTCGCCAATGGCGCGGCGAAAGAAAGTACGATCCTTTTCTCAGGCGACATGTGCGGCTGAGAAAATACTTTTCAGGCTGCAAGTGTGGAAGTTGTGCGCCGCCGGCGCACAAATTCTGCGCGCAGCAGACTGCAAACCCTTTTTCGGAAAACCAAACGGTTTTCCGAAAAGCAAAAAATGGCTCCTCCGGATCCTCCGGAGGAGCCATTGCTTTTTTGTGCTCAGACCTCGATGAGCTCGTAGTGCGTCGTGCCGAGGCCGATGGCCTCGCCGTGCTCGACGGCGGCGCGCCAGTCGGTGTCCGGATGCGCAGCCGTGAAGTGGTCGTGCGGGTGGTCGTGCTCGTGCGCGATGACGCTGTTGGGGTTCACGGGCTGGGCGTTGATCTTGTCGGCGCAGGCGGTGTCGAGCGCCACGGGATCGAACGACGCGAACATGCCCACGTTCGGCACGATCGGCACGTCGCTGTGGTCGTGGCAGTCGCAGCAAGGCGACACGTCGAGCGCGAGCGCGATGTGGAACGACGGCCGGCCGTCGACGACGGCCTTGGCATACTCGGCGATCTTGCAGTTGAGCAGCTCGTTTGCGATCGCATAGTCCGCGTGGATGGCGTGCATCGGGCAGACGTTGATGCAGCGGCCGCAGCCGGTGCACTTGTACTTCAGGATGGTGCACTTGCCGTTTTCGATGTGCGGGCCGCTGTGCGCGCAGTTTTCGACGCACTTGCCGCAGCCGACGCACTTGTCCTGATCGACGACGGGCTTGCCGGAGCTGTGCATCTCCTCCTTGCCGGCGCGCGAGCCGCAGCCCATGCCGATGTTCTTGAGCGCGCCGCCGAAGCCCGCGGACACATGACCCTTGGCGTGCGTGAGCGAGATGAAGATGTCGGCATCCATGATGGCGCGGCCGATCTTCGCCGCGCGCAGATACTTGCCGCCGCGGATGGGCACGAGGTCGTAGTCCTCGCCCTTGATACCGTCGGCAATGATGCAGTGCGCGCCGGTGCTCATGGGCGAATAGCCGTTGAGCATGGCGCTGTCAAGGTGGTCGAGCGCATTGGCGCGGCCGCCGACATAGAGCGTGTTGCAGTCGGTGAGAAACGGCTTGCCGCCGAGCGCGCGCACATAGTCGCACACGACGCGCGCCCAGTTCGGGCGCAGATAGGCCATGTTGCCCGGCTCACCGAAGTGGAGCTTGACGGCGACATATTTGTCCTTGAAGTCGATCTGCTCAAAGCCGGCGGCCTTCATGAGGCGGCGCAGCTTTTCGAGCGTGCTGATCTCGTCCGTGTGCAGATCGGAAAAATATACTTTTGCAGGTTCCATGGGAAACACCTCCGCAGTCTGATTTCAGTCTCTTTCCCCGGCGGGAGATCCGCCATTGTCAATTTTACTGTGCTTGCCGGGCACTGTCAACCGCAAAAAAGCGCTGTCCGCCGGAGGCGGACAGCGCGTGCGCTGCGGTCAGGCCGCAAAGCCTTTGCCAAAAAGCAATCCTTTCTGACAGCCGCGGCGCGGGGCCGTGTCCGCGCCGGAGACGGCCGGACGCGGACACGGAGATATGCAGTTCCTCCGGGCTGACGGTAAGTGAGGAGATTGGTTAGATCGCAAAAACAGAATGAAAGAAGGGCAGAAAATTCATGCCTTGGTAAGTGATAGGTAAGTTCGGAATGCAGCCCGTCGGAAACGGAGGCGGTGATCAGGCGTTGACGCCGTTGCGGATGGCCTTGACCTTGTCGTACTCGCCGTTGACGTAGTACAGGGCGTTGTCCATCGAGAGCTTTGCCACGAGGTAGTTCGACGTGTCGGAGTAATAACCGCTGTGCGGCGTGAGCAGCACGTCGTCGCGGCCGACGAGCGGGCAGGTGTCCAGATCCGGATCCTCGCTCTCGACCATGTCGAGCGCGGCGCCGCGGATGTAGCCGTTATCGAGCGCCCAGACAAGATCGTCGTCGCAGATGAGCGGGCCGCGGCCTTCGTTGACGATGATGGGGTGCTTTTTGCACTTCATGAACGCTTCCTTGTTGAACATATGGTAGTTCTCGTCGGTGAGGTTCATGTGCAGGCTCAGCACGTCGGACTCGGCAAGCAGGGTGTCGAAATCGACAAGCCTGACGCCGAGACCCTCGGCAATGGCGGGCGGCAGATACGGGTCGTAGGCGATGACCTCCATGTCGAACGCCTGCGCCTTGCGGGCGACAGACTGGCCGATGCGGCCGAGACCGGCGATGCCCATGACCTGACCGGCGATGCGCTTGAGACCCGGCACGACCTGATAGTCCCAGACATGATCCTGCTGGACGCTGCGGTCATACTGGCGGATGCCGCGCTGGAGGTTGAGCATGAGCGCCATGGCGCTCTCGGCGGTCTCCTGCGTGCAGTAGTCGAGGATGGAGCAGACGGCGATGCCCTTCTCGCGCGCATAGTCGAGGTCGGCCTCGTTGTAGCCCGTGGACTGGAAGGAGATGACCTTGCAGTGATCCATGGCGTCGATCTCCTTTTTGCCGAAGTGGACGTAGCCGTCGATGATGATGTCGGCGTCCTTGATCTCGGCGTAGAACGCATCGTTGTTCTCGGCGTGCTCGTCAAACACGGCGATCGCCAGCTGCGCGCCCTCGGGGAGGCAGGAACGCTCGATGCTGATGTCTCTGTCTTTGGTATAAGGTACTTCTGCCAGAACGATTTTCATGGTAAGTTCTCCTTTTCTTTACTGAATGGCGCCGCTGTCCTTCATGGCGGCGATCTCCGTGTCGGTATATCCGAGGTCGTGGAAGACGCTGTCCGTATCGGCGCCGAGGCGGCCGGCGGACGTGTAGGGGCGCATGGCGTACTCCGAGAACTGCATCGGCGGGCACGGCATCATGACCTCCAGATCGTCCTTGAAGGTGACCCTGCGCACATAGCCGTTGGCGATGGCCTGCTCGTCGGTGCTCACGTCGCGGATGGAGCGCATACGCTCGCAGGAGACGTTGTTTTCCGAGAGGAAGGCTTCCCACTCGGCAACGGGCTTGGTCTTGAAAACGGCGTTGAGCCGCGTGACGATCTCGACGACGAAGTCGGTCTCGTGCAGCGCCTCGAGACTGGCGGCGCGGGGATCTTCGGCCAGCTCCGGCATGCCGAAGAGGTTTGCAAACTTCGGCAGCTCGCGGCGGTACTCGTTGTCGAACACGCCGATCCACTTCCCGTCGCTGCACTCGTAGAAGTGGCAGAACGGGTCGGACGGGCGCAGGGGGTCGTTCGGGCGGTCGCCGCCGAACTGCGGCTGGTGCGACACGACGCCGATGGCGTTGCACCAGATGCCGCTGGCAAACAGCGACGTGCTCACGAACGTGCCCATGCCGGTGCTCTTTTTGCCGATGAGCGCCATGAGGATGCCCGACAGGAAGGCCGAGCTCGTGGCCATGTCGCCGAAGGCGTAGGTGGGCGTGAACGGGAACGAGCCGGGCACCTGCCAGTCTGCCATCGGGCCGCTGCGCAGCCAGAACGCCGTGCTGTCAAAGCCGGGCTTGGCGGCATCTGGGCCCTTGGGGCCGAAGCCGGAGAAGTGCGCGTACACGAGGCCGGGGTAGGCCGCGTGCAGCGTCTCGTAATCGAGACCCAGCCGGCCGAGCGACGGCAGGCGGACGTTCGTGAGGAACACGTCGGCCGTCTCGAGCAGCCTGAGCATGGCCGCCTTGCCGTCCGGATTTTTCAGATCGATGCTCGTCAGGCGCTTGCCGCTGTTCTGGATGGTGAACAGCGGGTTTTTATCGTCCTCGCACACGACCATCTCGAACTCACCGGCGCGGCGCATTTCGTCGCCGATCCTGGTTTCTACTTTGATGACTTCCGCGCCGAACGCGCACAGCACGCGCGACGCGGTCGGGGCGGCGACGACCGTCGCCAGCTCCACAACGCGGATCCCCTCGAGGGGCATCTTCTTCATTTGCTCCATAGTGACGTAAACTCCTGTCTTGGGATGGGGGTCATGCGGCTCAGCGCGCCGCGTAGAATTTCTCGGCCTTCTCCTGTTCCTCCGGCGTCTGACGGTGCGCCAGACAGATGACGACATACAGCACGGCCGAAACGCCGAAGCTCGGCCAGAGCGCGTCGATCGAGAACAGCGGCAGCGCGCTGACCTTGCCGCCGATGAACCAGACGATGGCGATGACCGTCGCCGAGAGCATGGACGCGAACGCGCCCGCAGAGCACGACTTCTTCCAGAAGAACGCGCCGATCGTCGGCAGGAACAGTCCCGCCGAGTTGATGGTAAACGTGATGAGCAGGATGTTCATGATATCCTGCGTGAACCACCCGAACACCGCGCCGAGCACGCCCACGAACAGCGACGCGGCAAGGCCGACGCGCATCAGGGTCTTTTCCGACGCATCGGGACGGAAATAGCGCTGGTAAATGTCCTTTGTCAGGCTGGCGGAGCCGGTCAGCACCGAGATGTCCGCCGTGGACATGATGGCGCTGAGCACGCCGATGAGCACAAGGCCCTTGAGCCCGTGCGGGAACAGCTCGACCACGAGCGCCGCGATGACGTTGTTGGACGACGCCAGATCGGGCAGGATGAGCCTTCCGGCCATGCCGAGGAAGGTGCTCGCTCCGGCAATGATCAGCACGAGCACGGCCGCATAGATCGTGCCGACGCGGGCAGTCCTGGCGTCCTTGGCCGCGATGCAGCGGGTATAGCTGTCCATGCTCGTGAAAAACGACATGACCGTGGACAGACCCAGCGCGATGATCGTCGGCCAGCCCCACGCGCCGAGGTCGAAGAAGCTTGCCGGCAGGTCGGCGGCAAGACTCATGCCGTTTTTGTGCAGCATGCTGCCGACCAGCGGCACCGCCAGAAACACCACGCCGAGCAGCAGCAGCGCCATCTGCACGATGTCGGTATACGTCACGGCGAGCAGGCCGCCCGTCGAGACATAAAACACGATGACCACGGCCGCAAGGATGTAGCACAGCCCGAGATCCCAGCCCGTGAGGACGTTGAGGATCGAGGCGCCGGCGACAAACTGCGCCGCCGTGTAGCCGACCATTGCAAGGATGGTCGTGATGCTGGCCATGGTGCTGTTTTTCTGGTCATAGCGCGCGCGGATCAGCTCCGGGAAGGTGATGTTCTGCAGCACCTCGCTCGTGCGCTTGACGGGCTCGGCCATGACGAGTGCGAACAGCACGCAGCCGATGGCGATCTCACCGACGTACCAGATGCCGGTGATGCCCATGGAGTAGCTGTTCGACGACGTGCCGATCACGGATGAGCCGCCGATCCAGCCGGCCATCCAGAGCGCGCCGATCTTCAGCGCGCCCATGGCGCGGCCGCCGAGATAATAATCGTCCACGCCGGTCTGCTTTTTGTTGGCGATCAGACCGAGCGCGATCATGCCGGCAAAGTACGCCAGAATGATGACGATGTCTAAAACATTCAAAAAATTTACACCTCCGAAGCGGGATCTCCGGGGCGCTGCGGCGCAGCGCCCCGATGCTGATTACGTATATTATAATGAGCAGGAGCCCGTGGAGATCGCCGGTTTCAGCGGATCTGCGTGCCGGCGCGGAAGCAGAGACTGTTTTTGGGGTTGATCTTGCCCTTCTTTTCGAAGAACTCGTTGATCAGGCGCTCCAGATCGTCCTCCGTGAAGAGGTCGGAATGGGCCGCCATGGCGCCCATCATGACGATGTTCGCGCCCTTCGGATTCTCCTGCTCCGCCGCGATCTCGGTCATCGGGACCTTGACGACGCGGATGTCGTCGCGGTATTCGCGCTCATGCACGAGCGAGCTGTTGACCAGCAGCAGGCCGCCGGGGCGGAGGCTGCTTTCAAACTTGTCGATCGCCGGCGCGTTCATGGCCATGAGTATGTCGATCTTCTTGGCACAGGGGCTGGCGATCTCCTTGTCGGAGAACTTCACGGTGCAGTTGGCCGTGCCGCCGCGCATCTCCGAGCCGTAGGACGGATACCACAGCACGTTCATGCCGAGCTTCATGCCGGCCTCAGCCAGGATCAGGCCGGTGGTCAGAACGCCCTGACCGCCGAAGCCTGCACAAATCATCTCTACCATCATGCCTGATCGCCACCCTTCTTATCAATGTATTCGCCGACCGGGAAGTACTTGGTCATTTCCGTGTGCACATGCTCGCGGGCCTTCACCGGCGGCATGTTCAGGTTGGTCGGGCAGGGGCTGAGCAGCTCGACGAGGCAGAAGCCGTCGCCGTTGAGCTGGTGCTCAAACGCCTTGCGGATGAGCTTTTTGCAGTTGTTCATGCCGGCGGGGCCGACCAGCTCGCCGCGCGCGAGATAGGCAATGTCCATCTTGCCGAGCACGTCGACGACGTTGAGCGTGCCGTAGCGGGCGGGATCCTTGCCGCG
The DNA here is from genome assembly GCA_934591895.1 of uncultured Oscillospiraceae bacterium. Taxonomy (GTDB): domain Bacteria; phylum Bacillota; class Clostridia; order Oscillospirales; family Oscillospiraceae; genus CAG-103. The sequence continues at coordinate 6,825 of CAKTPP010000017.1, read as the reverse complement.
CGGGGAGGTCGCGGTCTTCTGGTGCGGCAGGGTGGTCGGAGCCATCTGGCCGCCGGTCATGCCGAAGACGCTGTTGTTGACGACGAACACACAGATGTTGTCGTTGCGCAGCGCGGCGTGCACCGTCTCCGCCATGCCGATGGAGTAGGCAGCACCGTCGCCCAGATACGCGAAGACCGGATTTTCGGGGCGGATGTGCTTGACGCCGACCGCCGTCGGAATGTCGCGGCCGTGCGCCGCCATGATCGTATCGTAGCGCCAGTAGTCAATGTTGAACGAGCAGCAGGCAACGTCCACGACCGCCAGCATTTTTTCCTGGATGCCGAGTTCCTCGGAGACCTCGCCGATCAGGCGCGTGGCCAGCCCGTGGCCGCAGCCGGGGCAGAAGCCGGCGGAGGAAAAGACAGTTTCGGGAGCTTTGAGTTTCATTTATTTCTCCTCCTTTTCCAGCATGGCCTTGGCCTGCGCGACAATGTCTTCCGGCTCCGGCAGACCAAAGAACGTGCCGTAGAAGCCGACCGGATATTTGTTTTCCACGGCCAGCTTCACATCGTCGACCATCTGGCCGAGGATGTTGATCTCGACCGTCATGAACGCCTTGACGTTCCTGCAGGTCTCGAACGCCTTGACCGGATACGGCCAGAGCGTGATCGGGCGGATCAGGCCGAGCTTGAAGCCCTCGGCGCGCGCCATGTTCACCGCTTCCTTCGAGATGCGGGAGCTGATGCCGTAGGCAACGAGCACCACGTCGGCGTCCTCCGCCTGATAGGACTCCCAGCGCTGCTCGGTCTGCTCCATCTGCGCATACTTGCTGCGCAGGAACTCGGGGTACTGCGGGTTGGTGTAATAGACGTTCTGCACCTTGCGGGGCGCGGCGCCGGCCTTGCAGCCGCGGATCGCCCAGTCAAACTGATCGATGTCGTGCTCGACGAAGTCCTTGAGCTCGACGCCCTCGACCATCTGGCCGATGGCGGCGTCGGACGCGACCAGCACGGGGTGGCGGTACTTCTCCGCCAGCTCGAAGGCGGTGGACATCATGTCGCAGTTTTCCTGCACGGAGGCCGGCGCCAGCACGATCGTGCGGTAGTCGCCGTGGCCGCCGCCGCGGGTCATCTGCCAGTAGTCGCCCTGTCCCTGCGCGATGTCGCCGAGACCGGTGCCGATGCGCATGACGTTGATGATGACCGCCGGAAGATCCGCCGCGACCAGATAGGAGATGCCCTCCTGATTCAGCGAGAAGCCGGGGCCTGCGGAGCTGGTCAGCGCGCGCGCGCCGGCAGCCGCCGCGCCAAGGAGCATGTTGATGCCCGCGAGCTCGGACTCGGTCTGCACGAACGTGCCGCCGACCTCATCCATGCGCTTGGCCAGATACTCGAGGATCTCGGTCTGCGGCGTGATGGGATAGCCGCTGTAAAACCGGCAGCCGGCGCGCAGCGCCGCTTCTGCCAGGGCCTCATTGCCCTTCATCAGTTGTTTGCTCATGTCTGTACCTCTTATTCCAGGATCTCAAAGACACTGTCGGGGCACACGCGGTAGCACGTGCCGCAGGCGACGCACAGGGAGTCGTCGACCGTGACGGTGTCATAGCCCTTGTCGTTGATGTGACCGGAGAACGACAGCGCCTTGCGCGGGCAGTCGTTCACGCAGTAACCGCAGCCCTTGCAGCGGACTGTGTTGATCTTGATCTTGCTCATGTGGATAAGCCTCCTTGTAATATGCGCGGATCACGCGGCCTGTCCGGCCGCTTTGCGCTTTGCGACCTTCTTGGACTGGATGACCGCCAGCACCGCCGCAACGATGCCGAGGACCGCAGTGCCGACGCCGTAAAGCAGGATCTTGTTGTAGCCTGCCGCGCCGGACTGATCGATCCAGTTGCCGAACATGGTGTGCACGAACATATCCGGCAGATAGCCGATGAGGGTCGCGATGGCGACGGCCGTCGCGGAGACCTTCGTCGGGATGCCGAGCTCGGGCTGCACGGAGAAGTACGTGCCCTTGCACAGGAACATCGCAACGCCGACCAGAAGCAGCAGGATCACCAGCACCGTGCTGTTCGTGCCGACCGGCAGGATCAGGAAGATGCCGAGCGTGACCACGCAGGCGGTCTGGCCGAGAACCTGCTCCTTGGAAACGGACTTGAACGTCTTGTCGGCGAGGAACCCGCCGAGCGGACCGCCGACCAGACGGCAGCCGTAGGTGCGGATGGTGCCGATGCTCGCGGCAACCACGGCGGACATGCCGAGCACGTCCGTGCTGTACGGGGTCAGGTAGCTCGCCACGGCGGAAACCGTCACGTAGCACCAGACAAGAACGGCCATGATCCACACACCGGGGATCTTGAACGCGTTGAGATAATCCTTGACGGTGATCTTGCCGGACTCGGCGTTTTCCTCCGAAGCCGCGCCGTACTCGGCGTTTTTCGGCATGAGGAACAAAACCAGAAGACCGGAGACGAGCGACAGGCCGCCCATGCAGGCCAGCGCGCTCTTGAAGCCGGTGACGAGGTCGCCCTTGCCGGCGATCGCCATGATGCCGATCATGATGAAGCTCAGCAGCAGGGACGCAAAGCCGTTGAGCGCCTCGAAGATGCCGTACATACGGCCCTGCTCCTCGTCGGTGCCCGTCATGCGGATGCCCTTCATGATGGCCGGCCAGAAGGCGAAGCCGCCGGTCAGCGCCATCAGGCACCAGACCAGGACCGCCATGGCGTAGCTCTGATAGGTGAACATGAACAGGAAGCTCAGCGCCGCCTGGCCGAAGATGGAGATCAGCAGGACGGGCTTGGGGCTGAACTTATCTCCGATCCAGCCGCCGGGCAGATAGGAGATCGTAAGCGCGATCGTGTAATAGGTCATCAGGGAGCCGAGCTGCGCGTTTGTGCAGCCCATGGCAGCGATCATCTGATCGTAGAAGCTGGACTTCATGTACGGCATGACGTACATGAATCCGTAGGCGACTCCGAGCGCGAACAGCAGCAGGAAGCGCCGAACGTTTTTCGATGCATTGCTCGTGTTGGACATATTTTTTTCTCTCCTCTAATACATTCATTCCAAATTCTCAGTGCTCTTCTTGGTCGCTGGGGGAATGCTGCTCCAGTTCTCTCGTCTGCTCACCTCGCTTGTTCTGCCGCGGGCGGCTGTGCGGTCCGTATCCGGATCGATATTTGTCTGACAAATCCTTGACACAAAAAAAAGATTGTGCTAAGGTAGACACAGATCACAAGTTACCCACTAATTGTCAGACAAATTTCTGGAGAATAAGGAAAGGTCCGTTAGGACCCCTTGAATTTGTCTGACACATTTGTTTGGTTCAATCATATCATTCCTTTTTTTCTTTGTAAATGAACAAATCATTCAAAAAAGCGACGCAAAATTTGTGGACATTGCTCAGAGAGGTGCCGAAATGAAACCGGAAAACAGCATCAACTACAAAAGGATCGTGGACGATGTGCTCGAGCAGATCAGCCGCGGAAAGCTGCAGAAGGGTGACAAGCTGCCGACGGAGCTGTGCCTTGCGACCAAGTTTGAGGTCAGCCGCACCTGCGTGCGCGAGGCCATCAAGAGTCTCGAGGCCATGGGCATCGTGCAGTGCATTCAGGGCAGCGGCTCGTACATCACGAACACGCCCGAGCAGTCGATCAACCGGCCGCTGTGCGCGCTGTTCGCGCTGAGCAACGGCACGCTCGAAAACGTGCTCGACCTGCGCATCGTGCTCGAGACGGACGTCTGCCGCGACATCATCCGCACCGCGGCCGACGACGAGATCGAGCGGCTGTGCGCGCTGGCCGACTATGATTACACCGAGCTGCCGATCGAGCGGCAGGCCATGCTCGACTCCCGGTTTCACAACGCGCTCATGCACATGTCGCACAACGCCCTCATCAAATACATCTATACGACGCTGGCGTCCCTGATGGACATCTACCGCGAGCGCGTGCTGCAGGAGACGCTGCGACGCGACGAGAACGCCCTCACCCGCGCCGGACACATGGCCATCTGTCAGGCGCTCCGCGACCGGGACGAGGACGCGGCCGCCGCCGCCGTGTATGAGCATCTGGTGCTGATCGGCGGATACCGCGAGAGCCTGATCGAGCAGAACGGGGAAGACGGGGCAAAGCGTCACGCACAGGAGGCTTAAACTATGAAAACGTTCCAACTGCCCGCCAACAGCAACTACGGCGACCGGCCGATCCCGATCACGTTCCCGGATAACTGGGACGTGCACATCTCCAGGATCCGCGGCTATGACACCCCGGCGCTGACCGAGGCGCAGATCCGCGAAAAGCTCCACGCCGCCATCGGCGCCAAGCCCATCAGCGAGGGCGCCACCGGAAAAAAGAGCGCCGTCATCATCATCGACGACATCACCCGCCCCACGCCGTGCGAGCCCATTGCCCGCGCCGTCATCGCGGAGCTGCACGCCGCCGGCGTGCCGGACGAGAACATCTGGTTCATCATCGCGCTCGGCACCCACGGCGTCATGTACCGCACGGAGTTCGTGCGCAAGCTCGGCGAGGAGCTCGTCGAAAACTACGAGGTGCACAACCACAACCTGTTCTTTAACCACGTCTTTGTCGGCAACACGAGCAACAACGTGCCCGTGGAGATCAACGCCGACGTCATGTCCGCCGACTACAAGATCGCCATCGGCACGACCATGGCGCACAGCTACTACGGCTTCAGCGGCGGCGCAAAGTGCATTCTGCCGGGCGTGAGCTCGCTGCGCACGATCATGCGCAACCACAGCTTCACGACGACGACGGAGTTCAACATGGGCAACCCCCACACGCTCATGCGCAGCGACGCCGAGCAGGCCGCGCGCATGATGGGGCTGGACTTCAAGGTCGACGCCATTCTCAACGGCCACGCCGAGATCTGCAACCTCTTCGCCGGTGATTTCGAGGCCGAGGAGCAGCAGGCGGCCGCCTACGCCGCCGGGCACTACGCGGCGCAGTTTGTGCCGGACTGCGACATCGTCATCGCCAACAACTACTTCAAGCCCGCCGAGGCCAACTGCGCCTACACGCCCGAGGTCATTGCCTCGCTCAAGGACGGCGGCTCGTTCGTGCTCGCGGCCAACTCCCCGTTCGGCCCGTGCGTGCACTTCCTGTACGACAAGTGGGGTCACTCCGCACCCGGCGGCATGATGTGGTCGGGCTGCTACACGAAGGGCAAAAATATGGCGCACGCCGTCGTGTTTGCCGAGCACACCGTCAAGGGCATGCGCGACCCGTGGTACATCGACGAGCACTCCGGCGCGGAATATGTGCGCACGTGGGACGATGCCCTGCGCATCCTCGACGACGGCGCGCCGAAAAAGGTCGTGCTCTATCCCACCGCCGAGTGTCAGGTGCTCGACAACTCCAAGGAGTTTTATAAGCGCTGAACGGCGCACGCCGTCAGAAAAGGAATACTTTTTGGCAGCCTCAGGCGGAAACGCGTTGCGTTTCCGCCACAGCTTGTCAAAAGCCTCGCAGAGTTTCGCCGCCGCAGCGGCGAAAGAAAGTCCGATTATTTTCTTCGGCGACATGTGCGGCGAAGAAAATACCGCTCGGCCTGCAAACGTGCGAGCTGTCCGCCTCCGGCGGACAGCTCGTGCGCTGCAGTCAGGCCGCAAACCCCTTTGTCAAAAAGTAATACTTTTTGACAGACTAAAGCGGAAACGCGTTGCGTTTCCGCCATTTTTCGCGTACAATAGGGACACGAAAGCGAGGTGAGCGCGCATGGAGACGCGCGTGGCGCTGATCGGCATCATCGTGGAAAACAGCGAGAGCACAGCGCAGCTCAACGCCCTGCTGCACGAGGCGGGGCAGTACATCATCGGGCGCATGGGTCTGCCCTACCGCGACAGGGGCGTGAACATCATCAGCGTCGTGCTCGACGCGCCGCAGGATGTGATCTCCGCGCTCGCGGGGCGCATCGGCCGTCTGCCCGGCGTGAGCGCCAAGACCGCCTATTCCAAGCCGTTCCCGCCCGCCGGGGACTGAGCCGACCGATCGGAGGGAGACCCCATGCACATTCCCAAGGGCGCGAGCCAGACGTGCGACCTGCTGACCTTTGACGACGCGCTGCACTGCCCGCAGCACGACGACTATGACGCCGCGCGCTGGCTGTACGTGCCGCCGTACTACACCGAATACCGTTACATCCTCGGCACGCGGGGCAAAAACCCGCTCATCTGCATCGGCATCAACCCGTCGACCGCGCAGCCGGGCGATCTCGACAACACGCTCAAGAGCGTCGAGCGCATCGCCCTCGGCAACGGGTATGACAGCTTCACGATGTTCAACGTCTACCCCCAGCGCGCGACCGACCCGAACGCCATGGACATCACCTTCAACCGCGCGCTGCACGAGCAGAACATGGCGGCGTTCCGCTACGTGCTCGAACAGTACGCGCCCGGCAACCGCCCGGCCGTGTGGGCGGCGTGGGGCACGCTGATCGAAAAGCGGCCGTACCTGTTCGACGCGCTCGAGCAGATGCTCGCCATCGGCGAGGAATATCACGCGCAGTGGCTGACGTTCGGCGCGCGCTCCAAGGCCGGGCACCCGCACCACCCGCTGTATCTCCGGCGCGACAGCGTGCCGGAGGCGTTTGACGTGCGCGCCTACTGCGCGGCGCAGCGCGCGCGGCTGAAATGACGTAAATCCGCGCCGGTCGCTCGACCGGTGCGACGCAAGAGAATCAAAAAACTGCCCCCGGCGTGACCAACAGGTCACGCCGGGGGCGGTTTCGCGGTTCGGCAAACCGGAATTGAGATTTCATCTATTCCAAGTAATTTAATAATTGTTATATTTTATTATCAAATACCTCTCAAGCCCTTGAA
>CAKTPP010000016.1 GCA_934591895.1 uncultured Oscillospiraceae bacterium | reverse complement strand
CAAAGGTATAGCTGCGCTCCGGCATGAGGCCGTTGGTCTTCGTGATCCAGTAGCTCCGGCCGTGGACCACCTCGCCGCTCGTCCTGACGTAGTAGTAGCTGCCGTCGATCTCGATCAGGCCGGCATAGGTGCGCAGGCCGTCCTCGTAGTAGTACAGGCTTCCGTTTTCCGCCACGATGCCGCTCTTGGCAGTATCCCGGATCTCCGGATCGAGTATCTTGCCGTTCTCGTCAAAGGTGTAGCTGCGCTCCGGCATGAGGCCGTTGGTCTTCGTGATCCAGTAGCTCCGGCCGTGGACCACCTCGCCGTTCGTCCTGACGTAGTAGTAGCTGCCGTCGATCTCGATCAGGCCGGCGTAGGTCAGCACACCGTCCTTGTAATAGTACAGGCTGCCGTTTTCCGCCACGATGCCGTTCTTCTTCAGGATGAGCTTGCCGTCCGCGTCGAAGGCGTATTTGCCTGCCTTGAGGCCGGTATCGTTCATTCGCTCGCAGTAATACTCCCGACCGGTCACCAGCTGGCCGCTGCTTCTGGCGTAGTAGTAGCTGCCGTCCAGTTGGAACATGCCCATGTGCACACGGATGCCGTCGATGTAGTAGTACTTGGCATCGCCTTCCGTGACAATGCCGTTCTGGAACTGCTCGTCGTGGAGGATCACGCCGTTTGCATCGAAGTAATAGCCCCACTCAGGCAGCAGACCGTTGGTCTTGTCCTCGGCGATCCAGAAGTCGTGTCCGCCGTCAGGCAGGACGTTCTTCACGGCCTTGCCGTCGGCACCGAAGTAGTAGTACAGATTGTGGCCCTGCGCGTCCTTGACCTGCGTCAGGCCCTTATCCTTTACGATCTGACCGTTCTCCAGCCAGTAGGTATCATTGCCATCGATGCACAGGCCGTTTTTGCCGGTCTCCCGGAACTGCGCCGTGTAAGTGACATCGCCGGTGACGGCGGTCAGCTCCTTGTCCCAGCCGACGAACGCATAGCTGTAGTACGGGGTCTCCGCCTTGGTGGGCGTGCCGTCGTAGGACGGCATGGAGCCGCGCGCATAAACCTGCGTCGTCGTCACACCGTCGACGACCCAAGTGACGGTCGCGCCGGTCTTGGGGATGACCGCGCCCTCCTTCAGCAGCTTGCCGCAGACACAGCAGTATGTGTCGCCGGTGTAGCCGTCCTCGGTTTCGGTCGCGTCCTTCCGGCCGCGGAGCTCCTCGGTATGTCCCTTGGCAGGGATCACCTGCTGCGCAACAATGACCTCATTGCAGACCGAGCAGTGCTTGCCCTCGGTCAGGCCGGTCTCCGTACAGGTGGGTGCAGCAGCCGGATCGACGACCTCGGTGTGTCCCTTGGCAGGGATGACCGTGCCGTCTGCCAGCTTCCGGCCGCAATCCTTGCAGTAGGTATCGCCGGTGCAGCCGGACTCGGTGCAGGTGGCGGCCTTCGCATTGCGGAGCTCGGTGGCCGCGTGCCGGCACGCAGCGGTAAACTGCGCCGTATATGTCACATTGCCGGTGACGGCAGTGATCTCCTTGTCCCAGCCGCTGAACGCATATGTATTCTGCGCGTCATCCGCGCGGGTCGGATCCTCCGCGCCGTATGCAGGCACGGTGCCATAGGGCACAGTCTCTTCCTTGAGCGTAGTGCCGTCCCAGTTGACCCACTTGACCGTGTAGGAACGAAGCTGCTTAGCATATACGGCGGTGTAAGCAGCATCGCCCATGACAGGCGTCACCGCCGGAGTCCAGCCGGCAAAGCGATAGATATACCGGGCATCGGAAGCCTTCACGGGGACGCCGCCGTAACTCGGCGTAGCGCCGTAGTTCACCTTTTCGGTCTTGAGCACCGAGCCGTCGTCATTTTTCCATGTCACGGTGCCCTGCCTGAGATTGGGATTCACCATGCGTCCCTGTTCGTCGAACCGATAGTTGCCCTGATTCATCAGGCCGTTCGGGGTCTCGACCCAATACGTGCCGTTTTTGACCATGGCGCCGCCGGTCTCATACTTGAAATAGTAATAGTAGCCGTCGACGTAGCGCAGACCGGGCTCAGGGTTCTTAATGCCGTTTTCCACCCAATAGGTATTGCCGTCCCAGTCATAGAAGCCGTTGACATGCTCCTGCCAGACGCCGCTGCCGTCAAAGGTGTAGATCACATTTTTGCCGCCCTCATTCATGCCGTAAAAGCCCGTGGCAGCATACCCGCTCGAGCGGAAATAATACCGGTTTCCGTCAACCGTGTACCACTGCTGCGAGGCCCAGGAGCCGGCCCACATATACTTCGTGCCGTTTGCATTGCGGATCAGGTCGCCGCGAACCAGAACGTGATCCCGGAACGTGTAATGATAGCCGCCGACAGTCTGTTCTCCGTCGAGCGCGGCATAGCTCCATGTGTTGAAGAAGTAGTTCTCCACCCGGCCGCCGGGATAGGAAATGGCCTTCCAGCCGGTGATGCGCTTACCGTTTTCGGCAAAGTAGAGATTGCCGCTCAGCGTGAACAGGCCGCTGATCTTGCCCTTGGAAACGCCGTCATCGCCCAGATCATAGAAATACCTGCCGCTCTCGCCGGAAACATGGCTTGGCAGCTCATGGATGCCGGTAAGGGGCTCATTATTCTCGTAATAGAACCACTTGCCGTCCTCCTGTGCCCAGCCCTGCTTGACGGTCTTGTCCAGAACATACGTATCTGTAAAGGAGCGAAGATCGTCCTCATAGAAGTGTGCACCGCGCTCCCATGCACCATTGTATTTATACTTATCGCTCTGATAAGGGTAAATACCGTATGTCTGCTGGGCTTCCGCGTCGCTCGCAATGCCGTAGATCGCGTTGGAGCGCAGATAGATATCATAACTGAGCCTGCCGCTGACAGTGATCTTCAGGCGGTCGTTTTCCCATGCGGCCCGATCCGTGGGGATCAGCTTCAGGCCGCTGAGGATGCACAGGGAGTTGGCCGTCGCCGGATCGATGGCCTTGGTCTGCTTCTTGAAATTGCAGATCAGGGTCAGCGTGTTCGTCTCCTTGTCCACATCGCAGGAGGTCAGGTCAAAATACTCATTGACCAGCTTCATGCCCGTGGTATCGATGGTAAGACCCGCGGGGATCTGCAGCTGGATCTTCACCTGCGTGTGCTGGCTGACGCGCTCGGCCAACTGCAAAAGGAAATCCCACGCCGTAGCGCTTTCGTTGTCGCCGCCGGGCAGGAGCGACATGAGGGGCTTGAGCCTCTCGGGAATGGGGATCTGCTTCATGTCGACGCCGAAGGTATACGTCGTATCCATGGAGACGCCGGGCTTGTCAATATAATAAGTACCGTCTCCGCGGGTGCTGGAATTGGACACCTCGCGGTTCCATGCCAGCATCCGGTCGCCGCCGGTCGCGCTGTCAAAATCGAACGTCGCCTCGCCCGGCTTATACAGATACACACAGAGCGTGACCTGGCTGTCCGCGTCCGCCTGCCCGTCCTTGAGCAGCGCCGCGCCAATGGTCACGGAGCGGATACCGGAGCTCTCGCTTCCGGTGAAGGACAGGCCGCTGAGGGTTCCCGCGCTGCTTGTCGGCACGGTCTGCCCGTTGTCCACGAAGCCAAGCGACACATCGGCCGTGTTCACCGCCACGCGGTTGCCGTTGTACAATGCCGTCAGCGGCAGCTGCACAGGCACGCCGTATATGGCGTTGATGCTCTCCTTGCCAAACTTCAGCGCGGTCGGAACCACGACGTGCAGCGTCTTGCTGCCGAGCACGCTGCCGTTGGCCACAGCCTGCACCTGCACATCGCCCACGGCGGATGCAGTGAACACGCCGTCACTGACGGAGCCGATGCTGCCGTCGGTCACGCGGAGGACGGTTCCCTCCGGCAGAGCCGCGGCATTTCCGGAAGCGCTGACTCCGTTTACGGTAACGGGCAGAGCGGTGCCCACGGTAAGATAGTCATAGTCCGCCGAAACGATGGCGTGGTCAAACTCGTTGGAGGGCTTGGCCGTCGAGACGACCATCAGCGAGGAACTGACGGAGCGGGCATAGCCGTCGGAGGGGCGGTTGACGACAGACAGCTCGTCGTCGCCCTCCTCCTTGGCCACGAATGTGGTAGAGCCGCCGCCGTCAAGATTCACGGCCGAAACGCACCCGGCATCGAGCATGACCTGAGCGATCTCAATAGCGCTGCCGCCGGCGGACACGGGCTCCTGACGGCCGTCCATGACCATCAGCACCACACGATTGTCTGCCGTGATGCCCACACAGGTGCGGGAGGCACGGCTGTTATAATAATCACCGCTGTCTTCAACGACCACCTTTCCGTTTCGCACCAGCATGATGCTGGCGCCTACGGCCTCAACGATGTCGTTTTTATGGGCGGCATACTCCGAGGCGCTGCCGATGATGGGCGTGCCGTCCCTGAGGATGGCAAAGAAATTCTCGCTGCCCGCGCCGTGATACTCGACACCCTCCATGACCAGCGCGCCGGAGGGAGCGCCGTTGGTCATATTGTAGAAGTCGGCGTTCACACCCACCACCGGGGTATAGTTGGGGATATACAGCTCTGCATTCGTCGGATCGGAGTGGCGGGCTTTGGCGGAATCCATCTGATCCTGCACGCGCGCCATACCCCACGGCGTACCCACATTGTCCTTGTAATTGGCATAGATATTCACATCGCTGCGCGTCACGTCCGCCGTCGCAATGTAATACACCAGCGTCTTACCGTCCGCAGCCGTGGCGCTGCGCAGCGTCTGGGTAACGCCGGGAGCCAGCGTGGAGGTTTCGCTGGAATACACGGTATAGTATTTGTTGCTGGGCTTGTCGGTGACGGCGCCCGTCAGCATATACAGATAGTCGGCAAAGGCATAGCAGCAGGCCGTGCGCAGATCGTCAACATCCGTCAGCCCGCGGCTGCTTTCCAGCGCGGCGATCGCCGTATTGCTCTTGTAGGCGGACAGCACGGCGGCACGGATCTCCTCTCTGGTACCTGCGCCGGGGAAGCGGTTGCGCAGCAGGTAGTCCGCGCGGAACTGATCCGTCAGGCTGCCGTTGAAGTAGTTGGTCATGACGGCGCTGAGCGTCTTGCCGTCCGTCAGATTCCGCACGATGTAATATGCGTCCAGATCACCGTACAGATCCAGAATACCGAAGCTGTGCACATCGTCATCCTCGGACGGATCATCATAGCCCAGATGCTTTCCGTCGGTGCGCAGCTCATCGGCCATCGCATCCACGGTGACGGCCGTAATGGGGCTGTACTTTTTCGTATAGTCAATGAGGTCGCAGACATCGCCGCCCCAGCCGCCAAGGTCGCCGTTGGTCACGGCGGCGGAGGCATTTGTCTGCATGGTGTGATAGGAGATATCCATGCAGCCGAACATGTGTACGAAGTCCACCCTGTTCCCGTTGGGCAGGGTGAATTCCTGCAGGCTCCGCAGTGCTGCGGCGCTGGTGCCGTTGGCCGCATCCTGCTGTGCCACATAGGCGGTGAAATCCGTCTTTTCCTCACCGGCCAGCATCGTCCATGTGCCGCCGGTATACTTGGCCACGCCGCAGCGAATATAGTTGATGACCAGACCCACGGCATTCTCGCCCGTGTGCTCGCGGGCATACGTCTGTGCATACCCCTCCAGCACCTTCAGGTCGGCGAGGAACGACGTGTAGTCCGACGCATCCTGCACCGGCTGCTCCTGCGCCGCATCGACCGCAGCGGCATCGGTCAGGCAGTCGTCCGCGTCGGAACCGGCATACACCGTTTCAGCGGCGGGATGCTCCGCCGATACGGCGAAGGCCGCCGGGGTCAGCGTGCTGAGCAGCATTACCAGCGCCAGCAGGCTCGCCAGCCAATTCATACGGATTTTCATCGTTTCTGTCTCCCCCTTATATTACTTCAATTCATCGATCAGATCGTTCACGCCTTCACGCATGGCATACAGCCGATCCGGATATTTCCCATCAGCCAGCGGCGTCATGCTGACAAATACATCCCGCCGGACACCCTGCCGGTCTGTTAATGTCCCGACTGCGTCGGGATCTCCGGCGCTGTCGACGATCTCCACCCGGAACATCGGGTACGTCTGCCCGTCGATGACCGCAGTAAAGACAGCGATCTCCGTGCTGCCGTCGGAGCTCTGCTCGATCCGGAGACTCTCTCCCCACCGGTCGGAGAAGTGAAGGTCGCCATAGCGTGTGGAAACGGTCATCAGGCTGACCGGCGCGGTGTCTGCTGCGGACGGAGTCTCCTGCGCGGCCGCAGGCTTCTGCACGCAGCCCGCCGTCAGCAGCGCTGCGCACAGCGCCGCGAGCACAGCGGCCATACACCGCCTCCCATGGTTTTTCATGTTCACAGTCTCTCCTCTCGCAATCCGGCGCCGGTGTGTCAGATGTCTGACAGCGCACGGCAGCAGCGGGTGGATACCTCAGCAATGGTTTTGATCAAGCGCAAGTCTGCAAATATCCATATTGCGTATTATTTTAGCATATTTCGTTAATTGTTTCAACTGCTTTCCATGGCAATTGTATACTTTTTGCGTCCGGCACGCACGATCACGCCCGGCATGACACGGCGTCCGGAGCCGGACGTCTCTCATATTCCGCGCATGGCCTCATATACTGAATTACGCAAATATGGGGAGTGGTGTCAGTGCACACGGACATGGAAGCACGCGCATGCGATCTCGCGGAATATCTTCTTGCCAACAACGCCACCGTCCGCGCCGCCGCCAAACAGTTCGGCGTCTCCAAATCGACCGTCCACAAGGACCTCACGGAGCGGCTGGAGAAGGTCGACCCCGCGCTCTACCGGCAGGTGCGGCAGCTGCTCGACCGCAACAAGGCCGAGCGGCACATCCGCGGCGGCATGGCGACGCGGCGAAAATACAAAGGTACATAATCAGAACTGCGGCACATCATTTCGGAAAAAGCGGGCATGCTATCGCCGAAGGTGATCCCGTGAAAAGCAAACGTATCGGACAGCAGACCGTGCAGTTTCCGACCCCGCCCGTGATCCGCGCCGCCGCCAGCGTCGTGGGCAAAAAAGAGGGCGAGGGGCCGCTGCGCGACCGCTTTGACAGCGTCAGTCAGGACGCATATTTCGGCGAAAAGAGCTGGGAACAGGCCGAGAGCGCCATGCTGCGGCAGTGCTTTGCGCGCGTGTGCCGCAAGGCCGGTCTGCAGCCGGAGCAGCTCGACTACGTGCTCTCCGGCGACCTGCTCAACCAGTGCGTGGGCTCTGCCTACGCCATGCGCGGCGCCGGTGCGCCGTATCTTGGGCTGTACGGCGCATGCTCGACGATGGCAGAGGCGGTCAGTCTGGCCGCGATGCTCATCGACGGCGGCTATGCCGAGACCGCCGCCGCACTCACAAGCTCGCACTTTTGCTCCGCCGAGCGCCAGTACCGCTTTCCGCTGGAATACGGCGGTGTGCGCCCGCCGACCGCGCAGTGGACGGTGACCGGCGCAGGCGCGCTCATCCTCGCGGCGGCCGGAAGCGGGCCGCGCGTGACCATGGCGACGACCGGCACGATCGTGGACGCGGGCATCACGGACACGAACAACATGGGCGCTGCAATGGCGCCCGCCGCCTACGAGACGCTCAGGGCGCACTTTGCAGACACCGGCCGCACACCGGCCGACTACGACCTGATCGTGACCGGCGACCTTGGCAGGATCGGCCACGCCGTCTTGACGCGGCTGTTTGCGGACGACGGCGTAGAGCTCACGGGCAGGTACAGCGACTGCGGGCTGATGATCTACGACCTTGAGGCGCAGGACGTGCACGCGGGCGGCTCGGGCTGCGGATGCAGCGCGTCCGTGCTTGCAGGGCATCTGATGAAGCTGCTGTCGTGCGGGCAGATCCGGCGGCTGCTGTTTGCGGCGACAGGCGCGCTCATGTCCCCCACAGCGTCCATGCAGGGGCAGAGCATCCCCGGCATCTGTCACGCCGTGGCCATAGAAACGCAGGTGAACGCATGATCGCAGAGTATCTGAAGGCATTTTTCGTCGGCGCGGCACTGTGCATGATCGGTCAGGTGCTGATCGACAAGACGCGGCTGACGCCGGCGCGCATCCTCACGCTGTATGTGGTGGCGGGTGTGGTGCTGGGCGCTGTCGGCGTCTACGCGCCGTTTGTGCGCTGGGCGGGTGCAGGTGCGAGCGTGCCGCTGACCGGGTTCGGAAATCTGCTGGCCGGCGGCGTCCGCAAGGCTGTCGCCGAGCGCGGCGTTCTCGGCGCGTTTACCGGCGGCTTCACGGCAGGCGCCGCCGGAATCTGCGCGGCGATTTTTTTCGGGCTGCTCGCCGCCATGCTCTTTCGCTCCAAGGACAAGCAATAAAAAAAGAACCGATCCGCAGATCGGTTCTTTTTTCGTTATGAGTATATGGCTCAGCCTCTTGCAGCGGCTTCGCCGGCCTCGAGCGCCTTCATGTTGCCCTCGAGGAACTTGGCCTTCTTCTCGCCAAGCTCGATGCGGATCGCTTCGCCGAGGACCTCGTTGGTGACGACCGGAGCCTTCTCCATCAGAGCGCCAAGGATCGCGACGTTCGCGCCCTTCGGGTTGCCGACGGACTCGGCAATGCCGTTGGCGTCGCAGTAGACGACCTGAATGTCATCACGCTCGGCCTTGCGGTCGATGATGGAGCTGTTGATGACGAGGACGCCGCCCGGCTTGACGTGGCTCTCGAACTTGTCCAGAGACGGACGGTTCATCGCCACGACGCAGTCAGCCATGTCGACCAGCGGGGAAGCGACCGGATCGTCGGAGACGATGACGGAGCAGTTCGCCGTGCCGCCGCGCATCTCAGGGCCGTAAGAGGGCAGCCAGGAGACGTGCTTGCCGTCGAGCATGCAGGCCATAGCCAGGAACTTACCGATCAGGAGCATGCCCTGACCGCCGAAGCCAGCAAAAATGTATTCTTTCTTCATGTTATTCAGCCCCCTTGTCCTTCTTAACGCCGAGCGGGTAGTACGGAATCATGTTCTCTTCCAGCCACTCCATCGCCTTGATCGGGCTCAGGCCCCAGTTCGTCGGGCAGGCGGACAGGACTTCGACCATCGTGAAGCCCTTGCCTTCCATCTGATAATGGAACGCCTTGGAAATGGCCTTCTTCGCCTTGACGATGTTCGGGGTGTTGTTGACGGCAACGCGCTCGATGTAGTAGGAGCACGGAACCTCAGCGAGCATCTCGGAGACCTTCAGCGGAGCGCCGCACCAGTCCTCATCACGGCCGTAGGGGCTCGTGGTGGTCTTCTGGCCGACAAGCGTGGTCGGAGCCATCTGGCCGCCGGTCATGCCGTAGATCGCGTTGTTGACAAAGATCGTGGAGATCTTCTCGCCGCGGTGCGCAGCGTGAACGATCTCAGCGGTGCCGATGGAAGCGAGGTCGCCGTCGCCCTGATAGGTGAAGACGAGGGTGTCCTTGCCGACGACGCGCTTGGCGCCGGTGGCGACTGCGGGTGCACGGCCGTGAGCGGCTTCGTACATATCGCAGTTGAAGTAATCATACGCAAAGACGGAGCAGCCGACCGGCGCGACGCCGATGACCTTGCCGTCCAGATTCATCTCATCAATGACCTCTGCGACCAGACGGTGGATAATGCCGTGGTTGCAGCCCGGGCAGTAGTGGAACTGCTTGTCCGTGAGGAGTTTGGTCTTTTCAAAAACAACAGACATTTACTTGCCCTCCTTCATGCTGATAATCTTCGCGACGATCTCTTCGGTGGTCGGCATCTGGCTGCCGAGGTGGCCGAAGAAGTCGATCGGCTTCGCGCCGTTGATCGCGATCTTGACATCCTCAAGCATCTGGCCCTCGTTGAGCTCGACGTCGAGAACGGCCTTCACGCCCGGAAGCTCGGCAGCCTTCTTGACCGCGTCGTACGGGAACGGCCAGACGGTGATCGGACGAACCAGACCGACGTTGATGCCCTGCTCCTTGAGCTCGGCGATGGCGGACTTGGCGATACGCGCGACCGTGCCGAAAGCGGTGATGACATACTCAGCACCCTCGAGGTTGTACTCTTCCCACTGCTGCTCATTGGCAGTGATCTCACGATAGCAGGCCTGCAGCTCGTCGTTGTGGACGGACAGGGTCTCGGTATCGATGTAGATGGAGTTGATGACGCCGCGCTTGGCCGGATCGTCGCCCGGTTTCCAGCCGGTGCAGGCCCAGGGCTTCTTCTCGGGATCGATCTTGTAGTCGACCATCTCGGGCATCTCCACGGGCTCCATCATCTGCGCGATGATGCCGTCGGCGAGGAAGAGGACCGGTATGCGGTACTTCTCAGCCTTGTCGAAGGCGTACATCATGATGTCGATCGCTTCCTGCACGGATGCCGGAGCGTAGGTCAGCAGGTGATAGTCACCGTTGCCGCCGCCCTTGACAGCCTGGAAGTAGTCGCCCTGAGAAGCCTGAATGTTGCCGAGGCCGGGGCCGCCGCGCATGACGTTCAGGATGACAGCCGGGAGCTGCGCGCCTGCGCAGTAGGAAATGCCTTCCTGCTTCAGGCTGACACCGGGGCTGGAGGAAGAGGTCAGCGCACGTGCACCGGCACCGGCTGCACCATAGATCATGTTGATAGCCGCAACTTCGCTCTCGGCCTGCAGGAAGCAGCCGCCGACTTCGGGCATACGTGCGGACATATATTCAGGAATCTCCGTCTGCGGAGTGATCGGATAGCCGAAGAAGTAACGCGCGCCTGCACGAATCGCAGCCTCAGCGATAGCTTCGCTACCCTTCATAAGCGTCAATGCCATTTTCGATGTACCTCCTTAATCTCTCACAATGCTGATTACCACGTCCGGGCAAGTACGCGCGCAGGAAGCGCAGCCGATGCAGGCCTCCGGATTCGCGACGACGGACGGATGATAACCCTTTGCGTTGAGTTTGTCCTTCGCCAGCGCCAGAACGCCCTTCGGGCAAGCTCTGACACAGAGACCGCAACCCTTGCAAAGATTCTCGTTGATGGTCACCTTTACCATTTTTGCTACCTCTTTTCTGTTCTGTTTTGCGAAATTGCCTATGTAAACCGCATGCGCGGGTTACGCCTGTTTCTTCTCCGACAAGCTGTGGATATAGCTGTCCCAGTCGCGCTTCATGATGATGTCGATGGGGACGGGCTTGCCGATGTACTTCGGGTCATGCCCCTCGGCAAGGAAGATGTCGAGCATCTCCTTCTTGCCGGTCGTGTACATGACCGGAACGCCGGTCCGGTCGCTGACCTCGCGCAGCATCTCATAACCGTCGCGCAGCTCCGCCGGCGTGGTCATGGTGGCAAGGTTGGTGTTGTTGATCATGCCCGTGATCTTCAGGTGCGAATGGATCTCCATCTGCTGCTGCAGGTCGATGATCTTCTCCACCGTGCCGGCGAGCGGACGGCGGATGTTGACGACATTCAGGACCTCCAGCTGTTCCGGCCCCATGGCCATGAAGTCCTGAAAGTCCTCATAATAGCGGCCGAGCGCAGTCGAGCCGACGGCATCGCCGCCGACGTCGAACACAACGGTGTCCCAGTTCATGGCAAATGCAGAAGCGACCTCCGCCGGCAGCGACAGCGTCTCCACGCCGGAGCAGGCATAGTTCGGGGAGATGAGACGGATCTCTTTCTGCTCCACGAGCTTACCGCGCTCAGTCAGGCGGAAGTAGGTATTGACCAGGTCAAGGTCAATGAGCTCTGTCTTTCCGGTTTCAGCCGCTTTAAAAGCAAAATTCAGCGCAAGCTCACTCTTGCCGCTGCCGTAGTTGCCTATCATAACATATATCTTTTTCAAAACAATGCTCCTCCCCTCGAGGGGTATTCAAAATGTGAAAATGGGTATTAAAAAATCAAATATAACCATTCAAATATCCAAATCTCAACGGTTATCATCATAGCACAACCGCGCGAATTCGTCAACAAACGTTGCTCGGCTTTGTGGAATCTATCTAATTTTGTCGCTCGTTTCTGGACAAGTTGCCAGTTATCTGAAAATTAACGGCATTGTTCAGGAATTAACGTCATTTCCTCCCTGTTTCAGGTAGAGAAACCATGCGCTCACGCCGACCAGAAGCCCGCCGCCGACAAGATTTCCGAGCGTGACCGGCAGCAGATTGCCGGCGAGCGCCGCGCCCCACGTCAGCCCTTCGGCAGCAGCGCCGGTCTGCCCCGCCGTGAAGAGCCCGGCCGCAAGGTAGTACATATTGGCGACGCTGTGCTCAAAGCCCGCGACCACGAAGGCCATGATCGGGAAAAAGACGGCCGCGATCTTCCCGCCGACGGTTCTGGCGGCATTGGCCATCCAGACGGCGATGCAGACAAGGAAGTTGCAGAAGATGCCGCGCACGAACGCATCGCCGAACGACAGCCCCGC
Source organism: uncultured Oscillospiraceae bacterium (assembly GCA_934591895.1). GTDB lineage: Bacteria > Bacillota > Clostridia > Oscillospirales > Oscillospiraceae > CAG-103. Next base: position 17,022 of record CAKTPP010000016.1, on the reverse strand, counting down.
CTTCGTCTGCGCGATTGCGACAACGGACGCCGCAAGCTTGCCGCCGAACGCGGAAAAAACGTGCCCCGACACGCACAGCGCCGCAACGAGCACCGCGCCCGCAAAATTGCCCAGATAGACAACGAGCCAGTTGCGTAGCATCTGCCGCGCCGTGATCGTGCGCGTCAGGACGCCCATGATCATGAGATTGTTGCCGGTGAAGAGCTCGCTCCCTGCCACGATGACCATGGCGAGGCCGGCCGGAAAAACGCAGCCGGAGACGAGCTTGGACAGAGACGGATCGCCGACCGTCGCCGCGGCGGCCGTGGACGCGACGCCCGCAAGCGCGACGAATGCGCCCGCAAGGCAGGCGAGCAGAAACATCCGCCCCAGCGGCAGCGCGGCCTTGGCACGGCAGGCGGACAGATAGTTCTCCGCGATCTCTTTGGGGGTGTACATGGGCAGCATCCTCCGGAAAAGCACAAGATGTATGATAAGCATTATCTTACTATCATACATCTTGCGCTGTCAAGTGCGCAGACGAAAAAAGCAGCCGGAGAACACTCCGGCTGCCGCAGCTTGTCAAAAGCCTCGCAGAGTTTCGCCGCCGGAGCGGCGAAAGAAAGTCCGATCATTTTCTTCGGCGACATGTGCGGCGGAGAAAATACCGCTCAGGCTGCAAGTGTGGAATTTGTGCGCCGGCTGCGCGCAAATTATGCGCGCAGCAGACTGCAGGCCTTCTGTCGGAAAACCACTTGGGTTTTCCGACAGTCTCAAGCAGCCGGAGAACACTCCGGCTGCCTATGCATCCAGCCACACACGCATGCGCTCCACGGCGCGCCGCTCGAGCCGCGAGACCTGTACCTGCGAAATGTGCAGGAGCCCGGCCGCACGCTGCTGCGTCAGGCCGTGATAAAAGCGCAGCGCGATCACCTGCCGCTCCCGCTCCGGCAGGCGGCGCAGCGCCTCGCGCAGGTCGGCGTATTCGACCATACGCGCCTCCTGCTCGTAGTCGCCGAGCGTGTGCTCGAGCGTGAAGCCCGTCTCACCGTTTTCCCTCTGCAGGGATTCCGTGGGACCGGTTGCCGTCTCCGCGGCCGCGATCTCCTCCGGCTCAAGTCCGGTCTCGGCGGCAAGCTCCGAGAGCGTCGGCTCGCGGCCGAGCGCCTGCTCAAGGTGCGTGCGCGCTGTGCGGATGCCCTGCGCGCGCTCTTTCATGCTGCGGCTGACCTTGACCGCGCCGTCATCGCGCAGAAAGCGCCGGATCTCCCCCGCGATCTTCGGCACGGCGTAGGTGGAAAAGCACGTGCCGAACCGTTCGTCAAAGCCCTGCATGGCCTTGAGAAAGCCGACGCAGCCAAGCTGATACAGGTCGTCCGGCTCAACGCCGCGGCCGAAAAAGCGCCGCGCCACGCTCCAGATGAGGCCGGTGTTTTCCTCGACCATCCGCTCCGCCGCCTGCACGTCGCCCGCCTGCGCGCGCCGCAGCAGTGCGCGCGTCTCATCGGCGATCATGCGCGGCGGCGGATACGGCGGCACATGGTCACGGTCGTGCCGCGCCCCGGCGCGGAGCGGACACGCAGCGTATCCATAAAGCTCTCCATGATGGTAAAGCCCATGCCGCTGCGCTCCTCCCCGCCGGTGGTGTACATCGGCGTGCGCGCCTGCGCCACGTCCGGGATGCCGACGCCGTGATCCTTGACGGAGATCTCCAGCCGCTCGTCCGGCAGGATGCGCACGCGCATCTGCACCGTGCCGAGCGCGTCCGGATAGGCGTGAACGACGGCATTCGTCACGGCCTCGGACACGGCGGTCTTGATGTCGCCGAGCTCGGCGAGCGTCGGGTCGAGCTGCGCGGCAAAGGCCGCCACCGCCGCGCGCGCAAAGCCCTCGTTCACGCTGCGCGCCGGAAACTCGAGCTTCATGTAGTTTTTCTGCGTCAACACTGTTCACACTCCTTTTCCCGATCGTCGAGCACCGGGACGATCTTTGTCAGCCCCGCGACGTCCAGCACCCGCCGCACCTGCCCCGGCACGCCCGCGAGCGCCAGCGCGCCGCCCGTCTGCCGCAGAAGGCGGTCCGTCCTGAGGATGACCGCGATCCCCGAGCTGTCCATAAAGCTCACTCCCGACAGGTCGAGCACGCAGCGGCGCGGCAGATATTCCTCCACGGCGTCCTCAATGCCGGGCATGACCGTCTGCGCCGCCGCATGATCGAGTTCGCCCACCAGCCGCAGCGTCAGGCAGCGGCCGTCGTCATGCGTTATGATCCGCATCTGCTTGTCCCTCCTATTCCAAAAGAAAAAACACCGCATACGGCCGAAGCCGTACACGGTGTTATTGTAGCGTAATGCCGCTGTGGTTTTTTGTCGGACGCGGGCGCTCAGCCGAGGTTTTTCAGGCTGGTCTCGAGATTTTCCACGAGCGCCTTCGCCTTCTCGGCGCGCTCGCGCTCCGTCTGCACGACGGCCTCCGGCGCACGGGAGATGAAGTTCTCGTTCGAGAGCTTGCGCATCTGACCCTCGTAATTCCTGCGCGCCTTTTCAAGCTCCTTTTCCAGACGCGCGCGCTCCTTGTCGAGGTCGATGAGCTCGGCCATCGGCATGAAGAGCCTGGCCTCCTCCGTGACGACGGAGACCATGTGCTCGGCGTCCGCCGGCAGCGCGCTGCTAATCGTAATCTGCTCGGCATAGGCGAGCTTCGAGATATAGCTCTCGCCGGAGCGGAAGGCGTCCTGCCGGCCGGTCGTGATGAACAGGTGCGCCTTTCTGCTCGGCGGCACGTTCATCTCGGCGCGGCGGCTGCGCACGGCGCGGATGGCGTTCATGACCATCTCAAAGTCGCGCTCCTCCGCCGGGAAAGCAAGAGACTCGGTATACTCCGGATAGCGGGCGATCATGAGCGCCTCGCCGTCATGCGGCAGCGCCTGCCAGATCTCCTCGGTGATAAACGGCATGAACGGGTGCAGGAGCTTGAGGATATCCGTCAGGACATACAGCAGCACCTGCTGCGCGCTGCGTGCGCGCGCTTCGTCGCCGCTGTTGAGGCGGGGCTTGGTGAGCTCGATATACCAGTCGCAGTACGTGTCCCAGATGAAGTCGTAGATCTTCGCCGCGGCGATGCCGATCTCGTACTTGTCGAGGTTTTCGCATACCTCCTTCGAGAGCGTGTTGAGCTTCGAGAGCACCCACTTGTCCTCAAGCTCGAGCGTCTCGGGCAGCTCGTTTTTGTCGATGGTGAGGTTCATCATCACAAAGCGCGAGGCGTTCCAGAGCTTATTGGCAAAGTTGCGCATGGCGCCGCACTTCTCAACGTAGAAGCGCATGTCGTTGCCGGGGCTGTTGCCAGTGATGAGGTTGAAGCGCAGTGCGTCCGCGCCGTAGGTGTCGGCCATCTCGAGCGGGTCGATGCCGTTGCCGAGGGACTTGGACATTTTGCGTCCCTTATCGTCGCGCACGAGACCGTGGATGAACACCGTCGGGAACGGGATGTCCTGCATCTGCTCAAGGCCGGAGAAGATCATGCGCGCGACCCAGAAGAAGATGATGTCGTAGCCCGTGACCATGACGCTCGTGGGATACCAGAACTTGAGATCCTCAGCGCTCTTATCCGGCCAGCCGAGGGTGGAAAACGGCCAGAGCGCGGAGCTGAACCACGTGTCGAGCACGTCGGGATCGCGGTGGATATGCTTGCTGCGGCAGGCCTCGCACTCGCAGGCATCGGTGCGCGAGACGGTGACATGGCCGCAGTCGTCGCAATACCACGCCGGGATCTGATGTCCCCACCAGAGCTGACGGGAGATGCACCAGTCGTGCACGTTCTCCATCCAGTTATAATAGGTCTTGCTGAAGCGCTCGGGCACGAACTTGATGCGCCCGTCACGCACGGCCTCGATGGCAGGCTCGGCCAGCGGCTTCATCCTGACGAACCACTGCGGGCTCGTCATCGGCTCGACCGTCGTGCCGCAGCGGTAGCACGTGCCGACGTTGTGGTTGTAGGGCTCGGTCTTGATGAGGTAGCCCTGCGCCTCAAGATCGGCCACGATGGCCTTGCGCGCCTCGTAGCGGTCGAGACCGTTATACTTGCCGCCGTTGATGACGCGGGCGTCCTCGTCAAAGATCAGGATCTGCTCCAGATTGTGGCGCAGGCCGACCTCGTAGTCGTTCGGGTCGTGGCAGGGCGTCATCTTGACGCAGCCGGTGCCGAAATCGAGCTCGACGTAATCGTCGGCCACGATGGGCAGCTCGCGCCCGACCAGCGGCAGGATCGCCGTCTTGCCGACGAGGTGCTGATAGCGCTCGTCCGCCGGGTTGACCGCGATGCCGCTGTCACCGAGCATCGTCTCGGGACGGGTAGTAGCGATGGTCAGATACTCATCGCTGTCCTTGAGCGGATAGCGGATGTACCAGAACGCGCCGGGCATATCCTTATATTCGACCTCCGCGTCGGACAGCGCCGTGCGGCAGTGCGGGCACCAGTTGATGATGCGGTTGCCTTTATAGATCAGGCCCTTTTCGTACAGCTCGCAGAACGTCTCGCGCACGGCCTTCGAGCAGCCCTCGTCCATGGTGAAGCGGCTGCGATCCCAGTCGCAGGACACGCCGAGCGACTTCTGCTGCTCGACGATGCGGTTGCCGTACTGCTTTTTCCACGCCCAGACGCGCTCCAGAAACGCGTCGCGCCCGAGATCGTAGCGGGTCAGGCCCTCCTCCTTGCGCAGCATCTCCTCGACCTTGATCTGCGTGGCGATGCCGGCGTGGTCCGTGCCGGGCACCCAGAGGGCTGCATAGCCCTGCATGCGCTTATAGCGCGTGAGGATGTCCTGCAGCGTCGCGTCGAGCGCGTGCCCCATGTGCAGCTGACCGGTGACGTTCGGGGGCGGCATGACGATGGAAAACGGCTTTTTGTCCGGATCGGCTTTGCCGGCAAAGTAGCCGCCGCGCATCCACATGTCATAAATCTTCTTCTCGACCTGTTTGGGGTCGTAGACCTTCGGAAGCTCTTTCATGGCTCTCCTCCTTTTAGATTGCCGGGGCGCAAAAAAATCGCCCCGAAACGAACTGTTTCAGGGCGATCGAAACCGCGGTACCACCTGAATTCCACGCAGACGCGTGACACTCTTGTCTCTGTAACGGGAGAACCCGGCCGCCCTACTCCGTTCAGGCAGGCTGCTCCGGGGCGACCTTCATCTCCGGCATCCGAAAGGCTCGCACCAACCGCCTTCTCTCTGACGTCCGCCGGGAGACTACTCCTCCCCTTCTTCGCATATGGATGCAAAAATTATAGGCTCTGCAGCGCCGTTTGTCAAGCATTTCTGAGCCAGCGCACGACGGAAAGCGCCGCGCGGTTGCCCTCGCCGACCGCCGCCGGGATCTGATAGGGCGCGCCGGTGCAGTCTCCGGCCGCGAAAACGCCCGGAATGCCCGCCGCACAGTCAGCGTCCACGACGATGTGGCCGTTGTCCGTCGTCAGGCCGGGCAGGAGCGTATCGGCTGCAAAGCCCGCACGGAGGACGAAGATAACGTCCGCCGGCTCCGCCGCGCCGTCGACCATGAGCGTATCGGCGCGCTCGGCACCGCGGATCTCAAAGCGGTGCTTTTTCCCGTCATAATAGTGCACGTCGCAGCCGATCTCCCGCAGGAAATCGGCCTCCTCCGGCGCATCCGCCGCGAGACCGACGACCGCCGCGCGTTTGCCGCGATAGAGCATCCCGTCGCAGGTGGCGCAATAGCTCACGCCGCGGCCGAGAAACTCCGCCTCGCCCGGAAACGTGCCGCGCTGGGCAATGCCGGTCGCCAGCAGCAGTGCCCTGCCCTCGGCAAATTCCCTGCCCGCCGAGACGCCGAACGTCTTGCCCATCGGCATGGCCGAGAGCGCCCGCTCACGCAGAATGTCCGCGCCGAGATCGCGCGCCTGCTGCGTCATGGCCTCAAGCAGCGCAGGCCCCGACACGTCCGGCACACCGGGATAGTTCGTGATATGGCCGGCCTTATACAGCGCGCTGTCGGCCGCGCCGCCGCAGATCACGCACACGGACAGGTTCCGGTTGCGCGCGGTCATGGCTGCCGACAGACCCGCAGGCCCGCCGCCGATGATGAGCAGATCGTACATGGCTCATACCTCCGATTCGGTCATTTCTAAGCGCATTATATATTTCTTTTAGGATATTGTAAACAGAAATCGAATCGTGTATAATACTTCTGCAATAATATCTGGAGTTGAAAAAACACTATGGAAGATACCAAAAACTTTATCGAAGCCTTTGTCGAGGCCGACCTCGCGCCGGGCGGCCGCTACGCCGGACAGACCATCCACACCCGCTTCCCGCCCGAGCCGAACGGCTACCTGCACATCGGCCACTGCAAGGCGCTGTGCATCGACTTCGGCACGGCCGAAAAATACGGCGGCATCTGCAACCTGCGCATGGACGACACGAACCCCTCCAAGGAGGACAACGAGTTCGTCGAGGCCATTCAGGAGGACATCCACTGGCTCGGCTTTGACTGGGGCGACCGGTTTTTCTTCGGCTCGGACTACTTTGAGAAGGACTATGAATACGCCGTCGAGCTCATCAAGAAAGGGCTCGCCTATGTGTGCGAGCTGACGCCGGAGCAGTTCCGTGAGTACCGCGGCGACGTGAACACCCCCGCCGTCAGCCCGTGGCGCGACCGGCCGGTCGAGGAGAGCCTCGACCTCTTTGCGCGTATGCGCGCCGGCGAGTTCCCGGAGGGCAAATACACCCTGCGCGCGAAGATCGACCTCGCATCCGGCAACTTCAACATGCGCGACCCCGTGCTCTACCGCATCCGCTACATCGAGCACCACCGTCAGGGCACGAAGTGGTGCATCTTCCCGATGTACGACTTCGCGCACCCGATCCAGGACGCGCTCGAGGGCATCACGCACTCGCTCTGCTCGCTGGAGTATGAGGATCACCGCCCGCTCTACGACTGGGTGGTCGACAACGTGTCCGTGCCGAGCAAGCCGCGCCAGATCGAGTTTGCGCGCCTCGGCATCAACTACACCGTCATGTCCAAGCGCAAGCTGCGCCGCCTCGTCGAGGAGGGCTACGTCTCCGGCTGGGACGATCCGCGTATGCCGACGCTGTGCGGTCTGCGCCGCCGCGGCTACACGCCCGCGTCCATCCGCAATTTCTGCGAGCGCATCGGCGTGTCCAAGGTCGCGTCCACGGTCGACTACAGCTTTCTGGAGCACTGCCTGCGCGAGGATCTCAACCTCCACGCCCGGCGCGCCATGGCCGTGCTGCACCCGGTGAAGCTGCGCATCACGAACTACCCCGAGGGTCAGAGCGAGACGTTCGCCATTGAGAACAACCCCGAGGACGAGACCGCCGGCACGCGCGACGTGACCTTCTCCAACGAGCTGTGGATCGAGGCGGACGACTTCATGGAGGAGCCGCCGAAGAAGTACAACCGTCTCTTCCCCGGCAACGAGGTGCGCATCAAGGGCGCGTACATCGTGCGCTGCACCGGCTGCGTCAGGGACGCGGACGGAAACGTCACGGAGGTGCTGTGCGAGTACGACCCCGAGACCCGCGGCGGCAACACGCCCGACGGCCGCAAGGTGCGCGGCACGATCCACTGGGTCGATGCGCACAACTGCGCCGACGCCGAGGTGCGCCTGTACGACAACCTCTTTGCCGACGCAGACCCCGAGGGTGACGGCAAGGACTATCTCGAGTGCCTGAATCCGGACTCGCTGTCCGTGCTCACCGGCTGCAAGGTCGAGCGGATGCTCGCCGGCGCCGAAGCCCCGGCTGCGTTCCAGTTCCTGCGCCTCGGCTACTTTGCCGTGGACAACAAGGATTCCGCGCCCGGACATCCGGTCTTCAACCGCGCCGTTGCGCTCAAGGACAGCTTCAAGAAGGCCTGAATGTAAATATTTATGATTTATCCCTCCCGTTTATCGCGGGAGGGACATTTTTTTGCGGCGAAATTGTGAATTTCTTATTGACAACTGTCGCCTATGGTGGTATTTTACGCAGGATGATATTTTTAAGTCGGTACGAGATACCGGCAAGGTGTCACGGCCAATGGAATCACGGTGGGAGCTGCTATGTGGTCTCCCTGCGCGCTGCCGCCTTGTCTGGACTCGGACAGGGCGTTTTTCTATGCACGGAGGCATCGCAGTGGAGCTCAAATGCAAGGCGAAGGTCATGGACGCGGCTGCCATCGACCGCACGCTCGTGCGCATCGCGCATGAGATCCTCGAAAAGAACGACGGTACGGACGACCTGTGCCTGATCGGCATCCACACGCGCGGTGTGCCGCTGGCGCGCAGGCTGGCCGGGAACATTGCGCGCATCGACGGCGTGCGTCTGCCGGTCGGTGAGCTTGACATCTCGCTCTACCGCGACGATCTGAGTCCGGCCGCGGACGCGCCGGTGCTCAACCGCACCGACGTTCCCTTCCCCGTCGCGGGCAAGACGGTCGTGCTGGTCGACGACGTCATCTACACCTGCCGCACGGCGCGGGCGGCGCTTGACGCCGTGATGCGCCTCGGCCGTCCGGCGCGCATCCAGCTGTTCGCCCTGATCGACCGCGGCCACTCGGAGCTGCCGATCAAGGCGACCTACGTGGGCAAAAACATCCCGACCGCCAAGAGCGAGGTCGTGGCCGTCCGCCTGCAGGAGACGGACGGGGAAAACAGTGTCTGTATCCTCGAGCGAGGAGATAGAATAGATTAAATTTTCACGGGAGGAAAAAATCTATGAGCAACAAATCCATCGGCACTGAGCCGGTGTACGACGCACGTACACTCGGCGCGCCCAGAATGTTCGTTCTGGGTCTGCAGCACATGTTCGCCATGTTCGGCGCGACCGTCCTCGTCCCGGCGCTGACCGGCCTCGACGTCGCAACGACGCTGCTGTTCGCCGGCCTCGGCACGCTGCTGTTCCACCTGCTGGCCAAGGGCAAGGTCCCGGCCTTCCTCGGCAGTTCGTTTGCCTTCATCGGCGGCTACAACGCCGTGCGCACCATCGGCGCGAATCCGGACGGCTCTGCAATCTATAACAACGACCTGCTGGCCTACGCCTGCTTCGGCGTCGCCATTGCCGGCCTGATGTATGTGATCCTGTCGACCCTGTTCAAGGTCTTCGGCGTCAAGAAGGTCATGCGCTACTTCCCGCCGATCGTCACGGGTCCGATCATCATCGCCATCGGCCTGACGCTGTCCTCCTCCGCCATCACCAACTGCCGTGCCAACTGGCTCATCGCCATCGTTGCGATCCTCATCGTCATCGGCTTCAACATGTGGGGCAAGGGCATGGCCAAGATCATCCCGATCCTGCTCGGCGTGCTCGGCTCTTATATCTTCGCCATCATCATTGACCCCGCGGAGCGCGCCTCCGTCGCCGCCGCCGTCAGCAGCGCCAAGTGGTTCGGCCTGCCGATCGTGTGGAAAAACAGCGTGTTCCACCTCTTTGCAGGCCCGGTCGACAGCGGCGTGCTCTGGTCCGCCGTGCTGACGATCGTGCCGCTGTCTCTGGCCACCATGGTCGAGCACATCGGCGACATCTGCGCCATCTCCTCCACCTGCGGCAGAAACTATATGGTCGACCCCGGCTTCCACCGCACCCTGCTCGGTGACGGTCTGGCCACCACGCTCGCATCCCTCTTCGGCGCTCCGGCCAACACCACCTACGGTGAGAACACCGGCGTGCTTGCCCTGTCGCGCGTCTACGATCCGCGCGTGATCCGCATCGCCGCCTGCATCGCCATCGTCGTGTCCTTCTGCCCGAAGTTTGCCGCGCTCGTGTCCGCCATGCCGACGGCCACGATCGGCGGCGTGTCCCTCGTGCTCTACGGCATGATCTCCGCCGTCGGCGTGCGCAACGTCGTCGAGAACAAGGTCGACTTCACCAACACCCGCAACGTCATCATCGCCGCGCTCATCCTCGTGCTCGCCATCGGCATCACCTACTCCGGCAGCATCCAGATCGGCGTTGTGTCCCTGTCGGGTCTGGCCGTCGCCTCCATCGTCGGCATCCTGCTCAACGCCATCCTGCCCGGCAAGGACTACACCTTCGAGCAGAACGATCAGGGCGCGACCTCCGTGGACTTCAAGGTCTGATCGCAGCATAACCAATACAGGCAAAGGCCGCCGCAGCAGCACGCTGCGGCGGCCTTTGCCTGTCAAAAAGTATTACTTTTTGACAAAAGGGTCTGCGGCCTGACTGCAGCGCACTCACCGACCGCCGGAGGCGGCCGGCTCGCACGTTTGCAGGCCGAGCGGTATTTTCTTCGCCGCACATGTCGCCGAAGAAAATGATCAGACTTTCTTTCGCCGCTCCGGCGGCGAAAGGCTACGAGGTTTTGGGACAAACTGTGACCGCCGCAGCAGCACGCTGCGGCGGCCGCTTTATTCCGTCTTTCCCGCGGGACGCAATTGTTAATTTTGTGTCCGATTTTTTTCCAAAAAATCAGTTGTAGTTTGCGGCAAAATGCGTTATCATAAATATGTTTAGGAGCAAAAAAAGGAACAGAAAATACAAAGAAAAACGGAGGAGCAACATGAAATTTTCCAGCAAAATCGAAAAGTGCGGCCTCTCGCCCATGCGCAAATTCGCGCCCTACGCGAACGAGGCGGCGAAAAAGGGGAAGAAGCTCTACCACCTGAACATCGGTCAGCCCGATATCGCCACGCCCGCGGCCTACTTTGACGCCGTCAAGAGCTTCAGCCAGCCGGTGCTGGCCTACGCCCCGTCCGACGGTGTGCCGGAGATGATCGACGCTGTCGTCAACTATTACGGCAAGATCGACGCGCCCATCACCAACAAGCAGGTGCTCATCACCACCGGCGGCAGCGAGGCGCTGCAGATCGTGCTCAGCTGCATCCTCGACGAGGGCGATGAGATCATCATCCCCGAGCCGTTCTACCCGAACTACAGCACGTTCGTCACGCTCACCGGTGCGACCATCCGTCCCATCACCACGACGCCGGAGGAAAACTACAAGTTTGCCGTCCGCGAGCGTGTTGAGGCCTGCATCAACGAGCACACCCGCGCCATTCTCTTCACCAACCCCGGCAACCCGACCGGCACCATCCTCACCGAGGAGGAGCTCCGGCTCATGGCCGACATCGCCAGAGAGCACGGCCTGTTCATCATCGGCGATGAGGTGTACCGTGAGTTCGTCTACGGCGGCGAGAAGCTCATGAGCCTGCTGCAGCTTGAGGGCTACGAGGACAACGTCGTCGTCATCGACTCCGTGTCCAAGCGCTTCAGCGCCTGCGGCGCGCGCATCGGCTGCGTGATCACGCGCAACGCGGAGCTCTACAACAACGCCATGAAGTGGTGCCAGGGCCGCCTGTGCGCCTCGACGATCGACCAGGTCGCCTCCGCCGCGCTCTACACCGTCGGCCCCGAATACTTTGACGCCGTGCGCAAGGAGTACAAGGCCCGCCGCGACACACTCGTCGAAGGGCTCAAGAAGATCCCCGGCGTCATCTACTCCGAGCCGAAGGGCGCGTTCTACGTCATGGCCAAGCTCCCCGTGGACGACGCGGAGAAATTCCAGCTGTTCATGCTCGAGGAGTTTGACGACAACGGCGACACGCTCATGTTCACTCCGGCCGAGAGCTTCTATAAGACCCCGCATACCGGCGTCAACGAGATCCGCATGGCCTACGTTATCAATCAGGACGCCCTCAGGCGCTCCATGGAGCTGCTGGCCAAGGGCATCGAGGCCTACAACAATAAATAAGCTCCATACATAAAAACCGTCCGCTCCCGATCGGGAACGGACGGTTTTTTGTCGGATTCAGTTGGCCTTCTGCCGCCGCTTGAGATTGAGCAGCACGACTGCCGAGAGCACGCACACGCAGCCGAGGGCGCTGAGCGGTGTGAGCGTCTCGTGGAACACGAAGATGCCCACGAGCGTCGCCACGACCGGCTCGAACGAGGCAAGGATGGATGCCCTGCCCGTCTCGAGTCCCGTGAGGCCATAGGTATAGAGCAGATACGGCAGATAGCACGTGACGATGCCGAGTGCCGCGCACAGGCCGAAGTTCTGCCACGATGCGAACATCACGCCCAGCGGCTGCGCCGCGCCCCAGAGGATCGCCGCGCCGGCGACGGTCAGCAGGCAGGAGTAGAAGTTGACGGTGCTGCTCGAATAGCCGCGGTCGAGCGCATAGCGGGCGAAAATGCTGTAGAGCGCATAGCCGAAGCCCGCGCCGAGGCCGTAGAGGATGCCGGCTGCAGAAAGCTTGTGCTCCCCGCCGACGAGCGACACGAGGCAGCACCCGGCAAACGCCAGCACGAGCGCAAGGAGCTTCTGCGCCGTGATGCGCTCGTGAAACAGGATCAGCGAGAGCACCATGACGATCGACGGTGCGGTGTACAGCAGCACGGCCGCCGTGGACAGATCCATGAGCGTGATGGCCTGAAAATAGCAATACGTGAAAAACAGCAGGCTGCAGATACCGGTGCCGAAAAAGCACCAGACGTCTTTCAGGCGGATGCAAAACTGCTTCGGATCACGCACGAGCATCGTCACGGCAAACAGCAGCGCCGCGATGCCGCAGCGCAGCACGATCGCGCCCGTTGCGTCCACGCCGCAAGCCGCCAGCGTGCGCGTGAACAGTCCCATCAGTCCCCAGAGGCACCCCGCCGCGATGACGGACGCCGTATATTTGCGCATTCTGCACACCTCCCGAGTAAGCTTTCGACAGAGCATGATATCAGGTTTCCGGATGCTTGTCAATTTGCGTCGGGGAAGTTTTTGCGCGGCATTTGCGTTTGCCCACTTGCCAAGCCGCGGCGGCTGTGATAAGATGAGGATGCCGCAAATGCGGCGTGCGGGTCAAGCGAACAGCTCCGCACCGGCTCCATCCGCCGGTTGAAAATGAGATGGCATCTGCGGATTCAGCGATATGCTCCGCCTCGGGAACCTCCCCGTGGAAAAATAGAGGCTTAAGAGCGGCGGCCGATACCGCCGCTTTCTGTTTGCGCCTGTGATGGAATTGGTAGACATGCGAGATTTAGGTTCTCGTGCTTTCAGCGTGTGGGTTCGAGTCCCTTCAGGCGCACCACGAGTAGAACCTCGCGGTTGATAGCAAGCTATCTGCCGCGAGGTTCTTGTCATATACCGAAAGCCGCATCTGACCGAGAGTTTTTCATTTCCGAACGTTATATTCCGCATACAACAACTATGCTCTATGCAGCGTAATGCGCCGGAATCCAAGTTACAACCCCCTCTGCTTCAAAACAAGTTCCGTTCAAAACGCTCATTCTGTGCACACTCTGCAGCTTTCAATTCTACGCCGTCCTATCGTCCCAAGCGTCAGGACTTCCCTTGCAAAGATTCGGATGGCTCGCAACGTAGTCTTGGATTCGTTGAGAAAAAATCGTTTCATCATCATCACGATATCCTTCAAAGACGATTCTCGAGACATTCTCGTGATTAAAATATGCCATTTGATCTCCGATAAGCCCTTCGGGATATGCGACAGCACCATAGTCAAAGAACAGTTCCTTGTCGCCATTCTTCACATTGAGCGCACGAGCAATAATCAGCAATTTTTGAACTCCGCCGTTCAAAAGCACAACACTGCCCAGCGGAAGCGGACTGCACATTTGCGCACCATCGGCTGTACCGCAATTTGCATCCAGTCCATGGATCATGCTTAAAAACTCCGAAAAATCACTTGCAACGAGGTATGCATTGCTCTCATCGGTGGATGCATCAAAATTACGCTCATCATCCCAGTAATACACACAGCACCCCGTTTCTGTTTGACTGAGCACCAAAAAGCCTTTGATCGTATCGTTGCCAATCAGTATAGAACGGGGTGGCAATTCATCCCGATACTGCTGCATCCAGTAGTCAATATCAAAGCATTCTTCCAGACCGAGACCGAACATAATCTCAATGTCTATTTCTTCTTTAATCGGCTCAAGTACAATTGTCGCTCTGCCGTCTCGAGGGGCAATTCCGCCATTCGAGTTCAGCAAAAACTCCCGGTATTCCTTTGGAACGGAAATGCTATATTCCCGCTCCATTTTCGAAATACATTCCGGCATCGCCTTTCCAAATCCATTAATTATCATTTACTTCCCTCCATTCACAATTGAAAAGCCGCCTCTATGCGTAAATAATTTATGGTATTTTGTCGAGACCGCTTCCAGAGTATGTCCATTTTCGCTGTGATGCCAAGTCGTCCCTGCCGGTTTCTCAGTTTGCGCCTCCGCTCGCCGGAAGTCAATGCTTCTCTTGTCCGAAAACTCTCCAATATCCGTCTTTTTCTCAACCAGACCTGCGCGCGCGAAGTCCGGATGCCCGTCCGTGTACACAGCGCTTACACCGTCAGAGGTGGTATACGTCCATGTCCCATTTCCATCAACATGGATTTCCCCACCTTTTTCAATCCACTTTTCAGGGTTCGGAGAATTCTTTGGCTTGTTTTCCAGCAAGTTCTTATCAATATCTTCCAGTGAAATTTCTCTTCCAACAGGTTTTTTCATAGCAGCAGCGCCGCCAAACGCCCCGCCAGTCGCCGCATCTATAAAAATATTTTCCTTGTTAAACGCACTGTCAAAAGCGGCACCAAAGTCACCTCCTGTGGACACCAAAGTTCCCGCAGCACGAGAAACAATGCCAGAGCCGGTCTGAGAGACGCTTCCAATTACCGCTCCAGCACCAACTCTAACAACAGCGTTTGGCGAGTTCAAAAGTGTGCTCCCGACCGCCGTATTCCCTAATCCGGATGTAATTGCACCGCTGACTGTTGCACCAAGATAGCCAGTAACAAAACCGGTCGCCGCGCCAACAAAAACATCCTTTCCCAGCGACTTGAGATCAAGACCGCCAAGGCCGCCATTTCTTACATATTGCCCAGTGACATTGTGCGTTCCCGCAATGACCGCACCGCTTGCTGCAGAAATACCCGCAACAACCAATGGAGTAGCTGCGCCGCCTGTGGCAGCAATCGCGGCGATTGACCCTATGACGCATACGCCGGTAACGACCATGTTGATAACAGTCGCCTTGTTTTCCCGCTCTTCATATTCCGCTTCCAAGTCCGCAACCCTCTGGTTCTCGTTTTCGATTGCAGTTTCAATCGCGCTCGTTTTGTCATCGAGCTCACTTTGAACAGATAAATAGGCTTCATAAATTGATCTGAAAGAGGCTGAGTTCGACAGTTCGGCGAGTGAAAAACGCTCCTTATACGTTCGCCCTTTCCCTATCTGCTCTGATATAAAAGCACGAAGTGCCTCCAGCATTTGCGTAGAATTAACAAAGTCCGCATCTTCATGGCATTGCTCCAGAGCCTTCACCTCTGTATCAAGGTCATGCAAAAAAGCTTCTGCGCTTTTATGGACAGCTTCAACATCTCTGGCATCTCGATACGTATGGTAAAAAATGTCGCGAACCTGTTCCAATGCATATTGGACCTCACCATCGACAGCCAGTGCAAGTGCTCGATTTCTTTGAATCTTCTCTTTGATTTTATTCAGGTTCTTCTCATAAATAACCGCATGAAGGTCAGTGTCAATGTTCCGCTGGTAGTCTTGCTTATACAGCAGACAATTTGCAGAATGAAGAGACACAAGATTTACCATCAAGCCGATAATTGTCCCATGCACACTTTCAAAATAGCTGCGGATATTATCTGCACCGACACCGGAAATGCTCTTGCTTTCGTATAACGTCTCCACTGCTGCTTGTACTTTTTGGAATCCTTCCAGCCATTGATTTGTCTGCGCACCCAGTCCGTTATACAGCCCATCCAGCGTATCAAATTCCACTTTGTAGCCCATGTCACGCCTCCGTTAGTCGCGATATGCATTGGCAATTTTTGTGTCCATGCCGGTCGCCGCCTTATACATTTCCATCAAGTCATTTGTATCTTTGTATACAAGTTCTATATACGCGTCAAGCAGTTGCTTGATCTGCTCATGCTGCCGCAAATACTTCCAACCTGTAGGTAAAGTTGACAATGTCCCCTCCTCAAGCTGAACGTATGCATCATTGATTACTTTCCCCGAGGAGGCAAAGGATTCTATTTCAACCAGAAATTCAGGCGCTAACTTAAATTCCGACATAACCAATCACCTCAGTTAAAAAAGTTTTCAATTCTATTGGCTAGACTATTGATTTTCGAAGCCAGCCTGCCGAGCAAACCGTGCTCGTTGTGTTTTAGGTTTTGAAGCCGTGTAATTTCATCGTTTACGGCATCCAGCGCATGATCTAACGACTTGCTGTAAAACATCTCATTTACATCTACCATATCGTTGCCGGCCGCACAAAAATCGGAGTATCGGTTTCCGCTCCACTCGCTTCTTTTTTTCTGGTCAATGATCGACTCATCATCTTTTTTGATTACAGCAAACGCGCATTTTTGCTCTGTCAATGTTGCCTTTGTGCGCTTCAATCTGGCGATCTTGTAATCACATTCTTCAATTCTGTCGAGCGCGTCATTGTATTTTATCTGAACTTCTCGTTTCTGTGCTTTTAAGCTTTCGTATTCCTCATTTGTTGGCACAGCGCTCACCTCTCTTTCTCACACAATCACATATCAACAGTGCACTTTTGATTGCTCCCAATATTCAAAATCGCGCTTATATATTTTATCATTTCTCCTCTGTGCATTTCAACCAACGCCAACAAATTGGTAAAAACAGCACCAAAATTGGTAGACATGCGAGATTTAGGTTCTCGTGCTTTCAGCGTGTGGGTTCGAGTCCCTTCAGGCGCACCACGTTAGTACGCAAGCTATGATACAATAGCTTGCGTACTATGTTTCGGAGACGGTCGAGAGTATAAGCGGCAGCAGCACAGTTACTCTGCATAACGACTTCATGCCCGCGGTTCCGGTCATAACGACTGCGGCATGGAGACAACACAGTATCCGTCACGGGAGAAGGGACAACGACCTTCACTTACAGGCAGGGGCGAGTATAAAGCATCTTCCGAAAGCCTCAGAAATGTGGTATACTCCATCTCGACAACTCGGTAGTTGTGGAGGTGGCTGTATGAAAATCGCAATCATCGGAAGTTTTCCTCACGCAGCAAAAGAACAG
>CAKTPP010000015.1 GCA_934591895.1 uncultured Oscillospiraceae bacterium | reverse complement strand
CCCGCACCGGTCACGACCTATGCTCTGTTCCGGGACGGTCAGTTTCTGACACAGAGTATTCAGTCGGATAAAAAATTCCTGGCGCTGGCAGGATTTTGAAAACGATTTTACCCCGCTTTTCTGCTGCAGCATAATTTCATCAAATGAAATGGAGAAAATTCAAATGAAAAAAATTGCACTTATTATTGCTTTGCTGATGGTGTGTCATCTCACGGCCTGCGGCTCAGCCATGCAAGAACCGTCTACAGCTCCGGAACAGTCCTTACCGGTCTCTGCGGAGACTGCTGCAGCTGCTGATTCGGTTTCGACTTCTGGCGAAACGACGTATTCGGAAATCCTTAATTTATATGCCCGCGCGCTGCGCGAGAAATGGGACGGTGCTTCGTTAATGGAGCACAACATGGACACGCTGCTGCTGGATTGCTATGGCGACTCTCCGCTGGAAAACGTTGGTTATATTATCGCCGATCTGGACGGAGATGGGATTCAGGAACTGGCGATCGGCACAACGGAGCGCCTTACGGACGAATTTTATGGAAAGCTGCTCCTTGCCCTGTACACACGGGATGGAGAAGACACTGTGCGCACAGTGTTTCAAAGCATCGCCCGTGACCGTTATTACTACGTCGGAGAGAATAAATTTGCAAATATCGGCTCCAGTGGGGCAGATGACAGTGTGGACGTCACAGTGCAGTATGCAGGTGGCTCTCTGACCAATACAGGACTTGTCACAGACCCTGTCGATTATGTTCAGCTGGAACTGACACCTATGCGTCAGTGGGTGGAAGGCACGGCAGTTTCGTTTGCGGATTGAACTGTTCTGTATTTCTACGATGCGAAAGCACCTGATGCCGGTTTGATCCGCCTTTTGATGGGCTCTTAGGTCCGGCACTTTCGTCAACTGCCGGATTGGCATACAGAGGGAGGCGGACTGGCGCTCCGAGATGGGTCACCTTTTGCCCCTCCAATCGCATATCACGCGCCTCATGCGGCGGTCAATGTCCACGCGCGCCGCTTTACATTCCTTGGGATGCTTCTTTGCAGCGCTGAACGCCAGCCTGACAAACAGCGCCGAGCCGACGGGCAGCATGGTCTTGAGCATACCGTCCGGGAAAACAAAGTGCGTGCAGTGCGCATATACGACCGCCTCGACTTCGCAGGTGTGCGGTTTTTCCGCAAGGCATTTTTCCATGCGGCGGATGTATTTTGCGGCGTCCCAAAGCGCGTCATCCTCCGCGCCGACAAGAAACAGCTTGCCGCGGATATTCTCGACCTTTATGAATTCTTCCTCAGTGATCGGATGTGCCGCTTCGGAGTCGTCAAACAGCTTGCGCGAGGCGATCATGTTGCCGGTGCGCCTGGACTCCTCCGAGATCATGCGCCAATAGTCTGGGTGCTGATAGCAAAACGGCATGTAGGGCAGGGGCTTGCCCTTGTAGGAAAAGAGCGATTCGCCATCGATCGGCCATTCCCTGCAGCCGTCCTTTTTGCCCTGCAGGAAGCCCTGCCACACGAAATCGCTCGGCGTCATTGCAATGGTCAGAGAGATGTCAGCGAAGATCGAAGCCGCCGTCAGGGCGAGCGTGCCGGTCGTTGAGGCCCCCGCAATGCCGATCTTTTCGCTGCCGTGCGATCTGAGCCATGTGATCGCTTTTTCGATGCGCTCAAGCGGATAGTTGTGATGACCGTAGTCCTTTTTTCCGGGCGACATGGTCAGCACGTTCACGCCGAGGCGAAGCAGCCACTTCACCGCCGAGCGCGCCATGTAATCCTCGGGGTCGTCGCCGAGCATGGCGATGACGGCGCAGTTCGAGCCGTCCCTGCACGCCCAATATGCGCCGTAAAATCCGTCGCTTTCCACGTCAAAATGAATGTGTTTCATTTAAAACGCCTCTTTCAAAAGCTGATCTTTACGATCTGCATTTTCATCCCGTTGTCACCGAGCTTTGCAAGAAAACGGAAAAATCCGCTGACGGAGGGATCATTCAAGTCGTTGTAGCCCAGCATATAGCCGCGGCTTGTGACCTGCAAACGGCTATCCCACGCACTGATCTCTTGGGGAGCGTCCGAAACTGCGAAATACGCGCCCACATCTTGAATCTTCGCACTTTTAAGCCATGTTTTTGCAATCATCTTTACCGCTGTTCGATTTGCTGCGTCGAATACCAGCACGCCGCCGGGGAAAGCCTCTGCCATGGCCTGCACCAGCGCCTTGACCTGTTCCGTCAGGAAGTAATAGAACACCCCCGAGGCAAAGAACACCGCACCGCTTGAAGCATCGATTTGAGAAAACCATGCGGTGTCATTCAAGTCGCAGGGAATGTTTTTCTCCCGCTCCCCGGCGGGCAGCAGTTCATTGCGCGCGGTGATGACATCAGGGAAGTCCAGATTGTAGATTTTGCAGCTGCCGTTGTCACAGGCTCTGCCGGTGTTGTCCAGCCCGCAGCCCAGATTGACCACCGCCGCTTCGGGGTGATTTTTCAGATAATCCCGCACCTCCCATGCCAGATCATTCTGCCGCATGGCGACCTCCAGCGCACCGAAGCGCTGCATCAGGCTGCGGGAATTCTTCTCTGCTTCCGAAAAGTCGTAGTCGATCCGGGTGAGCAGACGAACCGCCGTTTCGTCCCGATAGAGGTTCGGGTACAGCTCCGAGCAGACCTTTCGGGAATACAGCGGGAGGATCAGCGTCTCCTGCACGGTGTTTTTCTCAATTTTGTACTTCATATATGCTTCTCACTTTCTGATAAAGGGCAGGTCAGGCATGGTATCCTGTTTCATAATGCAGACGAGCATTTCTGCAAAACCCTGCGGTTCGCGTATCTGATATTGCATGTGATTATTTCCTTCAAAAACAGGGAAATGACCGCAGGGATATGCTTTCTTTACCGCATCCCTGTATTTCAGGTGTTCCTCCATGCTGCCGAACTCGAAATAGCTGTGTTTTTGAAGCTCTTCGGAAAGCGGCGGAAAGGGTTTGCCCTCCAGACTGTCCGAGAGCTGCCGCTGCAAATTTGTGTAGGTCAGATTTTCCCCTGCGGCAATGAAATAGGGCTTGATGCTGTCATCGTCGCACCACATGATCTTCTTCAGCGTTGCGCCCTTTGACCAGTACAGGCTCTTGATGGCCAGATACAGAAACGGCGTCATGATGCGGCGCGTTCCTTTCCCGATCTGAGCGAACTGCCCGCCGTCAAAAAAAGCGTGTTCTACGGGCAGTTTTGTCTGTGCCAGAAACGCCGCGGCAAGGCCTGCCCCGATGGAGGAAGCAACCACCGCGGCAAGGCTTTTCACGCCCTGTTCTTCCAAAAAGCTCTCCACCTGCCGTATCTCGTCCGCCTTGCTGACATAGTTCTGCCCCGCGCAGTAAACGGTGGAGGTGGGCAGAATGCAGAAATACCGATCCTGCAAATAGTTTGCAACCGGTTTGCTGCTCTGTCCCGTTACGCCCATGGCGTGAAAAAACAAAACCGCGGGATTGCTTTGACTTCCCAATGTTTCAAACTTCATGATATCCTCCTTATCCCAATGCTACATCCAGCGTCATCATGACGCTGAACCCGACTGCAAAGAATACCGTGCCGAGATTGGAATGCCGCCCCTGCGACATTTCGGGGATCAGCTCCTCCACGACCACGTAGAGCATGGCGCCCGCGGCGAAGCTCAGCAGATACGGCAGCGCCGGTATCACAAGCTGTGCAGCAAGAAGCGTCAGCACCGCTCCGATGGGTTCTACCACGCCGGAAAGCACGCCGCCGGCAAACGACCTGCCCTTGCTCTCGCCCTCCGCCCGGAGCGGCATGGAGATGATCGCACCCTCCGGAAAATTCTGAATGGCGATGCCAAGAGACAGCGCAAGCGCGCTCGCTGCCGTGATCTGCGTGTTCCCTGCGAGGAAGCCCGCGTACATGACGCCCACCGCCATCCCCTCCGGGATATTGTGCAATGTCACCGCCAGCACCATCATGGTGGTGCGCCCGAGCCTGCTTTTTAGCCCCTCTGCCTGATTGCTTCCGACATGAAGATGCGGGATCAGATGGTCCAGCAAGAGCAAAAACAGCACGCCGGCCCAAAATCCGATAAAGGCCGGAAGGAAGGACAGCCTGCCCATGCGCTCCGACTGCTCGATGGCAGGGATCAGCAGGCTCCAGATCGACGCTGCCACCATCACACCGCCGGCAAAGCCCGCAAGGGAGCGCTGCACCAGATCGCCCAGCGACTTTTTCATAAAGAATACGCAGGCCGCGCCCAGTGTTGTACCCAGGAAAGGGATCAGTATTCCGATAAAGGATTCCATTCGTCTCACCGCCTTTGCACTGTAGGATTATCTGTTCCTCCTGAACCCCGCCGCGTCCCGGTATTCGGGTACAGGTCTTTATCGCCGTTTTTATAAGGCACAACCGTCATCTTGTGATCGTCACCTCCTCGGTTAGAGACAACTAACTTGCACACCTGAGAAAAGCCGCATTTCTGCGGCCTGCCGCTTATTCCAATAACGCTCTGCAAGCGCCGTGCGCACCTGCGGGCCAGCCTCCTGATTTGCCCTTGCGGGAAACGATCAGCATCAGCCCCGCACCATGGCGCAGCAAGGAAGACGCCGCGCACAGCTGCAGGGTCATAGTGTACCGCACTTTTTCCGATTTTGCAACAGGCTGGTTGGCGGAAACCGGCGGCTGCTGCTTGACAAACCGGAAAAGTTGTGGCACAGTATATGGAGTTAGTCCTGTCTAACTTCGCTGCGGGTCACAGACCGCTCACGAAGTGCGTCGGAAAAGGAGCCAAGTTGTTTATGTCGGAATCGCTGGATGTTCTGAAGCTTCGGGTCTTGCTCTGCTTTCTCAATGAAGAGCCGAAAACCTGCACGGTCACGGGTCTTGCCGGTGTGCTCGGGGAGGGGAAGCAGAAGGTCAGCCGTATGCTCATGGCGCTTGAGCGCGAGGGGCTGCTCGACCGGAGCGACCCGCGCCGCCCGTGCCTGACCGAGGCAGGGCGTGCACGCGCGGCCTATTATGAGGAGCGCACGAATGTCGTGCTCAACCACCTGCTCTATGAGGGGCTGGATATTGACAGCGCCCTGCACGACGCCTATGCGTGGGCGCTCATGAGCAGTGACGAGGGCATGGCGCTCATCCGCAGCTCGGAGCGGCGCTACCGCGCCAAGTATGAGCTGCGCCGCCAGAGCGAGTTTGGCGGGGCAGAGCTCTGCCGCCGTCTGGGGGACGGGGAATACCGCTTCCCGTTTCTGATCTACAAGGAGTATGTCTCCGGCGGCACGAACCTGTCCATGGCAAACGAGGGCTTTGCGCATCCGTGCACGCTTGCCGTGTCGGACGGCGTCGGCATGGTCTGCCTGCGCCCGGCGGATCTGTCCGCGCGCTCGCAGATGACCGGACGGGAGATGAACGGCCGCGTCCGCCGCCTCATGTACCTCGACGGGAGCACATTTGCGTCCGCCTATGATGACGGCAGCACGATCTCGTTTCCCGCGCGCACGCTGCATTTTCTCAACATCGGCTCCGGTGTGGGGCAGATCCTGCACGGCAGCGTCTGCCTGCGCATGCAGTGCTCCGTCGGCACGAAGCATATGCCGGAATCCACCGCCATCTTCACCATCCTGATCTGAGGACGGGATCCGTGCGTGCGGAGAAGTTTTTTGTCACGCCCGCGTGACAGAAAAACGGCGGCTTCACCGCGGATTCGGCCGCTTTTTGCGGCGGAGCGGCCATTTTTGTACCGCACGCGGGACAAACGGCCACTTGCACGAAAAATCCGAATTTGCTATAGTACAATCGCTGAAAGATCGAGGATCCGGGCCGCCGGCGCCGCGATCCGGACGCGCCGGCTGTGCGGCCGGCAGAATACCGCTTCCCGGACGGCGTCCCCTTCGGGAAACACAGCCCTGAGAAGGGCATTTTTCTGCCGCGTAGGTTAGTCACATCTAACGCGAATTAGTTATGGCTAACCGGAAAACGCCCGCATCAGACCGCGCATCCCGGGTCGGCTGCACTGTGTGCAGACCGGCTGTCCGCTGATTTCAAGCGAATTTGCCCGCATCGGGCGGAACCAAAGGAGGATATGAAGATATGACGAAAACGAAGAGTCATTGGCTCCGGCGCGGCATGGCGCTGCTGCTGGCTGTGCTCATGTGTGTGAGCCTGCTCTCTGCCGCTGTCTTTGCCGAAGACGCGCAGACGCCGCAGCAGCAGCTCGAGGCGCTGCTCGATGAGATCTATGCGCTCGATCCGAATGACTACACGGAGGAGAGCTGGAACGAGCTCAAAGAGACGGCCGATTCGGTCAACCGCCCCGTGACGCCTTACGATGAGGCGACCGGGGAAGGTATGCCGGACTGGGTCGCCAATATCATGATCACCAACCTGACGAAGCTCAAGGACGCGCTTGTCCCGGTCAGCCAGAAGACGGTCTATGAGCAGCTGGAAGAAAAGCTGCAGGAGGCGGAAGCGCTCGACCCGGACAAGTACACGGCGGAATCCTGAGCCGCGGTGCAGGAGGTCATTGACTCCGTTGTCCGCCCGGTCTCTGCGGAGAACATCACCGAGAAGCTGGCCACCAAGATGCTCGGTGAGCTGGAAGCGGCGATGGCCGCACGATCGCATCGCCGTATGAGATCAGCGCGGCGATCATCATGTCGGTCGTCGGCGGTCCGTTTTTCATTCTGCTGCTGAGGAGGTCGAAGCAAGCCTATGTCGGATAACGTTTTTCACATCCGCGGCCTGTCGATAGACCCGGAGGCGGACGCCGAAAAGATCCGCTGGGCGCTGGAGATCACGCACATGGACAAGTACCGTGATAAGCCGGTCGCAGAGCTCTCCGGCGGACAGAAGCAGCGCGTCTGGATCGCCATGGCGCTCGCGCAGGGCACGCAGATCCTCTTTCTCGACGAGCCGACGACCTATCTCGACATTCGCTACCAGCTGCAGATCCTGCACCTGATCCGGCAGCTGAATCAGGAGTTTGGCATGACGATCGTCATGGTGCTGCACGATATCAACCAGTCGCTGCATTACAGCGATGAGATCGTCGCCATGAGTGACGGGCAGGTGTGTGCGCACGGCCTTCCGGAGAAGATCATGGCTCCGGAACTGATCCGGCGTGTTTACGACGTGGATCTGTCCATTCGGCCGGTCGACGGCAAGCCTTTCGTGATACCGGTCTGACGCACCGGCAGGAGACACACATGAAGCAGAAACGAACCGCAGAGGATTATCTCAAAACGATCCACATCTTGTCCCGCCGCGGCGAAGTGCGCGGGACGCACATCGCTGATGCGCTCGGCGTTTCCCGGGCGACGGTCTCGCTCACGCTCAAGGCGCTCGAGCAGGAGGGATACCTGCTGCGGATGGCCGACCATACGGTGCGCCTGACGGACTCCGGACGGGTAATTGCGGAGGCGACATACGCGCGCAACCGGTTTTTCCGCACGATGCTCTCTTCGCTCGGCGTGGATGAAAAGACCTCGGCGCACGATGCCTGTGAGCTGGAGCATGCGGTCAGCCCGGAAAGCTTTGCCGCGCTGCAGCGGCTGCTGCCCGGAAACGAACAAGAAGGAGAACAAACCAATGAAGCTTGACCAGATACCGATGCGCACCTGCCGCATCGCCGTACCCGATGGGAGGTGCCGCCGATGATGATCGACAAGCACCTGATCGGCACGGTGCCGGAGAGCAAAAAATACATTGCCGCGAACGTGGCGCTGCAGTGGTGCGGCCTCGTGGCGAATGTCGCCATGATGATGAGCGTTGCGTCGCTGCTTGCTTCGCTCCTGACAGACCCCGCCTCGAGCGCACGGCTGCTGACGACGGCGGCGGTTGCGGCCGCGGCCGTGCTCATTCGCTGGCTGTGTACGACCGGCGCCGCGCGCATGAGCGATCTGTCGTCGCGCGCGGTGAAAAAAACGCTGCGCACGCAGATCTACGAAAAGCTGCTGCGCCTCGGCGCGTCGTATTCCGAGCGGGTCTCCACGGCGGAGGTCGTGCAGGTCGCGGTCGAGGGCGTGGATCAGCTCGAGACGTATTTCGGCGCTTATCTGCCGCAGTTTTTCTATGCCATGCTTGCTCCGGTGACGCTCTTTGCCGTGCTGTGCTTTGTCAATGTACCGGCGGCGGTCGTGCTGCTCGTGTGCGTGCCGCTCATTCCGGGAGCCATCGCGGCGGTGCAGACGTGGGCGAAAAAGCTCCTGTCGCGCTACTGGGGGCAGTACACCAAGCTCGGGGATACGTTTCTGGAAAACCTCCAGGGGCTGACCACGCTGAAGATCTATCAGGCGGACGGACTGCGCAACGACGTCATGAACGAGGAAGCGGAGAAATTCCGCAAGATCACCATGAAGGTTCTGACCATGCAGCTCAACTCCGTCACGATCATGGACGTCATCGCCTATGGCGGTGCGGCGCTGGGTGTTATTCTCGCGGCGACGCAGTACCGCGCGGGGCATGTCGCGCTCTCGGGCGCGCTGCTGATCATCCTGCTGTCGGCGGACTTCTTCATTCCCATGCGGCAGCTCGGATCGTTTTTCCATATCGCGATGAACGGCATGGCGGCGAGCGACAAGATCTTTCGCCTGCTCGATCTGCCGGAGTCGCCGGTGCGCGCCCGGACCTGTCCGGACGGGGATATCGTCTGCCAGGACCTGCACTTTTCCTACACCCCGCAGCGGGAGATCCTGCACGGACTCGATCTCGCGTTCCCGGCCGGCTCGTTCACGTCGATCGTCGGCGCGTCCGGCTGCGGCAAGTCCACGATCGCGTCCATCCTCATGGGGCGCAGCCGCGGCTATACCGGCGCGGTCACGATCGGCGGCGTGCCGCTTGCGGACATTTCCGAGGACAGCCTCATGCGGCACATCACCTATGTCAGCCACCAGAGCTATCTGTTCAAGGGCACCGTGCGCGAAAATCTGCACATGGCGCGGCCGGATGCACCGGACGCAGCGCTCTGGGATGTGCTGCGGCAGGTGAAGCTTGCGGCGTTCCTCGAGCAGGAGCAGGGGCTGGATACGCCGCTGACCGAGCATGGGAGCAACCTCTCCGGCGGCCAGCGCCAGCGGCTGGCGCTGGCGCGCGCCCTGCTGCATGACACGCCGGTGTACCTCTTCGACGAGGCCACATCGAACATTGACGTTGAGAGTGAAAACGATATCATGGCCGAGATCCATGCGCTCGCCGGGCGCAAGACGGTGATCCTTATTTCGCACAGACTTGCGAATGTCACGGTTTCGGACAATATCTATGTGCTTGACGGCGGCGCGCTCGCCGGACAGGGCACGCATGATGCGCTGCTGCGCGCAGGCGGGGTCTATGCCCGGCTGTGGGACGCGCAGCAGGCGCTGGAAAACTACGCAAAGGAGGGCGCTGCGCTATGAAGCAGAGAAGCGGGTTCGCCGTTATGGCCAGGCTCATCGGACTTGTCCGGCCGTTGGTGGGGTATATGCTCCTCGCCATCGTGATGGGGCTGCTCGGCCATGCCTGTGCGGCGCTGATCACGGTTTTTGGCGGCTATGCGCTGCTCGGGCTGCTGCATTTTCCGGCACCGATGGGGCTCAAAGGCGTGTTTGCGTGCGTGCTTGTGTTTGCGGTGCTGCGCGGTGCCTTCCGCTATGCAGAGCAGACATGCAATCACTTTATCGCCTTCAAGCTCCTGGCGCGCATTCGCGACCAGGTGTTCCGCGCGCTGCGCCGGCTCTGTCCGGCCAAGCTTGAGGGACGCGATAAGGGCGATCTCATTTCGGTCATCACGTCGGACATCGAGCTGCTCGAGGTGTTTTATGCGCACACGATCTCTCCGGCGGCCATCGCGCTGCTGTTCAGCGCCGGCATGAGCCTGTTCATCGGGCACTATCACTGGGTGCTGGGACTGCTGGCTCTGGCGGCGTATGCTGCGGTCGGCGTCGTTGTGCCGCTTGTTACATCGCGCTGCAGCGAGGATGCCGGCCTGCGCTATCGCACGAAGGCGGGCGCGCTCTCGGCGTTCGTGCTCGATAATCTGCGCGGCCTGCCGGAGACGGTGCAGTACGGGCAGGGGGCGCAGCGGCTGGCGCAGATGAACGCGCAGACCGGCGCCCTCGCGCAGGACGCCGCACGTCTCAAGGTGATCTCCGGCCGCAACGCCGCAGCCGCGAATACGGTCATCCTGCTGTTCGATCTGGCGATGCTCTTCGCCGCTGCGGCGCTCTGCCGCGCCGGACGGATCGGGTTCGACGGCGTGCTCATCCCGACGCTCGCGCTCTTCTCGTCGTTTGGTCCCGTGGTCGCGCTGGCGAATCTCGGCAGCACGCTGCAGAGCACCTTTGCCGCCGGCAACCGCGTGCTGGATATCCTCGATGAGACGCCCGCCGTCGCCGAAGTGACCGGGCAGCCGGACATCGCGTTCACCGGCGCGGACGCGCAGCACGTCACATTCTCGTATGGCGAGGAGACGGTGCTCTCCGATGTGTCCGTCACGGTGCCGGAGCATGCGATCGTCGGCATTGTCGGCCGCAGCGGCAGCGGCAAATCCACGCTGCTGAAGCTGCTCATGCGCTTCTGGGTCGTGCAGCAGGGGAGCGTGCACATTTCGGGCACAGACATTTCGTCCGTCAACACTGCAAATCTGCGCGCGCTCGAGAGCTTTGTCACGCAGGACACGCACCTGTTCCACGACAGCATTCGCAGCAATCTGCGCATTGCGCGCCCCGACGCGACCGACGCCGAGATCGAGGCGGCCTGCCGCAAGGCGGCGGTGCATGATTTCATCTGCACCCTGCCGCAGGGGTATGACACGCCGGTCGGCGAGCTTGGCGACACGCTCTCCGGCGGCGAACGGCAGCGGCTGGGGCTTGCCCGTGCGTTCCTGCACGACGCGCCTTTCCTGCTGCTTGACGAGCCGACGAGCAATCTCGACAGCCTCAACGAGGCGGTCATCCTGCGCGCCCTGCGCGAGGAGCGTGCGGGCAGGACAGTCGTGCTCGTATCGCACCGCGCATCGACGATGCGCATCGCCGATATGGTCTATTCGGTCGAAAACGGCCGTATGAGCTGATTCCAAGGAGGTCTGAATTGAAACTCACACAAGTGATTTTTCTCATCATCGGCTGCCTGAGTCTTGCGCTCGGCTGCGTGGGCATCGTGCTGCCGATCCTGCCGACGGTGCCGTTTTTTCTCGTGACGGTGTTTTGCTTTGCCAACTCCTCGCAGCGGCTGCACGACTGGTTCATCGGCACGCAGATGTACAAAAAACATCTCGACTCCTTCGTGAAGAAAAAGGGCATGACGGTGCGCACCAAGGCCGGCATCCTCGTGCCGGTAACGCTGCTGATGGCTGTCGGCTTTTTCCTCATGCTGCGCAAGGAGCTTGTGGTTCCCTGCGTGATCCTCGCGGTCATCTGGGTGTGCCATGTCGTCTATTTTGCCTTTGGTGTCAAGACGATCACAGAGGCGCAGTCGGCAGCGCTCCGTGCCGGTGCACAGCCGCCGCAGGCATGAGCGCACTGAGGCAAATTGCGAAACGAAAAGCCGGGCGCAGCTGCTCGTTTTGACGCACAAAAGAAAACCGCCGCTTCCGGAAGGAAGCGGCGGTTCTTTGTTGGGGTGATGACTCAGAACTTGATGTCGACGGGTTTGCGGTCAAACATGGTGTTGACCTGCTTGTAAACCCAGCCCATCAGCTTCTGGTCCAGATTCCAGAAGTACACCACGAACAGCGCACCGACGACGGTGGCGGAGGTGGCGAACGTCTTCTTCAGGACTTTTGCAAGTACAGGATTCATAGTTTGCTCCTTTCAGGCCGGGGTGGCTTACTTCTTGGCAAGACCCTTCTGACGGGCATACTCGGCAGCGCCCAGAGCGCCCATGAGCTGCGGGTCGGTCTTCAGATCGACGACTTTGAACTTCAGCACGTGCTCGATGGCCTGCTTCAGGCCGGCGTTCTTCGCGCAGCCGCCCGTCAGCGTGATGCTGTCGGTGGCGCCGGCCTTCTTGGCCATGACGAAGCAGCGCTTGGCAACTGCCATCTCGATGCCGGCGGCGATCTCGTCGGTCGGCTTGCCTTCGCCCACGAGGGTGATGACTTCGGACTCAGCGAAAACGGTGCACTGTGCGGTGATGGGGATGACGTTCTTCGCAGACAGGGACAGGTTCGAGAACTCGGGCAGGCTCAGCTCGAAGGAGCGGGCCATGGCCTCGAAGAAACGGCCGGTGCCGGCGGAGCACTTGTCGTTCATGGCAAAGCTCTTGACCGTGCCGTCGGTGTCGATGCTGATGCCCTTGACGTCCTGGCCGCCGATGTCGATGATGGCGCGGACCTCGGGGTTGGTGACGTGCACGCCCATGGCGTGGCAGGAGATCTCGGAGATGTTCTCGTCAGCGAACGGGACCTTGTTGCGGCCGTAGCCGGTGCCGATCAGGTAAGCAAGATCCTTGGAGTCCTTCAGACCGACCTTGCCGCAGACCTCTTCCATCGCCGCGATCGCGGACTGCTCAGCGTTGATCTTGCTGCGAATCGTGGTGTCGGCGCACATTTTGCCGTTCTCGTCGAGAATGACTGCCTTCGTGTAGGTGGAACCTACGTCGCATCCGCCAAAATATTTCATAGTATTTAAGTCCTTTCCTTCAATTCAAAAAACGTTTACATGCAGACATCGTCCGCGAAGTCGAGCAGGCTCTCGTCGACCGGGGTGGCGTGCATGACGGTGTCCATATAGCTCGAGACCGTGTCGCGCATGGTGCGGCGCGAAACAGTACGCGGATCCATCAGGTCGTGCGGGATCCAGATCAGGTGCAGACCCAGCTCGCGGCCCTGCTCGTCGAGCAGACCCTGAACGGTAGCCATGTTCTTGCACGCGACGTGCTGCCACATGATGACGATGCCCGTGTTCCAAGCCTCGCACTGACGCCACAGCTCGGTGACGACGTTGTGGTAACCGCCGTTGGTGTGGCGGCGCATGACCATGCGCTCGTACAGGCGAGCCATGTCGCGCAGCGCCTCGGTCTCATCGGAGGTGTTGAGGTGCTTGGTGAAGTTCAGAGACTCCATCTCAACGACAACGTTGATGCCCCAGCTGTTGGCCAGCCAGTTGGAGAAGTTGGCGTAGTAGTGCGGGGGGCAGCTCCAGGTGATGGCGCGGTAGCGCATCTTGTTGCGCCAGGCCTGCTCCTTGTTCTTGTAGCCCTTGAGGAGGATCTTGTTGACCTTCTCGCAGGACTTGATGGTACGCGGATCGAGGCCGCCGTCCATCTCGTAGCACCACTTGCGGAACAGCTCGTAGCTCGGGCCGATCAGCTGCGGGTAAGCGGTCTTGTTGATCTCCCACTTCTGCAGCTCGTAGTCGGTCTCGATGTTGAAGCGCTTAATTGCGGTGAAGTAAGCATCCCAGCTCCACTTCTCACCGGTCTGATTCTCGATGAAGTGGATGCACTCCTTGACGTCTTCGACAGCGGCGTCGAGCGTCAGCTCGTCCTCGTAGCGGACGGGGAAGCACAGGTGATGCACCGGGATATCGGGGAAGCGGCGGCCAAAGTAGCTCGACGCCATGACGGAACCGTCGCACGGCATGGAGCTGGAGATATAGCAGCTGCCCAGATGCGGCAGAGCGTCGATGACGAGCGCGCCGCACTCGGACGTCGGAACCGGGCAGGTATCGGCCGGGAGACCGAAGGACTCGACGGCGTCGATGTACGGGATGCAGGTGAGCTGGTCGATCTCGGAGACCAGGAACACCGGCAGCAGCTGGTGCGGGATGCCGTACAGGGTCGGGAAGCCGGCCATGATCTGCGCCATGGTCATCTCGTCGATCAGAACAAGCTTGCTGTTGAGCTCGTCGCAGTTGCCGTTGCGCTTATCGCCCTTGGCAAGAATGACAAGGTTCTCGGCGACGTAGCGGTAGATGCAGTAGGTAAGCTCGTGGCTCATGCGCAGGTTGGAGCCGCGCAGGCCGAGGATGTTCTTATCCATGAAGCTGTGGCAGCAGAAGTAGGACACCATCCAGCGATAGTACAGCGTCTGGTTCAGAGCCGGGATCAGGTCCTTGGAGAAGGACATGAGCAGCATGACCCACAGACGGGCCCATTCATAGAAGTCATAGGCCGTGTCCTTGATGCCGCGCCACTCACGGCGCACGGTGCACATGGCGCCGTCACGATACAGGCGGCCGAGGTGACGCTCACCGTGGAGGATGAGGTCGATCTTATCCTTCGCGGAGGCGGCTGCGAAAGCCTTGTACTCTTCCTTGATACGGTCACGGTCGGAAACGAGGATGTTCTTCCAGCCCTCACCGAACTTTTTCCAGTCGGTCTCCTTGAACATGTCCCAGAAGATGCCACCGACCAGTTTCAGGTTCTCCGCCTGAGCGGCCCAGTCCATATTGTCTTTTGCTTTGAAGAATTTCGGATTGGGATATTTCACCTTGCCCATTACTTGGCACCCCTTTCTCTCTGGATCTTCTTGATCTCCAGGCTCTCCACAAACGCCTGAACACGCGTGCGGAGCTGACCCGAGTAGCCGTTGTTGTACACACGGTCGATACTCAGGACCGGCCAGCCGTACTCGGTGTTGAGCACGTAGCTCGCCAGAGCACGCTCGAAGCCCCAGTAGTCGCAGTACTTCATCTGCTCGTAGATGATGCCGTCCGCCTTGTACTCGCGCGCCAGACGGTCAGCCGTCTCGCGGCGCTGCTGCACCTTCTCGTTGGAGATGTAGCGAGCGCACTCGCTGGTCTCGATGTAGTGGCGGCAGATCTGACGCAGGACGTCTTCCTCGTCGTTGAGCTCGATGACCTCGCGGCCCGGCGTGCTGCCGAAGCAGAAACGGTCGGACACGATGAGCGCGCCGCAGCCCTCAATGAGCTTCGTCAGGCTGGGATCGTCGATCTCGCTGCCGACGATGGCGACACGGGCACGGTACGGGTTCTTGGCGTCCGGCTTGCGCTTTTTGAGCTCGGCGAGCGTCTCGCGCAGGTAGGGCAGGATGAGCGCCTTCGGGCAGGTGTAGCTCACGAGGTTGAGGATGTGGAACTCGTAGCCCGTGATGATCGGGTTGTCGAGCTTGCGCATCTCAGCGATCTCGCTGATGATCTTGCAGACCTCGTTGTGCTCGGCGACCGCCTTGCGCAGCGCCTCGTCAGAGGTGTCAACGCCGAAGGTCTCGGTCAGACGGTTGAGCACGTGCTCGCGCATCTGCGTGGTGTAGGCATCGATGTAGTAATCGGTCACCTTGAGCGGCATGTCGGTATGCGTGACAAAGAACTTCTCCTTGCTGTTGACCTTCAGGACCTCGAAGTGCTCCATGGAGCGGTTCATGGCCGAGCAGGCATCCACACCGATCAGCGCATCCAGGAACTGATAGCCGCCCTCGATCGCACGCTCGACGAGCGCACGCGCGTAGTCACAGGTATAGTTGGACATGTAGTACGTCGAGATATCCAGCGAACCGGTCTTGGGAGCTCTGAGTCGCACAGAGATGCAGTTGTCTACGTTGAGGAGGACCTCCGGAATGTGATAGCAGGTGTAGCCGAGGACGATGCTGCCGTCCGCCTGAGCCTGCCGAACCAACTCGTTGTTGGCGTCTTCCAGAAGGTTTTCAAAGTAGATCAGATGCTTCAGATCTTTCAAATGTTTCCCCTTCCTTCCTGATGTTTGTGTTTCTGGACGTGGTATTACCAGATTTCAGTATTATCATATAGCAGTAGGCACAAAAAATCAACGATATGTGTTTCGTTTTTAACATTTTCGGAAAATTGCCGACTTTCTTCCTTGACAGTTCGTCAAAATGATGATATTTTCATAACGAAGGGTACGTGGTAATACCAAGTGCGTTCAAGACCGTTCAGAGGTGAATACGATGGGATTCGATAGGATCGAGGCGGTATCGCTCACGGATCAATTCGTGCAGAAGATCGAGGCAATGATCATTTCCGGGGAGCTTGTTCCCGGCGACCAGCTGCCGCCGGCGCGCGAGATGAGTGCGCGCATGGGCGTGAGCCGTCCGGTGATCTCGGCTGGTTTGGTCGAGCTTGAAAAAATGGGCTTTGTGGAGATCGTCACGCGGCAGGGCGTTTATGTCAGCGATTACCGCAAGAGCGGCTCGCTCGACACGCTCACGGCGCTTTTGAACTACAACGGCGGCGTCATGCGCGACGACGAGGTGCGCTCCCTGCTGGAGGTGCGCGGCGCCAATGAGTGCCTGTGCGTAAAGCTTGTTGTCGAGCGCGCCACGCAGGAGGAGCTCGACGGCCTTTCGCCGCTGCTCGACGCGATCAAGAGCGGCAAAACGGATGAAGAGCGCGCCGAGGCGACGTTCCGGTTTCACCATGCGCTGAGCGTGCTGTCGCGCAACGCCTTTCTGCCGCTGCTGTATAACTCCATCCATACCTATGGGCTGCATTTCTGGAGCCTGTACAGCCGGCGCTACGGCGGCAACCGCCTGTACCAGAATAAGCTTGAGCTCTACTGCGCGCTGCTCGACCGGGATGCGGAGCGTGCGCAGGCGTTCACCGTCGATATGCTCGACAGCGTTGCAAACGGGGCGTTCTCGCTCTACAGCGACGCGCGGCAGCAGTGACGGAAAAAGCGGAA
The DNA here is from genome assembly GCA_934591895.1 of uncultured Oscillospiraceae bacterium. Classification (GTDB taxonomy): domain Bacteria; phylum Bacillota; class Clostridia; order Oscillospirales; family Oscillospiraceae; genus CAG-103. Next base: position 23,418 of record CAKTPP010000015.1, on the reverse strand, counting down.
CGGAAAACCTCCGGCAGCTCAACATGTGCTGCCGGAGGATTTTTGTGCAAAGTGCTGTTTTTCAGATGACGTAATCGTTTGCGGCGCGCGCTGTCTGCTGCTCAAGCAGATCCTGCAGCGTGATGCCGTCGAGATAATTGCGGATGACCCGCTCCAGCCCCTCCCACATGGGCAGGGTGGCGCATGCGCCGCAGCGCGGGCACGGGTTCGGATGCTGCTCGAGACAGGCGACCGGGGCGAGACTGCCTTCCGTCAGGCACAGGATCTCGCCGACGGTATACTCCTGCGGCGCGCGCGCCAGCCGGTAGCCGCCCTGATAGCCGCGTGCCGTGCGCAGAACGTCCGCTCTGCCGAGCATGGGCACGATCTGTTCGAGATACTTTTTCGAAATGCCCTGGCGGTGTGCGATGTCCTTGAGCGCCACATAGCCGTCGCCCTGATGCTCCGCGAGATCGAGCAGCATGCGCAGAGCATAGCGCCCCTTGGTGGATATTTTCACGGGAAAGCCCCCCTTGCTTTGAACATACTATAATAATAACATATGAATAATAGGCTTTCAAGCGGAGGTAAAAAAATTGTTGTGCAGGGCGTAGCTTGACAGCTGCTTGACAAACCGTTATGATGTGTGCGAGGACACGCTTTCGGCGGCACTGCAGCAGCTGCGCGTGCCCATGTCGGGCGGAAATCCGCGTGTCCGGAGGCGCTATGAACATCCGAATGAAAAAGCTCTCGCAGTACGTTGTGCCGACGATCCTCGGCAACTGCGCCTATTTTCTCTTTACGATCATCGACGGCATCTTCGTCGGGCAGGGCATCGGCACGGACGCGCTCGGTGCGATCAATCTGGTGTGGCCGTTCGTGATGGTGCTCAATGCGTTCGTCATGCTCACGGTCGTCGGCGGCGTGACGGTCTCGGCCGTGCGCATCGGCCGTGGGGATATCACGGGCGCAAATCAGGCGTTCATGCACTCGCTCGCCGGAACGCTGGCGGTCGCGGTCGTCATGATGCTGGTCGGCACCTGCCTGACGTCGCAGATCGCGACGCTGCTCGGTGCGAACGAGACCTATCACCGGCTCGTGTGCGACTATCTGTTCTGGTATTCGCTCTTTGCCGTGCCGTCGGGCATGATGACCTTTCTGAATAACTACTGCCGCAACGACGGCTCGCCCATGCTCGTGAGCGCCGCCTCGGTCGTCTCGACGGTCATCAACATTTTCCTTGACTGGCTGTTCGTGTTCCCGCTGCAAAAGGGGCTGATGGGCGCCGCCGTCGCGACCGGCATCTCGCAGACCTGCGGCATGCTGATCGTGTCGTCGCACTTTTTCCTGCGCCGCGGCAGGCTGCGTGTCGGACGGTTCCGGTTTTCCGGAGCGCTTGTGCGCAAGCTCCTGCTGCGCGGCACCCCGGAGGCGATCGCACAGTTTGCCGTTCCGGTGGCGACGCTGTGCACAAACTACGTGCTCCTTGCCCGCCTCGGGGATATGGCCGTGAACGCGTATTCGATCATCTGCTATGTCGCGTCGTTTTCCGCAGCCGTCTTCATCGGCGTCTCGAGCGGCCTGCAGCCGCTGTTCGGGCAGAGCTACGGCGCGCGCGATGCGCAGGATCTCAAGTGGCTGTTTCGCGCGGGTGTGGTCATTGATCTCGCCGGCAGCACGCTCATCAACATCCTGCTGCTGTTTGCCGGCGGGCCGATCTGCAGAATGTTCGGTGCGGACGCGCAGACGCTCGCCTGCACCGTGGCGTATATGCCGCGCTATGCGTGGGGCTTTATCATCATGAGCGTCAATACGCTCATCTCCGCCTATCTCTATTCGACCAAGCGCACAAAGCACGCGCTCATCCTGAATTTGTGCCGCAGCTTCCTGCTTGACACCGTGGTCATCTTTGCCGTGCCGGCCGTTTTCGGCGGCAGCGCCGTCTGGCTGACCATGGGCATCTATGAGGGGCTGGCGCTGCTGCTCGGCATTGTGCTCGTGCGTGTGTCGGAGCGCGGCGGGATCGTGTTTCGCTGAAAACGGACAGCAAAAGGCCGCCGGTCAAAACCGGCGGCCTTTTGCTGTCTGCTGTCATTTGCCTACGCAAAAACGCGCGAAGATGCGGTTGGTGATGTCCTCGCGGATGGAGGCGCCGGTCAGCTCGCCGATGGCGGACATGGCCTCCTCGGCCTCGGTGAGCACGGCATCGGGCGTTACGCCGAGCAGCATCGCCTCGCGCGCGGCGCGCAGCGATTCCAGCGCCCGGCCGATGGCGTCGGCGTGGCGGGCGTTTGTGAGGATCTCACCGGCCGGCGCGTCCGGAGCGGGGAAATGCTCCGCCACGGCGCGCTCGAGCGCCTCGAGCCCCGTGCGTTCCTTCGCCGAGAGCACGCACACGGCGTCAAATTGCGCCGACAGCTCTTCCGGCTGCACCGCGGCGGGCAGATCCGATTTATTGAGCACCGCGATGCGCACCTGCGCCGCCTGTGCCGCATGGATGACCTGCAGGTCATCGTCGCCGAGCGGGCACGCTGCGTCAAACACCGCAATGGCGAGCGACGCGTCCGCGGCGGCGTCCAGTGCCCGATTGACGCCGATGGCCTCGACGGGGTCGTCCGTGTCGCGCAGGCCGGCGGTGTCGGTCAGGCGCAGGAGCACACCGCCGAGCGTGACGCGCGCGTCGATCGTGTCGCGGGTCGTGCCGGGCACATCGGTCACGATCGCGCGCTCATAGCCGAGCAGAGCATTGAGCAGAGAGGACTTGCCTGCGTTCGGACGGCCGAGGATCACGGCGGGCACGCCGCCGTGGAGCACGTTTGCCCGGGAAAACGTGTCGAGCAGGCGCTGCAGCTGCGTGATGCAGCCCTGCAGCGTGCCGGCGTAGGCGCTGAGCTGAAAGTCCGGGATGTCCTCGTCCGGATAGTCGATCACGGCGTGATAATGGCTGGCGATGTCCTGCAGCGCGTCGTAGACGCCCTGCGCGCGCCGCAGCACCGCGCCGCCGAGCTGGCCGGCGGCATTCTTCGCATCGCGCGTGGTCTCGGCGTGGATGAGGTCGATGACCGCCTCCGCCTGTGTGAGATCCATGCGCCCGTTGAGAAATGCGCGCTTGGTAAACTCTCCGGCCAGTGCCTGCCGCGCACCGGCGGCGAACAGTGCCTGCAGTCCGGCGCGCAGCACGGCCGGTGAGCCGTGACACTGCAGTTCGGCGGTGTCCTCGCCGGTGTAGCTGTGCGGACCGCGGCTGACGGTGCACAGACAGAGGTCGAGTGTCTGCCCGTCGGTGTCGCAGAACGCGCCGTAGACGAGCTGCCGGTTCGGTGCCTCGGACATGGGGCGGCCGTTGGCCGGACGGAACACGCGGTCGATGACGGCAAGCGTCCCGTCACCGGACAGGCGCAGGATGCCGATCGCGGACAGGACGTTGCCGGTTGCGATGGCGGCGATCGTATCAGACATGAAAAAACTCCTTTACAAAGACCGGCGGAGCCGCAGGCTCCGCCGGTCGGATCGGTGTTATGATGACGGCTCTGCGTGCAGGATCGCTTCCCGCAGGCGCATGAAAATGGTCGCAGCCTGCGCGCGCGTGCTGAGACTGCGCGGATTGAAGTTTCCCTTCTCGTCGCCGGAGATGAGACCGGTCATGCGCATGAGCTCTACGCCCTCTTGCGCCCAGTAGGAGACCGCGTCCATATCCCGCAGCACGGGCGGGTCTGCGATCGTCGGCAGTGTGAGCCCCTCGCTCTGAACATAACGGACGATGATGGCCGCGATCTGCTCGCGCGTGATCGGTGTGTTGGGTGCAAAGCAGCCGTTGCCGACGCCGCTGACGATTCCGTTTTGTGCGGCCCACTCCACGGATGCTGCATACCATGTACCTGCGGGAACATCGGCAAAGGAAGTGTCCGGATAATCGGACTTGTCGATCTGTGCGATCTGCCCGAGGATCGTTACGAACATACCGCGCGTGAGCTGCTCATCCGGAGCAAAGCGCCGTTCGCCGACGCCGCTCATGAGTCCGTTGACGGCGGCATATTCCACAAAATAGGCATACCATGCCTGACGCGGCACGTCCACATAGCGCGTGACGTAAGCGCCCGCCGACAGCAGCAGCGAGACGGTCTGCGCACAGGTGATCGTGGCCTGCAGGTTTTCGCACGCGATATAGCGGTGCGCCGTGCGCAGCGCGCCGGAGGCGGCCTTTGTGCCGTCGGTCGCATCAACGAGCGCGCCGGCCGAAACGGTCACGGCGGCGTCTCCGCTCAGGACGGTGAAGCAGTCGCCGGTCTGGAGCTCGACCGTGTTGCCGGCAAAGAGCGTGCAGATGCGGCTCTTTCCGGCGTCGGTGTTCAGGGCGCTGTCGTGCGTCTGCAGTGCACTGTCGAACACTGCCTGCACGGCGGTGCGCGCAGTCTCCTCAACGCGGTCGAGCAAGCCGGACGACCACGTCTCCACATAGCTGCGCGATAGCAGCGGATCCTGCCGGCTGCCGGCGTTGGCCGCCAGCACCGGCATGGCGCTGCCGAGCAGTGTGAGTGTCAGCAGCAACGAGATCAGTCGCTTGATTTTCAAGGGGCAGACCTCCTTTGGCGGTCTTGTCAGGCCTTCTTGGCCTTGGCGGCGCGGGCTTCGGCTTCGTCCTGATTCTCGGCAATGTAGTAGCCGAGCGCCAGCAGGCTGTCCGAGAAATGGATGTTTTCAATGATGGGTTCGGAGTCCTTGATCTGCAGCTCGGTGTTCGTGAAGTTCCAGATGGCCTTCACGCCGACGGAGCAGATCTCGTTTGCGACGTCGTTGGCCATGGCCTTCGGCACGCAGAGCACGGCGACGTCCGGCTGGATATCTGCGAGGATCTCATCGAGCGTGGAGAAGTCGTGCACGACGATGCCGTGCATCTCCTTGCCGACGAGGTCGGGGTTGATGTCGAACGCGGCCTTGAGCGTGAAGCCATACTGCTCAAAGCAGAAGTTTTCCACCAGCGCGCGGCCGATGTTGCCGACGCCGACGAGAACGGCCGTGTAGTTGCGATCCATGCCGAGGATCTTGGCGACCTCGCCGCGCAGCGCCACGACGTTGTAGCCATAGCCCTGCTGGCCAAACTCACCGAAGCAGCTGAAGTCCTGGCGGATCTGCGAGGGAGTCAGCCCCATCTGGCGGCCGAGCTCACCGGAAGAAATGCGCTCGATTCCGGCAGCGCTCAGGTCGTCGAGCTTGCGGAGGTAGCGGGGCATTCTTCTGATCACATTGTTCGATACTTTAATACGTTTCACGAATCATTATCCTCCTGATGGCACGTAGGCCATATTGTTAAGAAATGCATTTGCTTGTCATGAAAATGGCAAAGCACACATAGACGTGATAAATTATAGCACACGCTTTTGCTCATTTCAAGTAAATGGTTTCCATGAATGTTCAAAAATTCGCAGTTTTGCAACGCCTTTTTGCAGCAAATTATTGAAAAATGGCACGTCAGCCCGACAAGCGACTGCTTATCGGACGGACGTGCCAATATGGCCTGTTATTATGCGCCGCTTTCCGGCAGGCCGGTCAGACGGCAGAATTCCGCAGCCGCACCCGGTACGCGGTAATACTGCGCGTCTGTGCTGCTGGTAAATACGAGGTCCTTGCCGTCGAGCCAGACGGTCACGCGTGTGACCGTGCCGTCGGCGTTCGTCTCCTCAAGCGTGCACAGCGGCGCGTTTGCGGCGTCGGGCGGCTGGGTCGGCTGTGTGCGCACCAGCAGCGCCGAGATCGCCTCGATGGTCTTGCGCTCGGAGATGTGCAGTGTGCTGCTGTCCGCGCCGCTGCCCTTGGCGTCTTCGTTCGGGACGGAGAAGAGCAGGCTGCTCACGCTGTCGTCAAGCACCGGCGCATTTTCCGGTGCGGGGGAGTGCTCGGTCTCGCTTTGCGCTGCGTCGCTGCCGGAGGGCGTCACGGCTGCGGTCTGCGCCGGACTGCTGTCGAGCGCCGTGCCGCCGCTGCCGGACGGGTTCCGGTGCGGCGCGAACCACAGCGTCGCGCCGAGGATCAGCGCGAGGCATGCTGCCATGACCGAGATCGGCAGCAGGGGAGAGATGCGCCCGTTCGGGCGCTTTTTCGTCTTTGCTTCGGGGCGCGGCGCTCTGCGCACCGGCGTCGGCTGCGCGGGACGTGTTGCCGGCGTTGGCTGCAGGCGTACCTGCTGCATGATGCGCGCCGTCAGACCGTCGGGCGGCTCGGCGGCCGTGCCGCGCACGGCTGCCTGCAGCGTCAGAAAGTCGGCATAGACACGCTGACAGTCCGGGCAGGTGTGCAGATGTGCGCGCAGCGGCTGCTGCTGCGCCTCCGGCAGCTCGCCGTCAAGCAGTTGACTGATCTGCAGCCGGTAATGCTCACAGGTGTTCATGCATCCGCACCCCCCTTTGTCTGCTTTGACGCATACCGGTCGGGAAGGTTCCCGTCGTCGCGCAGAAAATCACACAGCTTCCGCCGCGCGCGAAACAGGCGCGATTTCACCGTGCCGGGCTCGAGGCGCAGCACCTTGCCGATCTCGGCGTAGGACAGCCCGTCGAGCTCGCGCAGAATGAGGATCCTGCGTGCGTCGTCCGGCAGACGGTCAAGCCCGCGCACAACGGCGCGGCGCAGCTCGCTGCGTGCAAGCTGCTGCTCGGGGTTGGAGGCTTCGCCGGCGGGAATATCAAACTGCGGCTGCTCGTCGTCCTCGTCCGCCGCCGTGAGTGATACGGTCGGGTGCCGCCGGCTGCTGCGCAGAAAGTCGATGCACACGTTTGTCGTCAGCCGGTAGAGCCAGACGGAAAATTTGCTCTCGCCGCGGAAGGTGCCCAGCGCCCGATAGGCGCGCAGGAACACCTCCTGCGTCATGTCGGCGGCGTCCTCTTCATTGCCGACGGTGCGCAGGGCGAGGTTATACACTTGCTTTTGGTAGGCGACGACCAGCGCCTCGAAGGCGTTGGCGTCCCCGGCGCACACCTGAGCGATGATGCGCCGTTCCTCGTCCCGGTCCATGGTTTCCTTGCCTTTCCGCGGTCAGTCCCGCAAGTCGCGCTGGATGGCGCGCGTGATGCGCCGCAGGTCGTCGAGCGTCTCCACGTGCACGACCTCCTGCTTGTATGCGTTGGCGTGCGGCACGCCGCGCAGATACCAGCAAAACTGGCTGCGTGCCTCAAGGCACGCCAGCCGCTCACCCTTGATGCCGGCGGCAGATTCGATCTGATGCAGCGCCGCCTCAATCCGCTCACGCAGCGGCGGCAGCTCCGGCTCCGGCTCGCCCGCGATGGCGGCATTGCCGCGCGCGAACAGCCACGGATCGCCGAAGCTGCCGCGGCCGATCATCGCAAGATCCGCGCCGGTGTAGCGCAGGATGTGCGCCGCGTCCGCACCGGAAAAAACATCGCCGTTTGCGATGACGGGGATCGTCACGGCGCGCTTGACGTCGCGGATGATGTCCCAATCGGCGCGTCCGGAATACATCTGCACGCGCGTGCGCCCGTGCACGGCGACGGCGGCCGCGCCCGCCTGCTGGCACAGCTGCGCAAAGGCCACGGCGTTGACATTGCCGCCGTCCCAGCCCTTGCGGAATTTTACGGTCACGGGTACATCGACGGCCCTGACAACCGCCTCGATGACGCGCCCGGCGAGCTCGGGGTCGCGCATGAGCGCCGAGCCGTCGCCGCTGCGGATGACCTTGCCGACCGGACAGCCCATGTTGATGTCGAGAATGTCCGCGCCGGAGTATTCCAGCGCCATGGGCGCGGCCTCGGCCATGACCTCCGGCTCGTGGCCGAAGATCTGCGCAGCGGCCGGGTGCTCGTCCGGCGGCGACCAGAGCAGCTGCTTCGTTTTTTCGTCATGATAGACCAACGCCTTGGCGCTCACCATTTCCGTATAGGTGAGCGCGGCGCCCTGCGTGCGGCACAGCGCGCGAAACGGCGCGTCGGTCACGCCCGCCATGGGCGCGAGCACGAGCGGGCCGCGGATGTCCACGTTTCCGATCTTCACCATGCGATCTCAAGCTCCACGGGGCAGTGGTCGCTGCCGTAAATGTCCGAACGGATGCCGGCGGTCTCTATCTTCTCCGCCGCGCGGTCGGAGCACAGGAAGTAGTCGATGCGCCAGCCGGCGTTGTTCTCCCGCGCGTGGAAGCGGTAGCTCCACCACGAGTAGGCATCCCGCTCGTCCGGGTGCAGGGCGCGGAACGTGTCGGTGAAGCCGGCGTGCAGCAGCTCCTGAAACTTCGCGCGCTCTTCCGGGCTGAAGCCGGGGTTGCCGACGTTGCGCTTCGGGTTTTTCAGGTCGATCTCGGCCGCTGCAACGTTCATGTCGCCGCAGATCACGACCGGTTTGTGCCGGTCGAGCGAGCAGACGAACTCGCGGAACGCATCGTCCCACTGCATCCGGTATTCCAGCCGGCGCAGACCGTCCTGCGCGTTCGGCGTATAGACGCACACAAGATAAAACTCCGGGTATTCGGCCGTGATGACGCGGCCCTCCAGATCGTGCTGCGGCAGACCGAGGTTATACTGCACGTCGAGCGGCTCGGCCTTCGTGAAGAGGGCAGTGCCGGAGTAGCCCTTCTTCTCGGCGCTGCACCAGTACTGATGATACCCCGGCAGCTCGAGCGTGATCTGCCCGGGCTGGAGCTTCGTCTCCTGCAGGCAGAAGATGTCGGCGTCCAGCGCGCGGAACGTGTCCGTGAAGCCCTTGGTCACACAGGCGCGCAGTCCGTTGACATTCCAGGATACAAGTCGCATTTCGTGTCCTCCGTTTTCACCGCCACGCAGCGGTTGATCGTGATGCCCTGATCGTAGAATTTTGCCTCGTAGTCGGTCATGACGCCGACCGGGCCGTCGGCGTGCAGGTCGTGCGTGACATCGCGCAGCTGCCAGCCCTCCTGCTCGAACTGCTCAAGGGAGAAGGCGAACAGCGGGTCGTTGTCGGTCTTGAACCAGATCTCGCCGCCGAGCGGCAGCACGTTTGCGTACAGCGCCAGAAAGCCCGCGTAGGTCAGGCGGCGCTTATGCTGGCGCGATTTTTTCCACGGGTCGGGGAAGTTGATGTAGATGCGCGAAACCTCGCCGGGGGCAAACATATCGAGCAGATTGGCGGCGTCCCGATCCAGAAAGCGCACGTTATCGATCCCGCGCTCGGTCACGCGCTCCATGCCGACGACCATTGCGTCCGGCACTTTTTCGATCGCGGCGAGGAAAATGTCCGGATTCTGCGCCGCGGTCTCGGTCGTGAAACGACCCTTGCCGCAGCCAAGCTCGAGCTGCAGCGCCCGATGGCCGGGGAACTGCTCCAGCCAGCGGCCGCGCAGCGCCTCGGGCTCGGTGATCATGGTCGCGGCGCAGCGCGCCATGCGCGGGACGAGGTTGGGCTTTTTTCGCATTCTCATAAGTTGGTGCTCCTGTCCTGACAGATCATAATTTTACTTGTAGAGCATACCACACCCGCCCCGAAACTGCAACGCAGAAAACCGTTGCGAATTTCTAAAGAATGTGTTAAACTTTGTTTTACGCAAATTGCTGAATGTGCAGATTTGCCGCCGGCCGTGCAGTCAGAAAACGCGCACGGCCGCAAAGCGGGAACGCGGAACACGGCTGAGGCGGTGAGCGCCGCTATATCAAGGCGGAGAGCGCCGATATATGCCGATATATATTAAATGTATGCAAACGACCGCAGCCGCGCAGAAAAGTACATATCCGGGTGTAGCGCAGCTGGTAGCGCGCCTGCTTTGGGAGCAGGATGCCGCAGGTTCGAATCCTGTCACTCGGACCATGGCGAGTGGTCATAAGGGATTTCCCTTATGACCACTCGATTTTTCTGCTCTGATACGGTTTTCTGAATTGCGCCTTTATCCTTCCTGAGCTGCATTTCGTCCGATTTCAGCGACCGCCTGCGGTAAGCCCTGCCAAACACAAAGACCGCAGGCTTCAACCGCCTGCGGTCTTTTCTGTCTCATGGCAAGCCGCCTTGCTGTCCGCGGCTTACTTTGATTTTATCTGAAACTCCATAACCGTCTGCTCTTTGTCCAACAATGCTGCAAGCTCATCGGCAGACAGGTCGCTGATATGTCCCAGCTTGGTATAGCTCCACGAATTCGAGCCGAAAAACACAACAAGCTGATTTCCGGAATACAGAACGATATTTCCCGGCTGCGTGGTCATCTGCGCATCGCTGCGGGAAAAGCTCTGAGGCAAACTGCCGACCTGCTCAAAGCCGCCATAGGCGGAAGTGTTCACGATCATGGTGTTCTGTGCAAGGGCATATAGCTCAGCAACAGCAGCGTTATTCTCCCACTGAACATCCACAGCGGTGCCGTCAATGGTCAAAAACAGCATTGGCTCGGTTGTGTCAATTTCAGGCATGGTCGTTTCCTCCGTTGTCACTTTGGTGGATTTCTTGCTTTCTGCTGCGGAAGTCGGCGGTTCGGGTCGGCCAGCGCAGCCGCTCAGGCAGAGCACAACTGTCAGCAGCAGGACGAGCGGAATATGCCGCTTCATCTCAGATACTCTGAAAAGAACGTCTTCAGCTTTTCAAATGGAATTACATCCATCTGATCGTAAAGGTCCGTGTGACTGGCACCGGGTATGATGAGTAATTCCTTATTATCACCGGTCAAGTTGCTGTACGCCGTCTCGCTGAAATAGCGGGAGTGTGCTTTCTCTCCGTGTACCAGCAGCACGGCGGAGCGGATCTCGCTGCTGTACTGCAAAATCGGCATATTCAGGAACGACAGCGAAGACGTCACATTCCAGCCGCCGTTGGAGTTCAGGCTGCGGGGATGATAGCCTCGCGGAGTCTTATAGTAGGCGTAATAGTCCTTTACAAACTGCGGTGCGTCCTCCGGCAGCGGATCAACTACGCCGCCAGCCAGCGCATAGGTTCCGTTTTTGTAGTCCTCGGTGCGCTGCTTATTCAAGGCTGCTCTCTTTTCAAAGCGTGTCTGCTCAGAATCCTACTGTCAAAGTAGCCGTTGGCGTTTACACGGGTCATGTCGTACATGGTCATAGCCGCAGTCGCTTTGATGCGGGTGTCAATGGCGGCGGCGTTGATCGCCATACCGCCCCAGCCGCAGATACCGATGATACCGATGCGCTCCGGGTCAACACGTTCCTGCACGGAGAGGAAATCCACCGCAGCGCAGAAATCCTCGGTGTTGATGTCGGGCGATGCCACATAGCGAGGCTCACCGCCGCTCTCGCCGGTATAGGACGGGTCAAAGGCAATCGTCAGAAAGCCAAGCTCCGCCATTTTCTGCGCATACAGGCCGGAGGACTGCTCCTTTACCGCACCGAACGGACCGCTGACGGCAATAGCGGGCAGCTTGCCCTCCGCACCCTTCGGTGTATACATATCCGCTGCCAGTGTGGTGCCGTAGCGGTTGTGAAAGGTCACTTTTTTGTGATTTACCTTATCGCTTCTGGGAAATACCTTGTCCCATTCCTGTGTCAGATGTAGCTGCTGCATGTTCAAATCTCCTTTCCGGCCTGATAGGCTTGTTCCAGTGCGGGGTGTCCGGCAATGCCGCCGACATCAGTTACGCCGCCTGCAAATATCGTTTCGACCAACTGACAGCGAGGAAAGCAGTCCACCCAGCCCTGTACTGCCTTGACTGCGCCGGACACGGTTTCCGGTTCATCCTCAGCCGCTGCCGCCAGCAGATAGGCTTTGGTAAAAGCGTAGTCTGTGTCAAAGAGGGAATTCGCTCGGTCGAGCATTGTCTTGAGCTGACCGCTGACGCTGTAATAATAGACATGCGTAGCAAATACCAGCACATCTGCGTCGTGCATTTTTGCGGCGATCTCCACGGCATCATCCTTGATGACACAGTGTCCCAGCTTCAGGCAGGCAAAGCACCCCTTACAAAAGCTGTATCGTTTTTCGCGAAGGTACACGGTCTCTGCTTGGGTGCCTGCCGCCTGTGCGCCCTTGGCAAACGCCGCCGCCAGCGTTTCGGAGTTGCCGCCCTTGCGGGGGCTGGAGGAAATGATCAACACCTTTTTGTGCATCGTAAAACGCTCCTTGTATCTTGTTTCTTTTTGTGACATGTTCATGGTAGCACCTGGACCTGACTTTAGGTCAAGACTTTTTTGAGAACTTCGGAAAATATTTGTGCATTCGATCGGACAGGCGGTGGAGATGTCAGGACTGTCCGTATTATTGTACACTGCACCTGCTATGATGGAACCATACCGGAAAGGCTGGTGCGATTTATGTTTTACTACAGCAAACGAAGTCATCGGAAGATCGTCCACACGCAAGCGTGTTTTCTCGTCCGCGGCTTTGCTCCGGAGTCGGTCGGCACGTTCGAGACCTTGTCCGAAGCGCTTGATGCCGGCTACAGGCTCTGCAGGCGCTGCAACCCCATCCTCCGCCAGTATCGAAAGGAGCAGATGACCATCCTCGATTACTGTCGGGAAAACGGCATGTCCTTTCATTGGAATGACCGGTATTTTTCGATCATCAGCCCGATCAGCCAGTGGCGCGTGACCGTCAGCCCGAGCGGGAAGACCATGCTGTACCACAAAAACACAAAATCACTCGCTTCTGACGCGGCGTCCGCCATTCGCGGCTATCACAACCAGCGCATCAGCTTCAGGAGCCTGCTGCAGTATTTCACCTACATAACGAGTCACGATGCATACCGGATGCATCACCCGGAAGCGCCCCGCGCCGCCCTTGCGCAAAAGCCGCCGAAGCACAAAGAGCCGCCCAGAAAGGGTACAAAGCGCTGGCACAGGGAGCAGACGCGGCGCAGAGCGGCCGAGCGCAAGCGTGCGATCCGGAATGTGCTGGCGCTCATCGATTCGCTCGATACTGATTACGCCGCGCGTCCGGCGGTCTGAGGCCGGGCAATCTTTGGATTGAAAATGCAGCCGGTTTCGTGTACAATTTCTGTAAAGCAAGGTCGGGAGTTGGGAGGCGACTATATGGATCATATCAAAAAGAAGCGTTATCAGAACTATGCCGTTGGTGCCTTGATCGCGCTGGCTTTGTACATCCTCAGCAGGAACGTCGGGGCATTTTTCAATGTGGTCGTTTCGCACGCCGCGGGGTATCGGCACTATCGGGATTTTCAAAGCAGCGATCATGTTGCGGCATTTCTTGTGATCGCGATCGCAGGCGTGGCGATCCATGCTTTTGCCGGATGGCTGACGGTGCTGCTCATGACGAAATACGGTCAAAAGCGCGCTTGCGTGACAACGTGGTATTTCAGGAACGCGGCGATCGCCGTAGTGGTTCTGGCCGTCATCGTGCTGCCGCTGCTTTCGAGTACTCCGGGCTGGCTGACCTATTCGTCGCATGCAATGGCGATCCTGATTTTTGGCGAGCGGAAGGCGCAGCAGTATTCGCAGACGTGGCCGGGTGTGGTGTTTTCTTCGGAGCAAGCGGATGCTGCCGGTGCATCGGAGCGATCCGGCCCTGCTTACTGCCGTCGGTGCGGGGCGGAATTGGGCGAGCATGCGCGCTACTGCCACAAATGCGGCGCGCAGATCGAATGATCGTCTGGCGGTGCTCTGCGCCCATACAATATAAATTTCAGCGCCAAGGGCAAGCCTGCCCTTGGCGCTGAGGTTTTCCGCTCACCGCAGACCGTGCATGAAGCCGTCCATGGCGGTCGCGTGGATGTCGCCGCCGATGACGTGGCTGCGGTAGACGAACAGCTGTGCGAGCACCGTGTCCGCCGTCCCGGCGTAGTTTGTCACGCGGTAGGTATAGACGCTGCACGTCTCACCGGCGTAGAACGACAGGTCGAAGCCCTGCTGCTTTTGCAGGGCGTTGTAATCGCCGAACACGCCGTCAAATGTGCGCGGGAGCACGATCTCCTGCGCGGTCTCGGTTGCGGGATCGGCGTCCCAGCCGAGCGCGTGCAGGTAGGCGATGCGTCCCTCGGTCGTGGTGACGTTGTAGTGCGCCGAGAGCACGCCGCCGTTGCTGCGCCAGATGACCAGCAGCGCCAGCACTGCCGCCAGCGCGATGAGCGCATACACGGCCGTTCGTCTTGTCCAATGAAAGGATTTGAGCTTCATAACCACACCCCGGAACAAATCTATTCAAATTTGCCGCAGGATATGTTATACTATCTCTGTTTGACGATCGGGGGAGGGGAGCGCACATGATCCGTCTGGATAAATATCTGGCCGATACCGGCGCCGCTTCCCGGCGTGAGGCGAAGGCATGCATCCGCCGCGGTGAGGTCACGGTCGACGGTGTACCCGCCGCCGCGCCGGAGCAGAAGGTCGCGGAGACGGCGGTCGTCTGTCTGCGCGGGCAGCCGCTGCGCTACCAGACATACCATTATTATATGCTCCACAAGCCGTCCGGCGTCCTCACGGCGACGACCGACCGCAGCCAGCCGACCGTGCTGGATCTGTTCCCGCCGGAGCTGCAGCGCCTCGGCCTTGTTCCGGCCGGGCGTCTGGACAAGGACACGACCGGGCTGCTGCTTATCACGGACGACGGGGACTATGTCCACCGCGTCATCACGCCGAAAAAGCACGTGCCGAAGGTCTATTTTGCGCGCACGGACGGGCTGCCGACGCGCGCGGATGCGGAGCGCTTCGCGCAGGGTGTCGTGCTCGGCGACGGGACGCAGTGCCTGCCCGCGCGGCTCGAATGCCTGCCGGAGCAGGGTGGCTGCCGCGTGACGGTCTATGAGGGAAAATACCACATGGTCAAGCGGATGCTCGCCGGCTGCGGGACGCCGGTTTTGCAGCTGCACCGGCTGTCGATCGGGGCGCTGACGCTCGATCCGGCGCTGGCGCCGGGGGCTTACAGGGAGCTGAGCGCGGAGGAAGCAATGCTCGTTTTCGCTGACCACACTTCGTGATAGTTGACAAAACCTTGTAGAATTATCCGTCTATCTCACGAAATTTCGAAAATTATTCACAAAAAACGACCAATTCTCTATTGAAAAATGCACATAAATCAGCTATGATATAGAACAGGAAATTGGTAGGTGCTGTGGGTGACTGCGGCGGCCGTTCGTAGGAGGAAAAGATATGTCGAGCAGAATTTTTCAAGGCGTGATCGTTCAGATGAAGGATGCAACAACGCGCTGCATCGGTGTTGTGGACGAGCAGGGATTTGTGATCGCCTGCAGCGAGCTCTCGATGATCGGCTCTCGCCTGGATGATTTTCAGGCTGCAGTCGGAGAGGTTCAGGAGCAGCTGTTCGCGACCGACGCGCGCACGTACAAGATTCTTTCGGCCAGCACGGCGCGTTTTGAGTATGCCGTGTTTGTGGAGGGCAATGACCAGACGGCGCGCAGCATCTGCATTCTCGCAGCCGTCGGCATGACGGAGGCCAGCACGAACTTCGAGGAGAAGCACAACAAGGCTGCGTTCGTCAAAAACATCATTTCGGACAACATTCTCCCCGGTGACGTGTATGTGCGCGCCAAGGAGCTGCACTTTACCACCGACGTCGCGCGTGCCGTGCTGCTCGTGCGGCAGGTGAACGTGACGGATATTGCCGTGCTCGAGCTGATCCAGAACATGTTCCCGGACCGGCAGCACGACTTCGTGCTCAGCGTGAGCGAGTCGGACATCGTCGTCATCAAGGAGATGACGCCCGATGAGACGTCGGAGGATATCTGCGCGCTGGCGGAGACGATCGAGCGCGCCGTGCGCACGGAGCTGCACGTGCAGACGGTCATCGGTATCGGCACGGCGGCAAACCATCTGCGTGAGCTGGCCGACCGCTACAAGGAGGCGCAGGTCGCCATCGAGGTCGGCAAGGTGTTTGAAAACGAGAAGCCGGTCATCCACTATGACAACCTCGGCATCGGCCGCATCATTTACCAGCTGCCGACGACGCTGTGCGAGATGTTCCTGTCCGAAGCGTTTAAGAAAAACCCCATCGAGGCGCTCGATGAGGACACGCTCGACACGATCAACCGCTTCTTTGAAAACAACCTCAACGTTTCGGAGACGGCGCGCAAGCTCTACGTCCACCGGAACACTTTGGTATACCGGTTAGAAAAAGTCAAGAAGATCACGGGCCTGGATCTGCGCGAGTTTGAGGACGCCATTCTCTTCAAGGTCGCGGTCATGGTAAAGAAATACCTCGATTCTCAGAACACCGCCAAGTTCTGAATTTGCATCCGGGCGGGCGCAGGCCCAACATATTGGAGGACATCTTATGGTTCAAATGAACGATGTGAAGATGGTCTACGGAAACACGGAAGCCGAGGCGCTCAACGGCGTCAGCTTCACGATCAACGAAGGGGAATTCGTGTTTCTGGTCGGGCCGTCCGGCTCCGGCAAGACGACGATCATCAAGCTGATCACCGGCGAGCTGAGCCCCACATCCGGACAGATCACGGTCAACGGCTTTGACATGCAGGGCATCAAGCGCCGCAAGCTGCCGAAGCTGCGCCGGACACTGGGCGTCATTTTTCAGGATTTTCGCCTGATCGACAAAATGACGGTGTATGAAAACGTTGCATTTGCCATGCGTGTGGTCGGAGCATCCAATAAGGAGATCCGCCGCCGTGTGCCGCAGGTGCTCGAGCTGGTCGGCCTTGTCGACCGGGAAAAACGCTATCCGGCGGAGCTGTCCGGCGGTGAGCAGCAGCGTGTGGCGATCGCCCGCGCGCTCGTGAACAATCCGCGCATGATCATTGCCGACGAGCCGACCGGTAACCTCGACCCGGTGCGCAGTCTGGATCTGATGCTGCTGCTGGAGAAGATCAACGAGCTCGGCACCACGGTTCTTGTGGTGACGCACGAAAAGGAACTGGTCGACGCTTTTTCCAAGCGTGTCATCTCGATCGACACCGGAAGAGTCATCAGTGACGGATTGGACGGGTACTACGGATATGAAGCTGAATAGATTCAACTACTTGGTCGCGCAGGGCGTGAAGAATATCTTTACGCACGGCTTCATGTCTTTTGCGTCGGTCACGATCATTATTGCATGCCTGCTCATCATGGGCAGCTTTTCACTGCTGACGCTCAATATTGACAAGAATATTGACCGCCTGCAAAATCAGAACGAGGTCATCGCCTACGTCGATGATTCGCTCTCGGAGGACGAGGCGCGCGCCATTGAGCCGAAGATCGCCGCACTCGACAACGTCGACTCGGTCACGTTCGTCACGCGCGAGCAGGCGATGCAGACGTTTACGGCCGAGTATGACTCCGACCTCTTCGACAATATCGATGCGTCGGTCTTCCGTCACCGCTATGTCGTGACGCTTGAGGATCTCTCGCTCATGAAGGATATGCAGTCCGCGCTCAAGAGCATCGACGGCATCGCCGATGTGACGGCGCATCTCGATTACGCGGAAAACTTCATCACGTTCCGGAACATTGTGAGCGTTGTCTCCGTCGTCTTGATCGTGATCCTGATTGCGGTGTCCCTGTTTATCATGACCAACACCATCAAGCTTGCCACGTTCGGCCGCCGCGAGGAGATCGCCATCATGAAGATGGTCGGCGCGACGAACGGCTTCATCCGTCTGCCGTTCGTGGTGGAGGGTCTGGCGCTCGGACTGGTCGGCGGACTGGTGGCGTTTTTGCTCCAGTTCGGGCTCTATAGTCTGATCGTCGGCAAGATCATGTCCACGATGGCGGCCGGCATCATCACGGTGCTCCCGTTTTCGACTGTGGCGCTGCCGCTGCTGCTGGTGTTCCTTGGCGTGGGTGTGCTCGTCGGCGTGTTCGGCGGCCTCACGGCCATTCGCAATTACCTGAAAGTCTAAGGAGGAAACGAATGAAAACAAATCGTAAAGTCGTTCGATCCGTTATTTGTGTGCTGCTGGCGCTGATTTTTGTCATCTCGCTCATGACGGCGCTGATCCCTGTCAATGCCTCGGCTGCTTCGCAGTCGGAGATCAATCAGCTCACGCAGCAGCGCAAAGAGCTGCAGGCCAAGCAGAAGGAGCAGCAGAAGACCATCAATAACCTCCGCTCCAAGAAGGCCGGCATCGTTGAGCAGAAGGCCGCGCTGGATCAGGAGATGAACCTGGCGCAGGAGGAGATCGAGGTCGTCAAGCAGCAGATCACTGCCTATGACCAGCAGATCGAGGATAAGAGCGTCGAGCTCGAGGCCGCAAAGCAGGAGGAAGAGGCGCAGACGGTGCGCTTCCGCGGCTGCGTGCGCCATCTCGAGGAGTACGGCCAGATGTCCTACATCGCCATCCTGCTCGAGGCGACCAGCCTCTCCGACCTCCTTGCCCGTATGGACATGGTCGGTGAGGTCATTGCATACAATAAACAGGTGCAGGACGACATGACGGCCGCCCGTGAAAAGGTCGAGACCGTCAAGGCCGAGCTTGAGGATGCCCGCGTCGAGCTTCAGGATAAGCAGTCCGAGCTCGAGACCAAGCAGGTCGAACTGCAGCAGAAGTCTTCCGAGGCCGCTGCGCTGCTGGCAAACCTCGAGTCCGATATTGACGCCTATAAAAAGGTGCAGGATCAGTACGCGCAGCAGGAGCAGGCCGTGCAGTCGCAGATCGACAAGCAGGTCGAGGATCTGCGCCGTCAGGAAGAGGTAAACAAAAATAACAACCCCGGCTATGACCCGGGCAAAGCCAACGGCGCGACCGGCACCATGATGTGGCCGTGCCCGTCCTGCCACACGATCACGTCGCCCTTCGGCTGGCGTTACCACCCGATCTACCACACGCAGAAGTATCACTCCGGCGTGGATATCGGCGCGAGCTACGGCGCGACCATCGTCGCGGCCGACGGCGGCACGATCATCACGGCGGGTAGCGTGTCCGGCTACGGCAACTGCGTGGTCATCAACCACGGCAACGGTATCACCACGCTCTACGGACATATGAGCTCCATCGCCGTGTCCGTCGGCCAGAAGGTCTCCAAGGGGCAGACGATCGGCTATGTCGGCTCGACCGGCAACTCGACCGGTCCGCATCTGCACTGGGAGGTCACGGTCAACGGCGTGCGCCAGAATCCGCTCAACTATGCGACCTGATCGCACATATTTTGACGGAATGTAACTGCCGGGCAGCCGGAAAATGGCTGCCCGGCACATCTGCTGCATTGGGGGCTGCCCGATGCAGGCGAAAAACGGATGCGGAGGGATCGTATGGACGAACAAAAAATGCAGCAGCCGGCGCCGGACGCCGGACCCGCCCGCAGAAAAAGCGGCAGGATGCGCGGCTGGAAGGGGAGTATCCTTGCCTGTGTGATCTGCATTCTGGTCACGGCGCTGGTCACGTCGCTGATCTTTGTCGGCAAATTCGGCGGCAGCAGCAACTATAAGCTTGCGCTCAAATTCGCGCAGGTCAAGCAGGTCGTCGATAAAAACTACATCGGCGACGCCGATGACACGACCATCAGCGATGCCTCGTCGAGCGCGATCATCAGCGCCATCGGCGACAAGTGGAGCTATTACATGACGGCCGAGGAATATAAGGCCTACCAGATGTACTCAAACAACGAGTACGCCGGCATCGGCGTGACCATCCAGCTCGACGATAAGACGAAGGGCTTTCGCATTACTGCCGTGACGAGCGACTCGCCCGCGGCGAACGCCGGACTCAAGCAGGGGGACATCATTCTCTCGATCGACGGCGAGGATGTCACGGGCAAGACCCTCTCGGAGGTGCAGACCATCATCCGCGCCAAGCTCAACAAGACGCTCAAGCTCACCGTGCAGGACTCTGCCGGCAAGAGCCAGACCGTCACACTCGACTGCACGGTCATTTATACCGACCCCGTGACCTATAAGCTCATGGATAACGGCGTCGGCTATGTCCGCATCCGTAACTTTGAGACCGGCGGCGGCACGCGCGCCGTGCAGGCGGTCGATAAGCTGCTGGATCTCGGGGCAAAGTCGCTTGTGTTCGATCTGCGCGATAACCCCGGCGGCCTGCTCTCGGAGCTGATCACGATCCTCGACCATCTGCTGCCGCAGGGCGACCTGTTTGTGAGTGTCGACGGCAGCGGGAAAGAGACCGTTACGCAGAGCGACAGCGTCTGCGTCAAGGTGCCGATGGCGGTCATCGTCAACGGCAACACCTACAGTGCGGCGGAGTTTTTCGCGGCCGCGCTGCGTGAATATGACTGGGCGACCATTGTTGGCCAGAATACGACCGGCAAGGGCCGCAGCCAGACGACCATCGCGCTTCCGGACGGCAGCGCCGTGCACATCTCCAGCCGGAAATATCTCACGCCCAACCGCGTGGATCTGTCCGAGCAGGGAGGGCTTGTGCCGGATGTGGTCGTCGCTCCGGCGGCCGACAGTGAGGTTGACGCACAGCTGGAGGCAGCGATCTCCGCGGTGCGCTGAATACATTTGCTACTACTGAAAATTTAATGATATAAGGAGACGGATTATGGCGATCGACAGCAGATATAAGATGAGTCAGGAGCGTCTGGACACGCTCAAGGAAGAACTGCACTACCTCGAGACGACCCGCGAAAAGGAAGTCGCGGAGCTCATCAAGGAGGCACGCTCCTTCGGCGATCTGTCGGAGAACAGCGAGTATGACGAGGCCAAGACCGAGCAGGGCAAGCTCTATTCCCGCATTGCCGAGCTCAAGGACCTGATCGAGAACGCTGACGTTGTGGAGAAGGTCGAAGTCGCGGCGGACGTCGTGACCATCGGCAGCCGCGTGCGCGTGCTCGACGTGGACGAGGATGCGGAAGAGGAGTACACCATCGTCGGCTCGCAGGAGGCCAACCCCATGGACGGCCGCATTTCGGACGACAGCCCGTTCGGCTTCGCGCTCAAGGGACACAGGGTCGGCGAGACCGTCACGGTCGCAGCACCGGTCGGCGAGCTGCAGTTTAAGATCGTCGCCGTTGAAAACGAAGACTGAGGAGCCCGCCATGAACGAAGAGAGAACCAACCAGCCCCAGACGGCAGAGCCGTCTTTGTCTGAGATCCTTCAGGTGCGCCGTGATAAGCTCAAGGCGCTGCAGGATGCCGGACGCAATCCCTTTGAGCAGACGCGCTTTGCGCGCAGCGCCTATTCGGCGGACATCAAGGATGATTTTGACGCCTATGACGGCAAGACGCTGCAGGCCGCCGGCCGCATCATGTCCAAGCGCGGCATGGGCAAGGCCATCTTCTGCGATATTCAGGATGACCGCGGACAGATCCAGCTCTACGTGCGCAAGGACGCCGTTACCGAGCAGGAATTCGCCGATTTCCGCAAGTATGACATCGGCGATATCATCGGCGTGAGCGGCTATGCCTTCAAGACCAAGACCGGGGAGATCTCCGTCCACGTGCAGCAGGTCACGCTGCTCAGCAAGTCTCTGCGCCCGCTGCCGGAGAAGTTCCACGGCATGACGAACATGGAGCTGCGCTACCGCCAGCGCTATGTGGATCTGATCATGAACCCCGAGAGCAAGCGCAATTTCCAGATCCGCAGCCGCTTTGTTGCGTATCTGCGCCGCTATCTTGACGGCCTCGGCTTCATGGAGGTCGAGACCCCCGTGCTCAGCCCCATCGCCGGCGGCGCGACGGCGCGCCCCTTCATCACGCACCACAACACGCTCGATATCGATATGTATATGCGCATCGCGACCGAGCTGCATCTCAAGCGCCTGATCGTCGGCGGCATTGAGCGCGTGTATGAGGTCGGCCGTATCTTCCGCAACGAGGGCATGGACACCAAGCACAACCCGGAGTTCACGACCTGTGAGCTCTATCAGGCATATACGAACCTCGACGGCATGATGGACATCCTCGAGGGCATCCTTTCCGGTGCCGCGCAGGAGATCCTCGGCACGTATCAGATCCAGTGGCTGGGTCACGATGTGGACCTCACGCCGAGCTGGCGCCGCGTGACCATGGCTGACGCTGTCAAGGACGTTACCGGCGCCGACTTCATGGCGATCGTCGGCGACGCGGATGCGGCGGTCGCGCTCGCCAAGAGCGTCGGCGTGGACATGGAAAACGCCGCCCACACGTGGGGCAACGCCCTCTATGAGACCTTCGACCAGAAGGTCGAGTCCACGCTCATCCAGCCGACGTTTATCACCATGTACCCCGTGGAGGTCAGCCCGCTTGCCAAGCGCAGCCCCGAGCAGCCCGCGCTCACCGAGCGCTATGAGATGTTCATCTGCGGCTGCGAGATGGGCAACGCCTTCTCCGAGCTCAACGACCCCATCGACCAGTATCAGCGCTTCAAGGCGCAGGCCGAAAAGCGCGCCAACGGCGACGAAGAGGCCAACATGATGGACGAGGACTTTGTCATGGCGCTCGAGTACGGCATGCCGCCCACCGGCGGCCTCGGCTTCGGCATCGACCGCTGCGCCATGATGCTCTGCGGCGCGAGCTCTATCCGCGACGTGATCCTCTTCCCGACAATGAAGCCGTTGGACAAGGATAAGACCGAAAAGGCCGAGACCAAGGAGGAAGAAAAGCCTGTTGAAGCGGCTCCTGTCGTCGAGGAAAAGATCGACTTTTCCAATGTTCAGATCGAGCCGCTGTTCCAGGATCAGGTGGATTTTGACACCTTCTCCAAGTCCGATTTCCGTGCCGTGAAGGTCAAGGAATGCGAAGCCGTGAAGAAGTCCAAAAAGCTCTTAAAGTTCGTTTTGGACGACGGAACCGGCGTAGATCGGGTCATTTTGAGTGGTATTCACGAGTATTATGAGCCGGAAGAACTGGTCGGTAAGACCTGCATTGCAATCACCAATCTGCCTCCGAGAGCGATGATGGGCATTGATTCCTGCGGTATGCTCATCTCCGCCGTGCATCACGAAAACGGCGAGGAAAAGCTCCATTTGCTGATGGTCGATCCTCACATTCCGGCAGGTGCAAAGCTCTATTGATTGCCCCCCTGATCGGGTTAAAAAAGCCTCTCGTACACCAATCCGTACACCAATTTACACCAAGGGTGCACCACGGATGGCGAGAAAAATGTGCGATTGAATTTCAGCCTCGCAGAAGTGATTCTGCGGGGCTGTTTTTTTGAAAACTATATATTCAGATATGAGACTCGGTGAGAAATCACCGGGTCTTATTTTTTGCGCTCACTACGCCTACTAAACAGGTGCAGTGGGCGCTTTTTTGTTTTCTAAAACCGGCACAAAAAATTTTTTTGAAAAAGTGTGGGAATCTCGCAAAAAAATTCGGCAAAGAGAAAGTGAGAAGGCGAAAAGCCTTCCGGGAACCTTGAAAATTTCATATACATTCATCAGATACATTCCTTGAGCCAACAGCCAAATGAAGGTACGCCAAGACCCACCTGCCGCTAACGGTATCAGCGGGACAAAAGGTGGAGAGCGACCCCGAAACCATTCTGAAATATCTGGCAGCTACGGATACGGCCACGACAGGCTTAGGGTATAATGATACTTTTCTACGGAACCGGCGGAGTACCCGGCGGGGGTGAGATTCCCATGGACCCGATTCGCTATCGGGCGTCTGATGACTTCCTTTTCTGCATTTTGGGTTCGAGGAAAAATGAAATGCAGCGACGAAAGCCCCAAAAGGTATTTTGAGGCT
>CAKTPP010000014.1 GCA_934591895.1 uncultured Oscillospiraceae bacterium | reverse complement strand
CCGCCCAAGTGGTCAAGCGTATCTACGGTATGACCCTGGATGGCATGGGAACGGAGCAGATTGCCGCCCAGCTTGAGCGGGAGGAAATTCTGACCCCACGGGCCTACTGGCTGAAAAAGGGTGTCAAGCGTCCCGGAAAAGGCAAGCAGCAGCCGCCTACCAAGTGGAACAGCTCTACCATCACAAAAATTCTTTCCCTGCAAGAGTATTGCGGCGATATCCTCAATTTTAAGACCTACTCCAAGTCTTACAAAAATAAGAAGCGAATCGAAAACGACCGTGAAAATTGGGTGGTTTTCAAAGATGTCCATGAGCCGATTGTTGATCGCGCCGTGTGGGAGCAGGTTCAGCAGAAACGGGGCAAAGTCCGCAAGCGCCGAACCAACGAGGGCGAGAAGAATATGTTTTCCGGCCTGCTGGTCTGTGCCGATTGCGGAAACAACCTGCATTTCCACTTCAATCAGGGAAACCCGGAGATCCGATATTTCAACTGTTCCAATTATAAGGGCAACCGCGGCACTTGCACCTCTACCCATTACGTCCGTGTGGATTTTCTGGAACAGGTGGTGTTAGGTGAGATCAAGCGACTAACCAAGTTTGCCAGCCGCTATGAGGACGATTTCGTCAAGGCCGTTATGGGCAGCACTCAACAGAATGTCGCTCTGGATCGCAAACTCAAAGAAAAAGAGCTTGCAGCCCTGCAAGCCCGTGACGAAGAACTGGATGGATTGTTTGAGCGTATCTATGAGGACAATGTTTCCGGCAAGCTCTCGGATGATCGCTTTGCCAAAATGTCCCGCAGGTATGAGGATGAACAAAAGGAGATATCCGAGAAGATCAAGGCCCTCCGTGCTGAAATGGACAAGCTCAGCAGCAAGTCTGTAACGGCAGATATGTTTATCTCCACCGTCCGTAAATACACAAGAGCCAAGGTTCTGACCCCCAGGATGCTCAATGAGCTGATCGATCACATCGAAGTCCATCAGGCGGAGAAGATTGACGGGATATGGGAGCAGCATCTTGTGATCCATTACAACTGTGTGGGAGCCATCTTCATCCCTGATGTGTTTCCACTTCCGGCACCCCAGGTGTCGGTGAATACAAGAAAAGGCGTAGTTGTCAACTACGCCCCAGGTCAACTCGCTGTATGAAAAAAGCGAGTGTTCTTAACAGCCTTTCAAATGCTGTAAGAACACTCGCCATGGTGCGCGAGGCGGGACTTGAACCCGCACGTCCGGAGTGGACACTAGAACCTGAATCTAGCGAGTCTGCCAATTCCACCACTCGCGCATGGGCTTTGCGAATCAAAGCTCGTTTAATATAGCATTTCGCGCGGGGATTGTCAAGCGTATTTTCCGCAACTTCCCGAAAAAATCTCAACGTGTGTCGAAAACGTGAATTTTTACCGGCCCGGGTGTTCAAATCCGGCGGCATCTGCTATACTGAAAAGAAAAAGAGACCCGGCCGTGCCGGGAACGGAGTTGTGATATTCATGGATTCAAATCGCGTTATGCTCAAGGCGGATGCGCGCCGCCGCACCCTCAGCTGTCAGCCGAGCCCGATCCTCGCGGGGCTGATCCTCTTTGCCCTCGGCATGCTCATCTCGACGCTCACGTCGTACCTGATGGGCATGGATCGTCTGGCCACGGCGCTGACAGATGCCGCGCGCTTCGGCACGGAGGCGGTCGAGCAGGCGTACCTCAGCTTCCTCGAGCACTACAGTGTGTCCGGCTTTGCGATCGCGCTCGTCGTCGCGCTGCGGATCATGAGCTATATGGTCAGCGTCGGCTTCGTGATCTTCGCGCTGCACGTCAGCCGCGACGAAAAGGCCGAGCTTGGCAACCTCTTTGACGGCTTCGGCCTCTTTTTCCGCGTGCTGTGGCTCGGTATTCTGCAGGGGCTTCTGATCTTCCTGTGGAGCCTGCTGCTGGTCGTGCCGGGCATCGTGGCGGCCTACCGTTACCGGCAGGCGCTGTATCTGCTGCTCGATCACCCAGAAAAATCCGCGTGGCAGTGTCTGCGCGAGAGCAGCGCGCTCATGAGCGGGCACAAATGGGAGCTGTTCGTGCTCGATCTGAGCTTTCTCGGCTGGGCGCTGCTGAGCGCGATGTTCGCGCCCGTGTCGATCTGGCTCGACCCGTACCGCGCCATCACCAACGCAGGGTTTTATAACCGGCTGATCGCCGCGCGGGGCGGGGCACACGTGATCGAGGGCTCGTTTACCGACATCCCGGACGACCCGCAGCGCTGACGTCTGCGCCTTCCCGCACCCCGTCTGCACACGGCAGGCGGGGTGTTTTGCGTTGACAAGCCGGTGCTGCGCGGTATAAACTATATAGAATCCCAAGGGAAACGAGGTGCACGGATGCAGACGGAGCTGGATGGCCGCCCGCAGGCGATGATCGCCATGAGCGGCGGCGTGGATTCGAGCGTTGCGGCATACCTGATGCAGCAGGCGGGGTATGCCTGCATGGGCGCGACCATGCGCCTGTATGAAAACGAGGACGCCGGCCTGCCGCGCGGCAGCACCTGCTGCGCGCTCGACGATGTGGAGGATGCCCGCCGCGTGGCCTACACGCTTGGCATGCCGCACTATGTGTTCAACTATAAAGACGCGTTTCGTGAGCAGGTCATGGCGCGCTTTGCCGCCGCCTATCAGCGCGGGGCGACGCCGAACCCCTGTCTGGACTGCAACCGGTACCTGAAATTCGGCCTGCTGGAGTCACGCGCCCGCGCGCTCGGGTGCGACGTGCTGGCGACCGGACATTATGCCCGCATCGAGCAGCTTCCCGACGGGCGCTGGACGCTCAAAAAGGCGGCAGACCCTGAAAAGGATCAGAGCTATGTGCTCGCGTGGCTCACGCAGGAGCAGCTTGCGCACACACGCTTCCCGCTCGGCGGTCTGCGCAAGAGCGAGGCGCGCGCAATCGCCGAGGCGCACGGCTTCTGCAACGCGCACAAGCATGACAGTCAGGACATCTGCTTCGTGCCGGACGGTGATTATGCCGCCGCGGTCGAGCGGCTGACGGGCGCGCGCAGCGAGCCCGGACGCTTTGTGGACGCGCACGGAAACGTGCTCGGCACGCACCGCGGCATCATCCACTATACGATCGGGCAGCGCCGCGGGCTCGGCATCGCGGCCGAAACGCCGCTGTATGTCTGCGGTATCGACGTGCCGAACAACGAGGTCGTGCTCGGACGCAATGCCGACCTGTTTTCGACCGAGCTCGATGCGAGCGGCTGCAGCTGGATCTCCGGCGACGTGCCGCAGCAGCCGCTGCGCGTGACGGCACGCATCCGCTACCGCCAGCCGGAGCAGCCCTGCACCGTCACGGCCACGGGTGCGGACACGGTGCACGTGTCGTTTGAGACGCCGCAGCGCGCCATCACGCGCGGTCAGGCCGTCGTGTTCTACGACGGGGACACGGTGCTCGGCGGCGGCACGATCGACTGAAATGCTATGACGAAAGGAGGCACGGCCATGTCCGTGACGCTCTATCTTGCGATCCCCTGTTATAATGAGGCGGCGGTGCTGCCGGAGACGGCGCGCCGCCTGCGCGAAAAATTCACTGCCCTGCGTGCCGCCGGGACGATCGGCCCGCTGAGCCGCATCTGCATGATCGACGACGGCTCGAAGGACGGGACGTGGCAGATCATCTCTGACCTGCACGCGCAGGATCCGGTCTTTTCCGGCATCCGGCTCTCGCGCAACCGCGGCCATCAGAACGCGCTGCTGTGCGGCCTGATGACGCTGCGCGGCCGCGCCGACTGCGTCATCTCCATGGACGCAGACCTGCAGGACGATATCAACGCCATCGATGCCATGCTCGCGGCCTTTCGGGACGGGAATGACATCGTCTACGGCGTGCGCGCGAGCCGGAGGCAGGATTCCGCCTTCAAGCGCGCCAGCGCACAGGGGTATTACCGCCTGCTGCGCGCGCTCGGCGCGGACGTGGTGTATAACCACGCCGACTACCGGCTCATGAGCCGCCGCGCACTCGACGCGCTCGCGGAGTACAAGGAGGTCAACCTGTTCCTGCGCGGGCTCGTGCCGCTCGTCGGCTATCCGAGCACGGTGGTGTACTACGAGCGCGGCAAGCGCTTCGCCGGCGAGAGTAAGTACCCGCTGCGCAAGATGCTGTCGTTCGCGTGGGAGGGCGTGTCGTCGCTGACGGTGTCGCCGCTGCGGCTTATCACGCGCATCGGCATGCTGATGTTCCTTGTCAGCATCGCCATGCTCATCTATTTCCTCGTGCGCCATTTCACCGGCCATACCGCTGCCGGCTGGTCGAGCCTTGCCGTGTCCATCTGGGCCATCGGCGGGCTGCAGCTGCTGGCCATCGGCGTGGTCGGGGAGTACATCGGCAAGATCTATCTTGAGACGAAGGCGCGCCCGCGCTACCGGATCGAGACCGAGCTCGATGACAGGGAGGCGCAGCTATGAAGCGACTGCGCGCGCTCTTTGACGCGAAGCTGTGGAAATTCCTGCTCGTCGGCGTGATCAACACGATCGTCGGCACGGCGATCATGTTCGGGCTGTATAACATCGGGGGGTGCTCATACTGGGTGTCCTCGGCGGCAAACTACGTGCTGACGAGCATCCTGAGCTTTTTCCTCAACAAATACTTCACCTTCCGCAGCCGCGAGCGCAGCGCGGGGCAGGTCGTGCGCTTCGCTGCGAACATCGCCGTGTGCTACCTGATCGCTTATGGCGCCGCAAAGCCGCTGTGCCTGCGCCTGCTTGCCGATGCCGCCCCCGGTACGCGCGACAATGTGGCCATGCTCGTCGGCATGGTGCTCTTTACCGGCCTGAACTATCTCGGCCAGCGCTTTTTCGCCTTCCGCAGCCCGAAAACCGAAGAAAACTGAGTCCCGATCCCGGATGCCGCCGCATCCGGGAATTTTTTTGGAGAAAATGCAGATATGCTATTGACAAACAAGGTGAGGAGTGGTTATATAAACACATGAACAATCATTCATATGTTCAAACGAAAGCGAGGAGATCCCATGGCTGAACCGAAATCCGACAGCGCGCCGGCGTGCGAATATCTCAACGTGCATGAGGACGCGGTGGCGCGGGTGCTTGCCGCCCTGCCGGACGACGAGACGCTCTACGATCTGTCGGAGCTGTTTCGCGTCTTCGGCGATTCGACGCGCATCAAGATCCTCTATGTGCTCTTTGAGAGCGAGCTGTGCGTGTGCGACATTGCGCGGCTGCTGAATCTGACGCAGTCGGCGGTCAGCCACCAGCTGCGCATTCTGAAGGCATCGAACCTCGTCCGCTTCCGGCGGGAGGGGAAGACCGTGTTTTATTCTCTGGACGATGACCATGTCCGGTCCGTGCTGGCCCTCGGCATGGAGCATGTGCTGGAAACATGATGGCCCGGCCATCTTTTCAAATAACATTCAATGACAGATGAAGGAGCGTACATCATCATGGAAAAGACTTATAAGATCGAAGTGGACTGCGCCAACTGCGCGGCGATCATCGAGCGCAATGTGGCAAAGCTCAAGTGCGTCCGGGAAGTGACCGTGAGCTACATGGCACAGAAAATGCTGGTGGAATATACCCCCGGCGTGGACGAAGCTGAGGCCAAGGCGGAGATCCTCAAGACCGCGTGCAAGGTCGAGCCGGACTTCCGCTTCGAGGACTGAGCGCCGTGACGCGCGAACAGAAAGGGTCGCTGCTGCGTATCGCAGCGGCGGCCGTGCTGCTCATCGGGCTGCACTTTGTACCGGTCACGGGCTGGGTGAGGCTCGTGCTGTATCTCATCCCGTATCTGCTCGTCGGCGGCGAGACGCTCATCGATGCCTGCAAGGGCATCTATAACCGCCAGCCGTTTGACGAAAACCTGCTCATGGCGGTCGCTACCGTCGGCGCGATGGTGCTCGGGGATTATCCGGAGGCCGTGTCCGTCATGCTGTTTTACCAGATCGGCGAGCTGTTTGAGGGCTATGCCGTCGGCCGCAGCCGGAAAAACATCGGCGACCTGATGGACATCCGTCCGGACTACGCCAATGTC
Organism: uncultured Oscillospiraceae bacterium; assembly: GCA_934591895.1. Classification (GTDB taxonomy): domain Bacteria; phylum Bacillota; class Clostridia; order Oscillospirales; family Oscillospiraceae; genus CAG-103. The sequence goes on along the minus strand of CAKTPP010000014.1, from coordinate 35,251 downwards.
GAGACGGCGGACGGCGTCTCGCGCGTGAAGCCCGAGGAGGTCGCCGTCGGCGATACGATCGTCGTCAAGCCCGGCGAGCGCGTCCCGCTCGACGGCACGGTGCTGACCGGCACGTCGGCGCTGAACATGAGCGCGCTGACCGGCGAGAGCGCCCCCGTGGACGTCGCGGAGGGGAGCGGCGTCGTCAGCGGCAGCGTGAACCTGTCGGGTGTGCTGCGCCTGCGCGTGGAGAAGGTGTATGCCGAGTCCACGGTCGCGCGCATTCTTGAGCTTGTGGAAAATTCTTCGCTCAAAAAGGCGCATACCGAGCGCTTTATCACGAAGTTTGCCCGCGTCTACACGCCGTCTGTGTGCGGTGCGGCGCTGGCGCTGGCGATCCTGCCGCCGGTCGTGCGGCTCATCATGGGCATTCCGGCCGACTGGGGCGAGTGGGTCTACCGTGCGCTGACGTTTCTTGTCATCAGCTGCCCGTGCGCGCTTGTGATCTCGATCCCGCTGTCGTTTTTCGGCGGCATCGGCGGCGCGTCCGCACGCGGCATCCTCATCAAGGGCTCAAGCTATCTTGAGATGTTGGCGAAAACGGACCGCGTCGTCTTTGACAAGACCGGCACGCTCACGCGCGGCACGTTCGCCGTCACGGCGGTACGCCCCGCGCAGCCGGAGCTGTCCGGGCAGGCGCTGCTGCAGCTTGCGGCGGCGGCCGAGCAGTTTTCCGACCACCCTGTCAGTCAGAGCCTGCGCCGTGCAGCCGGGCAATTGCCGGAGACGCTGGTCACGACGGACGCGAAAGAACTCGCCGGGCACGGTGTGACCGCGCAGGTCGGCGGCCGCGCCGTCGCCGCCGGAAACGAGAAGCTGATGGCCTCACTCGGCCTGACCGCGCCCGCGGTCGACGAGAACGGCACGGTCGTCCATGTTGCGGCGGACGGTGCGTATCTCGGCTATATCGTCATCTCCGACGAGCCGAAGAGCGGTGCGCGCGAGGCGATCGCCCGCCTGCGTGCGGACGGCGTGCGCGTCGTCATGCTCACCGGTGACCGCAAGCGTGCGGCCGAAGCCGTGGCGGAAGAGCTCGGCATCGCGGAGGTGCACAGTGAGCTGCTGCCGGAGGATAAGGTCACGCAGGTCGAGCGGCTGCTCGGCGAGGGCGCGCCCGGGAAATATCTCGCCTTCGTCGGCGACGGCATCAACGATGCACCGGTGCTTGCACGCGCCGATCTCGGCGCCGCCATGGGCGGCATCGGCTCGGACGCCGCCATTGAGGCCGCGGACATCGTGCTCATGGACGACGACCCGCGCAAGCTCTCGCTGGCCATGCGCATCTCGCGCAAGACCATGCGCCTCGTCTGGCAGAACATCGTCTTTGCGCTGGCGGTCAAGGCCGCGTGCCTCGTGCTCGGCGCGCTCGGCATTGCGAATATGTGGGCCGCCATCTTCGCCGACGTCGGCGTGATGGTGCTGTGCGTGCTCAACGCCGCCCGCGCGCTCGATACGAAGCGCCTGTGACCTCTTTGCATAGGCATAGAAAAAAGACCGCCGGCCGGCGGTCTTTTTTCGTCTTTTTATTGTGTTTTCAGGTGCAGCGGCGGAAGCTCCTGTCGGTGAGGATGCGCGCGCAGATCAGCCCCAGCGGCAGGGCGATGACGATCAGCAGCGACGCTGCGAGCCATGACGCGCTGTCGCCGAGGTTCATCGTGCCCAGATCGTACACGGCGCGGTAGAAATACAGCCCCGGCACCATGATGACGATCGACGGCACGGTGATCGTGATGCGCGGATAACCCGAGCGCTGCTTGTACAGGGAGGCGAGCAGCCCCGATGCCAGCGCGCCGAAAAACGCGGCGGCCGCCGGCGGAAAGCCCGCCAGACTGACGAGCTCGAGCCGCAGCGTGTTCGACAGCGCGCCGATCACGGCGGCCGCACACGCGAGCTTCACGGGGCTGTTGAACATGAGCGAGAAGCCGAACACACCGCAGAAGCTTGCCGCGAGCCGCAGCAGGATGCGCGCCCAGACGGGCAGTCCCAGCGGCAGAAAATCCATTGGCTGCAGCCGCAGCAGCAGCGCCATGCCCCACGCCGTCAGCGTCGCCACGACGACGATCATGAGCGCGTAGGTCAGCCGCTCGAGCCCGGAGCGCATGTCCTGCTTTGCCATGTCGATGCCGCTCGTGATGAACGGAAAGCCCGGGATGATGAACAGCATTGCGCAGATATAGCCCGCCTGGTGCTGCGCGTCGATGGGCCAGAGCAGCGACGCCAGCCGGAACAGCACGGCATAGATCAGGCACGCCGCAGCGACGGGCAGCGCGATGCAGCCAAACAGCGTCAGATGCCGCTGCGTCAGCCGCGCGCGCACGTATTGCCCGACGCCCGCGCCGAGAAAGGCCAGCAGCATCTCGATCGGCCCGCCGCCGAGCAGAAACGTGAACGCGCCGCACGCGAGCGCGGACGCGAGCCCGAGCTGCAGCGGCGTGTAGCTTCCGGCGGTCTGCGCGATCTCATCGAGCCTGGTGTGCAGGTCGTCGGCCGTCATGTACACGCCCTCGAGCGGAAAGCGCTTGACAAAGCGCTCGAGCCGGTCAAGCTTGGCGGTGTTGACGCCGGTGGACGTGAGCGTCAGCGTCTGGGAGAAGCTGTTCTGCCCGTCGGAGCAGGTGTATTCGATGGAAGTGAGCCCGATGTCGGCCGCGCACACGAGACCGAGCGCCTCGGACAGCTCGTTCATCGAGCTGCGCACGCGCCACGCGCCCGTGCCGCACGAGAGCAGCAGCAGACCGACCCGCCCGACCACGCCGGCGCGAATGGGCAGCGGCGCCTGGGAGACGGGCAGCTCCTTCTGATCCCGTACGGGGTCGTGCCACGGGATCTGCATATGATTCGGTTTGATGATCGAGCGATGCAGCATAGTTCGCGCCCCTTTTGAAAATTCGGTCTGTATTGTAGTCTTGTGCGCACCGGAAGTCAAGCACCATGTGCAGGAAAATGTGCGGCCCCGGAGCAAAATGCTCCGGGGCCGCAGCCGGCGCTGTCCGGTTATCCGGCGCGAAACAGCCGCCGGTACTCGCGCGGGCTGCAGTAGCCTGCCGCACACTGCGAAAAGGCATCGCCGAGAAAGAGCCTGTCCGTGCAGATCTCGATGATGGAAAAGCGGTCGCCCGGCGCGGCGGCGAGCACGCGCACCTCGGCATCAAGCAGCGGACGGTATTCTGCCTCGCACGCGTCGGTGATGCACATGTCCGGCTGCCAGCAGAAGGTCTGCTGCACGTCGCAGCCGCTGATGACGGCGTCAAAGTCGGCGCCGTCGCGAATGGCGCGGTCAATGTAGGTTCGCAAAGTCATGATCGTATCCTCCCGTGTTGTGATCGTGGTCTGGTTTCTCCCTTTGTACCTACCATATCACTTGCGGAGTCCGATAATCAGGACAGTGAGCGCTGCGCCGCTTATTTTTGCGCCGCGCGCAGCCAGGCGATCTCCTGCGCGTATCCGGCGTCGTCGTTCGGCGTCTCAAGGATGAACGGCAGCCCTCTCAGCGCCGGGTGCTGCGTGACGCGCACGAGCGCCTCCGGCGGGATGCAGCCGTCGAGGAGCTTCGCGTGCCGGTCCTTGCGGCTGCCGCAGGGGTTGAGGCTGTTGTTGAGGTGTACGGCGTGCAGGCGCCCGAGCCCGATCACGCGGTCAAACTCCGCGAGCACGCCGTCGAGGTCAGCGGAAATGTCATACCCCGCGTCCCAGACGTGGCACGTGTCGAGACAGACGCCGATGTAGTCCTGAAGCTCCACACGGTCGATGACGGCGCGCAGCTCCTCGAAGCGGCCGCCGACCTCGCTGCCCTTGCCGGCCATGGTCTCGAGCAGGACGGTCGTCGTCATGCCGGGGAAGAGCACAACGTTTAGCAGCGCGGCGATCTTCTCAATGCCCGTGTCGATGCCCTGCCCGACGTGGCTGCCGGGGTGAAAATTATAGAGCTGGCCGGGCGTGTGCTCCATGCGCTGCAGGTCGTCGGCAAAGGCCATGTGCGCAAACTCTGCCACCTGCGGCTTGGCCGCGCAGGGGTTGAGCGTATAGGGCGCGTGCGCGACCAGCCGGTCGATGCCCGCACGGGCACACTCGGCATGGAAGGCCGCAATGTCTGCGTCCTCAATGGGTTTGGCGCTGCCGCCGCGGGGATTGCGCGTGAAGAACGCGAACGTGTTCGCGCCCAGCGCCTCGGCGCGCTTTGCCATGGCGAGATACCCGCCGGCGGAGGAAATGTGACAGCCGATCCGGAACATACGATCACCTCAAGGAATGGATGCCCCCATCATAGCACACCGCGCGGCGGCTGCCAAGCTTGCCATTGGGGCACGGATGGTGTATGCTGTTGCACGCAGTAAAAAATGCCGATAGGAGATATGCAATGAGCCTGTTTCACAAAGCGAGGGCGGAGAAGCCGTCTGCGGATTGGAGCCGCGCATACATCGCAGCACCGAAATTTTACGGAAAACCGGACGGCACTCCGTTTGGAGCGATCGCGTTGACAGAGGCCACGGAGACGGTCTTGCCGAAAACCCCGCAAAAGGAATATGCGATAGACGGGAAGCCGGTGGCGGAGTGGAAGGTCATGCTGGTCAGCACGACAAAGGGCTGCGTGATCGGAGACTGTGACTATTTCCGCGCGCTGGCCAAGCTCAAGAATTATGTGCAGGACGCCAAGGACGACGCAGTCTTGATTCGGGCGCTGTCATCGGAAGAACTGGAAGCGCTCGCGGAATGATTCTTTGCACACCAAGAAGGGGGGGCAGACCATGCAGCCGTATGAACTCATCCGCTCCGGCCGCCGCACGCTGGCGCTCGAGGTGCGCGGCGGGCGCGTGATCGTGCGCGCGCCGTACCGGACATCCAAGGCCGCGATCGACCGCTTTGTCGCCGCGCACACAGACTGGATCGCGCGCGCTCTGGCCAAACAGGAGACCCGCGCCGCCGCGCATCCCGAGCCGACGAATGCCGAGCGGGAGGAATATATCCGGCGGGCGAAAGCCTGCCTGCCGCAGCGTGTGGCGTATTATTCCGAGCGGATGGGGCTTTGCCCGACAAAGGTGCGCATCACGGGCGCGCGCACGCGCTTTGGCAGCTGCAGCTCGCAGGGGCACATCTGCTTTTCGTGGCGGCTGATGCAGTACCCGCCGGAGGCGATCGACTACGTCGTCGTGCATGAGCTGGCGCACCTGCGCTATATGAACCACGGCGCGGAGTTTTACGCGCTCATCGCACGCTGTCTGCCGGACTGGAAGACCCGCCGCGCCCTGCTGCGGGCGTGAACACAGCGCCGGAGCATTGCCGCTCCGGCGTTTTTGTGCGCAAGAATTGATTTTTGATGCAGATGCGTGTAAACTATATGGCCAGAAAAACCAGGGAGGGATGTGCATGAAACAGGCGATCGCGCTTGCCGGCGGCGGCACGAAGGGCGCATATCAGGTCGGCGCGTGGAAGGCGATGCGGGAGCTCGGCATCCCGTTTGACATCGTCACGGGCACGTCCATCGGCTCGGTCACGGCGGCGCTGATGGTTCAGGACGATTTTGACCGCGCATGGGAGCTCTGGACGCACATCACGGAGGAGCAGATCATGCTCGAGCGCGACGATGCCACGCCGCACGAAAAGCGTGAGCTCGCGGCGCTGGCCGAGCACCCGGAGCAGCTCATCGCGCGCGTCAGGGACTGGGCGGATCTCAACCGCCGCACGGCGGACATTTCGCCGTACCGCGCGCTCGTGCACAAATATCTCGACGAGGCGCGCTTTTTTGCCTCGCCCGTGGATTTCGGGCTCATGACGGCGCGCTTTCCGTCGTTCCAGCCGGTCGAGGTGCGCAAGCAGGACATCGCGCCCGGCTATCTGCCGCAGTGGATCCTTGCGTCGTCGGCGTGCTTTCCGATGTTCCCGATGTGCGAGATCGACGGGCAGAACTACCTCGACGGCGCGTATTCTGACAACCTGCCGATCAGCACGGCGTTTCGACTCGGCGCGGATCGCGTCATCGCCATCGGTCTCAAGCCGGAGACGCCGGAGAAAAAATATGCAAACCATCCGCTCGTGACCTACATCGCTCCGGCGGAGCCGCTGGGAAAGCTGCTGGAGTTTGACCCCGACGCGATGCGCCGCAGCATCGCCCTTGGCTACACGGACACGCTGCGCGTGCTCGGCAGCCATATCGGCCGCACCTATACGTTTGCGCCCGACGGACAGACGCTGCTCGACGGTGTCGCGCGCGACTATCTGCTCTGGCTGCTGCGGCGGGAGCTGACGCCGCCGGACTCCATGCTCGACTTTTTCCGCAGCGACACGCCGCTGACCGACCGCATCCTCAGCGACCGCTCCGGCGACCTGACGGACTGCGCGCTCGCAGGCGTGGAATGCGTGCTCGAGGCGTATGCCTACCCGCGCGGTGAGGTCTACGACCTCAAGCTCCTGCTGCCGGAGCTGGCCATGCGCCTTGCGGAGGATGAGGACACACCGGAGCTTGAGCACGCGCACGCGCTGTGCGCCTCGCTCGGCAGCGAGCACCTCATCACGCAGCTTGCTCCGCTCATGCCGCGCTATGACGCCAAGGATATTTTTCTTGCCACGCTCACGCTCTATCTGCGCGAGCAGACGGCCTGACGGGCAGATTTTTGTTGCACGCACAGAGAAAATCGGGTATACTATTCAAGTTTGATACATGAAAGAACAACAGAGGAGCGGACTATGGATCTGAAACAGGAAATCGAGCGCCGCCGGACGTTTGCGATCATCTCGCACCCGGACGCCGGCAAGACGACGCTCACGGAAAAGCTGCTGCTGTACGGCGGGGCCATCCAGCTCGCCGGCTCGGTCAAGGGCAAGGCGACCGCGCGCCACGCGGTCTCGGACTGGATGGAGCTTGAAAAGCAGCGCGGCATCTCCATCACATCGTCGGTCATGCAGTTTGAGTATGAGGGCTATTGCATCAACATCCTCGACACGCCGGGCCATCAGGACTTTTCGGAGGACACCTACCGCACGCTCATGGCGGCCGACAGCGCCGTCATGGTCATCGACGCGGCCAAGGGCATCGAGCCGCAGACGCGCAAGCTCTTCAAGATCTGCGCCATGCGCCACATCCCGATCTTTACTTTCATCAACAAGCTTGACCGCGAGGCGCGCGACCCGTTTGAGCTCATGGAGCAGCTCGAAAACGAGTTCGGCATCGGCACCTACCCCGTCAACTGGCCGATCGGCTGCGGGCATGACTTCAAGGGCGTGTTTGACCGCGACCGCCGCGAGATCCTCGCGTTTCAGGAGTTTCACCGCGGGCAGAACAAGATCCGCCCCATCGAATGCGAGCTCACGGACACCGAGCGGCTCGACGAGCTGATCGGGCCGCGCCAGCGCGAAAAGCTCACCGAGGACATTGAGCTGCTCGACGGCGCGGGCTATTCCTTCGACCTCGACGAGGTGCGCGCCGGCCGCCTCAGCCCGGTGTTTTTCGGCTCCGCGCTGACAAACTTCGGCGTCGAGCCGTTTCTGGAAAACTTCCTGCACATGACGATGCCGCCGCTGCCGCGCACAACGGCTGACGGCACGGTCGATCCGTTCCAGCCGGGCTTTTCCGCGTTCGTGTTCAAGATCCAGGCGAACATGAACAAGGCCCACCGTGACCGCATCGCGTTCATGCGCATCTGTTCGGGCAAGTTCGTGCGCGACCATGAGTACCTGCACGTGCAGGGCGGCAAGACGCTCAAGCTTGCGCAGCCGCAGCAGCTCATGGCGCAGGAGCGCGCGATCATCAACGAAGCCTATGCCGGCGATATCATCGGCGTGTTCGATCCCGGCATCTTCTCCATCGGCGACACGATCTGCGAGCCGAAAATGCGCGTGCGCTTTGAGGGTATCCCGACGTTTGCGCCGGAGCATTTCTCCGTCATCTCGCAGGTGGACACCATGAAGCGCAAGCAGTTTGTCAAGGGCGTCACCCAGATCGCGCAGGAGGGCGCCATCCAGATCTTCCACGAGCCGAACAGCGGCATGGAGGAGGTCATCGTCGGCGCGGTCGGTGTGCTGCAGTTCGAGGTGCTGGAGTACCGGCTCAAGAACGAGTACAACATCGACATCCGCCGCCGCGACCTGTCGTATTCCTATATCCGCTGGATCACGAGCGGGGGCACCGATCCTACGGTGCTCAACCTCGCCTCGGACACGAAGTGGGTGCAGGACTTCCGGGGGCATAATCTGCTCATCTTCAACAATGAGTGGAGCATCCGCTGGGCGGAGCAGAAAAATCCCGGTCTGGAGCTGGCTGAGTTCAGCCGGAACTGGTAAAATAGATTGCAAATATGTATGCAAAACGCACGAAGGCCTTTCGAGAGAAGGGCGCTTCGTGCGTTTTGCGTATGGACAGGAAATGAAATCTTTTGTGGAGTCAGCGAATTGAGTGATTGGGCGAATATGCCAAAATAAGATACAACAATTTGCAATTAAAAATAATATTTATAAATAATAAACAAGAAAAGGTTGACGCAGAAAGGATGATATAGTAAATTTAACATAAAAAAGGATTTATATCTAAAGATCAGTAAGGGGGTGTCCGTCATGGAACACAGATGGCCAAGTCTATTTAGAAGTTTCTGCATTACGCTGGTGCTCCTGCTGTCGTTGGGCTTGTGCGGCTGCAAGGCGCAGCCGGAGGCGGATACGTTCTTTTTCCAATACGAAGGCTACTTTGCGGCGCCGGTATCGTCTACGCTGACCGTGGCGATCATCGGATTCAGCACGAAGGAAGCATGCGCCGCGGTGTTTCAGAATGCAGCGTCCATGTCCTTTGAGGGAAATGATGCGGTGCGGATCCAGAAGTTTTCCATAGAGCCGCACGAGTCCATTGGAGCTTACAGCGCGTGTGCGGTGCGTGCAACGCTGGCGTTTGAAACGGCGGGCGTGACGGATGCAACGGCGCTGTGTGTGCAATTTCGGGACGGGAGCGAGCAGACGTACCCAATTGGAACGTGGACGTTCGACGTGCAGGACGCACCGGATCACTCAGAACTGCTGAATGTCTGGTCGTCCCCAGCATCGAATCGGGTTGGAAATATGTTCCCGTACCATTATGAGCTGCTGGATCGGGCCGCATCCATCCGGTCTATCCAATATGGACCGGATCAAATCGCCGATGTGGCGGGCGGCATCACGGTATACGACGGCGTTGCGGAAGGGAAGCTGGCGCTCTCAGGTGACGCGCCGGTGCGGCTGATCCGCCCGCGCATCAAGGTGGAACAGAACGGCGAAGCCTACAGCGTTTATGGTATTTGCTGCTATTGCGGCGCGCTGGATGTGACGGAAGCGGACATACAGGCGGCGCAGGACGCGGCCGGCAGAACAGCATAGAAACAGGATGATCGCGCAGGAGAGTTCTCCTGCGCGATTTTTGGCACATTACCTTGACACGCATAGTAATTTGTGTTTTAATGTACGCAAGGGAGGCGAGTGCCTTGGCGGAGACGACCATTCGCAGCGATCTGATCCGCGGCAGCATCGACGCGATGCTCCTGCGGGTACTCAGCGCGCACGACAGCTATGGGTACGAGATCATCAAAACCATCACGCAGCGCACCGGCGGGCGCTATGAGCTCAAAGAGCCGTCGCTCTATACGAGCCTCAAGCGGCTCGAGCGTGACGGCTGCGTGCAGAGTTACTGGGGCGATGCCTCGCAGGGGGCGCGCCGGAAGTATTACCGCATCACGCCGGCGGGCGCGGCGCTGCTGCACGACGCGGTGGAGCAGTGGTGCGCAGCGCGGGACATCATTGACTGTGTGCTGATCGGAGGCGAGGAACATGGATGAACTCAGAGCCTATGTAGACGCGCTTTTTGCGCGCCGTGGGGATACCGCGGAAAACCGGGAGATGAAAGAGGAGATCTACGGCAATCTGGCCGCGCGGCGGGATGATCTCATCGCACAGGGCATGCCGGAGGTGGAGGCTGTGCGCGCGGCCAAGGCGCAGCTCCCGTCGCTTGACGGGGTGCTCGGCACGGCCGTGCGTGTGAACGCGCAGCAGTGGCGCGCGGCGCGGCTGCAGTCACTGCTGCTGGCGAGCGTGGTCCTCTGGGTGCTCACGATCCCGCTGCTGCTCGTGCGGGGGCAGATCTCCTGCCTTGCGGCGTTTGTGCTGGCGGCGGTGCTCGGCGTCTCGTATCTGTGCAGCCTCCGGGGGGAGTCGTGTGTGACGATGACCGTGGACGCGGCGCAGCTGCGCCGGCAGAGCCGCACCGTGTGGCTCGTCTGGGGCGTGTGCTTTGCGGTGTGCGTCGCCACCGTGAGCGCGGTGATGTTTTCGAGCAACGTCTGGTTTTCGCGTCCGGTGCGCATCGACGGTCCGTATGCGCTCGGCGTCATGGCGGCGCCGTATTATCTCGCGCTGAGTACGGTCGTGTTTCCGATCGCGGTCGGGAGATTTCCGCGCCTGTTCGTGCAGTGTGAAAGGGAAGAGCCGGATGAAGCGTAAACAGATCTGGATCGTGTCGCTGCTGACGCTCGGGCTTGCGCTGACGGCAGCGGCGGTGTTCTGGCTTTTGCCCGCGCAGGAGCGGCAGCAGGCGCAGCAGCGCGCGGCGCAGACGGATGCGCGCACGCATGATTTTGCGGCGGTGCGCGCGTATGCCAGCCCCTATGTCGGCAACATCAGCAACACCGTGAACCTGTTTTACCACCTGCCGCTCAGCGACGTGCCCGCCCGCTTTGAGATCGGGGACGACGCGTCGCTGTGCGTGCGCTATCAGGCGGCGCTCGCCGAGCTCGATGCGGACAAGGTACGGCGCGACCTCGTATATGATTCCGCGGCGGCGTTCGCGCTCATCGACAATCTCAGTGCGGTATGCTATGAATTCTCCGACGGCAGCTATGCCTTCACCCGCACGCAGATGGAGGCGGCGCTCGGTGCACCGCTGTCCGAGCTGCGCGGCGGCACGGCCATGCACGACCGGGTGCAGGCGCGGCTGGGCGATGCGGAGTTTCTCGCTGCGTGCTGTGCGCAGCCGGATCCCGACAGCTGAATATGCCGATCCCCCGGCGCGGGTTCATTCCGCGCCGGGGGAATTTTTGCGCGTATTTTCCGGTCGGCGGCAGGATGCGACGGCTTTTTTCGCGGCGCGCGTGTATACTGCTGTCAAACGAAAGCGAGGAGGGAGACGATATGAAACAGCTCCGCTTTGTGATCCTGATCATGCTCATCATGCTGCTGCTGTGTCCGGCTGCGCGTGCGGCGCGGACGCCCGGCAGTGCGCGGGCGCAACAAATGAGAAAACCTCCTGCGGTGCAGGAGGTTTTCTCGTATGCGTCTGTATTCAGAATTCAGAACAGATCCTCGACCACGTTCTTGGGCGGGACTTCCAGCAGAGACGGGTTGTGCAGGTACATCTTCATGTATTTGAACGACGAGGCATAATAGTACCCATCGCACACGCGCTCGTCCATGACGACCATGAAGTCGATGTACTTGCGCTCGACCGCCTTGCCCTCACGGTCGAGCTCGACCGCCTTGCGCTTGGCGCCGAAGGCGATGAACATCGGCAGGGTGCCGAAGTTATACAGGTGGTGATAGATCGGCGGGATGCCGAGCGAGCCCATGTCGGTGATGATCATCGAGCCGTGGAAGGGGCTGGCATCGAGCAGCTTCTGCGGGATGATGCCGAAGTAGTCCATCACGCGCAGGCAGCCGATGGCAAAGCGCAGCAAAAAGCGCGGCAGCTTCAGCAGCGCGCCCGCGACCTGCTCGGTGTTGTTGTCCTCGCCGCCGTACTTGATCTCGTCGATCTTCTCGTTCATCTTGCGGTAGACGTCGAAGATCGTGTCCGTCGGGGCGAAGACGGCCTTGATGGTCGTCTCGTTCGAGGTGGTGGACATGGTGCGGCGCACGGTCAGCACGACCTCAATGTTGTTGCGCGCATAGATGCGGCGGCCGGCCACGAAACGGTTGATGCCGGGGCGCATGGAGACCATGCGCACGTAGGCCGCGATGAACAGGTGCAGATAGCCGAGGCCCTTGTAGCCCTCGAGCCGCTTCTGACGCAGCCAGCGGTCGGTGTTCGTGATCTCGATGCAGTCCTCAAACTGGTTGCAGGCGTCGTTTTTCGTGGGCATGATGTAGGGCATGAATCTGTAAAACGGCGCAAGCGATTGTATCAGGCGGCCGTCCTTGCGGTCTCCGAGTCGGCGTTTGCTCTCCATAGGAAATACCTCCGAATATACAAATAAAGTTCAAACTTTTTAACTTTGACGAGACCATTATAGGTGATATCCGGAATAATAGCAAGTAAAAAAGTATTTAAAATGACGATAACCTGGTTTTTCCAGCAGGATAGTTGGGTTTTCATCGGGAAAATGCATTGGTGTCATCGGAAGAAATCATGCAAAAAAATAAACGTTAATTTTTAGTCAATGACGTGAAAAACGTAGCAATATCAATAGTTTTTTAACACTTGGATGTCTGAAAATTGACATACATTTTTGGGCAATTTCGCTTGCGTAACGGGTGTGAATAGGGTAAAATACATACATTATGTAGATACAGTTCGCAAATGCGAGCGTGCGCGGCATAATACCACTTCGAATTGTAGGGAGGTGTAGGGATGTCATTTGAGGCGATAACAACGATCCGTGACGCGGAAGACCGTGCAAAGCAGATCCAAGCCGACGCGCAGGCGGCCGCTGCAGCGGCAGTGGAAGCGGCTCAGACCGAGGGCAAAGCGGCGATCGAGGCGGCCGTCGGCAAGGCGCAGCGCGAGCTGCAGACGCTGCGGGCCAAATCGGATGAAAAGGCGAAGGCCGATGCGGAAAGACTGGCTGCCGAGACCAAGAACAAGGAAGCGGCCATGCGCATCAAGGCCAAGACCAATCTGGATCGCGCTGCATCACTAATCGTGGAAAGGATCGTGAACGGCTGATGGCCATTGTACACATGAAAAAGCTGCGGCTCATGGTCGTTCGTGGGCAGAAAGACGCTCTGCTGCGCGACCTGATGCTGCTCGGCTGCGTGCAGGTCTCGGAACCGGACGCGCTTTTGGCGGATGCAGAGGCTGCCGCGGTCCTGCGTCAGGAGAGCGGCAGCGTGACGGAGACGCGCAGTGAGCTGACGCGCCTGACCGCCGCACTCAAGCTGCTGGATAAGTATGCGCCGGTCAAGTCCAAGCTGCTCAGCTCCCGGCCGGAGGTCACGGAGCGTGAGTTTCTGGATGTCGGCGCCTACCGCAAGGAGCTCGACGCGGTCGCGCAGCTCGAGGAGCTGGAGGCCGACGTGCGCCGCTGTAACGGCGAGGAGGCAAAGCTGCGCAGCGGCGTTGAGGCGCTGCGTCCGTGGGAGACGCTTGACCTGCCGCTGAGCATGGGCTCGACCGCGACGACGCGCATCACACTGGGCATGCTGCCGGCGGCAGCGGACCTCGGCGAGGCACAAAAGGCGCTGGCGGAGGCTGCGCCCGAGTCGCAGATGTATGAGATCTCCGCAGACAGGGAACAGCACTATGTGCTGCTCATCTGCATGAAGGACGAGCTGCCGGAGGCGCTGGCTGCGCTGCGCACATTCGGCTTCACGCTGGCAAACCTCGGCGGCATGCCGGGAACGGCCAGGCAAAACATCGACAGCGCGCAGCAGCAGATCGCGGATGTCATCCGCAGGCGTGAGCAGGCGGAGGCGGACATCGCCGCCTTTGCACCGCACCGCGATGCGTTCAAGCTCTGCATCGACCGCGCGAGCGTCCGGCTCGGCCGCGCCGAGGCGGAGGAGCGTCTGGTCGGCACGGAGAGCGTCGTGTGCATGCGCGGCTGGCTCACGGCGCCGGAGGAGGAAAAGCTCACGGCGGTGCTCGCAAAGTATGACTGCGCGTGGGATCTGGCCGACCCCACAGAGGACGAATATCCCGAGGTGCCGGTCAAGCTCAAGAACAACAAGTTTACAGAGCCGCTCAACATGGTCACGAACATGTACAGCCTGCCGGCCTACGGCACGGTGGACCCGAACCCGCTCATGGCGCCGTTTTTCATCCTGTTTTACGGCATCATGATGGCGGACATGGGCTACGGCCTCGTGATGACGATCGCGGCGCTCGTCGTGCTCGGCAAGATGAAGCCCAAGCGCGGCAGCAAGTATTTCTGCGAGCTGCTGCTCGCCTGCGGCGTGTCGACGTTCCTGCTCGGCATCGTGACGGGCGGCTTCTTCGGAAACGCCGTGCCGACGATCGTGAACATGTTCGGCCACGACGTCCAGCTCGGCATCCTGACAAGCCCGCTGCTCGACCCGCTCAAGGACACGACGACGATCCTCGTTGGCGCCATGGTGCTCGGCTTTATCCAGCTCGTGACCGGCATGATCGTGAACATGGTCATGGAGTGCCGGCAGGGCAAGGTCGGCGACGCGATCTTCAACGAGGGCACATGGCTGGTCCTGTTTGCGGGGCTTGCGCTGTACGTGCTCAAGATCGGCAACATCGCCGACGTCCCGGTCGTGCTGTGCATCGGCGGTCTGATGCTGCTCTACGGCTCCGGCCGTGAGGCCAAGGGCTTCGGCAAGGTCACGGCCGTGTTCGGCGCGCTCTACAACGGTCTGACCGGCTGGTTCGGCGACATTCTCTCGTATTCCCGACTCATGGCTCTGATGCTGGCCGGCAGCGTCATCGCGCAGGTGTTCAACACCCTCGCCGCGATGCCGTCGAGCGGCGGCGTGACCGTCGTGTCGATGCTGGTCTTTATCCTCATCTTCCTGGTGGGTCACGCGCTGAACTTCGGTCTGAACCTGCTCGGCTGCTTCGTGCACGACCTGCGTCTGCAGTGTCTGGAGTTCTTCGGTAAGTTCTATGTCGACGGCGGCAAGCCCTTCAGCCCGCTGGAGATCAACACGCGCTATGTCGACGTGGAAAATCATAATTTCTAAACATTCGTACTCAAGAGATATTTAAGGAGGAAATTGAAAATGGCATTTCTCGAATCCATCGGTGGTCTGGCTCTCGGCCTTCTCGGCGCTGCGCTCGCAGCGGCTCTCGCGTGCATCGGCTCTGCAAAGGGCACCGGCATCGCCGGTGAGGCCGGCGCAGGTCTCGTCTCGGAGGATCCCAGCAAGTTCGGTAAGGCGATGATCATGCAGGTCATCCCCGGCACGCAGGGTCTGTACGGCTTCGTCATCTGGTTCCTTGCTCAGAGCCAGATCTTCAATGCCAATGCTGAGTCTGCGTTGACTGTTGCGCAGGGCCTGCAGTACTTCGCAGCCTGCCTGCCGATCGCGCTCGGCGGTCTGATCTCCGCCATTGCGCAGGGCAAGGTCGCTGCCGCGTCCCTGAACATTCTGGCCAAGAAGCCGGACGACTGGTCCAAGGGCATGATCTTCTGCATCACGGTCGAGTTCTACGCCATCCTCTGCCTGCTGGCGTCGTTCCTGATGCTCAATGGCTTGAAGTAATCCAAAATCCTCTTCCGACAGAAGGGAACGAAGATCTATGAATGGTATTGAAAAAATCACCGGCCGCATCGAGGCGGATGCACGGGAGCAGGCGCGCGCCATCACGGCCGACGCCGAGGCCAGGTGCGCCGAGATCCGCGCCGACTATGACAAGCAGGCGCAGGACCAGTATTGGGCGCGCGTGCGCGACGGTGTGAAGGACTGCGAGGACCGCGTGCAGCGCATGGGGCGTCTGGCGGAAATGGAGGCCAGAAAGAGCGTCCTTGCCCTCAAGCAGGAGATGGTCGACGCGGCGTTTGCCGCCGCGCTCGAGCGCATCTGCACCATGCCGCAGGCGGACTACGTGGCCTATCTTGCCAAGCTCGCGGCGCAGGCCGCGACGACCGGCACCGAGGCGTTGGTGTTCAACGCCAAGGATCAGGTCGCGTGCGGTCAGGCGGTCGCGGACGCTGCAAACGCGCTGCTCGCGCAGCAGGGCAAGCAGGCGCAGCTCACCGTGAGCCCCGATACGCGCGCCCTGCGCGCCGGTTTTGTGCTCCGGCAGGGAGACATCGAGGTCAACTGCGCGGTGGAGACGATCGCAGAGCTCTGCCGCAGTGATCTGGCTGCTCAGGTCGCCGAGGTCTTGTTCGGCGCATGACCTGCCCCGCCCCGCGCGGGGGAATGAATTATCCTATATGGGGCGCGGGGTTCTGCGCCGCATGAAGGAGGAACGGAATTGTCTAAAGTAAAAGATACGAACTACCTTGCGATTACGGCAATGCTGGCAGCCCGCGAGACCAAGATGCTTTCCGCTGAGCGCATGGAGCGCATGATCGATGCGCCCACGAACGAGGAGGCGGCCAAGATCCTTGAGGAATGCGGCTACGGCGACCTGAGCGGCCTGAGCGCGAAGGACGCCGGCGCTGCGCTCGAGGCGCACATCGCGGCGCTGTTCGACGAGGTCGAGGGCATGGTGCCGGAGGCGCAGCTCGTGCAGCTGTTCCGCCTCAAGTACGACTACCACAACGCCAAGGCGCTCATCAAGGCGCAGGCCATGGGCACGGACTGCGGCGCGATTTTGTCGCAGCGCGGCACGGTGCCGCCGCAGAAGCTGCACGCCGCGTTCTATGAAGAGGACTACCGCGACATCCCGCCCGTTCTGGCGCAGGCCATGGTCGATGCCGCCGCGATCCTCGCGCGCACGACCAATCCGCAGGCGGCGGACTTTGCGCTTGACCGCGCGTATTTCGCGCAGATGCTCGCGCTCTGCGACGGCCTGAGCGACGGCGGCTTTGCCAGGGGCTATGTGCAGCTGCAGATCGACGGTGCGAACCTGCGCGCCGCCGTGCGCACGCGCCGCATGGCCAAGGATGCGGACTTTCTCAGGAGTGCGCTCGTCTCCGGCGGCACGATCGGCACGGACCGCGTGCTCGCGGCGTTTGAGTCGGCCGAGGCGCTCACGGCGCTGTATGCCAACACGTGGCTGAGCGACGCGGCGTCTGCCGGTGCGGCCGCCATGAGCGGCGGCGCGCTGACGGCGTTTGAGCTGCTGTGCGACAACGCGCTCATGGACTACATCCGCGCGGCCAAGCTGCGCAGCTTCGGCGCGGCGCATGTGTCGGCGTATCTCGCCGCCATGGAAAACGAGACGACGGCCGCCAGAATGATCCTGACGGGCAGACTCGCCGGGCTTCAGCCCGCGGTCATCCGGGAAAGGCTGCGTGAGACTTATGCTTAAAATTGCGGTTGTCGGCGGTGCGGAGACCGTCATGGGCTTCAAGGCGCTCGGCCTCGAGGCCTGCCCGGTCGCCAACGCCGAGGAGGCGCGCGAGACGCTGCGCCGCCTGACCAAGGACTCTGAGGACTACGCCATCATCTATGTGGAAGAAAATCTGGCGCAGGAGCTTCAGCACGAGATCGACAAATTCAAAGATGTTCCCAAGCCGGCCATCATCCTGATCCCCGGCAGGGAAGGCCCCCTCGGCCTCGGCCAGACCGCGCTCAAGGCGGCGGTCGAGCGAGCGGTTGGCTCCGATATCCTTTAAGGAAAGGAAGAATGAAATTGAGCGGAACTATCACAAAAGTTTCCGGCCCGCTGGTCGTGGCAAACGGCCTTGCCGACGCCAACGTCTCCGACGTTGTGCGTGTCGGCGAGCAGCGCCTGATCGGCGAGATCCTGAATATGACCGGCGACAGCGCGTCCATCCAGGTCTATGAGGAGACCTCGGGCCTCGGCCCCGGCGCGGAAGTCGAGACGACCGGTATGCCGCTGTCCGTGGAGCTTGGCCCCGGCATGCTGGAGAATATCTATGACGGTATCCAGCGCCCGCTGCCCGAGATCCGCGACCTGACCGGCTCGAACATCACCCGCGGCATCGAGGTGCCCGCGCTCAACCGCGAGCGCGTGTGGCACTTTGATCCCGTCGTGCAGCCCGGCACCGCCGTTTCCGGCGGTGACGTGATCGGCACCGTCCAGGAGACGACGGCCATCCTGCACAAGATCATGGTGCCCCCGCAGATGGCGGGCACGATCAAGAGCATCACCGGCGGCGACTTCACGGTCGACCAGACCGTCGCCGTGCTCACCGATGCCGCCGGCGTCGATCATGAGCTGAACATGATCCAGCGCTGGCCGGTGCGTATCGCGCGCCCCTATGCGCAGAAGTTCGCCCCGAACAAGCCCATGAACAGCGGTCAGCGTATCATCGACACGCTCTTCCCGATCGCCAAGGGCGGCACGGCAGCCGTGCCCGGCCCGTTCGGCAGCGGCAAGACCGTCGTGCAGCACCAGCTCGCCAAGTGGTCGGACGTGGACGTCGTCGTCTACATCGGCTGCGGCGAACGCGGCAACGAGATGACCGACGTTCTCATGGAGTTCCCGGAGCTGACCGACCCGCGCAACGGCGAGCCGCTCATGAAGCGCACCGTGCTCATCGCCAACACCTCCGATATGCCGGTCGCTGCGCGTGAGGCGTCCATCTACACCGGCATCACCATCGCGGAGTATTTCCGCGACATGGGCTATGACGTCGCCGTTCTGGCCGACTCCACCTCCCGCTGGGCCGAGGCGCTGCGTGAGATGTCCGGCCGTCTGGAGGAGATGCCCGGTGAAGAAGGCTACCCGGCTTACCTCGCGTCGCGCATCGCGCAGTTCTACGAGCGCGCCGGCTGCATCCGCTGCATCGGCAGCGACGCTGACCGCCGCGGCTCCGTCACCGCCATCGGCGCCGTCTCGCCTCCGGGCGGCGACATTTCCGAGCCTGTCTCGCAGGCGACCATGCGCATCGTCAAGGTGTTCTGGGCGCTTGATTCGAGCCTTGCCTATGCCCGCCACTTCCCGGCCATCAACTGGCTGACGTCCTACTCGCTGTATGTTGACTCGCTCAAGCCGTGGTATGAGGCCACGTTCGGCGAGGAGTATATGGCCAACCGCGACAAGGCCATGAGCATCCTGCAGCAGGAATCCGAGCTGCAGGAGATCGTCCGCCTCGTCGGTCAGGACGCGCTGTCCCCGGCCGACCGCCTGACGATGGAGACGGCCAAGATGATCCGCGAGGACTTCCTGCAGCAGAACGCCTTCGTCGACATCGACAGCTACTCCGAGTACCGCCGGCAGTTTTTGCTGCTCGGCCTCATCCTGCACTATGACGCCGAGTGCCGCGACGCGCTCGAGAAGAACGCGCCGATGCAAAAGCTCTTTGCCATTCCCGCCCGCGTCGATATCGGCCGCGCCAAGAGCGTGCCGAGCGACGAGTACGAGCAGGTCTATGCCAGGATCGCGGCGGATATGACTGCACAGATCAAAGAGATTATCGCCGGAGGTGAGGAGCAGTGATTAGAGAATACAAGACCATCCAGGAGATCGCCAGCCCTCTGATGATCGTCAAGAACGTCGAAGGCGTGACCTACGACGAGCTGGCCGAGATCGAGCTCCCGAACGGTGAAGTCCGCCGCTGCAAGGTCCTCGAGGTCGAGGACGATCATGCGGTCGTGCAGCTGTTCGAGAGCGCGCAGGGCATCAACCTTGCGCAGTCGAAGGTGCGCTTTCTCGGCCACCCGCTGCAGCTGGGCGTGAGCGAGGATATGCTCGGCCGCGTCTTCAACGGCATGGGCGAGCCCATCGACGGCGGTCCGGCGATCCTCGCCGAGGAGCACCGCGACATCAACGGCCTGCCGATGAACCCGGCAGCCCGCGCCTACCCGGCAGAGTTCATTCAGACCGGCGTGTCCACCATTGACGGCCTGAACACCCTCGTCCGCGGCCAGAAGCTGCCGATCTTCTCGGCCTCCGGCCTGCCGCACGCCGCCCTCGCCGCGCAGATCGCGCGTCAGGCAAAGGTGCTGGGCGACAACGAGAACTTCGCCGTCGTCTTCGCCGCCATCGGCATCACGTTCGAGGAGTCCGAGTACTTCATTCAGGAGTTCCGCCGCACCGGCGCCATCGACCGCACGGTCGTGTTCTCGAACCTCGCCAACGACCCCGCCGTCGAGCGTATCGCCACCCCGCGTATGGCGCTGACTGCGGCCGAGTATCTGGCCTTCGAGAAGGATATGCAGGTGCTGGTCATCCTGACCGATATCACCAACTACGCCGAGGCACTGCGTGAGGTCTCCGCGGCCAAGAAGGAAGTCCCCGGCCGCCGCGGCTACCCCGGCTACCTGTACACCGACCTTGCCACGCTCTACGAGCGCGCCGGCCGCCGCATCGGCAAGTCCGGCTCGATCACCATGATCCCGATCCTGACCATGCCCGAGGACGACAAGACCCACCCGATCCCCGACCTGACCGGCTACATCACCGAGGGTCAGATCATCCTTTCCCGTGACCTGTACCGCAAGGGCATCATCCCGCCCGTGGACGTGCTGCCCAGCCTGTCGCGTCTGAAGGATAAGGGCATCGGCGAGGGCAAGACCCGCGAGGATCACTCCGGCACGATGAACCAGCTGTTTGCGGCCTATGCCCGCGGCAAGGACGCTAAGGAGCTCATGACCATCCTCGGCGAGGCGGCGCTGTCGGACGACGACAAGCAGTTTGCGAAGTTCGCCGACGCGTTTGAGCAGCGTTACGTCAATCAGGGCAACAACACCAACCGTTCCATTGAGGACACCCTCAACCTCGGCTGGGAGCTGCTGAGCCTGCTGCCGCGCACCGAACTCAAGCGCATCAAGCCCGAGCTGATCGAAAAGTATATGCCCGAGACCTGATCGCACCCGTCCCGCAGACTTACCAAGTGAGGTGATTTGATGGCAAATACAGCGATTACCCCGACAAGAATGGTGCTCAACCAGCTCAAGGGCCGGCTGAAGACCGCTCGCAGGGGTCATAAGCTCCTCAAGGATAAGCGTGACGAGCTGATGCGTCAGTTTCTCGACAACGTGCGCCTGAACAAGCAGCTGCGCGCAAAGGTCGAGCAGGGACTCACGGAGGCGTTCGGCTCTCTGTCGGTCGCGTCCGCGATCATGTCCCCGGAAATGCTCGAGCAGTCGCTGCTCTACCCGCGGCAGAGTGTCGAGCTGGGCATGACCTATCAGAACATCATGAGCGTGAACGTGCCGGTCTACGATTTCCGGACCCGCAACAGCGACCCGTCCGAGATCTTCCCGTACGGCTTTGCGCAGACGTCCGGCGAGCTGGACGATGCGCTCGAGAAGCTGGCGGAGGTGTTTAAGGATATGCTGGAGCTTGCGCAGGTCGAAAAGACCACGCAGATGCTCGCGCAGGAGATCGAAAAGACCCGCCGCCGCGTCAACGCGCTCGAATACGTGATGATCCCGGAGCTGGAGCAGAACATTCGTTACATCTCCATGAAGCTGGACGAGAACGAAAGTTCGACCAAGGTGCGCCTGATGAAGGTCAAGGAAATGGTCCTCGAGGACGCACACCATTATAAGCAATAATGTATCTCAAAACCGCCGCATCCGACGATGCGGCGGTTTTTGCGTCTTTATTCCCCGTGCTGCTCCATCAGCTCGAGCAGCCGCGCGGCCGCGGCGGCGGCATCCGGCGTGTTTGCCTCCACCTGCAGGGCGGAGGCTTGCGCATCCGGCCGGACGGTCAGCTCCCAGCTGCCGTCGCGCACGTGCAGACCGTCCGTGAAGTCGGCGCCGGCCTCCATCATCGCCTCCGACAGCGTGCGCATCCGGTGCGCGCGGTCGCGGCAGGGGACGCTGCGCCGGAGCGGGTCTGCGCATTGCGCGGGGGCGTCCGGCGCTTCCGGTGCTTCCGGCACTTCCGGCACTTCCGGCGGCGCCGGGCACAGCCGTCCGTCGAGCACGTCCAGACAGCACCGGTAGTAGGCGCGCGGCGTGCCGATGTCGCACCAGTAGCCGTCCATCGGCACGCCGAGGATCGGCTCGTTCGCCGCGAGCAGCAGCGGGAAGAGGTCATTGGCAAAATCAAACGGCGTGTCCTCCGGCACATAGGCCATCGCCCGCGGGGACACGATATAGATGCCGGTGTTGACGAGATCGGTCACGACGTGCGGCCAGTCCGGCTTTTCGATGAAGTGGCGCACGAAGCCCTGCCGGTCCTGCAAAACGAGCCCGTACTGCAGCGGCTCCGCGTCCGGATAGAGCGCGACCGTCACGGCGGCGCCGGAGCTCTGGTGCTGCCGGTAGAGCCGCAGGAGGTCAAAGCTGCACGCCGCGTCGCCGCTGATGACGAGAAAATCGTCCCGGCCGTAAAAGCCGCTGCACGCGCGCACGGCGCCCGCCGTTCCGCGCGGCTCGGTCTCGATGCGGTAGCGCAGGTGCACGCCGTAGCCGCTGCCGTCGCCGCAGTGCTCCTGAATGACCTCCGGCCGGTAGCACAGCGTTGCGCACACGTCCGTGAAGCCGCTGCGCCGCAGCAGCTCGAGCAGCCGGTCGAGCACCGGTACGCCGACGAGCGGTACCATGGGCTTCGGCAGCTTGCCCGTGATGCTGCGCAGCCGCCGCCCCTGACCGCCGGCGAGCAAAATGGCCTTCATGCGCACACTCCTTTCACAAATCTTCGGCGGGAAAGTGTATTGTCAACGTTCGGGAAAGATGATATAATCATTGATTATTATGGGGGCAATAGGTTTTGCCCACTGGGGTGCAAGGAGGTATGACGATGCGAGATCCCAAAACCGTCAATGTACCCAGCGAGTCGAAGCTGCAGCGTGCGCTGATGCCGAATTCGCGGATGTTCCTGCTGTTTCTGATCATATTCGCAGTCATCACGTTTCTGTTCTCCGACCGGCTCTGGCTGTCGATCGTCGAGGGCGTCATCATTCTGCTGCTGATCATCTACTCGGTCATCATGCGCGCGCGCAAGCGCCGCACACTCGAGCGGTACATCGAATCCGTTACTTATGATACGGAGTCTGCGCGAAATAATACCCTGCAGAATTTCCCGCTGCCGATGGCGGTCTTTCGCCCGGCGGATTCGCAGGTCATCTGGGCGAACCGGATTTTCTTTGATATCTGCGGCCGGCACAAGCCGTCGGTCGATATGCGCATCACGGACGCGATCCCGGAGTTTTCCGGCCGCTGGCTGCTCGAGGGCAACACCCAGTGCCCCGAGCTGCTGGAGTATCAGGGGCGCAAGTACCAGATCCACGGCAACCTTGTGCGCACGAACCCGGACGACGCGGCAAGCTACATGGGCATCACCTACTGGGTCGATGTGACGGACTATGAGAAGATCCGGCTCGAGTATTACGCCTCCCGCCCGATCATTGCCGTGATCGTCATCGACAACTATGACGAGCTCATCCGCGGCCTGACCGACCGCAAGCGCAACGAGCTGCGCGACGCCATTGAGGATAAGCTCCTGCAGTGGTGCGAGGGCAAGGGCGGCTTCTTCCGCCGCTATGACCGCGACCGGTATCTGTATGTGTTCGAGTCGCGGCATCTCGACGAGCTGCGCGAGAACAAGTTCGCGTCCCTGCTTGACAGCGTCCACAGCGTGACCAGCCCCAGCGGCATCCGCGCCACGGTCAGCGTCGGCGTCGGCCGCGACGGGGAGAGTCTCGATGAAAACTACAACTTTGCCATCCTCGGCACCGAGATGGCGCTCTCGCGCGGCGGCGATCAGGCCGTTGTGAAAAACCGCGTCACGTTTGAATTCTTCGGCGGCCGCGGCGGCGAGGTCGAGCGGCGCACGAAGGTCAAATCCCGCGTCATGGCAAACGCCCTCGGCCAGCTCATTCAGGACTCGTCCAAGGTCTACGTCATGGGGCACAAATTCTCCGATCTGGACACGCTCGGCGCTGCCGCCGGCGTGTGCTGCATCGCGCGCAAATTCGGAACGCCCTGCCGCATCGTCATGGACGCCAACAAGACGGCGGCCGGCCAGCTCCGCGACCGGATGCTCAACGCGGCGGAATACAGCAAGGCCTTCCTGTCGCCGCAGGAGGCGTTCCTGCATGCCGACAGCCGCACGCTGCTCGTCGTGGTGGACACCAACCGGCCGGATCAGGTCGAAAATGCGAGCCTGCTCGAGGCCTGCACCCGTGTGGCGGTCATCGACCACCACCGGCGCTCGGCGAACTATATCTCCAACGCGACCATGAGCTTCCATGAGCCGTATGCGTCGTCGGCATGCGAGCTGATGGCGGAGCTTCTGGAGGAGCTGGTCGAGCAGCCGGACATCCTGCACGTGGAGGCGGAGGCCATGCTCTCGGGCATCATGCTCGACACGAAGGACTTCACCGTGCGCACCGGCGAGCGCACGTTTGAGGCGGCGGCGTTTTTGCGCCGCGCCGGAGCGGACACCTCCGAGGTGAAAAAGCTCCTGCAGACGGATATGGAGCACACGGTCGCCCGCTATAAGATCCTGCAGACGGCGTCCATTTACCGCGCGGACATCGCCATTGCCGTACCCACCGAGCCGCAGGACCGCATCGTCGCGGCACAGGCGGCGGATGAGCTGCTCAATATTGCAGGGGTCACGGCGTCTCTGGTCATTTATCCGACGGGCAGCGGGGATGTGTTCATCTCCGCGCGCTCGATCGGTGAATTGAATGTGCAGCTCGTCATGGAGGCGCTCGGCGGCGGCGGCAGCCGCTCGTCGGCGGCCGTGCAGCTGCATGACGTGTCGGTCGCGCAGGCGGTGCAGATGGCACGCGCGGCGATCGACGACAATCTGGAAAATTAAGCAAAGGAGTTTCTTGCTATGAAAGTGATTTTGAATGCAGACGTAAAGGGTCAGGGTAAAAAGGGCGAGCTCAAGGAAGTTTCCGACGGCTATGCCCGCAACTACCTCCTGCCGCGCAAGCTTGCGACGGAGGCGACGGCCGACAATCTCAACGCCTTCCGCCTCAAGGAGAAGGCCAAGGCCGCGCAGATCGCCCGCGAAAAGGCCGAGGCGGAGGAAAACGCCAGAAAGCTTGGCGCGATCCAGGTGAAGATCGCGGCAAAGGCCGGCAGCAACGGCAAGCTCTTCGGCTCCGTCACCTCGAAGGAGATCAGTGACGCGCTGCACGAGCAGTTTGATCTCGCCATCGAAAAGCAGAAGATCGTGCAGGCCGAGCCCATCAAGAGCTTCGGCGCATATGAGGTCAAGTGCAAGCTCGGCTATGAAGTCACCGGCACGATCCACGTGCTGGTCATCGAAGACAAATAAACCGCGCGCAGGCGAGGGAGGGACCCGTCATGGAGGAGCTGCTTGGCAGACAGGCGCCCCATTCCGCTCCGGCGGAGCAGGCAGTCATCGGCGCGATGCTCATCGACCCGAGCTGCATCCCGGATGTGATCGAGAAGGTCAAGTCCGACGAATTTTATATTCAGGCCAACCGCGACATTTTTGACACCATCTTCGCCATGTTCTCCTATGGGCAGAGCGTGGACGCGGTCACGGTGCTCGAACAGATGAAGGTGCGCGGCGTGTTCAAGGACACGACGCAGCAGTACCTCATGGAGGTCATGCAGGTCACGCCCACGGCGGCCAACGTGCTCAAGTACGCGGCCATCGTGCGCGACCAGGCGCTGCTGCGCAATCTGCACCTCGCGGCCGATGAGATCAATACCATGATCTTTGAGGGCTCCGGCGGCGCGGATGCCATGCTCGAGGCGGCCGAGCGCAAGATCTATGCGCTGCGGCAGGGGCGCAACGTCGGCGGCCTGCAGCCGATCAGCATGGTCATCCAACGCGTGTACGCAAACCTCTCCGAGGCGGCGAGCAGCGGCGGCGGCATCCCCGGTCTGGCGACCGGTCTGCCGGATCTGGACCAGACCATTCTCGGCCTGAACGCGGGCGAGCTGATCCTCATCGCCGCGCGTCCCGGCATGGGCAAGACGAGCCTTGCGCTCAACATCGCGCTGCACGTCGGCAAGACGTCCGGCAGGACGGTCGCGGTGTTCTCGCTCGAAATGGCGCGCGAGCAGCTTACGACCCGTCTGCTTGCGGGTGAGGGGCTGGTCGACAGCCAGAAGCTGCTGACCGGCAAGCTCTCAGCGGACGAGTGGCGGCGCGTCGGCGCTGCGGCCACGACCATCAGCGCGACCGATATCCGCATCGACGACAATCCGTCGCTCTCCGTTGCGGACATGAACGCCCAGTGCCGCCGCATCCCGAACCTCGGCCTCGTCGTCATTGACTACCTGCAGCTCATGCAGTCGGCCGGCAGCGGTCACGGCTGGTCAAACGAGAGCCGCACGCAGGCGGTCTCCGACATGAGCCGTATGCTCAAGATCATGGCCAAGGAGCTCAACGTTCCGGTCATCTGCCTGTCGCAGCTCTCGCGTGCCAACGAAGCGCGCCAGAATAAGCGCCCGATGCTCTCGGATCTGCGTGAATCCGGCGCCATCGAGCAGGACGCGGACATCGTGCTCGCGCTCTACCGCGACGGGTATTATAACAAGGAGTGCGAAAACCCGAACCTTGCCGAGGCGATCATCCTCAAAAACCGCCACGGTGAGACCGGCACGCTCGAGCTCATGTGGCTGCCCGAATACACGACGTTCGCGGCCATCGAGAAAAAGTACGACGACGATGACTATTGACGCGATCACGCCCGGTGCGCGCGTGCTGTGCGCCGTGTCCGGCGGGGTGGACTCCGTGTACCTCCTGTACCGGATGACGGAGCTGGCGGCGCAGCATGGCTTCACGGTCGGCTGCGCGCACTTCAACCATGCCCTGCGCGGTGCGGAGAGCGACCGGGACGAGGCGTTCGTGCGCGCGCAGTGTGAACATCTGGGCGTGCCGTTTTACGCCGGCCGCGGCGACGTTGCGTCCGTGCGCGGCATGGGTACGGAGGGCGCCGCGCGGCAGCTGCGCTATGCATTTTTGGCGCGCTGCGCGGATGCGCACGGTTACGACTGGATCGCAACGGCGCACACGGCGGACGACAACGCCGAGACGCTGCTGCTCAACCTCGCGCGCGGCTGCGGTCTGCGCGGCCTGACCGGTATCCCGCCGCAGCGCGGCAGGCTCCTGCGCCCGATGCTGGACACCACGCGCGCGGAAGCGGAGGCGTATCTGGCGGCACATGGCATTGCGCACGTGGACGACAGCACGAATGCGTCCGACGCTTACGCCCGCAACCGCGTCCGGCACCATGCCGTGCCCGCGCTCGAGAGTGTGAACGCCGCCTTCGTGCGGCACGCGGGCGATACGGCGGCGCTTTTGCGCGAGGACGAGCGGTTTCTCAGCGGCCTGGCGGCGAATTTCCTTGCCGGGCAGACGCCCGCGGAGGGCATCCCGACGGCAGAGCTGCTGGCGCTGCCGCGCCCGGTGCGTGTGCGCGCGCTGCAGCAGGCGGCCGGACGGGAGCTTTCACGCCGGCATCTGCTGGCGCTCGAGCGGCTGTGCAATGGGGACGGGCTCGGCCATACCGACGTGCCCGGCCTGCGCGTGACGCGCGAGCAGGGGCGGCTCTTTTTCGGCGCGCAGCCCCGGGAAAAGCTCGGGACGTATGCGCTCATCCCCGGTCAGGCGACGGAGATCCCGGAGCTTGGTGTGCGCATCACGGTGGGGATGCCGGAGCCGTTTCGTGAAATTCACAGCGCGTTCACCACTTTTGTCTTTAAATCTGCGATTATCCATGATAAACTATTTGTTACGCCGCGATATCCGGGCGACCGGATCCGTCTGGCGGGGCGCGGCTGCACAAAGCGCGTGAGCGACCTGTTCGCAGAGCGGGGACTGACGCAGAGCGCGCGCGACCGCGTGCCGATCATCCGCGCAGCGGGTGCGCCGGCGGCCATCGCCGGCTTCGGCGTTGCCGAGCAGTGGGCGGCGGTGCCGGATGAAACCATGGTCTGCATCCGGATGGAACAGATCCAAACATATGGGGGAGAATATTATGAGCGATATGAGAGATGACATTGCGTCCGTTCTGCTTTCCGTCGAGGAGATCCAGAAGCGCACGGCAGAGCTGGGTGCTCAGATCTCGAAGGATTTTGACGGTCGGGAGCCGCTGTTCGTCGGCGTGCTCAAGGGATGCTTCGTGTTCATGGCGGATCTGATGCGCAGCGTGACCATCCCGTGCGCGGTCGATTTCATGGCCGTGTCATCCTATGGCAACCAGACGACGACCACCGGTGCGGTGAAGATCAACAAGGATCTGAATCAGGACATCGAGGGACGCGACATCATCCTCGTCGAGGACATTCTCGACAGCGGCGTTACGCTGCACTACCTTGCGGACTATCTCAGCGTCCGCCGCCCCGCGTCGATCACCATTGCGACGCTGCTCGACAAACCCGCGCGCCGCAAAGCGCCGATCCACGCGGCGTATGCCGGCTTTGAGGTGCCGGATGCGTTCGTCGTCGGCTACGGCCTTGATTACGCGGAAAAATACCGCAATCTCCCGTTTATCGGCGTGCTCAAGCCGGAGGTCTACTCCCACTGAGCCCGATACGGATTCCTAAAGGATGTGATTTGATTTGAAACCGGACAAGAACCGTGCCAGAGGCATCGGGTTCTATATGCTGATCGGCGTGATCATTCTCGCCGTCATTTTCTATCTGACGACCCCGGCGGAGCAGAAGGAATACACCTATTCCGAGATCGAGACTCTGTTCCGGGAGGAGAAGGTCAAGTCGTTCAGTCTCGAGGGAGACGAGCTCACGCTCAACCTCTATTCGGCAGACAGCAACGGCAACACCACCGTCAAAAAGACCCTGCCGAGCCCGAACTGGTTCCGGGAGGATCTGGGCGACCTCATCGACGAGCAGACCGCCAGCGGCGTGCTGACGGAGTATGACTACGTCAAGGGCTGGACGGCGCCGTGGTGGATGTCCATCCTGCCGTATCTGATCACGATCGTGCTGTTCATCGGCGTGTGGTACCTGCTCATGAACAAGGCGGGCGGCGGCGGTGCGCCGGGCGTCGGCAAGTTCGGCAAGGCGCACACGCGCACCGGCGAGGAGAACCTCAAGAAGGTCACCTTTGCCGATGTCGCCGGCGCGGAAGAGGAAAAGGAGGAGCTGTCCGAGATCGTCGACTTCCTCAAGCGGCCGCAGAACTATACCGCGATGGGCGCGCGTATCCCCAAGGGCGTGCTGCTCGTCGGCCCTCCGGGCACCGGCAAGACGCTCATGGCGCGCGCGGTTGCGGGCGAGGCGGGCGTGCAGTTTCTGTCCATCTCGGGCTCGGACTTTGTCGAGCTCTATGTCGGCGTCGGCGCATCGCGCGTGCGTGACCTGTTTGAGCAGGCCAAGAAGGTCGCTCCGGCCATCATTTTCATCGATGAGATCGACGCGGTCGGCCGTCAGCGCGGCAGCGGCCTCGGCGGCGGCCACGACGAGCGCGAGCAGACGCTCAACCAGCTGCTCGTCGAAATGGACGGCTTTACGAACAACGAGGGCGTCATCGTCATGGCGGCGACCAACCGCGCCGACATCCTCGATAACGCGCTGCTGCGCCCCGGCCGCTTTGACCGGCGCGTGTATATGGGTCTGCCCGATATCAAGGGGCGCGAGGATATCCTGAAGGTCCACGCCCGCGGCAAGCCGCTGGGCGACGACGTGGATCTCAAGAGCATCGCGCGCGGCACGGCCGGCTTTGCCGGTGCGGATCTGGAAAACCTCCTCAACGAGGCCGCGATCCTGGCCACGCGCAGCAAGCGCCGCTTCATCATGCAGGAGGACATCGACGAGGCGATCCTCAAGGTCGTCATGGGTCCGGAGAAGAAGAGCCGCATCGTGTCCGAGCGTGCGCGCCGCCTGACGGCGTACCACGAGTCGGGTCATGCGATCGCGTCGTTCTTCCTGAAAAACTCCGACCCCGTGCATTATATCACCATCATCCCGCGCGGCGCTGCCGGCGGCTTCACGTGGTATCGCAAGGCGGAGGATGCGGAGGACTTCACCTCCCGCGGTGAAATGTTTGACAGCATCGTCTCCGCGCTCGGCGGCCGCATTGCCGAGCAGCTGTTCCTCGACGATATCTCCACCGGCGCGTCCGGCGATATCCAGCAGGCGACGAGCGTCGCCCGCGACATGGTCATGAAGTACGGCATGTCGGAAAAGCTCGGCCCCATTTCGTTTGACGATTCGAGCCACAGCATCTTCATCGGCCGCGACTTCGGCACCACGAAGAGCTACTCCGAGGAGACCGCCGCCACGATCGACGAAGAGGTCAAGCACATCTTTGATCAGGCGTATGCCAAGTGTGAGGCGCTGCTGCGCGAGCATGCCGACCTGCTGACCGGCCTTGCGGAGTATCTGCTCATCCACGAGACGATCGAGGGTGACGACTTCCGCTACTACTGCGAGCACGGTCAGATGCCCGTCCACCCGGACGACACCATCGAGCCGCCCGCAAAGGTTATCCGCAGAATGGACGAGGCGCCCGTGGCGCCGCAGCCGGAAGCGGAAAAGCAGCCGACGGATGGCGACACGCCGGACGGCAGCGAGAAAACCGAGTGAGTTTTGAGCCGAACAGGGCGGGGATGACCCCGCCCTGTTTTTGTGTGCGCGCCGTAATATTGCCGCACAATCGTGCTTGCACTTTGTGTCCGCGGATGATACAATACTTTGTTGAAAATAAAAAGGGAGGATTTCCTTTATGAAATTAGGTATCGTCGGCTTGCCGAACGTCGGCAAGTCCACTTTGTTCAACGCCATCACCAACGCCGGGGCTGAGAGCGCGAACTATCCGTTTTGCACCATCGAGCCCAATGTGGGCGTTGTGGCCGTGCCGGATGCGCGGCTGGATAAGCTGGCGGAGATGTATGAGCCCGACAAGAAGACCCCCGCAGTGATCGAGTTTGTCGACATTGCAGGTCTGGTCAAGGGCGCCAGCCAGGGCGCGGGTCTTGGCAACAAGTTCCTCGAAAACATTCGCCGCACCGACGCCATCGTCCATGTGGTGCGCTGCTTTGACGACGAAAACATCATGCACGTGGTGGCTGACGCCAGCCAGAACGTGCCGGTCGACCCGCTGGGCGACATCGGCACGATCGATCTGGAGCTCATCATGGCCGATCTGGAGATGGTCAACCGCCGCATCGAGAAGGCGACCAAGGCCGCCAAGGGCGACAAGAAGTTTCTGCGTGAGGCCGAGGTGTTCAAGGCGCTTGCCGCGCATCTGGACGCCGGAAAATCCGCCCGCACCTTTGCGTGTGACGATGAGGAGCGCGCCATCGTCGAGACGGCGGATCTGCTGAGCCTGAAGCCCATCATCTATGCCGCAAACATGGACGAGGCGGGCTTTGCCGACTATGCGCACAATGCATATTTTCAGGGTGTCCGCGAGCTGGCGGAGCAGGAGGGCGCGCAGGTGCTGCCCATCTGCGCCAAGCTTGAGCAGGACATCGCCGAGCTGGACGACCCGGAGGAGCGGGCGATGTTTCTGGCCGATCTCGGCATTGAGAAGTCCGGCCTCGACCGCCTGATCCAGTGCTCGTATGATCTGCTGGGGCTGATCTCCTTCCTGACCTACGGCAAGGACGAGTGCCGCGCGTGGACGATCAAAAAAGGCACGAAAGCGCCGCAGGCCGCCGGCAAGATCCACTCGGATATCGAGCGTGGCTTTATCCGCGCCGAGACCATCAACTTCGACGAGATGATGGCCTGCGGCGGCAGTGTGGCCGCCGCCAAGGAGAAGGGACTGCTGCGCTCCGAGGGCAAGGAGTACGTGGTCAAGGACGGCGACATGATCTACTTCCGCTTCAACGTCTAACTGCAAAATAAAGACCGCACACGGCAAAACGCCGCGCGCGGTCTGAGGCTGTCAAAAAGTATTACTTTTTGACAAAGGGGTCTGCGGCCTGACTGCAGCGCACGCGCCGTCCGCCGGAGGCAGACGGCGCGCACGTTTGCAGGCCGAAATGTATTTTCTCCGCCGCACATGTCGCCGGAGAAAATGATTGAACTTTTTTTCACCGCTCCGGCGGTGAAACTCTGCGAGGCCTTTTGACAAGCTGTGACCGCACACGGCAAAACGCCGCGTGCGGTCTTTTCCTGTTTTATTCCGTTGTGTCGCCGCCGTGTGCCCGGCCGAATTTCCCGCGCAGGCGTTCGCCGAATTTCGGCGGCTGCACGGGGCGCTCCAGCAGGAAGACGCCGCAGTCCGCGCAGTACCGGCAGTCTGCGAAGCTGCCTTCCCAGATCCCGTGGCTTACCACGAGGTCGCCTTCCTCGTCCGCGCGAAAGGACACGGACTTCTCCTCCTGACTCCAGATGATCTGCCGTGCGCTCTGCAGATAGCCGGAGAGCAGTTCTCTGCCGCAATAGGGGCATTTGTCGCCTATGGTCATGGTGGTGCGCTCCTTTCTGTTGTTGGCTGTGCTTCCAGATTCAGTATAGCACGTGCTGCCTGCATCCGGCAAGCGCGATATGCAGCATTTTATGCACAAACGGCGGATTTTTCATCCTGCTTTCGTATGAAATTGTGCTTGACAGGGGTAACGGTCGGTGTTAGGATGATACCGTTGCAAAGGCAATGACGGGACTTGCACCCGAGTGAGGACGGACAGAGAATGGCGGTCATAGGCTGTGAGCCGCCTGCGGCACCCCTCCGGCGCAGACCTTCCCCGAGCCGATCGCCCGAACACGCAGTAAGGCGACCCGTGCGGCGCGCGTTACAGCGCCAACTGAGAGAAACTCAGGGTGGAACCGTGTGATTTCAGCACCCCTGTGCCGCAAGGCGCAGGGGTGTTTTTAGTTTTAGGAGGAGACATTATGGACGATCAGTACACCTTTGAAAACAAGACCTACAAGGATACCTACCGTCACACCACCAGCCACATTCTTGCCCAGGCCATGAAGCGCCTGTACCCCGAGGTGAAGCTGGCGATCGGCCCGGCCATCGAGGACGGTTTCTATTATGATTTTGACAGCCCCGAGCCGTTCACGCCCGAGGTGCTCGAGAAGCTTGAGGCCGAGATGCGCAAGATCTGCAAGGAAAAGCTGCGTCTCGAGCGCTTTGAGCTCCCGCGCGCGGAAGCGCTGAAGTTCATGGAGGAGCGCGACGAGCCGTATAAGATCGAGCTCATCAACGACCTGCCGGAGGACGCCGTCATCTCGTTTTACCGTCAGGGCGAATTCGTCGACCTCTGCGCCGGCCCGCATCTGGACTCCACCGGCCGCGTCAAGGGCAACGCCATCAAGCTCACGAGCGTTACCGGCGCCTACTGGCGCGGCGACAGCAGCCGCAAGATGCTCCAGCGCATCTACGGCACCTGCTTCCCGAAGAAGGAGGAGCTCGACGCGTACCTCGCGCGCATCGAGGAGGCCAAAAAGCGCGACCACCGCAAGCTCGGCAAGGAACTCGGCCTGTTCACGTTCATGGACGAGGGTCCGGGCTTCCCGTTCTTCCTGCCCAACGGCATGGTGCTCAAAAACCAGCTCATCGACTACTGGCGCGAGATCCACAAGAAGGCCGGCTATGTCGAGATCTCGACCCCGATCATGCTCAATCAGGATCTCTGGCACCGCAGCGGTCACTGGGATCACTATAAAGATAATATGTATACCACCGTCATCGACGAGGTGCCGTTTGCGCTCAAGCCGATGAACTGCCCCGGCGGCATGCTGGTCTACAAGTCCCAGCCGCACTCCTACCGTGACCTGCCGCTGCGCGTGGGCGAGCTTGGCATCGTGCACCGCCACGAGCTGTCCGGCGCGCTGCACGGCCTGTTCCGCGTCCGCTGCTTCACGCAGGACGATGCGCACATCTTCATGACGCCCGATCAGGTCAAGGACGAGATCAAGGGTGTCGCCAAGCTCATCGACGACGTGTACTCGCTCTTCGGCTTCAAGTATCACATGGAGCTGTCCACCATGCCGGAGGATCACATCGGCACGGATGAGCAGTGGGCGGCCGCGACCGACGGCCTTGTCTCCGCGCTCAACGAGCTTGGCAAGCCCTATGTCATCAATGAGGGCGACGGCGCGTTCTACGGCCCGAAGATCGACTTCCACCTCGAGGACAGTCTCGGCCGTACCTGGCAGTGCGGTACGATCCAGCTTGATATGCAGATGCCCGAGCGCTTTGACCTTGAGTATGTCGGCGCGGACGGTGAGAAGCATCGTCCGGTCATGATCCACCGCGTGTGCTTTGGCTCGATCGAGCGCTTCATCGGCATCCTCACCGAGCACTACGCCGGTGCGTTCCCGCTGTGGCTCGCGCCCGTGCAGGTCAAGGTCATGCCCATCACCGACCGCACGAATAATTACGCCAAGCACGTCGCCGACCGTCTGGAGAAGGCCGGCCTGCGTGTCGAGACTGACCTGCGCAACGAGAAGATCGGCTATAAGATCCGCGAGGCGCAGAGCCAGAAGATCCCGTACATGCTCGTCCTCGGCGACAAGGAAGCGGAGAACGACACCATCTCCGTGCGCACGCTCTCCGGTGAGCAGAGCGTTGAGAGCCTTGCCGACTTCATTGCCCGCCTGCAGGCGGATGTGAAGTCCCGCAAGAGCTGAAATTTGCATTTCATCGCATAAGACGACCGACTCCTTCGCAGACTAAGACCAAACGTCTGCGAAGGAGTTTTTCTATGCACAAACGGGTTCGGCATCTGTGTCTTGCGCTCGCGGCGCTCGTCGCTGCGGGGACGCTGCTTGCGGCGCTCATTCCGGCCGCTGAGGCGGCTACGTATAAAAAGGGGTCGAGCGGCACCGTCGTGTCGCAGATCCAGACCAAGCTCAAAAATTGGGGCTATTATGATGGTGACGTGGACGGCATCTACGGCAGCGCGACCGAGCGCGCCGTGCGCGCCTTCCAGCGCAAAAACGGCCTCACAGCCGACGGGAAAGCCGGGGCGGAGACGTTGAAGGCGCTGGGCCTGCCGGCGGACAGCGGAGGAAATTCCGGCGGCTCAGGCGGCATGACCGGCGCCGAGGTCGACCTGCTCGCGCGCCTGATCTCCGCGGAGGCGCGCGGCGAGCCGTATTCCGGGCAGGTGGCCGTCGGCGCGGTCGTGCTCAACCGCGTCCGGCACCCGTCGTTTCCGAATACGCTCGCGGGTGTGATCTATCAGAGCGGGGCGTTCACCTGCATTACGGACGGGCAGTTCAATGAGCCGGTCGCCGAGAGCGCCTACCGCGCCGCGCGCGACGCACTCAACGGGGTCGATCCGTCCGGCGGCGCGATCTACTATTTCAATCCCTCGACGGCCACGAGCGCATGGATCTGGTCGCGCCCGCTCATCACCGTCATCGGTAAGCACCGCTTCTGCTCCTGAGTGTCCGGTAACACCACAAAATAGGGGATGCCGCACCGCATCCCTGCTACATATGGATACACGAAAAAATGTCGCAAAAAAGTTTAAAAACACTATTGACAACTGCCCATGTAAAGTGCTATATTATCAAACACGCGAGGGGTGCTCGTCACGAACGAAACGAACTTCCGAAAAAAGTTGAAAAAAGTTCTTGACAAGTTGAACCGCGTGTGGTAAGATAAACAAGCTGTCGCCGAGAG
>CAKTPP010000013.1 GCA_934591895.1 uncultured Oscillospiraceae bacterium | reverse complement strand
CTCTCGGCGACAGCTTGTTTATCTTACCACACGCGGTTCAACTTGTCAAGAACTTTTTTCAACTTTTTTCGGAAGTTTCTTTCGTTCTTGCCGCTCCCCGCGAGCGCTTTGCTAATATACCACCGGAAACGACCGATGTCAACAACTTTTTTCACATTTTCGCAATAATTTTTCGGCTTTTTCCGCGCTCACTAAATATTGTGGTTTTTGCCGGGCATACTACGCAATATGCAAACGAACTGCTTTCATCGCGGCCGGGACGACGCGCCGCATCCACGCCCGCAGCCGAAATTTGACGTGCCGGTCACGGCGGGCGAAGTGAAAAAAATATTTTCCGACTGCGACGACTTTGAGATGCGCACCGTGCGCATCGGGCTCGAGAGCCGGCTCACGGTGTGCGTCTGCTGGCTCGACGGCGTGGTCGCGGCGGGCGATGTGTCGGCGGATATCCTGCGCCCGCTCACCGAGAGCGGACGGCTCGCCGGCGTCTCGGGCTCGCGCGAGGCGGTGCGCCGCATCGAGCAGGGCGCGGTGTACAGCTGCGCGACGCACACGCGCACGCAGATGGACGCGCTCGTCGCCGATCTCACCGCGGGCTCGGCCGCGCTCGTATTCGACGCGCAGCGCAGTGCCGTGACGTTCGAGGCGCGCACGGCGAATGTGCGCGCGGTATCCGAGCCGACGATCGAGAAATCCGTCAGCGGCGCGAAGGACGCCTTCGTCGAGACGCTGCGCATCAACACCTCGCTCGTGCGGCGGCGGCTGCACACGCCGGCGCTGAAGCTGCGCCAGACGGTCGTCGGGCGGCAGTCGGAGACCGCCGTCGCGGTGGTGTATCTCGAAGGCATCGCTGACCCTGCGCGCGTGCAGCGAATCCTCGACCGGCTCGACACGATCGACGAGCAGGCGCTGCTCGGGCGCGGCGACCTCGAGCCGTATCTGACGCGGCGGCCGCGGGCGCTGCTGCCGCAGCTCGGCCAGACGGAACGCCCGGACAAGTTTGCCGGGGCGCTGCTCGACGGCTGCGTGGGGCTGCTCGTGGACGGGCTGCCGATGGGCTATCTGCTGCCGACGACGTTCCGGCTGCTGATGCACGCGCCGGAGGACGAGACGCACAATTACCTGCTGGCCTCGGCGCTGATCGTGCTGCGCTACTTTGCACTGGCGCTGTCGCTGACGTTTCCGGCGCTGTACGTGGCCGTGGCAATGTACCATCAGGAGATGATCCCGGCGAAGCTGCTGCTGTCGGTCATCCAGGCAAAGCAACAGGTGCCGTTTTCCGTGCCGGCGATCATCCTGTTCATGCTCGTCGCCTTCGAGCTGCTGCAGGAGGCCGGTCTGCGGCTGCCGAACTCCATCGGCCAGACGGTGTCGATCATCGGGGCGCTGCTCGTGGGACAGTCGGCGGTGGACGCGAAGGTCGTGAGCCCCGTGGCGATCATCGTCGTGGCGCTCGCGGGCATTGCGGGCTACACGCTGCCGAATCAGGAGCTGAGCAACGCCGTGCGTCTGCTGCGGCTGGCGCTGGTGCTGGCGGCGGCGATCGCCGGACTGTTCGGCATTCTGGCGGCGCTCGGGCTGACGGTCTGGTATCTGTGCACGATCGACAGCGACGGCGTGGCATATCTCGCGCCGTTTGTCGACAGCGAGCGTCCGTCGATCTTCCGCACGCTGCTGCGCCGGCCGCAGCCGGACAACAAGTTCCGCCCGCCGGAATACGGCAGCGAAAACCGGCGGCGGCAGAGATGAGGCATATTATATAATGTAAGGGGGGACTGCGCATGCGCCGCACACGGGCGCTCGCGCTGCTGCTGGCGGCGGGGCTGCTGTGCAGCGGGTGCGGCAGCGGGGCGATCTCGACCAACTACCGGCCGGTCGAGGATCTGATGCTCATTCAGACGATCGGCGTGGATCGCGCGCCCGAGGGCGTGTGCCTGAGCGCGTCGACCGGCAGGGCGGTCGAAAACGAACCGCCCCAGCGCATGACGCAGGCCGGCGAGACCGTGCTCGCCGCACTCGGCCAGCTGCAGGACCGCACGCCGAGCGCGGAGCTGTTTTACGCGCAGACGAGCTATCTGCTCCTCGGTGAGGAGGCAGCCGCCGCGGGCGAGCTGACGCCGCTGCTGGATTTCATCGCGCGCAACCCGGACATGCGCCTGAGTGCGCCGCTGTTTCTCGTGCGCGGGGCGACGGCGCAGCAGGCGGTCATGGACACGGGCGACGACAGGACCGACGTGACCGAGGCATTGACCGCACTGGAAAAGGACACCGCGCTCAGCGGCATGAGCCATGCGTTTTCCTGCGCGGACATCGCCCGCGCGCTCGCGGGCAGCGGCTGCGCCGCCGTGGGCGCCGTGGCGTGCGTGCGCACGCCGGAGAGCGAGGGCGGCAAGCTCGCGCTCGCCCCGGCGGGGTATGCGATCTTTCGCGGCGGGGACTATCTCGGCTGCATCGCGCCCGAGACCGCGCGCGGGGCGAGCATGCTCCTCGGCGTGGTCACCAACGGCGACATCGCGGTGCGCGACGGCGACGGCAGCACCGTCATGCTCACGCTCGACACGTGCAGGGCGGCCATCCGCCCGGTCTGGGACGGCGGCACGCTCGCGCGCGTGGACGTGACGCTGCGGCTGCGCGCGGGCATCTCCGAGCTGCGCACACCGCGCCGGATCACGACGCAGGCCTATCAGGACGAGCTCAACGCGGCGCTCGCGGCGCGCGTGGGCGGCTGGGTGCGCGACGCGATCGCGGCGTCGCAGGCGCTGGAGGCGGACTTTCTCGGTGTGGGGCAGGCCGTCGCCGTGCGCAGCGGGCACAGATGGGCGGCCGTCCGCGACGGCTGGGCGGAGCTCTGGCCGGACGTGCCGGTGCGCGTGACGGTCGCGGCCGACGTCGGGCGCACGTATGACCTGCGCGACGGCATCGGCACCACAGGAGGCGGAAGATGATGCACCTTTCCCTGACGCGGCGGCAATACTACGCGCTGTGCACGATGGCGCTGCTCTCGCCGCTGCTGCACCTCGTGCCGCGCAAGACGGCGGCGGAGGCCGGCTGCGGCGGGTGGCTGAGCGGCGCGGCGGCGCTCGTGCCGCTGCTGCTGTTTGCGGCGCTGCTCGAGGGCATTTTGCGCCGCGGCCGGCCGGGTGAGGGCATCGGCGAGCTCACGCTGCGCGCGCTCGGCCCGGTCGCGGGGCGGGCGGCGCTGTGCCTGTACGCCCTGTGGTTTTTGCTCTACGGCGCGTTCGCGCTGCGCATCGGGGCGGAGCGCTTCATCGAGGCGGTGTTTCCGCTGAGCCGGCCGTGGCCCTTCGTGGTGACGATCCTCGCCATGGCGGTCTGCGGCGCGCTCGGCAATCCGAAGGCGCTCTTTCGCGCCTCGGAGATCTTCTGGCCGCTGCTCGCGGGCGTGCTGGTGCTGGTGCTGGCGTTCGCCCTGCCGGGGCTGGACGTGAAAAACCTGCTGCCCGTAACGGCGGCGGACGCGCCGGGCATCGCGCGCAGCGCGCTGACGGTGTTCGGCGCGGGGGCGGCGGTGCTGTTTTTCGCGGCCTTCACCGGCGGCGCCACACCGGAGACGCCGGGGCGGGCGCGCTGCGCCGCGCGCTGGTGCGTGCGCACGTGCGTGCTCGTGACGCTGCTGAGCGTGTTCACGATCGGCAACCTCGGCGCGGCGCTGACGGCGCAGCTCAACCACCCGTTTTTCACCCTGCTGCGCAACGTCAGCCTCTTCCACGCGGTCGAGCGCTTCGGCGCGCTCGTGATCGGGCTGTGGGTGCTGCCGGACTTTGTGCTCGTGGCGATGCTGCTGACGCTCGCGGTCAACTGCCTGCGCGCGGCCTGTTCGCCCGACGGACGGCTGTTCGCACACAAAAAACCGCCCGCGCTCGTGCTCCTGTGCGCGGCGGCGTCCGGCGCGGGCGCGCTGCTGCTGGCGCAGAACGCCTTCGGCACGGACGCGCTGCAGGAAAATGTCGTGCCGGCCGTGAATCTCGCGCTGCTCGGTCTCGGCACGGTCGGGACGTATCTGACCGGCCGCGCGCGCAAAACGCTCTGAGCACGAAACCGCCCTGCCGGAGAACTGTCCGGCAGGGCGGTGCTGCATTATTATATAATATGTTACGGCGCAATGCGGTCGCGCCAGCGGGCGGTGAGCCGCTCGAGCTCCTCGGCAAAGGCGTTGAGGCTCTTGTTCGGGCAGCCGGCGCAGCGGCGCACGAGCGCCGTGAGCTCGCCGAGCGCGCACCTGAGCCGCTCGAAAGCCGCGCTCTCGCGGCACTTGCCGGCGGCGGCAGCCTGCCGCTGCTCGTCGTGCCGGATGGGGCGCGGCGGCGCAACGACCGTATACACACCGGCGGCGAGGTCAAACTCGCTGCCGCTGTAGGGCGCGTCGGCATCGTAGCCGTATTCGTCGCGCAGGCAGGCGGAAAACGCCGTGCACGCATCGTCGTCGCCGTGGTTGACGAACACGTGCGCGGGCTTTTGCTCCATGGCGTTGAGCCAGCGCAGCAGTCCGGCCTTGTCCGCGTGGCCGCTCACGCCGGGCAGCACGGTGATCTCGGCGTGCACGGCGATCTCGTCGCCGAAGATCTTCACGGTCTTCTCGCCGTCGTTGAGCCTGCGGCCGAGCGTGCCCTCCGCCTGATAGCCCACGAACAGCACCGTGCACTCCGGCCGCCAGAGATTGTACTTCAGATGGTGGCGGATGCGTCCGGCGTCGCACATGCCGCTCGACGAGAGGATGACCTTGGGCGTCCGGTCGTCGTTGAGCGCCATGGAGTCCTCCTTCGAGACGGCGGTGTGCAGGTCGTCAAAATACAGCGGGTTGACGCCGCTGCGGATGAGCGCGCGCGCCTCGTCGTCAAGAAAGCTCGTGTCGGTCTGCAAAAAGACGCGCGTGGCCTCATTGGCGAGCGGGCTGTCGACGTAGACCGGAAAGTGCGGATGCCCGTGCACCATGCCGGCGCCCTTGATCTGACGAATGAAATACAGCAGCTCCTGCGTGCGGCCGACGGCGAACGACGGGATGACGACGTTGCCGCCGCGGTCGAGCGTGCGCTGAATGCAGTCGGCGAGCGCGCCGAGATAGTCCGGCCGCTCGCCGTGGCTGCGGTCGCCGTAGGTCGACTCGATGAGCACGTAGTCCGCGCCCGGGACGGTCTGCGGGTCGCGCAGGATGGGCTGGTTCACATTGCCGATGTCGCCGGAAAAGACGACCTTCTTTTCCACATCGCCCTCGGTGAGCCACGCCTCGATGCACGCGCTGCCGAGCAGGTGGCCGACGTCCGTGAAGCGGATGATGAGATTCTCCCCGACCTGCACGCGCTGCCCGTAGCCGCACGGGCGCAGCAGCGTGAGCACGCCCTCGGCGTCCTCGAGCGTATAGAGCGGCGCGGGCGCGGCACGGCCGGCGCGGGCGGCCTTGCGCCCCTTCCACTCGGCCTCGGACATCTGGATGTGCGCCGAGTCGCGCAGCATGATGCCGCACAGGTCGCACGTCGCCTCGGTGGCGTAGACCGCGCCGCGGAAGCCCTGCTTATACAGCAGCGGCAGGTGGCCGGTGTGGTCCATGTGCGCGTGCGTGACGAGCACGAACTCGAGCTGCGCCGCCGGGACGGGGATGTCGATGTTTTCAAACCGGTCGCGCCCCTGCTGCATGCCGCAGTCGATCAGGCCGTAATGCCCGCCGATCTCGAGCAGGGTGCA
Organism: uncultured Oscillospiraceae bacterium; assembly: GCA_934591895.1. Lineage (GTDB taxonomy): Bacteria > Bacillota > Clostridia > Oscillospirales > Oscillospiraceae > CAG-103. The sequence goes on along the minus strand of CAKTPP010000013.1, from coordinate 40,934 downwards.
GCTGCCGGTCACCTCGTGGTCGGCGCGGATAAATGTCAGTTTCATGGGCTCGCTCCCTTTCGGTGTTGTTACCTGATTTTAGCACGTCCGCGCGCCGCGCGCAACCGCAGCGCAAAAAAACGATCGCCCCAACGGGACGCAATTGTCCCGTCGGGGCAGTCGGTTTGTCATAGAACCTCGTAGAGTTTGCGCCCGCAGGCGCAATGGGCTCATTCGCTCTGAAGCTCTGTGAGCGCCTCGCGATACTGCAGCGTGACCCGGTCGCTCCACGCGCACCAGTAGTCGATCGCCTCGGATACGTGCCCGCTCTTCAGCCCGTCGAGCACCGTGCGGTAAGTCCTGCACAGCTCCTGCATATCGAGCGTGTAGGCCACCATGTAGTACGCCACGTGCGCAAGCTCGCGCGCCGAGCGCAGCAGGACGCGAAAGATCATGTTGTCCGATTCGGCAAACATGCACACCAGAAACCGGTTGACCAGCGCCAGAAACTCCGGCTTGTCCTTCTCGCCGTCGGGCGCGCCGGCAATGGTGTCCATCTGCGCAAGCAGCCCGTACAGCTTTTTTAGCTGCGCTTCGTTCGGGCAGCGCCCCACCCAGCGGAACCAGCCGAGCGCGACCATTTCGCGCAGCTCCAGAAAGGCGTCCACCAGCTCCGGCCGCGGCCTGCCGCCGTGCGTCATGATCGCCGCGAGCGTCTCGAGCTTTGCCTGCTCCCAGTAGTGCGCGACATAGGTCGCGTGGCGCGGCACGATCTCCAGAAAGCCGAGCCGCTCGAGCTCCTTCAGGGCAAGGTGTACGTTCGTCTTGTGCAGGCCGTACTGCGCGGCCAGCTCGCTCTCCGTGGGCAGCCGGTCGCCCGGATTGCGCTGCCCGCTGAGGATCTCCTTGAGCATGCGGTCAACAAACCGCTCCTGCTCGGTTCTGCTCTCCTTTTCGTTTGCTTTCATAATGCTCTCTTCTCCCCCCTGAGACCATTTTTGATGCAATAGATTGTATTGCTTTTTCCGACAGATGTAAAGCGATTCTAACAGTTTTTTAAATAATTTTCCACGACTGTACAAAAAACGGGACACTCACGACCGGAGCGCCCCGTTTTTTCCGTTATTCAGGCTGCCGGAGCGTTCCCCGGCTCAGCAGAGCACAAAGCCAACGGCCAGCAGCGTCTGCGCAAGAATGTACGTGACCATGACGGCAAAGTTGCGCTTCGCCGGCTCGGCCTTCCTGACAAAGAGCATATCGCACAGTATGCCGTCGGACACGAGAAAGCACGTCGCGCCGACAAACGCCATCAGCTTGCCCCACGTGAACGCCGTCACCATCGGCAGGAACACGCTGATGCTCAGCGTGCAGAGCATGACCATGTACGCCAGCGCCAGCGGGCGCAGGGCGCGCGGGATGCTCCTGCGGCTGTCCCTGTAGACGACCACGATGCCCGCGGCATAGACCGCGCACACGAGCACGATCCAGAACCAGCGCACATGCACGGCGTAGGTCGTGTAGATGTGCACAAGGTAGCACACGTGGCCGAGGAAGAACGCCGTCGTGCCGAGGGCGAAGAAATTCTTCTGCAGCGGCCGCAGCAAAAACAGGTCGCCCAGACAGCCGAACAGCAGGCCGGCGACCACCCAAAGCGACGGCGTGTTGGCAAAGGCGAGATACGTCAGCGCGACGACCGGCATCAGCGCGACCTTCGTCGGCTTGCGCAGATCGTCATCGCCGCGCCAGCAGCTGATGAGGTGCACAACGGCGAGCGCCGTTAAAAACACCGGGAACAACCATTTCAATACGATCATCTCATTATCCATCCTATCTCCGATCGAAATTTTTCGGGTTCCGCGCAAGTTTACATCCCGTTCATTGACACGGCCCCGCGCCATAATTATAATGGATGTGATACCCAGCCGTCAATGACTATTGACAGGATTTCGTCACATCCCGTGTGGAAAGGTGTCCGCCATGCTTTATTATCTGATGCTTGTTCCCGCCGTGCTCAGCACTGCGGTGATTTATTTTTTGTCTCCGGCGCTCAGCTACTGGTGGCTGCTGCCCGTGCTGCTCGGCTGCTTCGTGGCGGCGAACCTCGTGTACGTGCTGCTGATGTTCGTGTGCTCGCTCTTTGCCGGGCCGAACAAAATGTATGACCGCATCAGCCCGTTTTACCTTGCGCTGACGCTGGCGCTCGACGGCTGGATCCTCGCGCTCTGCCGCATCAAGATCCACGTCGAGGGGCTCGAAAAGGTCCCGACGGATTCGGAGTTTCTCTTCGTGAGCAACCACCGCTCGAACTTCGACCCCATGGTGCAGTGGTGGGTGCTGCGGCGCTGGCCGCTGGCGTTCGTGTCCAAGCCGTCGAACATGCGCAAGTTCGTCATCGGGCCGTTCGTGCGCCGGTGCTGCTTTCTGCCGATCGACCGCGAAAACGCGCGCAACGCCCTGACCACCATCAACGCCGCCGCCGAGCTCATCCGCGCCCACGTGTGCTCGTTTGCCATCTACCCCGAGGGCACGCGCAGCAAAAGCGGCGAGCTGCTGCCGTGGCACGCCGGCTCGCTCAAGATCGCGCAGAAGGCCGGTGTCCCCATCGTGGTCGGCACGATCGAGGGCACGGAGCGCGTCGCGCGCAACGTCCCCTGGCGGCGCTCGCACGTGTATGTGCGCATCCGCGAGGTCATCCCCGCCGAGGCGGTCAAGGCCGCCAAGACCAGCGCGCTCACGGACGATATCTGCGGCAAAATGCGCGCCGCGCTGGGAAAGTAACGCCCGCTTCCGCCGCATCCGCCCATATTTTTTGAACTGCACCCCATTCCTTGGTACAAGTATTTTATTATACTTGTCTAATAAATGGGGTGCAGTTTCTTTTACATACGGGGGTTTTTCTGCGTTCCCGTAAATAAATACGCGTTGATTTTTTATACATGTTAAGCTTTCTGATACATTTTTGTCAAAATCCTTGAAAAGCCGAACCCCGCGCCGTATAATGCAGCCGCGGGCGCGGCGCCGGGCATCGGCACCGGCACCGCGCCGGATGCCAAGCCGGAAACCACGGCCGGCACGGCCGGGGGACGAGCCCGGCACGTACCGCCAGACCGCCTGCATCCTCGGCGGCAACGACATGGCCAAGTCCATCTCCCGCAGCATTACGATCACGGCGGACTGAGCCGCAGCACCACAAAAAAGCTCCCGGAGCGGCGCTCCGGGAGCTTTTTGCTGCGATATGGGCTCAGTGGTTGTCAGCCATGCGGTAGCCGACGCCGACCTCGGTGAAGATATACTGCGGCTCGACCGGGTTCGGCTCGATCTTGCGGCGGATGTTGGCCATGTGCACGCGCAGGAGCTTGTTGTCCCCGCCGACGCCGGGACCCCAGAGCTCTTTCATCATGGACTTATACGTGAGCACCTGCCCGGCGTGACGGCCGAGCAAGGCGACGATCTTGAACTCGTTCGGCGTCAGGTGCGTATCCTCCCCGGCGAGATAGACGCGGCGCTTGTTGTAGTCCACGCACAGGTCGCCCACGCGGTACTCCCCCGTCACGGCCAGCGCGTCGCTCGTGCCGTCGGTGTGCGTGTGGCGCAGCGCCGTGCGGATGCGCGCCAGCAGCTCCACCGTGCCGAAGGGCTTGGTGAGGTAGTCGTCCGCCCCCATGTCGAGCGCGGCCGCCTTGTCAAGCTCCGCGCTGCGCGCCGAGATGACGATGATCGGCATGCGGCTCCACGAGCGGACGGAGCGGATGATCTCGCTGCCGTCCATATCCGGCAGGCCGAGATCCAGCAGCAGCAGATCCGGACAGTGCGAGGCGATCATCTCCAGCGCCGCCTTGCCGTCGGCCGCGAGCATGGGCTCGTAATCGTGGCCGCGCAGCGCCGCCTGCAGATATTTGCTGATACCGGGGTCATCCTCGACGATGATGATTTTGTTGCGGATCATGTGTGTCCCTCCTCCGCCGGCAGCCAGAAGCGAAATTCCGCGCCGCCGCCGACTCGATTTCTTGCATAGATCTCCCCGCCGTGCGCGCGCACGATCGCGCGGCAGACGCTCAGGCCGATGCCCATGTGCCGGCTGCGGTCGGACGCCTCCACCGCGCCGAGCGGCAGATAGCCGTCAAAGAGCACGCCGAGCAGCTGCGGCGGGATACCGTCGCCGTTGTCCGCCACGGTCAGCCAGACGCGGCTGCCCTCGTCGCGGATCTCGATGAAGATCTCCGTCGCCGACGGGCTGTGCCGGGCGACGTTTTCCAGCAGATTCAGCAGCACCTGCTCAATGAGCGTGGCGTCCATCGGCACGAGCAGAATCTCCTCCGGCTTTGCGACCGTGATGGGGATGTCCGTGGCGCAGTTTTTGCGAAAGCGCCGGATGGCGCTGCCGACGATCTCCTCGACGACCTCGTCCGACTTCTCGATGACGACGCCCTCCTCGCTGAAGCGCGTGACGGACAGGATGTTTTCCGACAGGTGCAGCAGCCACTGCGCGTTCTGATGGATCTCCTCGACCATGCCGCGCCCCTCGTCCGAGAGCGTTTCGCTCTCCCCGACCGTTGCGCTCAGCCCCATGATCGCCGCGAGCGGCGTGCGGATATCGTGCGAGACGCTGCGCAGGAGATTGGCGCGCATGCGGTCCTTTTCCGCCTCGTAGCGCAGCTGCTCCTGCCGCTTGATCTGCGTGGTGAGCGTGCTCACGAGCACACTCACGACCAGCATGACCGCGAACGTCAGCGGGTAGCCGTCGATGGAGAGATTGAATTCGTGAAACGGGTAGGTGAACAGATAGTTCACGCCCACCACGCCGACCGCCGCCGCCAGCACGCCGGGCAGATAGCCGTTGGTAAAGCGCGACACGAGCACCACCGCCAGAATGAACACCGACGTGGCGAACGGATTGTTGTCGTCATAGCACGCCGACAGCAGCATACAGATGCCGACCGCGCCGCCCATGACGATGATGAAAACACACAGATCGCGCAGCCACTGCGGCGCGCGTTTGCTCACTTTCTGCATAAGCATCCCTCTTTGTCCCTCAAGTCGGATGACTCCGCTCCCAAGCCCAGCATAGCACAATGTGCGCCCGCGCGCGACCGTCTTTTCCGGCAGAAGGCCGTTTCTTTCCGCCTTCTTAACGACATCGCGCCGTTTTTGCCGCACCTTTCCGGAAATTTAGCACGTTTCCATCTTATAATGAAGTAACTTCAAGGTAAGTCACTTTGTTGCCCCGGCCGGAAAAGGCCGGAGCTTTCGGGGGAAAGGAGGCAGACACATGATCTTTGCAGCAGTCGGCGGCGGTATGGTTCTTGCCTGCGCCGGATTCGTGTGGTACATCATCAAGCGCTGATGCACCCGCGTGTCGAGAGAGACTATGAGAGAGCACAGTGACCGCACGGTCACAGCAAAGGCCAGCCGGAAACCATTCCGGCTGGCCTTTTCCCTGTTCAGCGGACGATCGCCTTCGTGCACAGCCAGTCGCACCAGTCCAGATCGTACTTTGCGTAGACATGGGTGCTGTCGCCGCTGGCGTCGGCGCGCAGGTTGCCGTTTTCGTCGTCGAACACCTCGTTGATGTCGATGTAGAAGATGTCCTTCCCGTCGGCCAGCGCGGCAAGCTTCTCGTTGAGGCGGTTGATGCGGGGATTGTTGAACGTCGCGTCCGTGCTCGAGCGCGACGGCCCGACGTGCAGATTCGCCTCGACATAGATGATGGCGTCCGGCTGCGCGGCGCGCACGGTGTCGATGAGCGCGGAAAACTTCGCCGTGATGTCGTCGAGATCGTTGCCGAGCTCGTTGATGCCGAGCATGATGTAGACCTTGCCGAAGGTCTTCTGGCTCAGCAGCTGCGGCAGCGTGACCGTGCCGACGTTTTTCACGGCGACGGCCTTCGTCTGCGCGACGTAGACGTTGAGACCGACGTCGGCAAAATAGGTCGCGTTTTTCAGGCTGCCGTATTCGGCGATGCCGACGGTGCGCGAGTCGCCGATGAAGAGCGCGTCGTCAAAATACGACGCATCCACGGTCGTAAACTGCAGCGGGGTCGGCTCGGGCGTGGGCGTGGGCTCGGCCGTGGTCTCCGGCGTGGGCGTGACGGCGGCAGTCGGCTCCTTGCCGGTGCTGCTGCGGTCGATCAGGCCGCGGATGAGAAACGGCGCCGCCGCGACGGCGGCCACCAGAAGCAGGATGAGGAATTGTTGCGGTTTGATGCGTTTCATGCGTCTGCCCTCCTTAGAAGCGGAAGTACATAAAGGGGTCGTTCATGCCCTTGCTCAGGCAGTACAGGCACAGCCAGAAGAGCACGGCCAGAATGATCGCGCCGACCCACGTGCCCTTGAGCCGCCGGTACAGATACGCCGGCAGCGACGTCGAGCACAGCAGGCCGAGGATGAGGAACACGCCGTAGGTCTTGCCGTACTTGAGAAAATCAAGCGGATACGCCGCGGCGGTGTGCGAAAACAGCGGGAACAGGCGGCCGAAATACGCACCCAGCTGCCCGAAGTCCGACACGGAGAACACCGCCCACGACACCGGGATGAGCACGATCATATACAGGTGCCCGAGCACCGGCCAGCGGTCGAGATATTTCTTGAGCCAGAGCTTTTCCACGACCAGCACCGCGAACAGCCCCAGACCCCAGAGCAGGAAGTTCAGGTGCGCGCCGTGCCAGAGGCCGGTCGCAAGCCAGACGACGAGGAGGTTGAAGATCATGCGCTTGCGGCTGCAGCGGCTGCCGCCGAGCGGGATATACAGATACTCGCGGAACCACGTGCCGAGCGTGATGTGCCAGCGCCGCCAGAACTCCGTCATGCTCAGCGCCAGATACGGGCAGCGGAAGTTCTCCGGGATGTGGAAGCCCAGCATCCGGCCGATGCCGATGGCCATGAGCGAGTAGCCCCAGAAGTCAAAATAGAGCTGGAACGAATACGCGACCGCGGCCATCCACGCAAGCGGCGTCGAGAGGCTCTCGAAGCCGATCGTGGTCACATCGCTCCAGAGGCCGCCGAGCTGGTTTGCCAGCAGCACCTTGAGCGCCATGCCGAACAAAAACAGCTTGAGCCCGTCGACCGCCTGACGCAGCGACACATTGCGCACGCCGAACTCCGGCTGCAGCTCCGTATAGCTCGCGATCGGGCCGGAGACCAGCTTCGGGAACATGGTCAGGTACGTGCCGAACGTGAGCAGCGAGCGCTCCGGCGCGACCGTGCCGCGGTAGACGTCCATGAGATAGCTCACCGCCGAGAACGTGTAGAAGCTGATGCCGACCGGCAGCGCCCAGCGCAGCAGCGGGATCGCCGCCTTGCCGCCGGACACGAGCCCGAGCACGCCGTTGACGCCGGTGAGCACGAAGTTGAGATACTTAAACAGGAACAGCCACAGGAAGTTGTAGCAGATGCCGAGAATGAGCCACAGCTTTGCGCGCGGCTTGTCGCGCACGATGGCCAGACCCAGCCCGTAGTTGACCAGCACCGATGCGGCCAGCAGCGCAAAATACGCCCACTGACCGTCCAGCCCGATGATATAAAACACGCTGCTTCCCACCAGCAGCACGACATTGCGCGCGCCGGCCGGCCGCGACGGTGTCAGATAGTACACCAGCAGAAACGCCGGAAAGAAGCAAAACAAAAACGACAGGCTGCTGAAAACCACGGACCTTTCTCCTCCTGAATCTCGAAAAACAAAACGGCAAATTTACATAACAAATTCGCATGGAAAGGGTATCATAAATTTCGGCGTTTGTGTGTGTTTTCCGGCAAAAAAACTGCACAAACTTTCTGGTCGAATTTTGGTAGTTTTCGTGGTAGTTGCCGCGCGGGCGGAAATCTGATCCTGCGCAAGAAAAATCTCCGGCGCCGGTAAGCATACCGGCGCCGGAGCGGCGAATATTCGGATGTCCCGCGCGGGCGCGTCAGCTCAGCAGCACCTCGTCGGATTCGACCTGCGCGCCCGCGACCTCGGCGAACTTCTCAAGCAGGTCGCGCTTGGTCAGGCGCTTCTTTTCCTCGCCCTCGATGTCGAGGATGATGTGTCCCTCGTTCATCATGATGAGGCGGTTGCCGTGCACGATGGCGTCTTTCATGTTGTGGGTGATCATCATGGCGGTCAGCTCGTTTTCGCGCACGATGCGGTCCGAGAGCTCGAGCACCTTGGCCGCCGTCGCGGGGTCGAGCGCCGCGGTGTGCTCGTCGAGCAGCAGCAGCTTCGGCTTTTGCAGGGCGGCCATCAGCAGCGTCAGCGCCTGGCGCTGGCCGCCGGAGAGCAGGCCGACCTTCGCCGTCATGCGCTCCTCGAGCCCGAGACCGAGGGTCTTGAGCCGCTCGTGATATTCCTCGCGCTCGGCGTTCGTGACGCCCCAGCGCAGGGTACGCTTTTTGCCGCGGCGCGCGGCAAGGGCGAGGTTCTCCTCGATCTGCATGTTCGCGGCCGTGCCCATCATGGGATCCTGGAACACGCGGCCGATGTACTGCGCGCGGCGGAACTCCGGCATGGCGGTCACGTCCACGCCGTCAAGGATGATGCGCCCGTCGTCCACCGGCCAGACGCCCGCGACGGCGTTGAGCATGGTGGATTTTCCGGCGCCGTTGCCGCCGATGACGGTCACGAAATCGCCCGGCTTCAGGTGCAGCGACAGCCCGTCGAGCGCCCGCTTTTCGTTGATCGTGCCGGGGTTGAAGGTCTTGGAGATATGGTCTAATGTCAGCATATCACTTGCCTCCCTTCTTCAGACGGTGGAACGAGCTCTTGGCCTGCCCCTTGAGATACGGCACGGCCAGAAACGCCGCCACGATCACGGCGGTGAAGAGCTTGAGATCGTTCGGGTCGAGCTTGAGCCAGAGGATAAGCACCATGACGAGGTAATACACGATGCCGCCGAACACGACAAAGCCCAGACGCACCGAGAAATTGCAGCCCTTGCGGAAGATGGCGTCGCACAGCACCTCGCCGATGATGACGGCGGCGAGGCCGATGACGATCGCGCCGCGGCCCATGTTGATGTCGGCAAAGCCCTGATACTGCGCCATCAGGCCGCCGGAGAGCGCGACCATGCCGTTGGAGAGCGACAGGCCGAGCACCTTCATGGCGTTGATGTTGATGCCCTGCGCGCGGCTCATGGCGGGGTTGGCGCCGGTGGCGCGGACGGCGCTGCCCTGCTCGGTGCCGAAGTACCAGTACAGCAGCGCGATGAGCACCGCCGCGAGCAGCAGCCCCTTCCAGATCGCGCCGGGCACACTGCGCAGCGACAGCAGCAGGCTGTACTTATCCGGGTTGACCGGCGTGTTGGCCTTCATGCTCATGATGCGCAGGTTGACCGAATAGAGCGCGAACTGCGTCAGGATGCCGGCAAGGATCGCCGGGATGCCGAGCTTCGTGTGCAGCAGGCCGGTCACAAGACCCGCGAGCAGGCCCGCAGCCACGGCGACCAGCAGCGCCGCCCATGCCGGCCAGCCTGCGACGATGAGCACGACCGTCACGGCGCCGCCGGTGGTGAACGATCCGTCGACCGTCAGATCGGCGACGTCGAGCAGGCGGAACGTGATGTACACGCCCAGCGCCATGATGCCCCAGATGATGCCCTGGGCGACGCCGCCGGGCAGACGCGAGACCAGATTCGGCAGGCTCAGGGACGCGAGAACCAGTGAATTCATAACATTACCTCATATTGTGGAGTATCCCTGCCGCAGAAGCTGCGGCAGGGAGCAGGGAATTTGTTCGAATGATCAGCCGATGGCCTCGTAGTCGCTCGGAATGGTGACGTTGTAGAGTGTAGCCATTTCCGCGTTGTACTTCTTGACCGGGTTCGGGTAGTACTCGATGGCCATGGTGGAGATGTCGGCCTCGCCCTTGAGGATCTTCACGGCCATCTCGCCGGTGGTGCGGCCGAGCTCGTAGTAGTCGATGGACAGCGTCGCAACGCCGCAGCCCTTGCAGATGCCCTCCTCGCCGGCGACGATGGGCTTCGTGGCAGCGCCCTTGATGGCCTCGGCGCAGGAGGCGGCGGTGTTGTCGGTCGGGACGTAGAGGACGTCGCTGGCGTCACTCGCGGCAGCGGTGACGGAGACGACATCGTTCGTGTCGGCAAACTTGTAGACGTTCACGGTGCAGCCGGCCTTTTCAAGCGCGGCCTTGACGACATCCGCCTGGTAGACGGAGTTCGGCTCGCCGGAGCAGTAGATGATGCCGACGTTCTTGGCATCCGGGAACAGCTCCGTGATCATGGCCGCCTGCTGATCGAGCGGCGCGAGGTCGGACGTGCCGGAGATGTTGCCGCCGACCGTGCCGGAGAAGTTGTCGATGCCGAGCGCAACGCCGTACTCCGTGACGGCCGTGCCGAGGATCGGGATGTCCTTCGTGGCGGCGGCCGCAGCCTGCAGCGCGCCGGTCGCGTTGGCAAGGATCAGATCCACGCCGCTGGACACGAAGCCGTTGCAGATGGTGGCGCAGGTGGCGCTGTCGCCGGCGGCGTTCTGCTCGTCGAAGGTGACGTTCTCGGCGCCGAGCGCGTCGGTGATCGCATCGCGGAAGCCCTTGGTGGCCGCATCGAGCGCATCGTGCTGCACGAGCTGGCAGATGCCGACGGTGTAGTGCTTATTCTCGGCCTTGTCGCCGCCGCCGCAGGCGGCCAGCGACAGCACCATGACCACGGCGCAGAGCAGAGCAGTGAGTTTTTTGATGTTCATCTTTTTTCCTCCTTAATACATTGCCGGCAATGAAAAAGGCCGCACAGTCGTCTGTGCAGCCTTGTCAAAACCGGATCGGGAAGTCTCAGATGGTTCTGGTATGATCGCAGCACAAACGACTATTACTCTCGCTAAAGTAATAGTAGGAATATGCGCTTGCAAATCGAGCCAGACGCATGATTGCGGCCTCCTGTAGTGAAGATGTGCCTACTTTAGCGCTTTTAGCAGATAAAGTCAAGCGCATTTGGCAAAAAACTTCACTTTTAGCACTTCGCACAAGTTTGCGCCGTGTTCCCGCCGCCTTTTCGTCGTTTTGTTTCTCCGCGGCGCGGCATTGACGCTCTGCGGCCGGTGTGCTATATTAATAACAGTATTTTCATCCGGAAGGAGGCGCGCCATGAAAACACCGCAGGAGCTGCTGCAGCAGGCGCTGGAGGCGGGCGAATGCCTGCTGCCGGATGCGCCGCCCGGCGGCCGCAGCGCGCACCCGACCGTGTTTGTGCACGGGCTGCTGGGCTGGGGCGCGCAGGACGCGCTCTACCGCACCGTTCCCTACTGGGGGCTCGCGGCGGGCGACGTGCTGGGTTATCTCAACCGCTGCGGGTATGACTGCCGCGCGGCCTCGGTCGGCATCATCTCGAGCGCGTGGGACCGCGCGTGCGAGCTCTACGCCGCGCTCACCGGCGGCACCGCCGACTATGGTATCGCGCACGCGCAGCGCTTCGGCCACGCGCGCTTCGGCACGGCGTATCCCGCGCCGCTCGTGCCCGGCTGGGGCGCGGACAGACCCGTCGATCTCGTCGGCCACAGCTTCGGCGGCGCGACGGCGCGGCTGCTCATGCAGCTGCTCGCGCACGGCTGCCCCGAGGAGGTGCAGGCGGCCGAGGCCGCGGGCGAGACGCCCTCGCCGCTGTTCACCGGCGGCAAGGCCGGCTGGGTGCACGCGCTGGTGGCCATCGCCGCGCCGCACGACGGGTCGACGTTTCCCGACGTGCAGCCGGATACCGCAGGCGCGCTCTCGGCGCTGTTTCTCGGCGCGGCGCGCGCGCTCGGCATCTCGGCGTTCAAGGGCGTGTATGACTTCCGGCTCGACCAGTTCGGCATCCGCCGCGACCAGGACGAGCCGATCACGACGGCCGCGCTGCGCATGCTGGCGCAAAGCCCGCTCCCGGCGGGCGACAACGCCTTTGACGACCTGCGCTGCGCCGGTGCGCGCGCGCTCAATGCGCGCATCACCACGCTGCCGGACGCGTGGTATTTTTCCATCCCCTGCCGCCGGACGCTGCCGCGCCTGCTCACGCACGACCAGAAGCCCGACACGGCCATGACGCCGCTGCTCTGGCCGTTTTCGACCGCGATGGGGCGCGCGGGCGGCGCCGTGCCGGCCGACTGGCTGCCGAACGACGGGCTCGTGAACACCGTCTCCGCCCGCTGTCCCGGCGGCGCGCCGCACACGGACTTTGTCCCCGGTCAGGCGCCGCGGCGCGGCGTGTGGCAGGTGCTGCCGGTCGAGGAGCTGGACCATCTGGCCGCGATCGGCGGCGTGATGAACACCGGCGTCGTGCGCACGCGCCTGTTTTACCGGCGGGTCATGGCACTGCTCGACGCGGCCGCCGCGGCCGACTGACTCTCGCAAGCTCTGCCCGGGACCGGGCATACCAATACCGCGAAGTGCACAAAATAAGATAAGGAGTGTATACATTATGGATTCTGTTGAAAGCTATCTGCGCAAGCTGATCGTCGCCTCCGTGGGCGCGGCCGATCTCGGCTGCGAAAAGCTTGGCAAGCTGCTCGACGAGTGCGTCGCGCGCGGCGAAGTGACCGTGGAGAAGGGGCGCGTGCTCAACGAGGAGCTCAAGCGCACCTGCAAGCAGGCCGTGACGAAGGACGAGGCCGGAAAGCCCGCCGTGGACGTGGACGCCATGAGCGCCGAGGAGCGCGAGGCGCTGCTGCAAAAGCTGCTGGCCAAGAAGGACGCGGAGTGATGGCCGGCTCCGCCGCGCAGCTCGACGAGGCCAAGCGCTTCGCCGAGATCGTCGCCATACTGCAAAAGCACCGCCTCGTGCAGGGGCTGACACCGGAGAAGGTGCGCGATATTTTCGTGGACCTCGGGCCGACGTTTGTCAAATTCGGACAGATCCTGTCCATGCGTTCGGACATCCTGCCCAAGGAATACTGCCGCGCGCTCGAGTCGCTGCGCACGGACGTGACGCCCATGCCGCTGGCCGAGGTGGAGGACATCCTCACGCAGGCCTACGCCCGCCCGTGGCAGGAGGTCTTTTCCGACATCGGCATCCGGCCGCTCGGCTCGGCCTCGATCGCGCAGGTGCACGCCGCAACGCTCACCGACGGGCGGCACGTCGTTGTGAAGGTGCAGCGCCCCGACCTGTATGAGATCATGAGCCGCGACGTGCGCCTGCTCAAGCGCGCCGCCGCGCTGCTCAAGTATACGCCGCTTGCGAGCGCGCTCGACTTTCACGCCGTGCTCGACGAGATCTGGCACACCGTGCAGGAGGAGCTCGACTTCACGATCGAGGCGGCCAACATCGCCGAGTTCAAGCGCCTCAACGACGGCGTCGCCTACGCCGACTGCCCGGCCACGTACCCGATGTGGTGCACGAAGAACGTGCTCGTCATGGAATACATCGGCGGTCACCAGATCGACGACGCCGCCGGTCTGCGTGCCGACGGCTACGACCTCAACGAGATCGCCGTCAAGCTCGTGCACAACTATATCCGCCAGATCACGGTCTACCGCTTCTTCCACGCCGATCCGCACCCCGGCAACATCCGCGTGCAGGACGGGAAGATCTATTGGCTCGACCTCGGCATGATGGGGCGCATCAGCCCGCGCGAGGCAGAGCTGTATCTGGGCATCATCCGCACGATCTACGAGCAGGACGTACCCGCGCTCACGGACACGCTGCTCTCGCTCGGCCAATATACGCGCATGCCCGACCGGCAGGCGCTCACGGAGCGCATCGGCATCTTCCTGCACAAGTACGAGGCCATGCCGATGGCCGGCATGGACATGGGCGTGCTCGTGGACGAGTTCGTGCAGATCCTCAACGAATACGGCGTGTCCGTGCCCGGCTCGCTGACGATGCTCGGGCGCAGCCTGCTCGTCATTCAGGGCATGCTCACGAGCGTGTCGCCGGACGCAAACGTCATCGAGATCGTGGCGGAGTACGTCAGGAACACCGCCCTGAGCCGCGAGCACATCGAAAAGCGCATCAGGACGCTTGCACAGCAGCTCGTCCGCTCGGGCGAAAAGCTCACGGTGCTGCCGGCGCAGCTGTCGGAGTTTTTCGGCAAGGCCAACGCCGGACAGCTGACCGTGAACGTGAAAAAGTCGTGGTCGGACGCGGCGCGCGCCGCGCAGTCAAAGCTGCTCAATCGGCTCATCTTCGCGCTGCTGGACTGCTCGCTGCTGTTCTGCGCGGCCATCACGTGCCTCGCCCCGCTGCCGCGGGTGCTGGGGCTGCCGTGGCCGGCGCTGGTGTTTTTCGCCGCCGCCATCGCCATGACGCTCGCGCTCTTTGACCGCCGCCGCTGGACGGTGTGAGACGCCAAGACAGAAAAAAGACCGCCATCAGGCGGTCTTTTTTGCGTTTATCGGAAAGCGCCTCCGGGTTTCCGGCGCGCTCAATACAGCTGCGCGATAATGTCCGCGCACCTGTCGATGCCGATGACGCCGCTGTCGAGCGTCAGGTGGTAATTCTGCGCATAGCCCCACTTCATGTTCGTGTAGAAGCGGTGGTACGCCGCGCGGCGCTTGTCCTTGTCCCGCAGCCGCTCTGCCGGGGACTGCTCCCGCTCGCCGTAGAACTCCACGATGCGCCTGGCACGGAACGCCATGTCCGCATGGATAAAGACCTTCAGGCAGTCCGCCTTGTCCTGCAGGATGTAGTCGGCGCAGCGCCCGACGATGACGCAGGGGCCTTTTTCGGCCAGCTCCGTGACGACCTTGTACTGGTGCTCCCAGAGGATGTCCTCATTGGTCGGGCCGAACATCCGGTTTGAGAACGCGGTCGAGAGGAAGCCGCCGGGGGCGTACTCCCCCGCTTCCTGCACATAGTCCGGCGCGAAGCCGGTCTCCTGCACCATCGCCTGAATGATCTCGGCGTCATAGCAGGGGATGCCCAGCTTTTGCGCAACCTTTTTGCCGATGGTGCGCCCGCCGCTGCCAAATTCGCGGCTGATGGTGATGACTCTGTTTTTCATTTAGTTTTCTCCTTTCACAATGTCCGTGGTGGTGTCCGAAAGCTCACGATATGTCTGTCGGATGAAGAAAATCGCAATGATGAAAGTCAGCAGGTCTGCCGCCGGGAACGACCACAAAAGACCGTCCAGTCCGAAGAAAATCGGCAGAATAATGGGCAGCGACACGCCGAAAATAATTTCACGGGTCATGGAAACAGCGGTAGACACGAAGGCCTTTCCAAGCGCCTGCAAATAGATAAAGGTTCCTTTATTCAGCGTTGCCAGCGGCATCAGGCAGAGGTAGATGCGGAAGCACTTCACGGTGAAGTCCGCATAGTAGGCACTCTCATTGGCCGCACCGAACAGCATGGCGATCTGGAGCGGAAAGACCTCCACGATCACCAGCGCGACAGCGCCAACGATGAACTCCGCCAGCAACAGCTTCGAGAATAGCGCTTTGGCGCGATCCTTTTTCTTTGCGCCGATATTGTATCCGGCAATCGGAATACAGCCAGCCGCCATGCCGATGGCGATGGAAATGGCGATCTGGAAGAACTTCATCACGATACCAAGAACGGCAAGGGGAATCTGTGCATATTCCGGCTGTCCGAAAATGGGGTCCATTGCGCCGTATTTCATACACATATTCTGCACGGCTGCCATGGAAATGACCAGCGAGATCTGGGCGAGGAAGCTGGTAAGTCCCAGCACAAGGAACTTCGGGATCAGCTTTCCGTCCAGCCGGAAGCTGCCCTTTTCCAGTGTAATGACTTTCATGTGCCGCAGATACCAGATGGAGAGCGCCGCTGTCAGCACCTGACCGATGACCGTGGCCACTGCCGCGCCCATCATGCCCCAGCGGAAGCCGTAAATAAAGATGGGATCGAGGATTACATTGGCAATGGCACCGGAAACGGTGGCGACCATGGCAAATTTGGGACTGCCATCGCTGCGGATCACCGGGTTCATGGCCTGCCCGAACATATAAAACGGGATGCCCAGCGTGATATAGAAGAAGTATTCCTTTGCGAACACATGGGTTTCCTCGTTGACCGTTCCGCCGAACAGAGCAAGGATGGGGTCGCTGAAAATGAGGTAGACTGCCGTCAGCACAAGGCTGCTGACCACGCAAAGTACAACGGCATTGCCAACGGACTTGTGGGCGTCCTCCCGGGCATTGCGCCCCAGCGCAATGCTGACAAACGCGCAGCAGCCGTCACCGATAAACACAGCGATGCCGAGCGCCACAACGGTCAGCGGGAACACCACCGTATTGGCGGCGTTGCCGTAGGAGCCGAGATAGTCGGCGTTGGCGATGAAGATCTGGTCGACGATGTTATAGAGCGCACCTACCAACAGCGAGATAATACAGGGAACGGCGTACTGCCGCATGAGCTTTCCGATGTGCTCGGTGGCCAAAAACTGATTTCCGGTATCCAAAAATATCTCCTTCTTTCCGAAAAAATAAAAAATGCGCAAGTCCCGTTCATCCGGACTTACGCATTTCTGCTACACGATTGCCTATGAAGTTTTCCGCGCTGCGCGCAAAAAGCGTGTGGCCGCTCCGCAACTGGATTTACGCGCAAACGCCACACGCTGTATGCTGATTATAGCAGGAGTGAAGGCAAATTTCAAAGGGATTTCTCCACAAATTTTTTCACGCACGCGGCGCGCATTTTTTATCGCCTCCGGCTGCGTCCGAAACCGCTCCGCTGCGGCGCAGATGCTCCAGAAACGCCGCGCAGCCGCGCACGATGTCGGCATATGCCGCGCCGAAATCGTCGGTGTACCACGGGTCGGCGATGCCGCGCTCCTCCCCAGCGAACGACAGCAGCGGGCGGATCTTACCGTCCGGGTCGTGCGGGAGGATACGGCGGAGGTTGCGCGCGTTGTTCTCGTCCATCGTCAGCAGCCAGTCATAGGCGTCGTAGTCGCGCGGCGTGACCTGCACGGCGGCGCGGTGGCCGGCGGGGACGCCGTGCGCACGCAGCTCGGCGCGCGCGGGCGGGTAGAGGTCGTTGCCGATCTCCTCGCGGCTGGTCGCCGCCGAGGCGATGTGAAACCGCTGCGCCAGCCCCTGCCGCTGCACCATGTCGCGGAAAATATACTCCGCCATCGGGCTGCGGCAGATGTTGCCGTGGCAGATAAAGAGCACGTTGATCATCAAAACACTCGTTCCTTTCCATCCGGATGCGCCATGATAGCACGGCGCGGAGAAAATGTCCAGTCCCCGCAAAAAGCGGCTTGACTTTCCGGGGCACGATGCTATAATGAGCTCGGTTTCAAGCCGAATACACCGCAAGTGAGGTGAGAACATGGACAGCTGCAGTCAGGGTCACAGTAGGGGCAGAGAGCTCCGGTACACAGGGGATCGTCAGGCGCTGTTCGTGTTCTGACAGAGCCTCGCTGCGCGACCGGACCCGCTGTCCTTTCCCGAGCTGCATACCCAAGGGGTAGAGAGGGAATGAGACGGCGGTTTTTTCATGCCCGTTTTCCTCTGACCCCGGAAGCTTTTGCACAAAGGAGGAAGGCGATATGTCCGAAATGAACAACATCCCGCCGGAGATCACCCCCGGCGACCGCCACCCGGACTACAAGGGCGAGATCGCGGCGCTGCTGCGCGGCAACCTTGCGCCCGGGCAGCTGAGAAAAAAGCTCGAGGATTACCACGAGCGCGACATTGCCGAGGCGCTCGAGCTGCTGCACCGGGACGAGCGCTGCCGCCTCTACGCCCTGCTCGACGCGCCGGTGCTGGCCGGCGTGCTCGAATACACCGAGGACGACATGCCCGCCTATCTCGAGGAGCTGGGCATCCGCAAGAAGCTCGAGATCCTGCCGCTGCTCGACCCGTCGGCCGCGGCGGACTACCTCAAGGGGCTCGAGCGCACGCAGCGCAGCGCGCTCATCGACCTCATGGATGACGATGTCAAGCGCGACCTGTCGTTTCTGAGCTCGTTTGACGAGGACGAGATCGGCAGCCGCATGACCACCGACTTTGTCAGCATCCGCGCCGATATGACCGTGCGTCAGGCGATGAAGGAGCTGATCCGTCAGGCTGCCGACACCGACAACATCTCCACGCTCTACGCCGTCGACGGGAGCGGCGTGCTCGTGGGCGCGATCGACCTCAAGGAGCTGATCATCGCGCGCGAAAACACCGCACTCGACGACATTCTCATGACGTCCTACCCCTATGTCTACGCGGACGAGCTGGTCGAGGACTGCGTCGAGCGCATCCGCGCCTATTCCGAGGACTCCATCCCCGTGCTCAACGCCGACAACCGCCTGTGCGGCGCGCTGACGGCGCAGGTCGTGGCAGAGCTTGTGGCCGATGAGCTCGGCGACGACTATGCAAAGCTCGGCGGTCTGACCGCCGGCGAGGATCTCGAGGAGCCGCTGCGCCGCAGCGTGGCCAAGCGTCTGCCGTGGCTGGTGATCCTGCTGGGGCTCGGGCTCGTGGTCTCGAGCGTGGTGGGGCTGTTCGAGCGCGTCGTCACGCACCTGACCGTCATCATCTGCTTCCAGTCGCTCGTGCTGGACATGGCCGGCAACGTCGGCACGCAGTCTCTGGCCGTGACCATCCGCGTGCTGATGGATGAGGACGTCAGCCCCCGGCAGAAGCTCGCGCTGGTGGGCAAGGAGGCGCGCGTCGGCCTGATGAACGGCCTGCTGCTGGGGCTGCTGTCCTTCGGCGCGATCGGCCTGTATCTGATGGCGGCGAAAGGCGCGGCGGCGGCCTTTGCCTTCTCGGTGTCGTTTTGCACCGGCACGGCGCTGCTGGTGTCCATGCTGCTCTCGAGCATCATCGGCACGACCGTGCCCATTCTCTTCAAGTGCCTCGGCGTCGACCCCGCCGTGGCCTCCGGCCCGCTGATCACGACGGTCAACGACCTCGTCGCCGTGACCGCGTACTACGGGCTGGCGTGGCTGCTGCTCATCGAGGTCCTGCACTTTTAAAACTGTCAAAAAGTATTACTTTTTGACACAGGGGTTTGCAGTCTGCTGCGCGCATAATTTGTGCGCCGCCGGCGCACAAATTCCACACTTGCAGCCTGAGCAGTATTTTCTCCGCCGCACATGTCGCCGAAGAAAATGATTTCACACTCTTTGCCGCCTGCGGGCGGCAAACTCTGCGAGGCTTTTTTGACAAGCTGAAAACAGCGAAGCACGGTCGTGCTCCGCTGTTTTTTGTTGGCGTTAAATTTTGTGCTCCCGCTCTGCAGACCCTGCGCCGCCGCGCGCCTTCGGCGGATACAGCTGCCGGCGCAGAGCCCGCGGCAGCACCCAGCGATCGAACAGGGCGAGCACGCCCGGCAGAAACAGCAGGATGAGCAAAATGGCCGCGAACGCGCCGATCGAGAGCGTGTGGCAGATCTGCTCGACGGCGAGGTTGCCGAAAAAGCGCCCGTCGACCGCCGTGACCAGCACGATGATCGAGCCGGAGGTCAGCACTGTGTGGATGCTGCCGCGGTAGGCCGCGATGAGCGCGTCGCGCACGGACATGTGCACGCGCATCTCGCGGTAATAGCTCGTGTAGAGGATGCCGTAGTCGATCGTCGCGCCCATGAGGATGCACTCGACGATCAGCAGCGCAAGGTAATAGATCCTCGCCCCCTGCAGGCCGACGACCATGACCGTAATGTACACGCCGCACTGCACCAGCAGCACCAGCACCGCCGGAATGACGACCGAGCGGAACGTGAACACGACGACGAGGAAGATCGACACCGCCGTCAGCACCGTGATGAGCTCCAGCTCGCTGTGGAAGCTGTTTTCCATCTCATAGCCCATGACGCTGTTGCCGATGAGATAGTGGTCTCCGGTCGTGACGGCGTCGAGATCCTGCATGAGCTCGGCAATGAATGCGCTCGTCTCGGCCGACTCGGCCGGCAGCGTCGTCGTGAGCACGAGACGGGAGTAATTGCTGCCGCGCAGCTGCGCGACCGCATCGGTGAGCAGCGTCTGCGCGCCGGTGATCTGCGCGCGCATGTCGTCGGTCAGGAAGGAGGCAAAGCGCGCATCGGTGAGAAACTGATCCTGCAGGTAGTCAAACAGCTCCTGCATGGACATCGTCCAGTCGGCCTCGCTGCGGTTAACACTCGCATAGTAGAGAAACAGCAGTTCCATCGTGCCGCGATCCATCCGGCTCGAGAGCCCGCTGAAGAGGTCTGCCAGCCCCGCCGCCGTGTACGACCGGCCGGAGGCGACGGCGTTGATGATCGTGCGCGCCGACTGCAGCTGCGCGGTGTCCACGCCGCTGAGCCGGGAGGCAAAGCGCGCGTCCGGCAGCACCTCCTGGCACAGGAAGTTCACAAACTCCTGCACCGACAGCGTCCAGCCGCTCGTGTCGCCGTAGCGGCTGTTGTAGAGCATATACAGCTGCTGCATCTGCCCGGCATCCATGCCGAGGATGCCCGCAAGCTGCGGCGCCGTGTACTGCGTGCCGTAGACGGAGCCGTTGATGATCCAGCTCAGCTGCGTGATCTGCTGCTCCCGCTCCTCATCGAGCAGGCCGCTGTAGCCGGCGAGGAAGTTTGCCATGTTCTGCATCGACACCTCCCACTGGCCGCCCGAGAGCAGGTCGCCCTTGGACGCGTGGTAGGCGACGAAGAGCGCGTTGACCGTCGACTCGTCCATGTCGAGCAGCCCGGCGATGCCGGCGGCGTCGCGCGGCGTGGTCATGGCGGTGACATCCGTGAACGTCTGCAGCTGAGACGCCTGTGCGCGCGCCGTGTCGTCGACCATGCCGGCCATGGTCGGGTCGGTGAGCACCTCGTTATTGAGGAAGTCCGAGAACGCCGGCATCGTCATCGTGCCGCTGCCGTCCGCGCCGCCGTGCAGCGTGTAGTAATAGAGCAGCAGCTGCTTTGCGTCCGACGCGCTCATGCCGAGAAACTCGGCCAGCGACTCTGCCGGGCGCTGCTGCGTGAGCGCCGCGGGATCGGAGAATTTCAAAAGCGTCTGGAGGTTTGCCGTCAGGCTCTCGTCGATGTACGGCGCGAAGCTGGCGTTGTTGGCCACGTCCTCGGACAGAAAGCGCAGAAACTGCGCCGCCGTCATGGTCACGCTCTGCCCGTCGCCGTGCACGTCGTAGTAGATCATGCCGAGCATATCGGCACTGACCGGAACGCCGGTCTCGAGCGCGCCGATGGCGTTGGCCATCTGCTCGGCGGTGCACTGGCGGCCGAGCGTCGTGGAATAGGACATGGCGCTCTTGACGTTCGGGTCGTCCTCGAGCCGGTCGGCCAGCGCGGCGACGGCCTCCTCGTCCTGATTGTTATACAGCACCACGAGCTGATTGTCCGCCGGGAACACCTCGGCAACCGGATCGGGGTCCGTGAGCGTGTAGGAGATCTGTGTCGACAGCTGCAGAACATACGACCCGGCAAACACCAGCACGAACACCGCCGCGATCACGCCGCGCCAGCGGCAGCTGAAGCGGCCGAGCCAGGCGAGCACGCTTTTGCGCTCGCGCCTGGGCGCGCGCGGCTTTTTCATCGTCCTGCGGACGACCTTATCCGCCCACAGGATCAGCCCCGGCAGCACCGTGAACACGCACAGCAGGCTGAACAGCACGCCCTTGGCCAGCACGATGCCGAGGTCGAAGCCGATCTTGAAGCGCATGAACACCAGCATCAGCAGACCGACGATCGTCGTGACCGAGCTGCCGGTGATCGAGCCGAAGGCCGCCGTGAGCGCGCGCGTCATGGCGCTCTCGCGGTCGTCGCCCTTGGCCAGCTCCTGCCGGTAGCGGTTCATGAGGATGATGGAGTAGTCCATCGAGAGCGCGAGCTGCAAAATGGCCGAGATGCTCGCCGTGACGTCCGACGTCTCGCCGAGGAGGATGTTCGAGCCCTGATTGAGCAGCACCGCCACGCCGATCGTGACGAGAAACAGCACCGGCTCAAAGTACGACGGGCAGGCGATGAGCAGGATCGTCGTCACAAGCACGATCGAGAGGATGAACACGATCGGCGGGATGCTCGGCGTCGAGGTATCGTCGCTGCGCACGGCCACATCATAGCCGGCAAAGCGCTCGGCCACGTCGCGCTCGATCTGCGCCTCCTCGTCGGAGTTGTAGTCATAGAGCGTCGAGAGCTTGTAGAGCGTGGCGTCGTCGCGGTTATAGTCGCTGCTGTCCGGCTCGTAGGCGACCGTGTCCACGTTCGGGATCCCGGCAAGCTGCTCGCGGATGGCAAGCTTTTCGCGCGCATCCAGCCCGCGGAACATGACGCGGATGGTATACGTCTGCTCCGCATCCGGAAACGCCTCGTTCATGTGATCCATGCCGATCTTCATCTGCGAGTCGTCCGGCAGATACTTGGTCATGTCGGTGTTGACGCCGACAAACGGCATCAGCGCCGCGCACACACCGGCAAGGATGAACATGACGACAAGCAGGAGCTTGCGTTTTTTGACGATGAAAGCTGCGATCTTCTGCATGGCCTGAGAAACTCCTTTCGCGCGCCGGCAGGTAGTCAAAAGCAAAAAACAATGGTTATAGTTAATTGAATATTATAGCACATTAACGAAAAATGTGGTATGCTTATTTAAAACATTTTTTAAATAAAAGGAGGCCATCCTATGGAAAACAGTTTTCTGACCCTGATCCGCACCCGGCGCAGCATCCGCGCCTACAGGCCGGACGCCGTGCCGGCGGACGTGCTCGCGCGCGTGCTCGAGGCAGGCACCTATGCCCCGTCCGCCATGGGCGAGCAGTCGGCGACGATCGTCGCCGCGGTCTCGGCCGGGGCGCGCGCACGGCTCACGGAGCTCAACGCCGCCGTGATCGGCAAGGACGTCGACCCCTACTACGGCGCGCCGGTGATCGTGGTCGTGCTCGGCGACGGCGGGAAGGCGAACTACATGGCCGACGGCAGCTGCGTGCTCGAAAACCTCATGCTCGCCGCGCACGCCGAGGGGCTCGGCTCCGTGTGGGTCAACCGCGAGCGCGAGATCTTCGACAGTCCGGACGGCAAGGCGCTGCTGCGCGCCTGGGGCCTGCCGGAGACGCTGCGCGGCGCCGGCGCGATCGCGCTCGGCTACGCAGCCGGGCCCGCGCCCGAGCCCGCCCCGCGCAAGGCGGACTACATCCGTTACGTCTGAAAAGATACGCAAAAGCCCGCCCGCCGGAACTCCGGCGGGCGGGCCGCTATGCAGAGAGAAAGCCGCTCAGTCGACGTGGATGACCGGCTCGGTCAGCTCCGCGGCGGTCACGTTGGGGTTGTGGTAATGCGCGCGGCGGTCGGTAATTCTGCCGATCGAGATGGCCTGCTGCGGACAGTACTGCAGGCAGCTCAGGCACTGGATGCAGTTCCCGCCGATGACGGCACGGCCGCCCTCGATGCGGATGTTGCCGCGCGGGCAGAGCCGGGCACACTGGCCGCAGGCGACGCAGGCATCGCTGACGGCGAACTTCTGCGCCTTGCTGAGCACGATCTTCGGCCAGACGCGGCTCTCGAGCCGGTTGACGGGCTTTTTCGGCGGAGCTTTGGGCGAGCGCGTGCGCGCACGCACCTCCTGCGCGATGCGCACGGCCTTTTTCTCCGCGCGGCGCTGCGCCATGGCGGGCGTCACCGGCGGCAGCATCACGCTGTGCGGCAGCAGCCAGATGCACGAGCACTGGTGCGACACCGCCGTCCAGTAGTCCAGGTGATGAATGCTGTTGAGCGTGTGCAGCCCCGAGCCCATGTAGCCCGCGTACTGGCAGACGGCGAAGGTGTACGCCGTGAGCCCGACCCGGATCCTGCGCAGCGATTCCTCCACGCCGCCGGGCAGCCCGCCGCCGTAGCACGGGAAGATGAAGCCGACGCGCTTGGCCTCGCGCACGTCCGTGACCACGGGCTCTTTGCGCATGAGGATGATGTCCGTGTCGCCCAGCTCGCGGGCGATGGTTTTGGCCATGTCGAGACAGTTGCCGGTGCCGGAATAGCAGAAGATCACATTTTCTCGCATGTGAAACACTCCCTTGAATTTTGATTGTCCCTATTGTACATCAAATCATTTTATGATACAATAGTACCGTAAAATATAGAACGCTGGAGGGCAAAATGTACCACATCAAGAACGACAAACGCGCGCAGACGTCGACGGAGCTCATCTGTGCGGGGCTTCTGGCGTGCATGCGGGAAAAACCGTTTGCGCGCATCACGATCACGGACGTGCAGCGCGCCTCCACGGTGAGCCGCTCGACGTTTTACCGCAATTTCGACTGTCTGGAGGACGTGCTGGCGCTGCTGTGCGACCGGGGGTTTCAGACCGTGTTCTCCGGCTACAACGCCCTGCCGCCCGAACAGCGCGGCAATCTGCCCAAGGCGGTGTTTCACTACTGGTTTCACAACAGCGCGGTGCTCGAGGCGCTCGTGCAGATCCACCGGACGGACATTCTGTCCGACAGTCTGCGCCGCAGCACCGGTCTGATCGAGGCGCTCCGGCCGCTGACGGACGACCGCGCGCAGTTTGACTATTTCGCGGCCATCATCGCCTCCGGCATGATCGGCGTGCTGACCGTCTGGGTCGAGCACGGCAAGACCGAGACCGAGGCGCAGATGGTGCAGAAGCTTGCCGGAGCGTTTGCCGAGATGGCGATCCTCGAGCTGCACGGCTGAAAAAATCCGGTGCCTGTCAAAAAGTAATACTTTTTGACAAAGAGGCTGCAGTCTGCTGCGCGCATAATTTGTGCGTCTACGGCGCACAAATTCCACACTTGCAGCCTGAGATGTATTTTCTCCGCCGCACATGTCGCCGGAGAAAATGATCGGACTTTCTTTCGCCGCTTCGGCGGCGAAAGGCTCGAGGCTTTTGGACAAGCTGCATCCGGCGCTTCCCGTGATGGGAAGCGCCGGATCCTTTTTGCCTTTACGGCACGATGCGCGTGCCGCTCTCACCGCGCATGGCGGCCGGCGCCTGCGCGAGCGAGGCGATGACGGCGCGCCGCCGCCAGCCGCTGCGCACGAACTGCACGGCGGCGGCGACCTTCGGCTGCATCGAGCCCGCGCCGAACTGCCCCTCGCGCAGGTAGCGCTCCGCTTCGTCGGCGCGCAGCACGTCGAGCGCTCGCTGCTCCGGCGTGCCGAAATTCAGGCAGACGTGGTCGACCGCCGTGAGGATGAACAGATAGTCCGCGCCCACGGCCTCGGCCAGACAGGCGCTTGCAAAGTCCTTGTCGATGACGGCGTCGACCCCGTAATAGTCTCCGTGCGCGTCGCGCGCGACCGGCACACCGCCGCCGCCGCAGGCGATGACGATATACTCGTTGTCGAGCAGGTTCAGGATCGAGCGCCGCTCGACGATGTCCACCGGCTTCGGCGAGGCGACGACGCGCCGCCAGCCGCGCCCGGAGTCCTCGCGCATATGCAGGGTCGGGTCGCTGCGCTGCATCCGCTGCGCCGCAGCCGCGTCGTAAAACGCGCCGATGGGCTTTGACGGCGCGCGAAACGCGGGGTCGTCCGGGTCGACGACGACCTGCGTGACGACCGTCGCCACCTGCCACGGCATGGCCTGCGCACGCAGCGCGCGGCGCAGCCCCTGCTGCAGATGGTAGCCGATATACCCCTGACTCATGGCCGTGCACTCCGGCAGCGGCATGGGCGCGACGGCGGGGTTCGTTTTCGCGGCGGCGTCGAACGCCGTCTGGATCATGCCGACCTGCGGGCCGTTGCCGTGGCTGACGATGATCTCGTGCCCCTGATGGATGAGCCCGACGAGCGCCGGGCAGGCGGCGGCCACACGCGCGCGCTGCTCGGCGGGCGTATTGCCGAGCGCGTTGCCGCCGAGTGCGATGACGATCCTTGCCATGGCGTCACCTGCGCTGCGGCGCGGGCTGCTGCTGCGTGATGCAGTGGATGTTCCCGCCGCCGAAGGCGACCTCGCGCGTCTGCACGCCGACCACGCGCCGCTCGGGGAACATCGCCTGCACCTGCTGCACGGCGAGCGCATCGTTTTCATCGCCGTACTGCGGCAGGATGATACCGCCGTTGACGATGAGGAAGTTCATATACGACGCGATGGCGACCTCGCCGTCCGTGCGCGGGATGGTGCCCTCCACGGCGTCGATCGTCGCCGCGCCCTCAAGCAGGCACGGCCGCTGCGTCAGGCAGAGCTTGTGCACCTTCAGCCTGCGCCCCCTGGCGTCCGTCGCCTGCGAGAGCGTGTCATACGCGTCGCGCGCCGGCTGGTAAAACGGGTTTTGCGGGTCGTCCGTCCAGATGCACGCGACCTCGCCCGGCCGGATGAAGCAGGCCACGTCGTCGATGTGGCCGTTGGTCTCGTCGGGGTCGATGCCGTCGCGCAGCCAGAGGACTTTTTCGCAGCCGAGATAGTCGCAGAGCATATGCTCGATCGCGCCGCGGTCCATGGAGGGGTTGCGCCCCTCGGACAGCAGGCACATCTCGGTCGTGAGCACCGTGCCCTCGCCGTCGACATGGATCGACCCGCCCTCGAGCACGAAGCCCTCGGTGCGGTAGGAATCGACACGCTCAAGCTCGCAGACCTTCTGCGCGACCTGATCGTCGAGATCCCACGGGAAATAGAGCCCGTCGACCAGACCGCCCCAGGCGTTGAACGTCCAGTCCACAGCGCGCAGGCCGCCGCGGTCATTGACGAGAAACGTCGGGCCGCAGTCGCGGATCCACGCGTCGTTGCTCGCCATCTCGACGACGCGCACGGCGCGCGGCAGACGCTCGCGCGCGTTTTGGTACTGCGCCGCGCTGACGCAGACCGTCACGGGTTCAAACTGCAAAATGGCCTCCGCCACGTCCAGAAACGCCCGCTGCGCGGGCTTGGCGCCGTCGCGCCAGTTGTCGTTGCGCTCCGGCCAGAGCATCCAGACGCCGGACTGCGGCTCAAACTCCGCGGGCATCCGGTAGCCGTCGCGCTTTGGCGTCGAGCCGATGATTCGTTTTGCCATAGTATCCCCTCCTAAGGACGGCGGCGCGCACGCGCCGCGATGAGCACCTCGCCGATGGCGATGCTGACGAGCGAGCCGACCGTGATCGGCAGGTAGTGTGAGAGCGTTTCGCTGTCGACCGACAGCGGCACGGCCGTGAAAAAGATCGAGATGAGGATCAGCGCCATGGGCACATAGGCCAGCACGCGCAGCAGTCCGCGCCCGCCCGGCACGCGAAACGGCCGCTCGGCATCCGGGTCGCACGCCCGCAGGCGCAGAAACGCCGGAAACACCGGCACGTAGCTCAGCAGCAGCATGACGAGGTTGAGCGCGAAAAAGCTCCAGAACAGCGACGACGCGGGAGAGAGCAGCTCAATGACCACGCCGAGGATGCACACCGCGCTCGCAACGACGCCGCTCGTGAGCGCCGCGCCGACGGGCATATCGTTTTTCGCCCAGCGGCGGGAAAAGACCGCGGGCATATCGCCGCGCTCGGCGGCGTAGGCGGCGGTGGCGTTGACGCCCATCGACCACGAGATCATGTTGCCGAAGAGCGTGATGAGAAACAGCAGCGCCACTGCGCCGACGAACCAGCCGCTCGTGCGCCCGGTCATGAGCGAGACCGCGTCGATGAGCCCCGAATCCTCGCTGATCTCCTGCGTGGGGATGGCCGCGCCGATGCCGAAGGCCGAAAACAGGTAGATGAGCGCGATAACGATGCCGCCGCTCACGATGGCCTGCGGGATCTGCCGCTTGGGATCGCGCATGTTTCCGGCATAGGTGCACACGACCTCGAAGCCGAGGAAGTTGAAGATGATGACCGAGATATACGACAGGCTGTGCAGGTCAAAGCCCGGCAGAAACGTGCGCGGCGCCATGTCGTTGACAAAGCCGCTGCGCGCAACGTAGACGATGCCGAGCACGCCCACCGTCAGCGCGAGGAGCATCTTGATGGCGGCGCTGATGTTGAGGATGAGGATGCTGTCGCACACGGGGTAGCAGGCGATCCACGTGACGATCCAGATGAAGGCGAGCTCGATGAGCAGCCGTGCGCCCCAGCCGAAGCGCAGCCCCGTGAGCACGCTCAGAAGCTCCGGACACACGACCGCGAGCGAGGCCATCCACAGCGGGAAGTTGATCCAGTAATACCACGAGGCGCGCGCGCCCCACTTCGTCTCCGGAAACGCCTTGTGGATCCAGTCGTAGAGTCCGCCGTCGCCGGGATACGCCGTGCCGAGCTCGGACGAGATCATGCCGTAGGGCAG
Source organism: uncultured Oscillospiraceae bacterium (assembly GCA_934591895.1). Lineage (GTDB taxonomy): Bacteria > Bacillota > Clostridia > Oscillospirales > Oscillospiraceae > CAG-103. The sequence goes on along the minus strand of CAKTPP010000013.1, from coordinate 12,927 downwards.
CAGGAAGGCGGCCATCATGAACAGCCACCAGAAATACTGGCTGTTGCCGATGGAGGCGACGGGCGCGGCGGCCTCGGCCACGAACACGACGCAGATGACCGAGAGGATGACGTCCGCGAGGCGGAACTTTTTGCGTTCGTCCATTCGTCCGCTCCTTTATCCGCCGGTCAGCAGCCGCCGAGCCGCGCGGCCAGAAACGTGTCGAGCTCCTCGCGCGCCGCGGCCAGCGCCAGCTCCGACGGGCTGCGGCGGCAGCGCGTGAAGTATACGAGCAGCCCGCGCATCGCCGTCAGGCGGTTTCCGGCCTGCTCCCAGCAGAGCGAGGCCGCGGAATCGGCGACCTCGTCGGTCACGTCCTCGCCGCGCGTGGCGGGCAGACAGTGCAGGAATTTGCAGCCGAGTGCGCCGAGCTGCATGAGCTCGCGGTTGACCTGAAAATCCGCAAAGACGCGCACGCGCTCGTCCTTGGGCATCTCGTTTTCATACAGCCCGTACCAGACGTCGGTGTAGATGAAGTCCGCGCCGCGCACGGCGTCGCGCTCGTCCGTGACCGCCCATGTGCCGCCGGAGAGCTTGCAGTTGGCCTCCAGGATCTGCTTGTGCCCGGCGCCCAGCTGATGCCCCTCCGGGCCGTAGTGCACGAAGTGCATGCCGAGCTTTGTGGTGATGAAGCCGAGCGATGCGCACACCTGCGTGCCGTCGCCGACAAAGACGACCTTGCAGTCCTCGAGCCGCTTTCCCGCCGGCAGGTGCTCGCAGATCGTGCACAGGTCGCCGATCTCCTGCGTGGGGTGGTTATAGTCGCTCATGCCGTTGATGACCGGGATCGTGCACGCCTCGGCAAGCTCCACGACCGTGCGGTGCTCGATGACGCGCGCCATGACCACATCGACCAGCCGCGAGAGCACTCTGCCCGTGTCGCCGATGGTCTCGTGGCCGCCGAGCTGGATCATGCCCGGACCGAGGTACTGCGCATGGCCGCCGAGCTGGCTCATGGCCGTCTCGAACGACACGCGTGTGCGGGTACTCGACTGCTGGAAGATCATGCCGAGGTTCTGGTTTTTCATCAGCGGGGGATAATACCCCTGCGCGATGGCGCGCTTGATGGCCAGCGACAACTCGATGATGTCCAGCAGCTCCTGCCGGGTGAAGTCGTTGGTGTCGATAAAGTCCTTTTTGTACATATCCATTCCTCCAAAGGCGCAAGTTCGGGATTTGCTTCCCGGTTATTTTCGGCGAAACCGCGCGCGGATATGCGCCGCGGTGCGAAAATTTTTGCGCCGCAAAGCGCGCAGCGGGCATCGCGCCGGAGAAACGCACCGGAGAATTGCGCGGTGCCGTCAAGATTTATGCGCAAATTTATTTGCAGGCTCCGGCTGAGTGAAGTCAGCCGGCAATAGAGGCATCGTCCAGAACTGCCTCCAAGTGCTTCATGTTCATGTATTTCTTGTTGCCCCACTGGGTTCCTGCCACGTGGCGTAGCCTCGCGCAGACCAGCATCAGGGCGGAATTTCCGTCAGGGAACGTCCCCACCACGCGAGTCCTGCGGCGGATCTCACGGTTCAGCCGTTCGATCACATTGTTGGTACGGATGCGCGTCCAGTGTTCACTCGGAAAATCACAATAGGTCAGCGTTTCTTCAGTGCCGTCCTCGACCTTCTTGGCGGCCTCCTTCAGCTTCATGGCGCGCAGCTCGGCGACCACGGCTTTCGCCTTCTCGCGGGACGCCTTTTTGCTCTCCTGCGCGTGGATCGCCTTGAGCATTTTTGCCACAATTTTGACCTTGGATTTGGGCACAACGGAGAAAACGTTGCGGTAGAAATGCACCGTGCAGCGCTGGTATTTGGCGTCCGGGAACACCTCGCCCACGGCCTCCAGCATCCCCATGCACTTGTCACCGACGATGAGCTTTACGCCGTCCAAGCCGCGTCCACGAAGCCATTGGAAGAAGCTGACCCAGCTGGCCTTGTCCTCTTTCATGCCCTCGGCAGCGCCTAAAACCTCACGAAAACCGTCCTCATTCACGGAAATCGCCACCAAAACAGAAACATTTTCGTACTCTCCGCCCCAGTTGCGGCGCAGGTAGATGCCGTCCACGTAGACATACGGATAGCGCCTGCCCTGTAACGGGCGGTTGCGCCAGTCCTCGATGTGGACGTAGGCTTTCTTGTTCAGCTCGCTGATGGTGGCAGGAGAGACCTTGCTGCCCCACAGTGCTTCCGTGATGTCCTCCACACGGCGCACGGAAACGCCCGCCAGGTACATCTCGATGAGGGCCTCCTCCACGCTGCTTTCCCGACGACGGTACCTCTCGATGATGGCGGTCTCGAAGGACACGCCCTTAAGGCGGGGCATGTGGAGCGTGACGTCGCCGGAGGTCGTGGTGAGGTTGCGGTCGTAGTGCCCGCTGCGATAGCCCTGACGGGCCTCGCTGCGCTCATAGCGCGCCGCCTGTGTCAGCGACTCCGCCTCCTTCTCCAGCAGCTCGTTCAGCGTCTCTTCCACGCTGCCGCGGACCAATTCCCGAATCTGACCCTTGATTACTTCTTCGTTTAGCTGTACAATTTTCTCGGACATAGTTTGCTGTCTCCTTTCGAATGTTTGTGTGGTAACTTCATTCTACCAGAGCCTGCAAGCTATGTCTTCTTTTATGCTCTTTTCAATTTGCGCAACTTATTGTACATTATCACCATATATGATGGCATTTGTTCATTTTTCTTGGCGCGAACGCAACCCCACCAAGAGAAACAAAACGCGGGCGGTGCATCAGCACCGCCCGCTTGCTTTTCCTTTCATCGGAAGGGAAAGCTGAAAAAACTCACTCCCCCGGCAGACCCAGCACGAGCGCTTCCGCTTCCAGATAATTGCGTGCCCGCTCTGGAACGCAATGCAAAAACTCCTGAAAAATGGCCTCATCACTGTACTGGAAATACTGCACATGCGTAAAATCGTTCTTATGATACCAGAAGAAATTCTCTTTTTCTTTCTGGGAAAGGACGCGCGTGGAGCAATATACGACCGCTATTGAAGTGCCCCAATTTATCGGGACCTGCACAATTTCAAACTCGATGCAGTCGGTCCACAAAAGCCGGTATGTGTTTTTTCGCCAATAGGTTGTCATGCCTTCTGCATCTACCGTGTATGCAGCTGAAAACGCGCCCTTCAAGACCATATAAAGGGACAAAAATAAACCAATTAAACTTGAAGCAAAAAAAAGTATAACACCTATAAGACTTAAGCCACGCAGACTAGCAATATCCTCCTGCATATACACTACGAGAAACCACATGACAAAAGCAATTCCAACCAAGAAAAAAATACTCGTAAATCCAAAAAGCCCGGTGTAGAAAGCGGAAACTTTTCGTTTTTTCATTTCCGCCCCCACCTCCCGGAGAAGATACGGGCAGACATTCGCTGAAGCAATGTCATTTTTACTGTGCTGTCAACGCCAAACGCTCTTGTTATCCCTCTGCCTCTCTTCACAAGGTCAGAGGTCGATTTCCAAATGGTCTTTGCTACGCGTTTCAGACTCATTGATTTGTTGAACACCTCACCTGTTGCTTTTCCAACTGCAGTATTTAAGCCTCCTGTAACCATGTTTGCCGTACCGGATATTATGGCACGTCCGATTACCTCACCTGTACAAAGATTTTGACCATTAGACTTTGCCTCAATTACGTCGCCAACAATAGAGCCTATAAATCCACCTCCAAAAGTTGCAACTGCTGCTACTGCAATTCCAACAGGCCCTGTTGCAACCGTAGCCATGGCAACGTCCACACCGAAGCCTGCAATAGCACCGCTTACCGCACCGCTCAAAGCGCCGCCCCAAATACTGGTGCCCGCAATGGCGGCGGAAACGGCACCGAATGTTGCTCCAACAACTGCGCCAATAACAGTGTTAAAGAACTCACCGGATTCATCCGTCCGCATGACCGGGTTATTCTCGCAATACGCGAACATATTGGCGCTGAGGAAGCCGTTGGCGTCGGTGGTGGCGAAAGTGCCATTTTGTTTTATACAGGTGCAATACCATCTATCGAAAGAACAAATACTCCCTTCGTTTCAGAATATGACTGAAGTGCTTGGGAAAAATCATCAACTCTTTCATACTCCTGTTTACCTATGTAAAAGCGTTTGTCATAAAATTTTGCACTTCCCGCTTTGCAATCCGAGCTAGCTCCGATTACAATAGGCTCGCCACGAAATGCGATTTGTATCTCGATAATATCATTAGAATTCACCATGGAAACAATTGCTTTTACTGGATATAACTTCCCATTTGCTAATTGCACGTCAGATAATTCCTTCATATTTTCACGGTTCTCAGCAGTATAAATCAGTTCAGCGACCGCTATGTATATACAAAAAATGCTCATGATTCCTGCAAAAGCGAACAGTATTGAGACGATTTCTTCCAGCATGCTGCTATTATAGTGGATTTGATAAATTTGATTTCTATTAATGCCCAATATAATTAGAAATAGAAAAATTGCAATTTTTACAATTGGGTAAGTATAAGACTTCAAGCTTGTATCAACACGGAAAATATTTCTTTTCATTTTTCTCATTTTTTAAGTTTATCGCATAAATAAGCGTCTGAAACGATTATATCCATGTTGCTTCAAACCATAGTAGGCATCCATGGCAAAGCCACCTACAAAAGTTGATATCAAACCCTTTCTCTTTACCTTAAATGACATACGCTTAGCCGTACCCTTCCTAAGTTTGGTAAGCCCGGACTTATAAACGGCTGACATGTTATTTCTACCTCTTGTGATGTTCTTGACACCCGGAAGCGTTCCTAGCCCATAACTAACCATTCCATCTGCGACAGCATTTACCCCTATCTCTGCCCATGATTTATCCGAAGCCCCAGTTGCCTTTTCAAGAGCCGCACCAATACCAGTTGTTGTAAATCCGGAAACAGCATTTGCCAAGCCGACATTTCCAGTTCCGCCCAGAACTGCGCCACTTAAAGCTCCGCCAGCGAGTGCGCCAACATATGTTTGCCAATTGCTTATTGTTAGTTCGCCGTTAGCAATACTCGTTACAGCATCGCTTAACACTTGACCTGCCACTCCCGCTATAGCACCGACCGCCGCGCCAATCACAAGGTTCCATACATCGCCATTTGCATCCGTCCGCATGATCGGATTATTCTCGCAATATGCGAACATATTGGCGCTGAGGAAGCCGTTGGCGTCGGTGGTGGCGAAGGTGTCGGCGTTAATGAACCGGCAGATGGCCGGGTCATAATAGCGGCTCTGGAGGTAGTAGAAGCCGGTCTCGGCGTCGTAGTAATAGCCGCGGTAGCGCAGGGGGTTGAGGTCGCCGATCGCCGCGTCGCTGCTGTTGTACACCGTGCAGCTGCCCCACGCGCCGTAGTTGTAGGACGCGACCATGGTGCCGGACGAGTCGAGGATGGCCGCCACGTCACCCTGTGCATTGACAAGGTAATAGTACAGCTCCGTCTCCGACCCATGCTTATAGATCATGGCAAAGGGCTGGCTGCCGTCGTCGTAGACAAACTCAAGCGTTTTGCCGTCCCACTGCTGGCGCATGACCTTGCCGGAGAGCGTCGTGTAGGTATAGGTCGTATCACCGACCTGCTTGCTGCTGCGGACACCAGCCATGTCATAGGCGTACTTCACGGTCTGGCCGCCCACGACGGCCTCCGTGAGCTGACGCCCTTTCGACCAGTCGAAATGGTAGTCACGTCCGTTGTAGTACGTGACCGGGTTGCCGGAGGACGGGAGGTCGCTCGTCTGCGACTGCCCCTCATACAAGACGTCCTTGGTCGTACCGTTTGCCGTCACGCTCGTGAGCAGATCCGGCCACGAGGGGTTCGTGTAACCAAAGGACTTGAACGTTGTGCCGCCCCTTGTAATACTCCGGATGTTGCCAGCCGTGTCGTAGGCGTATGTAACAGCATACATTGTCAACCCTATGGGCGTTTCCTTGACGAGCTGACCAAGTCCGTCGTAGTCATACAACATGCCCGCGCTGTCGGACGCCATGACCGACTTGATGTTGCCAGCATCGTCATAGGTATACGTGAAGCTGCGGCTGCTCGAGCCGAACGTATAGCCCGTGCTCGCCAGACGCGTACCCATCCGGTTGCAGTCGTCATCCTCCGCGATGACCGCATAGGTATAGCTACGGGTGTAGACACCGGTGCCGCCCTGCTTGACGGTTTTGGATGTCAGCTGGCGGAGCGTGTTGTAGCCATATGTGGACGTGATGTTGGTCTGACCCGGGATCGTGGTCGTGATGGCGCTGATCGTGCCGTCGACCTGTTTGCCGTCACCATTCTGGCCGGTGTAGGTATAGCTCTGCCGGAACGTGTCGCCGCCGAACTGCCACGACTGCGATGTGAGCCGGTTTGCGTTGTCGTACATGTGCTGCGTGAGCTGCACGAGTGTACCGCCGCCCGTCGACTGGCGCGAATGGATGAGCCGGCCGAGGCTGTCATACTGGTAGCTGTACTGCTCCGTGACCGCGCCGCTGCCGTCCGTGACGTACTGCCGCGTGAGGTCGTTGTCGCCGCTGTAGTCGTAGTGGTATGTTGTACCGTCATTATACGCGGCGGTACGCTGCCTGTCAAACGCGTCATAGGTGTAGCTGACACTGTCGCCGTTGCCGTAGGTCATCGTGGCCAGCCGGCCGTTATTGACGTTGCCCTCATATGTATACGACGCGAGGGTGACGGGCGCGGTATACCCCTCTCGCTCCGCGCTCGAGGCGCAGACCTGCACGCGCGTCATGTTGCCGAAGGCATCGTAGCCCAGCAGGTAGTGCTGCCAGAAGGGGTTGACGTTCTGCCCGTCGGCATCCGCCGCCTGCGGGAACGCCTTGCGGATGAGGTCGGTCAACTGCGCGCGGTCGTACCGGTAGGTAAGTGCAGCCGTCTGGTCGATCGCCGTCTGCGACACGCGGTCGCGGCCGGACTGGTAGGTATAGGTCTGAGTCGCTCCGCCGGCGCCGTGGACGCTGGTGAGCTGCAGCGTTGTACCGTCATAGGTGTAGCCTGTCTGCACACCGTTTGCATCTATGGCCAGCGTGCGGAAACGGCCGGTACTGTCGTAGACATTTTGGGACTTGAGGTAATCTCCGCTGTAACCCTTGCGCGTCATGCTCAGCGCGGCGCTGCCGGAGCTGTTGTGGTAGGTGTGGTCCGTCAGGCCGGCGAGCGTATCCTGCTGCAGGTTGTTGTTTGCGTCGTACCAGAACGTGTGCTTGGCGCCGCCGGGCGTGGTATAGCTCTTGAGACGCTGGGAGTCGGCGAAGAACTCGCTCGCGGTCTTGGCGTTGCCGTCCGTCGCCGCGATGGGGTTGCCCTTGCTGTCATAGCTGTAGGTCTCCGCCGGTTCCTGCACGAGGCTGATGTTCGTGAAGTACGCGTCGTTGGCGTTGTAGTCATAGGCGCAGCGCACCGTGATCTCTTTGACCCGCTCGTCGCGCTTGCCCGGCACGATGACGCCCGATGCAAACTGCCAGCCCGCGTAGTCCCCGTTGAAGCTCACGTACTGCTTTTCGGTCGTGCCGTCGGTGTAGGCAATCTCCGCGACAAGGCCAAAATACCGCTCGTAGCCGTGCTCATGCTTGCGGGCCGTGCCGCCGACGCTCGTCGCCTTGCCCCAGCCGGAGAGCAGGAACGTCGCCTTATCTGCCGGGAGATCGAGCGGGATGACCTGGTGCGTGCGCGCGTAGCCGTTCATCGTGTTGCTGACACGCATGGATTTGCTCAGCGACTGGCCGACCGGGTGCTCATCGCTGATCGTGTAGCCGTTTGGGACCCAGCCTTCCGGTTTCCCGTTGACGAGCCGCGCAAATCTGCCATTTTGCACCAGGTTGATCTCGGAGGCGGCCTCGCCCTCTTCCAGCAGCAGGTCGTCGCAACAGGCCGTGCCGTCCGCTCGATCCTGCAGGAACGCCATGTAGTATGTGCCCGACGTCTCCGGCATGAACGTCACGCTGATCTTCTCCCATCCGTGGTTGATCGAGGCATCCGTTTTGTAGTTCACCTGTTCGCTTTTCCACGGCGAGGCACACGCCTGCGACAGATCCGCGATCTGGTCGGCCGTGAGTGCCGCAAGATACACGCTGCCGTTGGAATCAAACGCGGTCATGTCGCATGTGTTCACATAGCCTGAGAAGGTGTACGTTGTGCCTGCCTGCAGGGTGGCTTCCTGATACATGCCGCTGCCGCGCGCCGTGGTTTTAATTGAGGCGTTGCCAAGGCGCGCCTTGTTTCCGGACTGTGTACCCGCCGAGGCAGACGTGCTGAATGAAAGCTGCGCCCAGTTGTCCGCAGCGTTGCCTGTGCAGGTCTCCAATCCGGAGTTGGACAGCATGTTGAACGACGATATGCCCATAGCCGCCGCGCCGGTCAGGCGGTTGTTCGTTTTGCTGGTGCCGCTGTTGTCCGTATAGTTGGCGGCGCTGGCACCGGTCATCACGGAACAGTCGGAATTGCTGTCATAAGTGCAAATCGTCTTGCCGAAATGGTCGAGAATGTAGCCGGTGATCGTGTCGTCCGCAGTATCTCTGGTATGATCCGGACCATAGAAACGATACAATGTCTGTCGCACACCGCTGCGGTAGGCGTGAAAGGCGTTGCCATACTGCCGCTGACCGTCGGCCGGCGCGCCGCCGTCTGCACAGGTAAACTCCCGCACACGGAACGTAGACCGGACGCCGAAATTGTAAAAGTACGAAATCTCCAGACCATACCGGGCCTCGCCGTCATACAGCGTTATCAGGGTTCCGTTCGACGGGTCGTACTGGTAGTACGCACATGTGCCGTCTGCATAGGTCACCTGCGTCAGGTGTCCGGCAGAGTCGTAGGTATAGTTCGTGGCGCGCCCGGCGTAGTCCGTCACGCTGGAGAGCCGGTCGCCGCTGTAGGTCAGGTCCGCGACCGTCTGGAGCGTCCTCGGATTGTCGTTGCTGCCGCTGTTGATGTCCATGACGATCTGCACGAGCCGGTTGCTGGCAGAACCCTTGACCGGCTTCCACGCGCTGCTGCCGCTGCTGTACGCTGCGTTGTAGGCGAAATAGATCGTGTTGCTGTTGTTGTCCGTGACGGAGATCAGGTAGCCGTTGTGGAACACCCACGTGTGGTACTTGTCCATATCCGTCATGGTATAGATCGTATTGCCGCCGCTGGTGGACTTGACGATCTTCAGGCCGAGGCCGTCCTCGTCCTCATACGTGTTGGTCGCCGTATTGCTGAAGTAATGCTCGGTACCGTCCTCGTCGTTGTAGACCAGATACGTCTCGTCGCCGACCTTGCACTCCACCACCGTCTGCTGCGCGGAGAGCTTCCAGCCGATGCCGATGCGCATGGAAGAAAAATTCCGCGTGTGCAGGCCGACCGATCCATTCTCCGAAAACCAGCTTCCGGAATATGCGCTGTTGTAGATGTGGCGCAGCGCGTAGGATGCCGGCTCGAGAGAGAGCGAGACATCCGTGCGGTCCAGCGTGAACTGGTTCGTGAAATTGTGGATGGAGAGATCACCCGCTTTTGCTGCCGAGGCCTCCTGATAGGTATAGTAGCTCTCCAGCCCGACCGGGTTGCGGTAGTACACCGCAAAATACGGGCTGTAGTCGTGGTATCCGCTGCCGATCAGGTTGGCAACACGGTAATTCTCGATGCAGTCCATTGTCTCGAGTATTAGGCCGATTGTCTCTGAACCAGTGACGGAACGTTCAACAATCGCTCGTGAAATATCCCATGTGATATATTTCCCGAGTGTGCCTTTACTAACCTTTTGGTAATCCAATATCGTGCGATCGAAAGATAATGCACCAGCATATACATCGTTCCATGTCAAGCTTGACACATTTGACACTGTTCCGTCACATATATGTGCTTCCACTGTTAGATTTCCGTCGGGTGCAGCTCCGCCAAAGTGGTTGGAAGCGAAGAAGCCTGCATGATACAGAGCAATCTTTGCCTGTACAGGAACACAACCGTTGGGGATTTCGGGCAAATTCAATTTCATATAAATGTCGCACGAACCGTACGAACGATCCTCAATATAACCACAATATTGATCTGCCGCATTCGGTGCGACAGAATTCGGGGCTGCATAACGGACATACGTCGTCAGAACGTTGCCCTTGTTGTGCAGCAGGATCGTCGGGTCGAGCGTCACGGGGTAGGCACGCTCCGGCGCGTTCATCCACTCCGGGTCCGCCTCCACGGTCAGCAGATAACCGCCCGAGATGCGCTCGAGCTTGTAGACGGCATCCTCCAGTGACGTTGCGCCGTCGGCATCCGCCAGATACGGTGCCGGGATCTCGTAGACCGGCTCGCCGTCGGTGCCGCGCAGCAGCACGGAGCCGTCGGCCTCAAGCGTCGGTGTCAGGCCCTGCAGGTTCAGCACAAACGAGTAGGCATACTGTTCCTGCTGTTTGTCAATGATGATGCTCTCTTTTACGTTATATCCATAGTTCTGGTACAGCAGGCTGACACCGTCCATCACGTTGTCGAACGCAACGCTGGAGCGGATTTTCTGCGGCTGGATCTTGTCTTTCTCCGCCAGCTTGCTGAAGGTGCGCATTTTGGCCCCCGGGTTTTCCATCCTGGCCGCCGCCGTGGACGTGACCAACGTATACGCCGCGTCGTCCAGCAGCGGCAGCTCCTCTGCCGTCTCCTGCTGCGGCGCATCCGTCTCCGCCGCGGCTTCCGCGGGCTCCTGCGTCTGGTCTGCCTCCGTCTGCTCTGCCTCCTGCAGCTGGTCAGCGGTCTCCGACGCCGCTGTTTCTTCGGGGGCTGCCGTTTCCTCCGCTGCCGGAACGTCCGGCGCGACCGCCACAACGTCGCGGCTGCTGCGCCGCGCCAGCGACATCGACACGCTCTGCCCCTGATACGCCGTCTCGAACAGGAAGCCGCTGTCGAGCGACGCGGCAAATTTCCGCGTCATGTCTCCCGCCTGGGCAACATACTGCTGACCGGTTTTCTGCAGCGTGTTGTCGATCTCCTCCCAGGACCCGTCCGCCGTCTGGTAGTGCACTGCCGTCTCGTACTCCACCAGCATGTAGCCCCCGTCCCGCAGCCGGAAATGCTTTACGGATTCCTCGCGCAGCGCGTCCTCCTCGCCGACGATCTCCGCATCGTCGTCCTTCATGGACACCGTTTCGCTGTCTGTACTGATGTCCAGATCGTTTGTTTCGTCGCCGACACCGAATGCCACCATTGGCAGCAGCTGTACCAGCAGCGTCAGCACAAGGATGAGGGATATGCTCTTCTTTACGCCTTCTTTCATATTTCTTTACCCCACAAAGTAAAATTTTGTACGTTTCTGTAAAAAAATGAAACGGATTGGTGTAATTATGACAAACCCATTTTCCTCTGTCAATACTATTTTTATATTTTTGATAGAATTTATTAGAAAATATAATTCCAAAAGTTGACCATGAAAAATGATCTTCTTCTCTCCGCTATGATGTTCGCATGTTTTTTGTTTTTGGGCTTGACTTTTGTTAATGGAGCTTCATTATAGTAAGTAATTGTTATAGCAGCGCCATTTATGTCAACTGTACAAGTATCGGCAAATAAGCGATGCAACAAATACGAAATCATATATCCCGCCAAATAAAAAAACGAATGTTGGCGGGCTGATTCGCTGCGCGTATATCCCTCCAATCTGAGTTTTTTAGATTGGAGGGATTTTTTGTGTCTATTTGTTTACGAACCGCCTTCTCTGTAGAAAGTAGCAAATTTTATTTCATTCTATAGCCTGCGTTGCGAATGGTGAGTTCCTCAAAAAGTGCTCTCCGAGCAATGAAATATGTAGTAAAAACAGCCACCCCATATAGATTATACTCACTTGTTTTGCAGGCCTTCGCTTTCTGCAGATGCATTTTCCTATGTCTGCGCTTTTCGGTCTGCAGCGTAGGCTGCCGCAGTCCTCCGCACGATTTGGATTTTCAAAATTCAAATCGAAACGGAGGAAAATATCATGGATGGAAACCATCCGAAACGAAGGAAGGACAAATACAATCCCTATACCATCGGCACGACCGGGGACGGCCGCCACTGGCTGACCTTTTCGGACGGACAGAGGCATCGGCATCATCTTGAGATCGATGCTGCCGTATTTGCGCTGTTTGATTCCTTTGAGTTGGACGACCTCTCCTATCTGAACGAAGTGGATCGCCACTATGAGCAATCGGAGCTTACGGAGGCATCGTTGTATGACCGGGCCGTGTATCGTCCGGCGACGGTCGAAGAAAGCGCTTTACAGAGCATGGAATATGCGCAGTTACATAGAGCGATCTCCGAACTGCCCGAAATACAAAAGCGGAGGTTGATCCTCTACTATTTTCAAGGCTTGACCTATGAGCAGATCGCAGGAATGGAGGGATGCACTTTTCAGGCCGTTGCAAAATCGGTTGCGGCCGCCGAAAAAAGATTGAAAAATTTTTTTGGAATAGGTGGTTGAAAAATAGCCTTTAAGTGAGGAAACAGGTGGAGAGGTACGAAAACTCTCTGCCTGTTTTCCTTTTCGGCAAGCAGGGATGGCCTTTGACAACCGAATACCCATTCATCAAGTACATTCCTATTGCCATTGCGAAAGCATGAGCCACATTAGCGGCTGCGCCACAATCCGCACTGCGGGGAGCGATATACAGTCGGCTATCACGGGCGGGTGACTCCCGCCCCGGCGACGACCGGCAATAGGGCTAACGATACTCCCGTCCAGCCACAGTCCGAGCGTGATAAGCGGTATTTCGACCGTGAAGCCGTCACAAGCAATGGGGGCGGTTGCGAGAGAACCTCGTGAGGGTGAAATCCCCGTGGAGCCGACAGCCATCGGCCGCTTGATGACTTCCCAACAGAAAATCGGGGTGTCGAGGACAAATTGATTTTCTTCAAAATACTACGGTCAAGCGGCGGGACGGGTCAGACGAAAC
>CAKTPP010000012.1 GCA_934591895.1 uncultured Oscillospiraceae bacterium | reverse complement strand
CTTTATGGAGTAAGGGACGACAAAGACTATGTCGTTGATAGGTCGGAAGTGTAAGTGCAGTAATGCATTGAGCTGACCGATACTAATAACCCGAGGGCTTGACCTACAAGAATATTGCAGGCAAACCGCCTTGTGAATCTTTTATCCTCTGTTCGGTTTTGAAGGTGCAGGTACAAAACCTTGAGCACCATTAGCTCAGCTGGTAGAGCACCTGACTCTTAATCAGGGTGTCCAGGGTTCGAGTCCCTGATGGTGTACCACCCTTGTGGTGTGCCACGAGGGTAAATAGTTGGTGTTTTTAACGGTGAGGGTCCACCCGTTCCCATTCCGAACACGGAAGTTAAGCTCACCAGTGCCGACAATACTTGTCTGGAGACGGACCGGGAAGATAGGTCAATGCCAACACAAAAGGCCGCAACCATTCGGTTGCGGCTTTTTGCCGTCTATTGCATGGTGATTTGGGCGCAGTTTTCTTGACATTTTTACAAAAATAAGTATACTGGTGGCAGAATCAAGAAACGGGGGACTGCGCTATGAGAAGACATTCTTGGTCTAAGCTGGTCATGCTGCTTGCGATGGTTTTGCTGCTGGGCGCTGTGCCGGCGGCTGCGTTTGCTGGGTTTGCAGATGTACCGGCGGACGCATGGTACGCGCCTGCGGTACAGACCTGCGCAGAGCAGGGACTGTTCCAGGGAACATCTCCGACCACCTTTTCACCGGATCTATCTATGACCCGCGGTATGTTTGTGACGGTTCTTGGCCGGATGGAAAATATCGACCCGACTCAGGCTGACGCTTCTGGTTTTATGGACGTTCCGGAGGACGCCTATTATGCGGGCTATGTCGGCTGGGCTGCGCGCAGCGGAATTGTTGCAGGCGTTTCGGATTCCGTGTTTGAACCGGAACGCGGCATCAGTCGTCAGGAAATCTGCACGATTGTGCACCGTTATTTGGTTTGGAAGGACGTTTCTCTCCAAACCGTACCGTCTGCGCGATTTGCGGATGATGCGCAGATTGCCGAGTGGGCAAAGGAATCGGTGCATGTGTGCCGCAGCGCGGGGATCGTCAGCGGTGTGGGCGATAATCGTTTCGCTCCGGACGTGGCGGCTCGTCGCTGTGAGGCGGCACAGATTTTCAAAAATCTGCTTGCGGTTTTAGAAGATGCGCTCGAGCCGGAGCCGCCGGTTGAGCCGGAGATGCCCGTGATTCGCTATGTTGCGCACAGGGGTTATCATGTGCAGGCACCGGAAAATACGATGCCGGCCTTTGCGGCGGCGGCGGAGGCTGGCTATCAGTTCTTGGAATCGGACGTCCACTTCACAAAGGACGGCGTGGCAGTTTTGTGCCATGACAGCACGATCAACGCTACAGCGCGCAATGCTGACGGCAGTAAAATCGTTGGCGTGAAGTCGATCCAGTTCATGACATATGAGCAGCTGCTTCAGTATGATTTCGGCATTGCGGCGGGTGAGGCATACCGGGGGACCAGAATTCCCACATTCCGGGAGTGGATCGCGTTCTGCCGAGAAGCGGATGTGACACCCTATATCGAGCTGAAGTCCAGCATGACGACGGAGCAGGTGCAGACGCTCATGCAGCTCGTGGAGGAAGCGGGGATGACGGATCGCGCTGTGTGGATCTCCTTCACATGGAATTTGCGGATGCTGCAAGATGTGGTTGCCGCGAACCCGGAGGCGGAGGTCGGACTACTGAGCAATGGACTTGCCAACACGACCGTGGCGATGGCGAAAACGCTGCAGACAGGGCAAAACCGCGTCTTTTTGGATGTGCTGCATACCGCCGTGAACCGGCTGTCGATGCAGCTTGCTGCGCAGGCCGGGCTGGAGGTCGAGGCATATACCGTGAATGATGCGGAGCTTGCGGATGCGCTGACGTCGCTCGGCGTCGTTGGAATTACGACAAATACACTGCTGCCGGCTGCAACAACAGCAGAGCCGATGCAGCTTCAGGATGCAGAGGCGATTGTAGCGCGTTTCGCGCAGGACTTTACCATGACATCTGAACTGGAGCCATAATAGAACTATGAGCGATTCGCTCCAGTCGAATGCAAAGCCGCAACCATTCGGTTGCGGCTTTTTGCTTATCCAAACTGTTTTCTGTGTCGCTGTGATACAATGGCTCTGCCGCGATAATCTCAGACGCGGCAGAAGAAAACATGCAGATCCGCTGTAACCTTTTGCGCGCAGCGGACTCTTATAGACAGAACATCGAGATGGGAGGAGCAAGGATGGACACGTTCGACGTCATATTTACAACCTACAGTCCGCTCGTGTTCCGCTACCTGCGCTCCCTGAGCGGAGATGCGGCCGTCGCCGAAGAGCTCACGGCGGAGACCTTCTACCGTGCCTACACCCATTTTGATTCGTTTCGCGGCGACAGCAAGCTCGAGACATGGCTGTGCGCCATTGCGAAAAACGCATACCTCAAGGACTGTCGGCGCAGCGCGCGCACGGTCGGCGCGGATGCGCTTGCGGCCCTGCCGGCGGAGACGGACTTTGTCGAGCGCTTTCTTGACCGCGAGCAGGCGCGGCAGATCTACCGCCACGTGCACGAGCTGGGCGCGCAGTATAAGGAAGTATTTTTGCTGCGCTCGCTCGGCGAGCTGAGCTTCCGCGACATTGCGGACATCTTCGGCAAGTCCGAATCGTGGGCGAAGGTCACATACTTTCGCGCCAAAAACAAAATCATCGAACGAATGGAGGAATCGACATGAACCCGATCACCTGCGGCATGGCGGCGGATCTGCTGCCGCTCTATCTGGACGGCTGCTGCAGCGCCGATAGCGGCGCGGCGCTCGAGGCGCACATGGACACCTGCCCTGCCTGCCGGGCGCAATATGCGCAGCTGCGGCGCGACCTCACGCCCGCTGCGGACACGGAGCAGGATCGCGGCACGGACGCGATCGCACGCGCTCTGGCGCGGAAAATGCGCCGCCGCAAGCGCTGCCTGCGCGCGCTCGGCGCGATGTTGGGCGTGCTGCTGGCTGTGTTTCTCGTGTTCCTCGGCAAGGCCTTTGTGATCCTCGGTCAGCCGGGCGGCGCTGCGTCTGCCGCGCTCCCGGCCGGTGCGACCGACCTTGCCGGGCGAGAGGTCAGCGGGACGGCAGAGGAGGTCGGCGCGTATGTCTTTGCGACCGGAACGGCGCGGCTCGTCGTCACGGCGGATGCGCTGCCGGATGCGCCCGTGACGGTGCGGCTCTGGCAGGTGCGCGAGACGCGCGAAAATACCATGGTCGCAACGCTCGACGCAAAGCACCGGTCGTGCATCTTCACGAATCTGCCGCCGCAGACGCTCTACGCCGTCACCGTGGACGGCGCGCCGGATGTGCAGCTCACCGTGCGCAGCCGGCTCGCGTTCCGGGAGGCGTTTTCCCTCATGCTGCAGGAGCTGTGAGCAGGGATGGAAACCGGACAGAAATCGCGAAAGCCCCGCCGGAAACCGGCGGGGCTTTTGCTGCATGGTGTGCGCTGGGAGCGATCAGTATTTCTGCAGCGGGGCGTATTTCTCGTGCAGCGCTTCCTCGCGCTCGAGGTCGGACTCGATGCGTCTGTGATGCGTGATTTTTATGCGGCTCGTATAGGGCACAATGACCACATCCGCTGGTATGATTTTGCGTGTCTACATTTCAATTTGCGCATGTTGACAGAACTTTGCACTTATTCTGCCTGTTCTAAAGAGAATACAATAAGGTGTGCCTGATAAAATGGCTGGAAGAAGAAACCCTATGCACAAAACTGTCCCTTGGGATGAAATTGTCTTGCATGCACAGTTGCAGCGGCAGTTCTTGTTATATTTGCTAAAGAAATAACGATGAGCGTGTGTTATGATAATGTCACAGTAAGAAAGACGATTTTTCAAAAGATCATCCTGAACAAACGGAGGTAACTACAATGAAAGAATTTGCTGGAAAAGTAGCCGGTATCACCGGCGCAGCCAACGGCATCGGCGAAGCCTTCGCACTGGAGGCCGCACGCCGCGGCATGAACCTTGCGCTGATCGACATCGAAGGCGACCGGCTGCAGGAGGTCAAGAAGGAATGCGAAGCGCTGGGCGCGCCCAAAGTCGTCACGATCACCGTGGACGTGTCCGAGTACGAGCAGGTCCGCATGAGCGTCGAGCGCATCATGGCGGAATTTGAGCGCATCGATGTGTTCTTCAGCAACGCCGGTGTTGCCGGCGCCGGCACGCTGGGCAACATTCCGGCCCAGGACTGGGATTGGATCACCAGCGTCAACTTCCTCGGCATGGCCTACTACGTCACGGAAGTGCTGCCCATCATGAAAAAGCAGGGTACCGACGCCTACTTCCTGTTCACTGTCTCCATCGGCGGCCTGCAGCCCGGTATGCGCATCCAGTCGGCCTACACTGCGACCAAGCATGCGGCGCTGAGCCTTGCCGAGAGCGTGAAGGACTATGCCGTCAACTATGCGCCGTACATTGGCGTGACTGCGTTCTGCCCGGAGTACGTCAACACCACGATCTGGGACAGCGAGAAGCGCCGCCCCGAGAAGTTCCAGAAGCCTTATGATCCCTTCTACGCGACCGGCGACTATCAGGACTACAGGGCCAATTTTGAAAGCCGCATCAAGAACCAGGGCTATAACCCCCGCTTTGTCGGCCCGCGTCTGTTCCGCGCCATGGAGGACGAGCAGCTCTACGTGCACCCGCACGTGCATACCCACCAGATGCTGCGCGACCGCTTCGCGCGCATCGAGGCCGACCTGCGCAAGGACGAAGAGCTCGACGCCGAGTTCAAGGCGCTCGAGGGCTACGACGACTGAACAGAGCCGCATCCGCACAAATAACAGGAGCACCTCCCGGCCGGGAGGTGCTCTTTTCTGTATTTCGGAAGAAGAAAACGGGCGCGGGCACGGCAGTTTTGCCGCGCCTGCGCCGTCGGAGTCATTCGCCTGCCGGTTTTTCGGGCAGGACCGCGAGATCGGAATAGCGGTTTTTCAAGAACGCGTCGATGCAAAAGGAATACTGCAGCTTGAACAGCAGCGATGGGTCCGAAAAGTCTACGGAGAACAGATTCTCGATCTGCTGGATGCGGTAATTGACCGTGTTGCGGTGCATGAACATGAGCTCGGCCGTGCGGTTTTTGCTGAAGCCGGTTTTGGTATAGATCTTCAGCGTTTCGTACAGCTCGGTGTTCTTGTCCGCGTCGTAGGCTTCCAGACTGGCGAGCACCGGAAGGCGGCACTGCTCGAGCAGCGGCGTATCCTCCATGCGGTCGAGCATGATGTAAAACGCATAGTCCGAGAAGAAGAACACGCCGCCGGTGTTCGACAGCCGCCGCGAAAAGGACATGGCCTGCAGCGCCTGCTGATAGTAAACGTAGAGCTTCGACGGTTTGTGGAACAGATTGCTCACGCCGACGAGGACCTGCCCGTCGGCCGCGAGGGTCTCAATGGCCGTGCGCGTCTCCTCCGGGAGCGCGCCCGCATTGTCCACGCCGACGAATGTGACGATCGCGTTTTTCTTATGCACGCGCGGCGAGGCCGGCAGGATCTCCGCGACGCGCGGCATCAGCACATCGTAAAGATATTCGTTGCCCCTGAAATAGCTCGGCTTGAGCACGACCGCGCGCATATTCGGCGGGAAGGTCAGCTTGGCAGCGTTGATGCGCTGGATCGTTTCGTCCTCGCTGGCGCCCTCGATGATGTCGCTGAGCACGCTCTGGTGCATATTGAAGCGGTAGGTGCTGTAGCTGCGGCTGCCGAGCAGGGTGGAGTGCAGGTTTTTGGCCAGCAGCTGCATCAGCTTGTCGCTGAACCACGGGAACTCCCCGGTGTAATTGCCCATGAACACGTAGCCGATGATCTCATTGTCGGCAATGACGCGGATGACCTTGATGTACATCTGCAGCCGGTTGCAGAACAGCACGAACGTGTTGGGCGACATGTCCATCTTATGCTTGACCCGGTACGAGAGGATGTACTCGATCAGGTAGTTATCCAGATAGCCGACCTCGATGCTGTGGATCCAGTGCGGGTGATTGACCCTGAACGGCTTGGAATAGGCCAGCACCTTGCCGGAAATGTCGATGGCCAGCATCTGCGAGCCGGTGCCCTTGGAAAATTCGCAGAACACCGACGTCAGATCCGCGTCGTTGAGCAGCATATAGATCAGGTTGGAGTACAGCTTCTGCTGTTTGAAGGAGTCACCGAAGAGCGACATGATGTAATACACCACATCCACGGCCGAGACCTGCGGGATGATGATGTAGTTGCTGTCACTGTAGGCGATCTTGTCGTGCGCCGTCTGATCGGGCGTGCCCGCGCACACAAAGCAGAGCGGCAGCGTCATGTCTTCGCTGATCTGCCGGGCGGTATAAATGTTGAGCGTGTCGACCGGCGGGACTGCCCCGTTCGGGTCATACAGCTCTATGTTGCTCAGTTCGCAGTCCATGGGGTAGACCGCCTTGACCTCCGGATATTTTTCTGCCACGCGCTTGGCAAGCTCTGAAAACAGCATAGGGCGCCTCCTTATTTACAGCAGGTGTCAATAAATTAACAAGAACATTATACATGGAATACCCCCATTCGGCAAGTGCATTGTGAACAAAATTCGCGGTGTTCTTGTCACTTTTGACAGCGGCATTTTCCGGGCGCGGAACTCGGCGGGTCTGCGCGTGCGCACATTGTGCATCGTGCATGGTTTTGCTTGCTGTTTTTTTCACGCATGACATAGGCACAGTCGCACGGCGCAGATACAATGAGGGCAGCAAAGTTGATATGAGCCAAATGCGTTTTTTCTATCTCTCTTGCCGCACGGGTGAGCACCGGACGGCAGAAACGCAGAAAATTGAAAGGTGAGGTTTGCTGCTTATGCATTACGAAAAATTATTTGAAAAGGGAACCATCGGCCGGCTCGAGCTGCGCAACCGCGTCGTCATGACGGCCATGGGCACGATGCTCGGCGACTGGAACGGCTGCTCCACGCCGGAGCAGGTCCGGTTCTATGAGGAGCGCGCCAAGGGCGGCTGCGGCCTCATCATCCCGGAGTTCACGTCGGTCGATCCGGACAGCGGTCACTGCAACCGCATTCAGCTCGGCATCTGGGATGAGCGCCAGATCGCGAGTTTTGAGCGCATCTGTGATGCCGTGCACCGTCACGGTGCCAAGATCTTCGTCCAGCTGCACCACGGCGGACGCGAAGCGCCCCCGGCGATCAACGGCGGCCGCCAGGCCATGGCACCGAGCGTAGAGCTCAACAGCGTGGTCGGCCGCGACACGATCCTGCCGCGCGAGATGACCATTGAGGACATCGACCGGCTGGTCGGCCTCTTCGTTCAGGCCGCGCTCAATGCGCAGGCCGCCGGCGCCGACGGCGTGGAGATCCACGGCGCACACGGCTACCTGCTGCAGCAGTTTTTGAGCCCCTACACAAACAAGCGCACCGATGAATACGGCGGCTCCATGGAAAACCGCTGCCGCTTTATTGTGCGCATCCTGAAGGGCATCCGCGAGGTGGTCGAGCCCGGCTTCGTCGTCGGCGCGCGCATCAACGGCAACGACTTCGTCGAGGGCGGCAACGATCAGGATGCCTGCGTCGAGATCGCCAAGTATCTGGAGCCGTATGTCGATTACTTCAACGTCAGCTGCGGCGTGTACGCGAGTGCGGCGACCATGATCGAGCCCTGCTACAGCCCCGAGGGCTGGAGAAGCGGCTTTGTCAAGGCTATCAAGAGCCAGGTCAGCGTTCCGGTCATCGCGGTCAACACCGTCAAGCATCCGCAGTTCGCCGAGCAGCTCCTGCAGGAGGGCGTGAGCGACTTCGTCGGCATGTCCCGCATGCACATTGCCGACCCCTATCTCGTGCAGAAGACCATGGCCGGGCGCGAGGACCTCATCCGCAAATGTCTCGGCTGCATGAACTGCAACAAGTCCGTCGTCGCGGGCCGCACGCTGCACTGCGCGCTCAACCCCATCGCCGGCCACGAGGTCACGTTCGGCGATGACAAGCTCGTCAAAAACGGCAACGGCCGCAAGGTCGCCATCGTCGGCGGCGGTCCGGCCGGCATGCAGGCGGCTCTGCTGATGAAAAAGCGCGGCTTCGAGCCCGTGATCTTTGAAGCGAGCGGCACGCTCGGCGGCAGCGCCATTCTTGCTTCCAAGGCGCCTTGCAAGCACATGGCGCAGGAATTCGTGGACACGCAGATCGCCGAGATGCAGGAATACGGCATCGAGGTGCACCTCAACACGCCGGGCACGGTCACGCGCATTCAGACGCTCGAGCCGTACTGTGTCGTGGTCGCCTGCGGCGGCAACCAGATCATCCCCAAAGTTCCCGGCGCCGACCGCGACAATGTCTATTATATTGAGGACGTTCTGCTCGGCAAGGTGCGGTTTGCCGGTAAGAAGATCGCCGTCATCGGCGGCGGCCACGTCGGCCTCGAGGTCGCGCACTATCTGTGCGCCGACAACCAGGTCACGGTCGTCGAGATGCAGAAGGAAGTCGGCACGTCCATCTACCGCACGGCAAAGTACAAGCTCTTGTCGCTGCTGCAGGAAAACGGCGTCGAGATCCTGACGCAGCACGCGCTCGCCGGCGTCGGCGAGGGGACCGTCGAGCTCAAGCAGCTCCCCGGCGGCGAGACCGTCAGCATCGATGCCGACATCGTCGTCATGGCGCTCGGCAACCGGCCGGACAAGGCCTATGAGGACAAGCTGGCCGCAGCGTTTGATAAGGTCGTTGTTGTCGGTGACGCGACCAAGTCCGGCACCATGGCCGATGCAACGAAGGCCGCCTACGAAAAGTGCTTTTACATCTGATTCCAGTCCCATGCGCGAGGCGCTCTGCGTCTCGCGCAGCGTTCCGGCGGGCATGTTACTTTTTTGTCAGCCGTGAACAAATTCCGCAGTTTTTTTAAGCGTTCGTGACATTGTGATTCTTTTATCTTTCGGGTATCATGCGAACCAAGGTAGAAAAAAGCCGCATTTGCTCAGCGGTACTTTGAAAGATCCCATGACGACAAGGACGGAACCATGAACTACGAAAACCTGTTTACACCCGGTTACATCGGCGGCCTGCGGATCAAAAACCGCGTCGTGATGACGGCCATGGGCAACGGTCTCGCCGCAGAAAACGGCGAGGCGTCCGACGAGATCATCGCCTGCTACAAGGCCCGGGCGGCCGGCGGCTGCGGGCTGCTGATCACCGAGTTTTGCGCGGTCGACGGGGAAAACGGCATCGCCGAGACCCACCAGCTGCAGATTCACGCGCCGCGGTTCATCAAGCGCCTCGCGCTGCTGACCGACACATTGCACCGCTACGACTGCAAAGTGTTCTTCCAGCTCTTCCACCCCGGCCGCGAGGGCAAGCCGCAGTTCAATGGCGGCCGCCAGGTCATCTCCGCGAGCGGGATCGTCAACCCGGCCACAGGCCGCGTGTCGCACGAAATGACGCGCGAGGAGATCCACGGCATGGTCGACAAATTCGTCACCGGCGCCGTGTATGCCCAGCAGGCCAATGCCGACGGCGTGGAGCTCCACTGCGCGCACGGTTATCTGCTGCACCAGTTTCTCAGCCCGCACAGCAATGTGCGGACCGATGAATACGGCGGCAGCCTCGAAAACCGGATGCGCATCGTCCGCGAGATCATCGAGGGCATCCACCGCGCCTGCGGCAGAGACTTCCCGATCAGCGTGCGCATCAACGGTTGCGATTACATCCCCGAGGGCCTGCAGAAGGCGGATGCGGTGGAGATCGCAAAGCTGCTCGAGGGCTACGGTGTGTCGTGCATCAATGTCAGCAGCGGCGGCTACGAAAACCCGGCCGCCTTCATCGAGCCCTGCTACTTCCCTGAGGGCTGGAAGAAAGAAAATGCGCTGGCCGTCAAGGCGGCGGTGCAGATCCCGGTCATCGCGGTCAACGTCATCAAGCACCCCGAGACCGCCGAGGCGCTGCTGCGCGAGGGAGTGTGCGATTTCGCCGGTGTGTCCCGGGCACAGCTCGCAGATCCGGACTGGGTCAACAAGGCGTGCAGCGGTCGGGAAGCGCTCCTGCGCAAGTGCATCGGCTGCATGAGCTGCAACAAGGAGGTCGTCAACCACCGCGGCATCCGCTGCGCCATCAACCCACGGCTCGGCCGCGAGCGGGACTACAACGCCGCGGCGCTGCGGCGCGACGGAGCGGGCCGGTGCGTACCGGTGATCGGCGGCGGGCCTGCCGGTATGCAGGCGGCCATCGTCCTGGCCGAGCGCGGCTTCCGCCCGATCCTGTTTGAGCGGCGCGCCTATCTTGGCGGCAGCGCCGTGCTCGCCTCGAAAGCGCCGTGCAAGGGGCTCGTGGCCGAGTATATCGAGACGCAGAAAAACCAGCTCGCCGCGCTCGGCGTGCAGGTGGAGCTGAATCACGCGCCGACCATGGCGGAGCTCCGGCGGCTCAATCCTTACGGTATCTTCGTCACCATGGGCGGGCAGCAGATCGTGCCGGACATTCCCGGCATCGACCGCGAAAACGTGTTCGGCATCGAGGACATTCTGCTCGGCCGCCGCGTGATCGAGGGCAGGGAGGTCGCCGTCATCGGCGGCGGACATGTCGGGCTCGAAGTGGCCCACTTCCTGTGCGCGAACAACAAGGTCACGATCGTGGAAATGGCCGATGAGATCGGCGCATCCGTGTACTACATCACCAAGTTCAAGCTCCTGCCGATGCTGCGGGAGGCCGGCGTAACGTTCCGCACCGGCCAGGCCATCGCTGCGGTGGACGACGGCAGCATCCGTCTGCGGGACACGCACACCGGCCAGTACACTGAGCTGAAGGCCGAGGCCGTCGTTCTGGCGATGGGCAGCCGGTCGGATCTGGCCGCGCGCGCGGCGTTTGACCGGAACTTTGACCACGTCGTCTATGCCGGCGACGCCGTCCGCGGCGGCACCATGCTCGAGGCCAACCGCGATGCTTTCGCCCTCGCCTGGGAATTCTGACACAAAGATACGAAAAAACGATTCTGAAACATCCAAAAAAGGAGACGATATCGTGAAAAACAACATTTTTGATCTGACAGGTCAGGTCGCTCTGGTTGCCGGCGGCAGCTCCGGCCTTGGCCTGCAGTTCGCAAAGGCAATGGCCAACGCCGGTGCCAACGTCGCCCTCGTGGCGCGCCGCACCGACCGCCTGGAGAAAAATGCGAAGGAGATCGCCGCGGAGTACGGCGTGGAGGTTTACCCCCACTCCCTCGACCTGTGCGACTCCAAGTCCGTCACCAAGTGCGTGGAGGATGTCATTGCGCACTTCGGCAAGATCGACATTCTGGTCAACTCCGGCGGCACCGGCGGCTCCGGCGACCCGGCGACCATGACCGATGAGCAGTGGGCCCATGTGGTCGATACCGACCTGACCGGCCTGTTCTATCTCTGCCGCGACGTCGCGCGCCTGTCTATGATCCCTAATAACTACGGCCGCATTGTCAACGTTTCCTCCATCCACGGTTTCGTTTCCAGAAAGAATGTCTGGACCGCGCCGTACTGCGCCTCCAAGGGCGGCGTGCACATGATGACCAAGGCATTGGCCAACGACTGGGGCAAGTACAACATCACTGTCAACTGCATCGCGCCGGGCTACTTCCCGACCGAGCTGACCGAGAAGTTCATCGACTCCGACGCTTTTGTGCAGCTGCACAAGGACCGCTGCCCGAAAGAGCGCCACGGCATCCTCGGCGAGATGGATGGCCTTTGTGTTTACTTCGCCGCGCCCTGCTGCACGTACACGACCGGCCAGATCGTCGCGGTCGACGGCGGCTGGACCTGCAACTGACGCATTCGCTCAGGCAACTCTGGAGATATAAGGAGAAAGATATGGATAAGTCTATCAAAACACCGAATCGCACAGGTATTCTGGTGCGTGCCCTGATCGTGCTCGCCATGTGCGGCATCGTCAACTCCGCGGCCGTTTTCGTCTCCCCGATGGCAAAGCACTTCGGCTGGACGACGGAAGCCATTGCCGGCGTCGCCACCTACATGGCCTTTATGCAGACGCCCGGCCACATCATCAGCGGCTGGCTGCTCGGCAAGATCGGCGCCAAGAAAACGCTCTTCCTCGGCTGCATCCTGCTGGGCCTCGCGTTCCTGCTGTCCGGCATGGTCCCCTCCGGCTCCCCCTGGATGCTGTACATCACCTTCAGCGTCCTGCAGGGTCTCGGCGTCGGCTTCACGTACACCGGCAGCACCTACTGCGCGACCGGCTGGTACCCCGACAAGCGCGGCCTTGCCTCCGGCCTGTGCATGGCCTTTAACGGCGGCTCCGCTACCTTCCTCGCACCCCTGATCGTCAAGCTCATCAGCAGCATCGGCATCATCGTCACGCTCTACATCGTCGGCGGCGCGATCATCGTCATCGGCATCTGCGCGGCCATCGGCCTCAAGACCGCCCCGGTGGGCTATGCCCCGGCCGGCTGGAAGGCCAAGGCGGACGATCCCAAGCTCGCGGCCACGCAGCTTGAGAGCCTGACGCCCGGCCAGGCGTTCCGGACCCGCGGCTACTGGCACCTGTTCCTCGGCTACGGTCTGTTCCCGACCATGTACATCATCTGCTACCCCCGCTTCTCCGTCCTCATTTCGGATGCGGGCTACTCGCTCAGCGCAGCCACCATCGGCGTGTCGATCTACTCGATCAGCAACGTCATCGGCCGTCTTGGTATGGGCGCGCTCATCGACAAGCTCGGCTACCGCAAGGTCTATACGATCTGCGGCATCTGCTCCGTCGCCTCTTCGCTCTGCCTGATGTTTGCCCACAGCCTGGCCATGTTCTACATCGCCTATGTCCTGCTGGCAGTCGGCTTCGGCGCGACGAACTGCTGCCACCCGGTTGCCGTTCAGGAGACCTACGGCTCCAAGTATGCCGGCGGCATCTTCGGCATCTGCATGCTCGGCTACATGATCATCTGCACCTTCATCAGCCCGAAGATCAGCTCGGCGCTCGTCAAGGCCACTGGCAGCTACACTGCCTCCATGATCTATGCCATCGTCGCCTGCATCCTCGCCGTCGTCTTCTACACCACCATCCCCCAGCCCAAGAGACGCACGCTGGCAGAGGTCGCTGCAGAAGAAAAAGCCGCGCAGGAGAAGGCCGCGCAGGCCTGATTCGCGCAGCATCATCCGCAGACCATCCTCCCTTCTTTTTTTGTGGCATGACCGGTTTTCTCTTTCTCCGGTCATGCCGCACTGAAAGCGGAGAGACCGACATCAATACGAAAGGTAGCATCCTATGGGCGTAGTTGGTTGTATTCTTGGCTTCCTTGTCGTGATCTATCTTTGCTACAAGGACTGGTCCGTATATATTGCTTCGATCGTGGGCGCGGCGGTCGTGATCGCGTTTAACGTGCTCCCGTTTATGGACACGCTGCTCGGCTCCTATGTCAACGGCATGTTCGTCCCGATCAAAAGCTTCTTCTTCCTGCTGCTGTTCGGCAGCATTCAGTCAAAGATCTATTCGGAGAGCGGCGCGGCCTTCTCCATCGCCGATACGATCATGAGTAAGCTCCTGCGGCCCGGCGCCAGCAACACAAAGAAAAATGTGATCGCGGTTGCGGTCATCGTGGCCATCGGCATCATTCTCTGCATGGGCGGCATCAATGCCAGCGTGTTCATCGTGCTCATGTACCCGGTCGCACTCACGATCTTTGAATATTGCGACATTCCCAAGCGCTTTATCCTCGGCGTGCTCGCCGCGGCTTCCTATACGTTCACGCTGACCATGCCCGGCAGCCCGCAGGTGACCAACGTCGCTGCCATGACCGCCCTCGGTACGGCGGCGGATGTGGCGCTCGTCCCCGGCCTTGTCGGCGCGGCGGTCGAAGTTGTCGTCATCATCGTCCTGATGAATATCTACATCAACAAGGCGCGGGCCAAAGGCGAGCATTTTGAGCTCCACCCGCTCGATCCGCACTATGACAAGAACACGCCGCGGCCGAATTTCTGGATCGCGCTCATTCCGCTGGTCGCGCTCTTTGTCTCCTTCAACATCCTGAAGATCAACATCAACATCTGCGTGATCGGCAGCACCGTTTTGTCCATCCTGCTGTTCTGGAAGCAGCTCAAGGTGAAGAACCTGCGCGAGCTCATCAGCACCGGCGCGGCGGACTCCATCCACATGTCGCTGACGGTCGCGGCCATCTGCGGCTTTGCCGGCGTTGTGACCAACACGGAAGCGTTCACGACCATGCTCAATGCCATCACCGGCATCAACATGTCCCCGATGCTGATCTGCGCCGTGGTCGTCGCCGTCATGTGCATGCTCACCGGCGGTTCCTCCACCGGCCAGCTGATCTCTCTGCCGCTCATCGCACCGAAGCTGCTCGACCTCGGGCTCAATGTCAACGCGATCCACCGTATCGCCTGCTTCGCCGCGACGACGCTCGATTCCATGCCGTACTCCGGCGCCATCCTGATGCTGCTGCCAATGTGCCGCATGAAGCTCAGGGAGATCTATCCGCCCATGTTCATCACAACGGTCATCGCCACGACCTGCGGCACGATTGCCGTCATCGTGATGTGCGCGCTGTTCCCCGGCCTTTGCTGATGCGCATGTGCGTGCGTGCACTCCCCCAAATAGAAAACACCGCCCCGAAGGCCACCGGCCTTCGGGGCGATTGTTGTTTGCGCCGCAAAATGCCCCAGGCGGTACGCAGCACGACCGGATGACCATCATGGGCATCTTCGCTGCCGGTGTCAGGAACGGTTCCCACGCTCCGGGTGTCCCGGTTTTCAGCCTGGGTGCCGCCTTGCGCGCCGCGGCGATTTGTGCTATCCTGCGCTTGAGGTGATACGATGAAAATTCTCATGATCAACGGCAGCCCGCACCCGCGCGGCTGCACATACACCGCCCTGCATGAAATGGAGCGGGTGCTTCAGGCGGCGGGGGCCGAGACGCAGATCCTGACGGTTGGCGCCGAACAGACCGGCGGCTGCGTGGCCTGCGGCGGCTGCGATGCGGCCGGACGCTGCGTGCGTGGCGGGCTGGTGAACGACGCCATCGACGCGATGGAGACGGCCGACGCGCTCGTGCTCGCGTCCCCGGTGCACTACGCCGGTATTTCCGGCGCGATGTCCGCATTCTGCGACCGGCTGTTCTACGCCTCCGGCGGCTGGGCGAACAAGCCCTGCGCGTGCGTCGTCTCGGCGCGCCGCGCGGGCACGACGGCGGCGCTCGATCAGCTGGTCAAGTATCCGATGATCTCGAACATGCCGGTCGTCTCCTCACAGTACTGGCCGATGGTGCACGGTGCGTGCGCCGAACAGGTCGCGCAGGACGAGGAGGGCTTGCAGACCATGCGCCAGCTCGCGCGCAACCTGCTCTGGCTGGTGCAGTGCATTGCAGCCGGAGACGCGGCGGGCGTTGCGCGTCCGGAGACGGAAGCGCGCACATTCACCAATTTCATCCGCTGATTTTGCAGCAAGATCACGAAAAGAGCCTCCGCAGGCAAAGCCTGCGGAGGCTCTTCCGGTATTTGCGCACGGCGGCTCAGCCGCGCTTTTTCACCCGGCGCTTGCCGGTCATGTGCTCGACAGTCAGACACAGCACGGTCGTGTGCGGGATGACCGCCGTGGAAAACGGAAAGTCCGGCGCGCGGTACTGCGCCATGAGCACACGCAGCGCGTGCTCCTTGCCGCTGTCTGGTACGACGGCGATACGCCCCTGACCGATGACGCTCTCATACGTCATGGTGCAGTTGCCGTGCTCGTCGTCGAGGATGAGGCCGTGGCCGCGGTCCATCTCGAACGAGACGTTCGGATTTTTTTCGATGAGGTCGTACTTCGTGCCGGTGTTTGCGCCGTGGAAGTACAGGCGGACGGTCCCGCCGTCGACCTCCAGGCCGAAATTCAGCGGCAGGATGTAGGGATACGGCTCGTCGTGCAGTGCGAGGCGGCACACGTCGCACCCGCGCATGACGGCGATGAGTTCGTTAAAATCTGTGATCTCACGATCTGCTCTGCGCATGAAAATGCTCCTTTCCGATCAACCGATGGGCGCGCCGAGACGCGCCAGCACGTCCTGAAAATAGTCCGGCAGCGGGCACGTAAACGTCACAAGCTCGCCCGTGCGCGGGTGGATGAAGCGCAGCGCGCGCGCGTGCAGGCACTGTCCGCTCAGCCCCTTTTCCGGCCGCTTGTGCCCGTAGACGAGGTCGCCGAGCAGCGGGTGGCCGATGTGCGCCATGTGCACGCGGATCTGGTGCGTGCGGCCGGTCTCAAGCTCGCAGCGGATGTGGGTGTAGCCGTTGTAGCGCGCGATGACCGACCAGTGCGTGACAGCGCGGCGGGCGTTTTTTTGCGTCACGGCCATGCGCTTGCGGTCGGTCGGGTGGCGGCCGATGGGCGCGTCCACCGTTCCGGCATCGTCGCGCAGATTGCCGCAGACGACGGCCTCATACGTGCGCGCCATCGTGTGATCGGCCAGCTGCGCCGAGAGCGCGAGGTGTGCGAAGTCGTTTTTCGCCGCGACGAGCAGTCCCGACGTGTCCTTGTCGATGCGGTGCACGATGCCCGGCCGCCGCTCACCGCCGACGCCGGAGAGACTCTCCCCGCAGTGGGCGAGCAGGGCGTTGACGAGCGTGCCGTCCTCGTGACCGGGCGCAGGGTGCACGACCATGCCGCGCGGCTTGTTGACGACGATGAGGTCGTCGTCCTCGTACACCACGTCCAGCGGCAGATCCTGCGCCACGAGCTCGGAGGGCGCTGCGTCCGGCAGCGTCACGACAAACGTGTCGCCGGGGACGGTCTTGTAGTTTTTCTTCACGGGCGCGCCGTCTTTCGTCACTGCACCCTGCGCGAGCAGCCGCTGGGCGGCGCTGCGCGTGAGCCCGGGCACGGAGCGCGCGAGGAGAGCGTCGATCCGCTCGGCGCTCTCCTGTGTTTGAATCGTTCGCTGTTCCATTAGAAATCCGAAAACTCCGCCAAAATGTCGTCGAGTGAGTACGCCGCGCCGTCCGCGCCGTCGTCCGGCTTTGACGTTTCCGGCTCGGCGGGCACGGCGGGCGTGCTGTTGAGATAGGCCAGCAGCGGATCCGCCGCCTCGGGCGCAGGCTGCGCCGCCGGTTTCGGGGCGGGCTGCACCGGCTTGGACTGCACGGGCGCCGCCGCCTCGGGCTGCACGGGCGCCGCCTTGGGTGCGGTTGTCACCGGCTGCGCGGCGACGGGCGCACGATCCCACGCGGCGAAGAGATCGTCCTTCGCCGGAGCGGTTTCCGGCGCGGCGGCAGCGGGCTTTGCGCTTACTTCGGGTGCGGGCGCTGCCCTGCGCTTTGCGGGCAGGTGCAGCCTGCGCGCCTTGGGCGCGTCAGGCGCTGCCTCCGTGCGCTGCCTGCGCGCGGTTTTCGGCGCTGCGGCATCCTCGCTGCCGTCCCCGCGGTAGAAGATCACGTGCAGGCACAGCGTGATGCCGGCCACGACGATGAACACGTCCGCCAGGTTGAACACGGCAAAGCGCACGAAGAGGAAGTTGAACATGTCCACGACGTAGCCGCTGAGGATGCGGTCGATGCAGTTGCCGACCGCGCCGGCGAGCACCAGCACGACCGACCAGCGGCCGACCTTGCCGTGCACGACGTTGCGCCGCAGGCAGAATACCGCAATGGCGGCGAACACAAGCGTGAAAATGATGAAGATCCAGTGCGGCGCGTGCTCGAGCATGCTGAACGCAGCGCCGTTGTTGTGGATGTTCGTCAGCTCCAGCACGCCCGGAATGAGCGTGACGTGCCCGGTGTCGAGCGCGATGTTGACGGTGACCCAGTATTTGAGCCCCTGGTCAGCGATGAGGATCAGGATGGCTACGATGGCATACCACATAGCGGTTCCTCGCTTTCGGATCGGGATTTTGGGATCGGGTGGTTACTCCGCCTGCTGCGCGGCAACGACCGCGGCGCAGCGCGGGCACAGACCGGTCTCGGGGTCGGCCTGCTCGGAGTGCATCCAGCAGCGCGGGCACTTGGTGCCGGGCGCGTTGCGCACGGCGATGTGCAGACCGGGGAAGTTCGTGCCGGTGCCGGTGACGGCGTCTTCCGGCACGTCGCCGCCGATGAGCGCCTGCGATACGATCAGCAGCTCCGGCAGGTTCATGCTCTGCACGTCGTCGAGCGCGGCCTTGGCGGCGTCATCGTCGGCGCGCAGCGTCACGGCTGCCTCGAGCGGCTTGCCGATGCGCTTTTCGGCGCGGGCGGCCTCAAGCACGCCGTTGACATCCGAGCGCACGCGGATGAGCTGATCCCACTTGGCCAGCTCGCCGTCACTGAGCGCGTAGGCGTCGAACGGCTGGTTCATGACGTTGAGCAGCACGTTGCGCGCGTCGTCCTCGGCGCGGTGCGGCATGGCCAGCCAGATCTCGTCGCAGGTGAAAGCGAGGATCGGCGCGAACATCTTCGTCATGCTGTCGAGGATGAGGAACAGCGCCGTCTGCGCGCTGCGGCGCTCGAGTCCGTTGCGCTCGTCGCAGTAGAGGCGGTCTTTGATGATGTCGAGGTAGAAGCTCGAGAGCTCCACGACGCAGAAGTCGTTGATCGCGTGCGAGACCACGTGGAACTCGTAGTTGTCGTATGCCTTGGCCACGCGGCGGATGAGGTCGTTGAGCTTCGTGATCGCCCAGCGGTCGAGCGGGAGCATATCCTCCGGCGCGACGAGGTGACCGGCGTCGAAGCCGTCGAGGTTGCCGAGGCAGTAGCGCGCGGTGTTGCGGAACTTGAGGTAGTTTTGCGTCAGCTGCTTGAAGATCTCCTTGGAGCAGCGCATATCGGCGTGGTAGTCGGCGCTGCCCGCCCAGAGGCGCAGCATATCGGCGCCGAACTCGTTGATGATCTCGGCCGGATCCATGCCGTTGCCGAGGGACTTGTGCATGGCGCGGCCCTCGCCGTCGACCGTCCAGCCGTGGGTCAGGCACTCGCGGTACGGAGCGCCCTTGCCGAGCGCACCGACGGCCACGAGCAGCGACGACTGGAACCAGCCGCGGTACTGGTCGCCGCCCTCGATATACATATCCGCCGGCCAGAAGCCCTGGTCGCGCTGCATGGCGGCGACGTGGGTGGAGCCGGAGTCGAACCAGCCGTCGAGCGTGTCGGTTTCCTGCGTGAAGTGCTTGCCGCCGCAGTGCGGGCAGGTGAAGCCCTCGGGCAGGATGTCGGCCGCCGTGCGGTCGAACCAGGCGTTGCTGCCTTCCTTTTCAAAGAGCTTGGCCACGGCCTCGATGCTCTCCTCGGTGCAGACGGGCTTGCGGCAGTCGTCGCAGTAGAACACCGGGATCGGCAGGCCCCAGCGGCGCTGACGGGAGATGCACCAGTCGGCGCGCTCGCGGATCATGGCGGCCATGCGCTCCTTGCCCCACACGGGCAGCCAGCGCACGTTCTCGCATGCGGCGACGGCGTCCTCCTTAAAGGAGTCCACGGAGCAGAACCACTGCGGCGTGGCGCGGAAGATGATCGGGCTCTTGCAGCGCCAGCAGTGCGGATAGCTGTGCACGATGTCCTCGGACGCGAACAGGGAACCTGCCGCCTTCATGTCCGCAAGGATGACGGGGTTGGATTCCTCCGTGGACATGCCGGCGTACTTTCCGGCGTAGTCGGTGTGGCGTCCCTGGTCGTCCACGGGCACGACCATGTCCATGCCGTAGCGCTTGCAGGTCAGGTAGTCGTCGGCGCCGAAGCCGGGCGCGGTGTGCACGCAGCCGGTGCCGGAGTCCATGGTGACGTAGTCTGCCAGCACCAGACGCGAGGTCTTGGGCAGGAAGGGGTGGTCGGCGAGCATGTTCTCGAAGAAGTCGCCGGGGTGCTGCTCGAGCACCTCATAGCTGTCAAAGCCGCCGATGTGCATGACCTTCTCGGTCAGCGCGTCGGCCATGACGTACACCTCGCCGTTGGGCGCCTGGACGAGGTTGTACAGCTCGCGCGGGTTGAGCGCGATGGCGAGGTTGCCGGGCAGCGTCCAGATCGTGGTTGTCCAGATGACGAAAAAGAGCTTGCTGTGGTCGATATCCGGCAGCTTGCCGAGGTCGTCGTGCATCGGGAACTTCACGTACACGGTCGTGCACGGATCGTCCTGATACTCGATCTCCGCCTCGGCGAGGGCGGTCTCGTCGTGGGCGCACCAATACACCGGCTTGAGCCCCTTGTAGATGTGGCCGTTGCGGTACATCTTGCCGAACACGCGCACCTCATCGGCCTCAAAGCCCTTGTTCATGGTCTTGTAGGGGTGCTCCCAGTCGGCGACGACGCCCATGCGCTTGAAGCCGTCCATCTGGCGGTCGATGTATTTCTGCGCATAGTCATGGCAGGCGCTGCGGAAGTCGGCGACGCTCATGGCCTTGTGGTTGAGCTTCTGCTCCTTGATGATGGCGCTCTCGATGGGCATGCCGTGGTTGTCCCAGCCGGGGATGTAGGGCGTGTAGTAGCCGCGCATGGCATAGGAGCGGACGATGAAGTCCTTGAGCGCCTTGTTGAGCGCGTGACCCATGTGGATGTCGCCGTTGGAGAACGGAGGGCCGTCGTGCAGGCTGAAGCGCGGCTTGCCGTCGTTCTTTTTGAGCATTTCGTTATACAGATCCATGTCGTTCCAGCGGCGGAGCATATCGGGCTCGCGCTTGGAGAGGCCGGCGCGCATGGGGAAGTCTGTTTTCGGCAGGTTGATCGTGGCGTTGAAATCGTTCTTGGACATGGTAAAATTTGTTCTCCTCTCAGAGTAGTTTTTCGTTGGATCAGAGTGGGTTCCCGTTAAAATTGTGCAGGGCGGTACGGCACCGGCCGTCCCGCCCTGGTTGATTGCTGTTCACTCAGCTGTTGTGCAGAAAGTGATAAAGCTGCGTGGCGTCATCTGCTGCGCTGTCGGCTGCGGTGTCGTCCGTTTCCACGGGCTGCGCCTCCACGGGGGCGGCGGACACGGGCTCGGCATACGCGGGTTCTGCCTGTACAGGCTGCCCGGCGGCCGGAGCTTCCGGCTGCTCGGCCGGCGCTGCGGGCACGGGCTCGGCCGGCGCTGCGGTCTCGGCAGGGCGCGCCGCGCGCGGCGCGGACGCTGCCTTCGATCCGGCGACGCCGTCGAGGTACTCGAGCTGAGTCAGGCACAGATTGCGCACATCTTCCAGGAATTTTGCGCAGGAGGTCTTTGCGTTGAGGAGCTTGGCTTCCTCATTGGCGGTTTCGTGCTGAAGGCCGCCAAGTATTCGGTCGGACGTGTTCTTGGCCTCGCTGAGTATCTTGTCAGCGCGGGCCTGGGCATCGTCCTCTATCTGCTTGCCGACCTTCTGGGCCGACAGTATGGCCAGACGCATGGCGTCTTCACTGGCGCGGTACTCTTCTATCTTATCGACCAGCACCTTCATCTTGCCCTTGAGCACGGCGATTTCTTTCTGTGCGTTGGCAAGCTCGGTGGCCACTTCTTCCTGATAGTTCTGCACAGCGGCCATGTCGTAGCCGCCGAACATCGCTTTTTCAAAGGTTTTTTCCCGAATATCCTGAGGAGTCATGATGGTAAGCCTCCATTCTTTCTGATGGTATAACTACTCGCGGGGCTGTCAGGGACAGTATGCCCGAATGTTACAGGTGAAACTCGCCCGACTCCATGTCGTCGAGCTGGTCGCCCATGAGGTCGACGTTGAACGGCGTGATGATATACGTCGCGCTGGCGACGCGGCGGATCTTGCCGTCCTGCGCGTAGGCGACGCCGGACAGGAAGTCGATCAGGCGGCGGGCGATGTTCTTGTCCGTCTGCTCCAGATTCATGAGCACGGCGCGGCGATCGCGCAGATGGTCGGCGATCTCGGCCGCGAGCTCAAACTGCTTGGGCGCGACGAGCACGACCTTGAGCTGGCCGCCGCTGTTGAGGTTGACGACCTTGTCGGCCACGCGGCTGTCGCTGCGGGCGGCGTAGCCCGGCGCGGGGCGCTCGGGCTCTCTCACCGGCTCGGAGACCGGATCGTCGCGTATGAAGGAGCTCTGCTTGGCGGCGGGCGCCGTGCGGCGCGCCGGCCGTGCCGGAGCGGGGCGCTCGGGCGCGGGAGCTTCCGCAGCCGGGATCGCCTCATCTTCATCGTCGAAAAACTCGTCGTCGTCATCGTACGGACGCGTCATTTTCTTCAGTTCATCCAAAAAGCCCATGCAGGGTCCCCCTTTATCTACAGGCGGCTGCTGTGTTGCCGCTGTGTTCTCTGTCTGAAAAAGCGGGCGCGGCGCTCAGTGAC
The DNA here is from genome assembly GCA_934591895.1 of uncultured Oscillospiraceae bacterium. Lineage (GTDB taxonomy): Bacteria > Bacillota > Clostridia > Oscillospirales > Oscillospiraceae > CAG-103. Next base: position 26,770 of record CAKTPP010000012.1, on the reverse strand, counting down.
GGGAATAGTCCCGCGCGCCGAAGATCGACGAGCCGACGCGCACCATGTTTGCACCGGCGGCGATGGCGTCCTCAAAGTCCCCGCTCATACCCATGGACAGAAAGTCCATAGAAACATTATCGTATTTTTTTCTGCCGATGTCAACAAAAAGCTCGTGCATTTTCGTAAAATATGCATGATTTCCGTCGGAAGTTTCTGCCACGGGCGGGATCGCCATCAATCCGCGCACGCGAATGTGCCCGCAGGCGGCGGCGCTTTGCAGCAGTTGCGGCAGGGCGGCGGGGTCGACGCCGCTCTTGGCGGCCTCACCGCCGATGTTCACCTCCAGCAGGATATCCTGCACGATGTCCTGCATGGCGGCGCGCTTTTCGATCATGGCCAGCAGCTCCGGCGAGTCCACCGACTGGATGAGATCGACCTTGCCGACGACCTGCCGCACCTTGTTGGTCTGCAGGTGGCCGATGAAGTGCAGCGGTGCGCCGGTGTAGGCGCCCTCGGCGAGCTTTTCGGTCATCTCCTGCACGCGGTTTTCGCCGCAGGCGTCGATCCCGGCGGCGACGGCCTCGCGCACGCGCGCGGCGTCGTTCATCTTTGTCGCGGCCACGAGCGTGATGTCCGCGCCCGTGCGCCCCGAAAGGCGGGCGGCGGCGTCGATGCGCGCGCGGATGGCGGCGATGTTTTCGGCAATGGTGCTCATAGCGGGTGGTGCCTCCTTATTTTATGACCTGTCCGTCGGACAGCCCCTTGCCGCTGACGACGATGTCGTTTCCGGCGCGCAGGGCGTTGCTGTCCGTGCTCTGGGCGACGAGACAGTAGCTGTCGGTCTGGTAGATGATCTCGATCGGTTTTTTCTCCAGCTGCGCCGCCGTGACGACGTAGACGAAGGTCTGCCCGTCGTCGTCCATGTGCACGGCCTTGAGCGGCACGCGCAGGCCGGTGTGCTCGCTGTAGACGACGTCGGCCGTGGCCTTGCGCATGGCCAGCGTGTCGGAAAGCGCATTGTTGCACGCGAACACGACCGCGACCTCGCCGCTGCCGTCCGGCTCGCTCTTGCTGAACACGGTGGCCGAGACGGTGCCGCTGTAGTGCTGCGGGAAGTCGAGCGTGGCGCTGCCGCCCAGATTCAGGCGGTCGGCGTCGGCCTTGCTCATGACGGCGGCGAAGTACCACTTTTTCGCCGTGACGAGCTTGCCGATCGCGTTTGCGGGCGTCGAGGGGCTCGTGCGCTCGAGCGCGTCCACGCCGTCGGGCGTGAGGTTTTCGAGCGCCGCCGGACTCAGCGTCTCATAGCCGTCCATCGTGGAGGTGAACAGTCCCGCTGCCGGGGCGGTGATGCTGCCGCGGCCGACGCCGGCCTTTTCAAGCTGGTGCAGCTCGGCGTTGAGCGCATCGAGATCGCCCTGCGAGACGGTGCCCGTCGAGGCGCCGAAGAGCAGCGAGCTGAGGTCCATGCAGATGTCGTCGAGCTCGGACGTGCTGCCCGCGGAGACGGCGGCGTTGAGCTGCAGGATGGCGCTGTGGACGCTGCTGTCGAGCTCGGACGCGCCCGAGGTGCTGCCCGCGCGGGAAAGCAGACCCGAGACGTAGGCGATCTCCTTTTTGAGCTCGCGCGCGCGGCTGGCGCTGTCGAGCGCGGCCTTGGAGTCGACGCCGATGGCGATCTCGCCGCCGCGCGCGACCTGCTTGCCGTCGTCCACCGAGAGGGACAAAAACTCCTTGTCGCAGGTGATGACCTGCTCCTCGCGCACGACGATGCCGCTGGCCTGCCCGCCCTCGCTGACGGTCACGAGCACGGCCGGCGCGGTGGAGTACGACTGCTGCGTGGAGCGAAACAGGTACACGCCCAGATACACGACCATGGCCGCAAAGAGCACAAGCATGGCGATGTTCGTAAAGGTATTCGTTTTCTTCAAAGCCTGCCCTCCTTCCGATGGGGGGCGGCGGGGGAGATCACGCCTGCAGCCCGAGCGTCACCGCCCGCACCGGGGCGACCGTCGAGATCGCGTGCTTGTAGATCATCTGCTGGCGGCCGTCGGCCTCGATGAGCACGGCAAAGCTGTCAAAGCTGCGCACGATGCCGCGCAGCTGGAACCCGTTCATGAGAAACAGGGTCACGGGGATCTTTTCCCGCCGGATGTAGTTGAGGAATGTGTCCTGAAGGTTCTGTGTCTTTTGCATGATCGCCGCTCCTTTTGCCGGAGCGGGCCATATCGACTTATCATAGCACAAACCGCCGCTCCGTGAAATAGTGAATTTATACAAATCCGGCGAAATTGGCAGTTTTCTCCGCATCTGTACAGGCCACTATTCTATACCGCGCCCGGCCAAGAATTGCGTCGAACGGCGGCAGGCAAGGTCCATGTCCGGCGTTTTTTCGTGCCGCAGCCAAAACAGCTGCGCATCGCGCCGCAGCCATGTCAGCTGGCGCTTCGCGTACTGCCGCGAGGCGAGCCGGATGGCGTCCGCGGCCTCCTGTGCCGTCGCCTCGCCGCGCACGGCGGCCACAGCCTCCTTGTAGCCGATGGCCTGCATGGCCGTGCAGCCGGCCGGGATGCCGGCGGCCAGCAGCGCGCGCACCTCGTCGAGCAGCCCCTGCTGCATCATGGTGTCCACGCGCCGGTCGATGCGGTCATAGAGATCCTGCCGGTCTGCGAACGTGAGCGCGATCTTCGCCGCGTCGTAGCGCGGCGGCACGGCGCGGGTCTCGGCGTCGTGCTGCGTGATCGTCCTGCCCGTGAGGATGTAGACCTCCATGGCGCGCACGATGCGCTTTTTGTCCGCGGGGTGGAGTTTTGCCGCGCGCTCGGGGTCAAACTTGCGCAGCTCGCCGAGCAGCCCCTCGCCGCCGATCTCGTCGTAGCGCTCGCTCAGCTCCTGCCGCAGCGCGGTGTCGGCCGTGCCGTCGGCAAAGGTGCGCCCGGCGATGAGCGAGTCGATATACAGCCCCGTCCCGCCGACGACGATCGGCAGTTTTGCACGCGCGAGGATATCGTCCACGCAGGCGGTCGCTTCCGCCGCGTAGCGCGAGACGGAGTAGTTCTCCGTCGGGTCGGCGATGTCGATCATGTGGTGCGGCACGCCCTGCATCTCCTCCGGCGTGGGCTTGGCCGTGCCGATGTCCATGCCGCGGTAGATCTGCATCGAGTCGGCCGAGACGACCTCGCCCCCGAGTCGCTGCGCGAGCATGACGCCCAGCGCGGTCTTGCCCGAGGCGGTCGGGCCGGTAATGACGACCAGCTTTGGCTGCATGGTGACAGCCTCCTTTCTGTGAGGAAAAATCAGAATTATTTTGTTGAAAAGTATTAGAAATGTGTTAAAATGAAATCATATCCCAGTATTCAAGAAGGTGAACCCATGAAAATCAAAATTTCTGCCGACAGCACCTGCGATCTCTCGCCGGAGCTGATCGAGCGCTACAACATCGGCATCACGCCGCTGTACATCGTGCGCGGCGACGAGACGCTGCGCGACGGCATCGACGTGCGCCCGGAGGAGCTCTACGCCTACGCGAAGGCCACGGGCAAGCTCTGCCAGACCGCGGCGGTGAACGTGTCGGACTATCTGGCGTTTTTCGGCGCGGCGCGCGCCGAGTATGACGCCGTGATCCACTTCACGATCTCGAGCGATATGTCCGGCTGCTACCAGAACGCCTGCATCGCGGCGCGGGAGTTTACGAATGTCTACCCCGTGGACGCGCGCAATCTCTCGACCGGCATCGGCCATCTGGTGCTCGACGCGGCCGAGATGGCCGCGCAGGGCATGGACGCGGCCGACATCGCGGCTGCGCTGGAGAAAAAGCGCGAGAAGCTTGACGTCAGCTTCGTGCTCGACACGCTCGATTATCTCGTGCGCGGCGGGCGCTGCTCGTCACTCGCGGCGCTGAGCGCGAATCTTCTGCACATCAAGCCGTGCATCGAGGTCAAAAACGGCGTCATGGGCGTTGCCCGCAAGTACCGCGGCAAGCTCGAAAAATGCTACGTGCAGTACATTGAGGACCGGCTCAAGGGGCGCGATGATATCGACTGCCACCGCATCTTCATCACGGATTCCGGCATCGACGAGGCCACCTGGAAGGAGCTCGAGCGCGTCGTGCGCGCGTGCCAGCCGTTTGAGGAAGTGTACCACACGCAGGCCGGCTGCACGGTGTCCAACCACTGCGGCCCCGGCTGCATGGGCATTTTGTACTACCACAAGTAAATAGGGTCGTACAGTCTGACAGGGAGCGCGCCGCGCTCCCTGTCTCTCTGCCCAAAAGTATTGCTTTTGGGCAAGAGAGCTGCGGCCTGACTGCAGCGCACGCGCTGTCCGCCTGCGGCGGACGGCGCGCACGTTGATAAACTGAGGGGGAACGCGGTGCGCTCCCTGTTTTTTACATGATGCGCTTGAAGAGCTTGTCCAGCTCGCGGCGCGTGAGCGTCACGGCGACGGGGCGGCCGTGCGGGCAGTATTTCACCTCGCCCGCGCACACCGCGTCCGCCAGACGCAGCAGCTCCTCGGGCTCGGTCTGCCAGCCGGCCTTGATGGCCGCCTTGCACGCCACGGTCTTGAGCACCTCGTCGCGCACGGCCTGCGCGTCCGTGTGTGCGCCGTGGCGCAGCTGCGCGCAGATCTCCTCGAGCGCGGGCAGCGCGTCGCCCGCGTCGATCTGGGCGGGCACGCCGCGCAGGATGTAGTCGCTGCGGCCGAACGGCTCGAGCGTGAAGCCGAGCTGCGCGAGCGTGTCGCCGTGCAGCTGCAGCACCTCCGCGTCGCTCGCGTCGGGCGTGAAGGGCAGCGGCTCGAGCAGCGTCTGCGACGGGATGTCGGCGGGACTCCGGCGCAGGCGGTCAAAGTTGATGCGCTCGTGCGCCGCGTGCTTGTCGATGAGGATGAGCGTCTCGCCCTTTTCCACGAGGATGTAGGTGTGCATCGCCTCACCGATCAGGCGGGCGGGCGGCGTCTCCGGCGGCACGGCGCGCGCGAGCGGCGACGGGGTCTCCGGTTCGGCGGTCTCAGGCCCGAGCGCGGTCTGCACGGGCTGCATGACCGGCGCGGCCGGTTCCGGCGTGGGCGGCACAGGCGGCGCTGTGCGTGCGGGCGCGGTGAACACCGGCGGCGGCGTCACGCGCGGCGCTGCAAAGGCCGAGGCCGTCGGCGAGCGGAACGAGACCGCCTCCTCCGCCGGAGCGGCTGTGGTATAGGTGCGCACGCCGGAAAACGCCGGTGCTGCGCCCGCTGCGCTCCGGTCCGGCGCGGCGGGCGCGAAGGGGTCTGCTTTCGGCGCCGGCGCGGATACCGGCTCGGGTCCGGGCACCGGCTTCGGCATCGCGGCTGCGGGGGCGCGCTCTGCCTCGAGCGCTGCGCGCGCGCCGTAATACACGGCGTCGAACACCGCGCGCTCGTGCGAGAATTTCACCTCGGTCTTCGCCGGGTGGACATTCACGTCCACGGCCGCGCAGCTGAGCTCCACATACAGCACGCACGCGGGAAACCGCCCCACGAGCAGCGTGTTGCGGTAGGCCTGCTCGAGCGCGGCCTGCAGCGCGGCGGAGCGGATCCACCGGCCGTTGCAGAAAAAGTGCTGCTGCGCGCGGCTGCCGCGCCCGGCGGAGGGGGAGGAGATGAAGCCGCGCACGCGCACGCCGTCGGCCTCGCCCTCGCAGGGCAGGAGCGTTTTGGCCAGCTCGCGCCCGAGCAGACTGTATACGCAGCTGTCAAGCTTGCTGTCGCCGGGGGAGAAGAACAGCTCCTCCCCGTCGCGGATGCAGCGCACGGACACGTCCGGCCGGCCGAGCGCGCACCGCAGCGCGGCGGCGGCACAGGCCGCGCCCTCCGCGCGGTCGGTCTTGAGGAATTTGCGCCGGGCGGGCGTGTTGTAAAACAGGTCGCGCACGATCATCGTCGTGCCCTCGGGGCAGCCGGTCTCGTACATGTCCTGGATCTCGCCTGCGTCGAGCGTCATGTGCGTGCCGCTCGGCGCACCCTGCCGCCGCGTCGTGAGCGTGATGTGCGACACGGCGCTGATGGCGGCCAGCGCCTCGCCGCGAAAGCCCATCGTACCGATGGCCTCAAGCCCCTGCGCATCGTGCAGCTTGCTCGTCGCGTGGCGCAAAAACGCGATGCCCGCGTCCTCGGGCGTCATGCCGCAGCCGTCGTCGGTCACGCGCAGGTAGGTCGCGCCGCCGCCGCGCAGCTCCACCGTCACGGTGCGGGCTCCGGCGTCGAACGCATTTTCCACCAGCTCCTTGACCACGGAGGCGGGGCGCTCGACGACCTCGCCCGCGGCGATCAGATCCGCAAGATGCGGAGAGAGAATTTGAATATCGGGCATGGTTTGCCCTCCTTTGTGCACAGTCCGCGGGAAGCGAGCCTCCCGCGCGTATTATTATAAAGGATTGGCATTGAAAATTCCACCGCGAAATGCTACAATATTCTATCACACTTCAAATTTTACCCGGATACATCCGGACAGGCAGGAGCATCGCATGAGCTATCAGAGAGTAGAGATCCCCGAATCGGACATCCAGCGCCAGCTGGACATCTGCGCGCAGCTGCGCGCGCATTTTTCTGCCGGCGGCCGCCAGCCGCTGGCCATGGTCGACACCTACGGCTGCCAGCAGAATGAGGCCGACAGCGAAAAGCTGCGCGGCTATCTGCGCGCCATGGGCTTCGGCTTCACACAGGACGAATTCGCGGCCGACGTCGTCGTCATGAACACCTGCGCCGTGCGCGAGCACGCCGAGACGCGCGTGTTCGGCAACGTCGGCGCGCTGACGCACACCAAGGCGCGCAACCCTGAGCAGATCATCGCGGTCTGCGGCTGCATGGCGCAGCAGGAGCACGTGGCCGAGAAGCTGAAAAAGTCCTACCGCATCGTTGACCTTGTCTTCGGCCCGCACGAGCTGTGGCGCTTCCCGGAGCTGCTGCGCAGCGTCTGCACCGAGCACCGGCGCGTGTTCGCCATCGACCCGGCGGACGGCAGCGTCGCCGAGGGCATCCCGCGGCAGCGCGACGGCGGCGTCAAGGCGTGGCTGTCGATCATATACGGGTGCAACAACTTCTGCACCTACTGCATCGTGCCGTATGTGCGCGGGCGCGAGCGCTCCCGCCACCCGGAGGAGATCGTGCGCGAGGCGCGCGAGCTCGTCGCGGCGGGCTACAAGGACATCACGCTGCTGGGGCAGAATGTCGACTCCTACGGCCGCGACCTCGACGAGGACGTGGACTTTGCCGACCTCATCCGCAGCATCAACGCCATCCCGGGCGACTTTGTCATCCGCTTCATGAGCAGTCACCCGAAGGACGCGACGGAAAAGCTCTTTCGCGCCATGGCCGAGTGCGAAAAGTGCGCGCACCAGATGCACCTGCCCGTGCAGAGCGGCAACGACCGCGTCCTGCACGCGATGAACCGCGGCTACACGCGCGAGAAATATCTGGCGCAGGTGGCGCTTGCACGGCAATATATGCCCGACCTTGTGCTCACGACGGACATCATCGTGGGATTCCCCGGTGAGACGGACGCCGAATTTCAGGACACGCTCTCGCTCGTCGAGACCGTGCGCTATGACGCGATGTTCACCTTCATCTATTCGCCGCGCGTCGGCACACCGGCGGCAAAGATGCCCGACCCCTACACCCGCGCGCAGAAGCAGGTGCGCTTTGACGCGCTCGTCGCGTCGGCCAACGCCATCTCCGAGCAAAAGCACCGCGCCTATGAGGGCAGCGTGCAGCGCGTGCTCGTCGACGGGGCGGACGGCCGGGGCGACTATCCGCTCACGGCGCGCACGAAGGGCGGACGGCTGGTGCATATGCGCGGCGACGAGGCGCTCGTCGGGCAGTTCGTGGACGTGAAGATCACCGGCAGCAACACCTGGGCGCTCTACGGCGAGGAGGCGTGACATGGCGGAACTGACGCCGATGAAGCGGCAATATTACGAGATCAAGCAGCGCAATCCCGACTGCCTGCTGTTTTTCCGGCTGGGCGATTTTTATGAGATGTTCGACGACGATGCGCGCCTTGCCGCGCGCGAGCTCGACCTCACGCTCACGACGCGCGACCGCAACGTCGAAGACCCCGCCGAGCGCACGCCCATGTGCGGCGTGCCGTACCACTCGGCCGAGGCGTACATCGGCCGCCTGATCGCCAAGGGCTACAAGGTGGCCATCTGCGAGCAGATGGAGGATCCCGCGCTTGCCAAGGGGCTGGTCGAGCGGGACATCATCCGCATCATCACGCCCGGCACGGTCACGGAGTCCTCGATGCTCGAGGAGAACAAGTCGAACTATCTCGGCGCGGTGTATCTGAGCGCGCAGTCCGGCGGCACGGCGTTCTGCGACCTCTCGACGGGGGAGTTCTGCGCCGCGAGCTACCCGGCCGACGCCGTGAGCCACATCCTCAATGAGCTCGGGCGCTTTGCCCCGCGCGAGGCCGTATGCGCCGACGCGGCGGCGGAAAATGACGACATCCGCACCTTCCTCACCAAGCGCCTCGGCAGTCTGGTCGAGGCGGGCGGCGACCGGTTTGAATACATGGCGGCGGCTGCGCGCGTGTGCGAGCAGTTTGACGTGCAGAGCACGGACGAGCTCGGCCTCGGCGAGGCGCCGGCGGCCGTGTGCGCGGCCGGCGCGCTGCTGGCCTACCTGCACGAGACGCAAAAGTGCGACCTCGGCCACATCCGGCGGCTGGAGCTGCTGGGCGACGACCACTACATGGAGCTCGATTACACCACGCGCCGCAATCTGGAGCTGACGGAAAACCTCCGCTCCGGTGAAAAGCGCGGCAGCCTCCTCTGGGTGCTCGACAAGACGAAAACGCCCATGGGCGGCCGCCTGCTGCGCACCTGGGTCGAGCGTCCGCTGCTGAGCCCCGTGCAGATCCGCCGCCGCCTCGGCGCGGTGGAGGAGCTGGTGGGGGAGAGCGTGCTGCGGGGCGAGCTGATCTGCTGCCTGCGGGAGATCGGCGATATGCAGCGCCTTGTCTCGCGCGCGGTGTACGGCTCGGCCAACGGGCGCGACCTGCACGCGCTGGCGCTCTGCTGCGCGCAGCTGCCGCAGCTGACGGCGCTGCTGCAAAACGTGCACAGTGCGGCGCTGCGCGACATTGCGCAGATGGACACGCTCGCCGATCTCTGCGCGCGCATCGACCGCGCGATCTGTGACGAGCCGCCGTTTTCCGTGCGCGAGGGCGGCATCCTTCGCCCCGGCTACAGCGAGGAGGTCGACCGCCTGCGCAACGTGCGCGACCACGGTGCGCAGACCGTTGCCGAGCTCGAGCAGCGCGAGCGTGAGCGCACGGGCGCAAAAAAGCTCAAGGTCGGCTACAACAAGGTCTTCGGCTATTACATCGACATTCCCAACAGCGCGGGCATCACCGAGCTGCCGGAGGACTATATCCGCAAGCAGACGCTGGTCTCGAGCGAGCGGTATTTCACGCACGAGCTCAAGGAGCTTGAAAACACGCTCCTGACGGCGCGCGAGCGCATCGCGGAGCTGGAATACCAGCTCTTCAGCGAGGTGCGCCAGCTTGTCGCCGACGAGGTCGCGCGCGTGCAGGCGGCGGCGGACGCCGTGGCGCGGCTCGACGCGCTGTGCTCGCTGGCCGAGACCGCCGTGAAGAACAACTATGTCTGCCCCGAGGTGGATCTGTCGCGCACGCTCGACATCCGCGAGGGACGCCATCCCGTCGTCGAGCAGGCGCAAAAGGACAGCCTCTTCGTCCCGAACGACACGTTCCTCAACGACGCCGGCGACCGCGTCGCCATCGTGACCGGACCGAACATGGCCGGCAAATCCACCTATATGCGCCAGACCGCGCTCATCGTGCTCATGGCGCAGATGGGCTCGTTCGTCCCGGCCAAAAGCGCCGTCATCGGCGTGGTCGACCGCGTGTTCACGCGCATCGGCGCGTCCGACGACCTTGCCGCCGGACAGAGCACGTTCATGGTCGAGATGAGCGAGATGGCCAACATCCTCCGCCACGCCACGGCGCAGAGCCTGCTCATCCTCGATGAGATCGGCCGCGGCACGTCGACGTATGACGGCATGGCCATCGCGCGCGCGGTGCTCGAATACTGCGCGGATCCCCGCCGCCTCGGCGCCAAGACCATGTTCGCCACGCACTACCATGAGCTGACCGCGCTCGAGCAGACGCTGCCCGGTGTGCGCAACTACAACATCACGGCCAAAAAGCAGGGCGGCACGCTGCTGTTTCTGCGCAAGATCGTCGCGGGCGCGGCCGACGACAGCTACGGCATCGAGGTCGCAAAGCTTGCCGGCGTGCCGGACACGATCATCACGAAGGCCAAGACCTACCTGCGCGAGCTGGAGTCCGGCGCGGCACAGCCCGCCGCCCCCGCGCGCACGGCGCAGGACGATGCGCAGATGACGCTCGGCGACGCCGCCGGAGACGTCATCGCCGGGCAGCTGCGCGCCATCGACCTCAACACCATCACGCCGCTCGAGGCCATGCGCCTGCTCTTTGAGCTGCAGCAGAAAGCGAGGGGCTGATATGCGCACAGCCAAAGCAGTGTGGAGCGATCCCATGCCCCGCGGCGCGCGCATCGCGGGCTGGGTGTATCTCCCCGTCCATGTGCTCGTGCTGCCGCTGACGCTCGGCGCGGCGCTTGCGGCGGTGTGCGGTGAGCTGCCGTCGGACGTGACGTGCAACGTCTGGTATTATCTCATCGGCCTCGTGTTCACGCTCATCGCCATGTGGCGCTTCCTGCGCCGCAGCTATGATACGATGGCCGGCAGCATCCTGCGCTGCATCGGCATGCTCTTCGCGGCCTACGGGCTCGATGTGCTGCTCTCGCTCGTGCTGCAGCTCGGCACGTCGCTTATCGGGGAGCTGCCCTCGCCGAACAACGACGCCGTGACGCGCCTGGCCGCGGCGGACTATAAGCGCATGATCGCCGTCGCGGTGTTCATGGCGCCGCTTGTGGAGGAGTGCCTGTTTCGCGGCGTGCTCTTCGGGGCGATCCGGCCGCGCAGCCGCTTCTGGGCGTATGTCGTGTCGGTCGCGCTCTTCGCGCTCTATCACGTCTGGCAGTATGCGGTCATGTATCAGGATGCGCGGCTGCTGCTCTCGGCGCTGACGTATGTGCCGGTGTCGGCCGCGCTCGCGTTCTGCTATGAGCAGACGCGCTCGGTCTGGCCGCCGGTGTTTTTCCACATGCTCATCAACGCCGCCTCGCTCGCCCTGATGGGGGCGTCGTGAGGAAACCGAAAAAGGTCTCTGCTTTCCGCTGCGGAAAGCAGAGACCCTTTTTCATCTTGTCTTATGCTTCGGCTTTCTCGTACACGCAAAACCGGTAGCCCACGCCGTCGTGCTCGGCGCGCGGCTCGGCGGACACGCAGCGCCACGCGGGGTCTGCGTCCAGATCCGGGAAAAACACGTCCGAGTGGGGTGCGGCGTCGATCTTTGTGACGTATACGCGTGTCAGGTGGGGGAACATCTGCCGGAACACGCTGTCTCCGCCGATGACGAAGCAGCGCGCGTGCTGCACGGCGGCGGCCACGGCCTCGTCCGGGTCGTGCACGACCTGCGCGCCCTCGATCGTGATGTTCCGGCGCGAGAGCACGAAGTTCTCGCGGCCGGGCAGCGGCTTTCCGCCCGGAAAATCCTCCAGCGTGCGCCGCCCGACGATCACGGCGGCGCCCATCGTCAGCTCCCGGAAGCGGCGGCGGTCGGCGGGGATCACGAGCGGCTGCGTGCCCCTGGCACCGATGCCCCAGTCGGCATAGACGGCGACGATCGCATCCATGGCAGTCCCTCCTTACACCGCGATGGGGATCTTCCCCGTGAACTCGCTGTATTCGTAGCCCTCGACCTGGAAGCTGTCGCGGGTGAAGGCATAAAAATCGTTGACGGTCGGGTCGATGACAAACTTCGGCGCGGGCTTGGGTTCGTTCTGGATGATCTGCTCGATGACCGGCACGTGGCGGTCATAGATGTGCGCGTCGGCGATGACGTGCACCAGCTCGCCCACCTGCAGCCCGGACACCTGCGCGAACATATGCACGAGCACGGCGTACTGCACGACGTTCCAGTTGTTCGCCGCGAGCATATCCTGACTGCGCTGGTTGAGGATGGCGTTGAGGGTGTTGCCCGAGACGTTGAAGGTCATCGAATATGCGCAGGGGTAGAGCGCCATCTCGTGCAGATCCTCGAACGTGTAGATATTCGTCAGGATGCGGCGGGAGGCGGGGTTATGCTTCAGGTCATAGAGCACGCGGTCCACCTGGTCGAATTCGCCCTCGGGGTACTGGTGCCTGACGCCGAGCTGATAGCCGTAGGCCTTGCCGATCGAGCCGGTCTCATCGGCCCACTGATCCCAGATGTGGCCGCGCAGGTCGTGGATGTTGTTCGACTTCTGCTGCCAGATCCACAGCAGCTCATCCACGGCGGTCTTCCAATAGGTGCGCCGCAGCGTCAGCAGCGGAAACTCCTCGGACAGGTCGTAGCGGTTGACGATGCCGAACTTCTTGACCGTGTGCGCCGGAGCACCGTCGTCCTCCCAGTGGGGGCGCACGGTCCGGTCGGTATCCCAGACGCCGTTTTCCAGTATATCGCGGCAGTTGCGGATGAACACCTCGTCTGCGTAGCTCATGATGCGGCTCCTTTCAGAATAGCAATGACACTATAGTTTATCACACGGACGGCGGGGTTGTAAATGGCGAAAGCAGAAAACAAGCGGGACTGCGGTTATTTGACGAAAGGGCGAAAATCGTCGTGGAAATTTGGTCAAAATGCCACGGGAATTTGACGTGCTTTTTGCGCGCAAACCGTCCCGTTTTTTGTTATTCGATGCTATAATAAAAAAAGCGATACCCCAAAATATGAAACGGAGGATATCACATGAAGCACATGAAGAAACTGCTTTCGCTGCTGCTGGTGCTTTGCCTCGTGCTGAGCCTGAGCTGCACGGCGTTTGCGGCCGAGGCGGCAAAGCCGCTGGACGGAAAGACCGTCATCCTGCACTCGAACGACGTGCACGGTGCGATCGATCTGTACGCGGCCATGGCAGCCATGAAGGCGGACTATGAGGCGCAGGGCGCGGAGGTCATTCTTGCCGATGCCGGCGACTACAGTCAGGGCACCGTCTACGTCAGCGTCAACAAGGGCGCGGACGCGGTGACCATGATGAACGCGGCCGGCTACGATGTTGCCACCATCGGCAACCATGAGTTTGACTACGGCTATGCGCAGCTGGCGGAGAACATGAAGGCCGCCAAGTTCCAGGTCCTGTGCGCGGATGTGCTCGGCGCCGACGGCAAGACCATCTTTGACGCCAACACCATCATCGAAAAGGGCGGCGTGAAGATCGGCTTCTTCGGCCTCGAGACCCCCGAGGCGCAGACCAAGGCCAACCCCAAGCTCATTCAGGGGCTGAAGTTCCTCGCCGGAGCGGACGGCAAGGAGCTCTATGACTGCGCGGCCGCGCAGGTCGCAGACCTGAAGGCGAAGGGCGCCGACCTCGTTGTCTGCCTCGCGCATCTGGGCATCGACGGCAGCTCCGAGCCCTACACCTCCTATGATCTGGCCAAGAACGTGAAGGGCATCGACTTCATCATCGACGGCCACTCCCACAGTGTCATCACCTCTGGCCCGAACGGCGAGGCCATCCAGTCCACGGGCACGGCCTTTGCCAACATCGGCGTCATCATCATCGACAACGCCACAAAGAAGATCGAGAGCAACAAGCTCGAAAAGATCTGGCACAAGGAGACGGTCGATAAAAAGGAAGTCACCGTCTATGATTACAAAACGCGCGACGAAACCGTCGCTGCGGCCGCCAAGGCCATCATGGAGCCCATCGACAAGGCCTACAGCGAGAAGTTTGCCGAGAGCAAAGTGGAGCTCAACGGCACGAAGGCGCCCGACGGCAACCGTGACTCCGAGACCAACCTCGGCGACCTGATCACGGACGCCATGCTCTGGAAGGTGCTTGCCGACGCGGAGATCACCGTGCCGGAGGAGAACGTGATCGCGCTCACCAACGGCGGCGGCATCCGCGCGAGCATCGGCGTGGGCGACGTCACGAAGAAGGACATCAACACCGTGCTGCCGTTCGGCAACACGCTCGCCGTGGTCTATGTGAAGGGCTCTGAGCTGCTCGAGGCGCTCGAGGCCAGCACGTACTGCACGCCGGAGGCTCTCGGCGGCTTCCCGCAGGTGGCGGGCATGCAGTTTACGGTCGCAACGTATGAGAAATATGACGCGAACGATAAGAGCTATCCGGGCTCCACGTACTACGGCCCGAAGACCATCAACCGCGTGACCATCGAAGAGATCAACGGCAAGGACTTTGATCCGCAGGCCACCTACGCCGTCGTCACGAACAATTTCGTGGCCGCCGGCGGTGACACGTACTATGCGTTCGCGGCGGCCACCAACCAGTTCGACACCGGCCTGCCGCTGGACGAGGTGGTCATGGAATACGTCGCGAAGGAGCTCAATGGCGTGATCGGTGAGGACTATGCCGAGCCCACCGGACGCATCGTGGTCGATCAGGGCGTCGGCCCGGCGATCGCCGACGTGCAGAGCATGGTCATGGGCGAGGCTTCCTACACGGCCGAGAGCTACAAGGCCTATGCCGCTGTCGAGGCCAAGCTGGACGCCGCCGAGACCGAGGCCGAGCGCGTGGCGCTGTGCGCCGAGCTGTACGATGCGGTTTCCGGTCTGGAGATCGCCGGCAACACGTTTGACGACGCCAAGGGCGGCTGGTATAAGTCCGCCGTCGACTTTGCGCAGGCATCCGAGCTGATGGTCGGCATGGGCGGCAACCGGTTCGCCCCCGACACCGAGACGACCCGCGCCATGGTCATACAGGTGCTCTACGCGTTTGCGGGCAAGCCGGGCGTGGAAGACATGACCTGCCCGCTGACCGATGTCGCGCCGGACGCATGGTATGCCGACGCAGTCACCTGGGGTTACAACCTCGGCGTGACCAGCGGCTATGACGACAACACGTTCCGCCCCGATACCGTCATCAGCCGTCAGGAGCTGGCCGTCATGATCTGCGGCATGCTCTTCGGCGATGATTCCATCCTCATCGAGGACGACATCAAGCTCGCCCTCAGCGCCTTTGAGGACGGCGATCAGATCGCCTCCTGGGCGCGCGAGGCGGTCGCCGTCTGCTACATCAGCGGACTCATGGTCGGCGATAATAACGGCTGCTTCAGACCGAACGCAGGGCTGACCCGTGCAGAGCTCGCGCAGGTGTTCTGCGCCCTCTACAGGACGGAGCTGAACTTCGTGCTCGAGCAGCTCAAGGAGGCCATCCCCGGCCAGCCGGGCGGCACGGAGACGCCGGAGCCGACCCCGATGGCTGCGTGACCGGACCTGTATCTGCCCCTGTCAAAAAAGCGCTGCTTTTTGACCCTCTCAGGAGACCGCTTCGGCGGTCTCCTTTTTTTGTGCGATTTGCGCATGGGAACGTGCTTGACAATTCCGGAAAAACTTTTACAATAAAGGGCGAACCGATCCGAAGAGTCAACAAGGAGGTTTTGATCATGAATCTGAACAAGTATCTGGATATTGCGCCCGAGGTGCAGCAGGCGCTCGCGGACGGCCGCCCGGTCGTCGCGCTCGAGAGCACGATCATCTCGCACGGCATGCCCTATCCGAAAAACGTGGAAACGGCGCTGCTCGTCGAGCAGACCCTGCGCGACAACGGCGCGGTGCCCGCCACCATCGCCATCCTCGGCGGACGGCTGAAGGCCGGCCTGTCCAAGGAGGAGATCACCTATCTCGGCAAGACCGGGCGCAGCGTCGCCAAGGTCTCCCGCCGCGACCTGCCGGTCATCTGCGCGCGCGGCATGGACGGTGCCACCACCGTCACCACGACGATGATGATCGCCGACATGGCGGGCATCTCCGTCTTTGCCACCGGCGGCATCGGCGGCGTGCACCGCGGCGCCGAGACGACCATGGACATCTCCGCCGACCTTGAGGAGCTGGCGCAGACGCCGGTCATGGTCGTGTGCGCGGGCGCGAAGGCCATCCTCGACCTCGGCCTGACGCTCGAGTATCTTGAGACGAAGGGCGTGCCCGTGCTCGGCTACGGTACGGACGAGCTGCCCGCGTTCTACACCCGCGAGAGCGGCCTTGGCGTCGATGCGCGCGTCGACACGCCGGAGGATCTGGCCGCCGTGTTCCGGGCGCAGCGCGACCTCGGCCTCAAGACCGGCATGCTCGTCACGAACCCGATCCCGGAGCAGTACGCCATGGACAAGGCCGTCATCGACAAGGCCATCGATCAGGCGCTCGCCGAGAGCCATGAGCAGGGCATCCACGGCAAGGAGACCACGCCGTTTCTGCTCGCCCGCGTGGCGGAGCTCACCGGCGGCGACAGCCTTGAGAGCAACATCCAGCTCGTGCTCAACAACGCCCGCGTTGCGGCCAAGACCGCTGCCGCCCTCTGCAAATGAAGGGCGGGGCGTGGCTCGTGCTCGCGGTGTCCATGCTGATGGGGCTCGGCCTCACCGTCGGGGCGATCGCCTCGCGCCGGCAGATGCGCACTGCCGTCGTGGTGGTGCTGTGCCTGGTCGGCATCGGCATCATGCTCGTCGGCACGGTGCTGAGCATCGGCATCGGGGTGCTGTGAGCGCACGAAACCAAACCAAAAACACCGCAGGCCGGTCGGCCTGCGGTGTTTTTTTGAGACTGTCAAAAAGCAATGCTTTTTGACAAAGGGGTTTGCAGGCCGAGCGGTTTTTTGCCGGTGGGGCTTATTCGTCGCCGGGCTGCGGCTTTGCGACGCGGAAGATCATGCGCGGGGTCTCGGTGCTGGCCTTTGTGTTCGGGGCGATGGACTCGGTGATGAACGAGTTGCCGCCGATGACGGAGTTGGCGCCGATGACGGTCTTGCCGCCGAGGATGGACGCGCCGGAGTAGATCGTGGCGTTGTCGCCGACGGTCGGGTGGCGCTTGCCGGTCACGGCGTGGCCGTGGCGCGGGCTGAGCGCGCCGAGCGTCACGCCCTGATAGAGCTTGACGTGGTCGCCGATGACCGTCGTCTCGCCGACGACGATGCCGGTGCCGTGGTCGATGAAGAAGTATTCGCCGATCTGGGCGCCGGGGTTGATGTCGATGCCGGTCGCGCCGTGGGCGTATTCGCTCATGATGCGCGGGATGAGCGGCACGCCGCTCTCATAGAGCTCGTGCGCGACGCGGTAGACGAAGATGGCATACAGGCCGGGGTAGGAGAAGATGACCTCCTCCTTGCTGCCGGCGGCGGGGTCGCCCTCGAAGTTTGCCGACACGTCCTTCATGAGGATGGTCTGGATCTGCGGCAGGCGGCACAGGAACCGGTCGCAGACGGCGTTCGTGCGCTCGCGCAGCTCGCCCTCGTCCGCGATCGTGTTGGAAAAGGCCAGATGTACCTGCTCGCGCAGGTCGGTGTAGATCTCGCCGAGCAGGAACTCCGCAAACGTCTCGGCCGAGACGTGCGACACCGTGCCGCCCGCGAAATATGCCGGGAAGAACACTTTCTGCAGGTTCTCGATGATCTTGATGATGACCTTGCGGTCGGGCATGCGCAGGTGCTCGCTGTACATGGGCACCTCGGCGGTCTCGTAGCCGTTGGCGATCTGCGCGGCGACGGCGTGCAGCAGACTTTTTTGCGTCATGATGGGCTCTCTCCTTTTCAAATCTTCTTCTTTTTTCCACAGGCTGCAGACAAAAAACGCAGGAAGCGCGCTGCTTCCTGCGTAAAAACCATGTGGATACCATACGGGCGCGGTCCCGCGGCCGTAATGCTACCGGCAGAAAGCGACGCAGCTTTGCGCACGACAACAACAGGCCGTCGGACAGACCGCGGCCGGGATGCTGTTGCAGCTGCAAAGACGCATTGCTCAGGCTCCTTCCGGTAATGCCTCCCGCAAAGGGAAGCTCTGGTATCTTGTATAACACGAACGGCCGCACTTGTCAAGGGACGATGTGCCGCGCTTGTCAAGTGACGATGTGCCGCACCTGCCGTGCGCGCCGCTCAGGTGCGCTTTTTCGGCAGCTTCGTGACGCGGCCGTCTCCGTGGTCGATGTACGTGTTTTCGAGCACGTCGATCGTGCTGCGCCGCCAGTCGGCGATGTATTCCTCGCGCAGCGCCTTGCGCTCGGCCTGTTCGTCGGGCGTGAGCTCACGCTCGCGCGCGATGCGCGTCAGCTCGCTGATGCGATCCATCTTTTCCTGTGTCAAGGTTTTGCTCTCCTCTCAGTTTTTCAGGCTGTGCAGCGGGGCGGGGATGCGCCCGCCGCGGGCGATGAAGTCCGCCGCGCTGCAGCGGTTGACCGGCATGACCGGCGCGCTGCCGAGCAGACCGCCGAACGCCACCGTGTCGCCCACGGTCTTGCCGGGCGCGGGGATGATGCGCACGGCGGTGGTCTTGTTGTTGATCATGCCGATGGCGGCCTCGTCGGCGATGATGGCGGAGACGGTCTCGGCCGTGGTGTCGCCGGGCACGGCGACCATGTCGAGTCCGACCGAGCACACGCACGTCATCGCCTCGAGCTTCTCGATCGTCAGGCGGCCGGCCTCGGCCGCGGCGATCATGCCGGCGTCCTCCGATACGGGGATGAACGCGCCCGAGAGCCCGCCGACGTGGGACGAGGCCATGACGCCGCCCTTTTTCACCGCGTCGTTGAGCAGCGCGAGCGCCGCCGTCGTGCCGGGCGCGCCGACGGATTCCAGCCCCATCTCCTCGAGCACGGCGGCCACGCTGTCGCCGACGGCGGGCGTCGGCGCGAGCGACAGGTCCACGATGCCGAACGGCACGCCCAGCCGCGCGGACGCCTCCTGCGCCACGAGCTGACCCATACGCGTGATGCGGAAGGCCGTCTTTTTCACCGTCTCGGCCACGACGTCGAACGGCTGGCCGTGCACGCTTTTGAGCGCGTGCTGCACGACGCCCGGGCCCGACACGCCGACGTGCACCTCGCACTCCGGCTCGCCCACGCCGTGAAACGCGCCCGCCATGAAGGGGTTATCCTCCACGGCGTTGGCAAAGACGACGAGCTTTGCGCAGGCCATGCCGCCCTGCGCGGCGGTGAGCGCGGCGGCGCGCTTGACGGTGCGCCCCATCTCGGCCACGGCGTCCATGTTGATGCCCGCGCGCGTCGAGCCGACGTTCACGCTCGCGCACACGAGCTCCGTCCCGGCCAGCGCCTCCGGAATGGAGGCGATGAGCACGCGGTCAGAGTCCGTCATGCCCTTTTGCACGAGCGCGGAAAAGCCGCCGAGGAAGTTGACGCCGATCTCGTGCGCGGCACGGTCGAGCGCCTGCGCATACGGCACGTAGGACTGCGCGCCCGTGCCCGCCGCGACGAGCGAGATGGGCGTGACGGACACGCGCTTGTTGACGATGGGGATGCCGAACTCGGCCTCGATATCCTCGCCCGTGCGCACGAGCTGCCCCGCGAGGCGGCAGATCTTGTCGTACACCTTCGTGCAGCTGCGCGTGATGTCCGTGTCCGCACAGTCGAGCAGGGAGATGCCCATCGTGATGGTGCGGATGTCGAGATGCTGCTGGTCGATCATGGCGATCGTCTGCAAAATTTCACTGCGGTTGATCATGGCTGTGTCCTCTCAGATGCGGTGCATGGCGTTGAAGATGTCCTCGCGCTGGGCGCGGATCTGCAGGCCGCGCTGCACGCCGGCTTCGTCGAGCGTGCGGGCGAGGTCAGCAAACGGGACGGTGCACTGCGACGCGTCCACGAGCATGATCATCGTGAAATACTCCTGCAGCACCGTCTGGCTGATGTCCAGCACGTTCACGCCGTACTGTGCCAGCAGGGCGGTCACGTCGGCGATGATGCCGACGCGGTCTTTTCCGATCACGGTTACGATTGCACGCATAAATGTTCCTCCTTATTGACCGATCGCGCCGAGCTCGTCAAGATCGCGCTCGAACGCGGGAATGAAATGCTCCAGAAAATACTGCACCTCCGGCAGGGGAGAGGCATCGAGCGCCGCGCGCGTCTGCGCCTCGGCGGAGAGAAACTCGTTGTTGCCGGCCTTGCGCTCCTCGATGCACTTGATATAGGCCGAGAGCTTGTCGGCCGCCTTCACGAGCGGGTAAATGTCGCCGTCCTTGTCTTCGCTGAGCACGCCGGCATAGGTCGCGCGCAGCTCCGGCGGCAGCATATCGAGCAGCTTCTGCACGGCCAGATCCTCCACCGCGTGGTAGGCCGACATGATCTCGGCGTTGTGATACTTGATCGGCGTCGGCAGGTCGCCCGTGAGGATCTCGGACGCGTCGTGATACAGCGCCGCCGTCGCAAGGGCGTTGACGTCGCACGGCTTGCGGAAGATGTCGCGCCGGATCACGCCGAGCGCGTGGGCGAGCACCGCGACCATGTGGCTGTGCTCCTGAATGTTCTCGGGTAGGGCGTTGCGCATCAGCCCCCAGCGCGCGATATAGCGCATGCGCGAAATGAGCGCGAAGAAGTTGGAATCCATCGTTTGCTCCCCTCAAAACGGATAATTTGCGATATGGGCACATTTTATCATGCCGTTCGGGGAATGTAAACACGAAAAAGTGTTGCAATATCAGGTTTTCCATGCTAAAATGCAGATTTGTGCAAACAGAAATATTGAAAATTATGTGATTCTCTTTGAGGAAGTGTGCAAAATGGAGAAATTGAGAAACATCGCCATCATCGCCCACGTTGACCACGGCAAGACCACGCTGGTCGACGAAATGCTCAAGCAGGGCGGTGTGTACCGCGAGCATCAGGAGGTCGTCGAGCGCGTCATGGACTCCAACGATCTGGAGCGCGAGCGCGGCATCACGATCCTGGCCAAGAACACCGCCGTGCGCTACGGCGATACGAAGATCAATATCGTTGACACGCCGGGTCACGCCGATTTCGGCGGCGAGGTCGAGCGTGTCCTGAAGATGGTCAACGGCGTCATCCTGCTCGTGGACGCCGCCGAGGGCCCCATGCCGCAGACGCGCTTCGTGCTCAGCAAGGCGCTCGAGCTCGGCCACCGCGTCATCGTCGTCATCAACAAGATCGACCGCCCCGACCAGCGCATCCACGAGGTCGTCGACGAGGTGCTCGAGCTGCTCATGGACCTCAATGCTACCGACGAGCAGCTCGACTCGCCCATGCTCTTCTGCTCCGGCCGTCAGGGCACCGCGTCCTACTCTCCGGATGTGCCGGGCAAGGATCTGCGCCCGCTGTTCGAGACGATCCTTGAGTACATCCCCGCTCCGGAGCAGAATGTCGACGCGCCGTTCCAGATGCTCGTGTCGTCCATCGACTACAACGAGTTTGTCGGCCGCATCGCCATCGGCCGCATCGAGCGCGGCGTCATCCGCCAGAACGAGGAGATCGCCGTGTGCAACTACCACCAGCCGGACGCCCCGGCCAAGAAGGCCAAGGCCGTGTCCATGTATGAGTTCGAGGGTCTGCAGCGCGTACCCGTCACGGAGGCGGAGGCCGGCAGCATCATCGCCATGTCCGGCATCGGCGACATCACCATCGGCGACACGATCTGCGCGCCGGGCTGCGTCGAGCCGATCGAGTTTGTCAAGATCTCCGCGCCCACGATGGAGATGACCTTCTCCGTCAACGACGGGCCGTTTGCCGGCCGCGAGGGCAAGTTCGTCACCAGCCGCCAGATCCGCGAGCGGCTCTACCGCGAGACGCTCAAGGACGTGTCCCTGCGCGTGACCGATCTTGAGGGCGCGACGGATTCGTTCAACGTCGCCGGCCGCGGCGAGATGTCGCTGTCCATCCTCATCGAGACCATGCGCCGCGAAGGGTATGAGTTCCAGGTCTCGCCCCCGCGTGTGCTCTACCAGACGATCAACGGCCAGAAGTGCGAGCCCATCGAGCGCCTCGTCGCGGACGTCCCGACCGACGCGGTCGGCTCCGTGATCGAAAAGCTCAGCGCCCGCAAGGGTGAGCTGCAGCAGATGGAGCCCATCGGCAAGCGCACACGGCTGGAGTTTCTCGTGCCGGCGCGCGGCCTGTTCGGCTACCGCAACGAGTTTATGACCGACACGAAGGGCGAGGGCATCATGGCCTCCGTCTTTGACAGCTACGCCCCGTACAAGGGCGATCTCAGCCGCCGCAATACCGGCTCGCTCGTCTCGTTCGAGACCG
Organism: uncultured Oscillospiraceae bacterium; assembly: GCA_934591895.1. Classification (GTDB taxonomy): domain Bacteria; phylum Bacillota; class Clostridia; order Oscillospirales; family Oscillospiraceae; genus CAG-103. The sequence continues at coordinate 4,680 of CAKTPP010000012.1, read as the reverse complement.
GCGAGAGCATCACCTACGGCCTGTACAACGCGCAGGAGCGCGGCCAGCTGTTCATCGGCGCGGGCGTGCCCGTGTATGCCGGCATGGTCGTCGGCGTGTCGCCGAAGCAGGAGGACATCACCGTCAACGTCTGCAAGAAAAAGCAGCTGACGAACACCCGCGCCGCCGGCTCTGACGACGCACTGCGCCTCGTGCCGCCGCGCAAGCTGAGTCTGGAGCAGAGTCTGGAGTTCCTTGCGGACGACGAGCTGCTCGAGGTCACGCCCAAGAGCCTGCGCATCCGCAAGCGCATCCTCGACCATGAGCGGCGCATGAAGGCCGCGCACGGCAAGGGCGCAAAATAAGTCTTTACAAGCGCGCCGCGATGTGCTATTGTAAAACAGTCCATGTGCCCGGATCCGGGGTCTGGCCGCTTTGCAGCGGTTCCTTTCCGCCCGGTTCTGCGCCAGCGGATACGAAATAAAGAAAGGAATGTATCACCATGATCACCAAGACCGAAAAGACCGCAGTCATCGAAGCCAACAAGACGCACGAGGGCGACACCGGCTCGCCGGAGGTCCAGATCGCCATCCTCACCGAGCGCATCCGTCAGCTCACCGAGCACCTGAAGGTGCACCCGAACGACAAGCACAGCCGTCTGGGCATGTACAAGATGGTCGGTAAGCGCCGCCGTCTGCTCGACTACCTCGCCAAGAAGGACATCGAGCGTTATCGTGCGATCATTGCAAAGCTGAACATCCGCAAGTAAGTTCGGCTTTTCCGAAGGGTATGAACGTTTGAATGCAGGGGGATAATTTCATATTGTCCCCCTGCTTTTTTCGTCCGCGCCCGAATGTTCATCTTTCGGGAGCGCCGCTGCCCAGTATTTGAATCTGCGCCCCATCGCGTATGGGGCGCGGATGCAAGTGCTGGCTCTGGCGTTTCCGCCGACAAAAGAAAGGAGCACCAGAACCATGATCATCACCACGCACAAGCAGTTCCCCAACTACAAGCGCTACGAGATCGAGTACGAAGGCCGTCCCCTCGTGATGGAGACCGGCAAGCTCGCGGAGCTGTGCAACTCCGCCGTTCTCGTCAGCTACGGCGAGACGACCGTGCTCGTCACCTGCACGGCCTCCGCCCGTCCGAAGGACGGTGTGGATTACTTCCCGCTGTCCGTGGACTTCAATGAGAAGCTCTACGCCGTCGGCCGCATCCCCGGCAGCTTCATGCGCCGCGAGGGCAAGCCCAGCCTGCCCGCCGTGCTGGCCAGCCGCCTGATCGACCGCCCGATGCGCCCGCTCTTCCCGAGCGACCTGCGCAACGACGTCATCATCGCCTGCGAGGTGCTGTCCGTCGACCGTGACTGCAGCCCGGAGATCACCGCCATGATCGGCGCGAGCGCCGCGGTGAGCATTTCCGACGTGCCGTTCAACGGCCCCATCGCCGGCATCGTCCTCGGCTGGGACGGGGAGAAGTATCTCTTCAACCCCACGCAGGAGCAGCGCAAGACCAACCGCATGACCACCACCATCGCCGCCACCCACAAGAAGATCGTCATGATCGAGTCCGAGGCCGATCAGGTGCCGGACGACGTCATGTACGAGGGCATCGTGCAGGCGCACGAGCACCTGCAGCCCGTGCTCGACCTCATCGACAGGATGGTCAGCGAGATCGGCAAGCCGAAGTTCGAGTACGAGCACGCCTCCTTTGACGAGGAGCTGTTCGAGCTCCTGTGCGCCAACGAGATGGAGGCCATGGAGTACTGCATGGACACCGACGACAAGAACGTGCGCGAGGCGCGCGTGAACGAGTGGATCGCCGCCGTGCAGGAGAAGTATCTCGACGAGCATCCGGACATGATGCAGTTCATGGACGAGATCCTCTACAAGATGCAGAAGAAGATCGTCAAGAAGTGGCTGCTCGCCGGTCACCGTGTCGACGGCCGCAAGATGAACGAGATCCGCCCGCTCGATGCCGAGGTCGGCGTGATCCCGCGCGTGCACGGCTCGGGCCTGTTCACCCGCGGCCAGACGCAGGTGCTGTCCATCGCCACGCTTGCCACGCTGTCCATGGCGCAGAAGCTCGACACCATCTGGGAAGAGGAAGAAAAGCGCTTCATGCACCACTATAATATGCCGCCGTACTCCACCGGTGACGCCCGCGCCGCCCGCAGCACCAACCGCCGCGAGTACGGCCACGGCGCGCTCGTTGAGAAGGCGCTGCAGTGCGTCATCCCGCCGGTCGAGGAGTTCCCGTACGCCATCCGCGTGGTGTCCGAGGTCGTGTCGTCCAACGGCTCGACGTCGCAGGGCTCCATCTGCGGCTCCACGCTCGCGCTCATGGACGCCGGCGTGCCCATCAAGGCGCCGGTCGCCGGCATCTCCTGCGGTCTGATCCAGGACGGCGACGATTTCACCACCTTCATCGACATCCAGGGCGTTGAGGACTTCCACGGCGAGATGGACTTCAAGGTCGCCGGCACGAAAAACGGCATCACCGCCATCCAGATGGATCTGAAAAACGACGGCCTCAAGCACGAGATCATCAAGGAGGCGTTCCGCATGACGCGCGAGGCGCGCTTCGAGATCCTCGACGAGATCATGCTCAAGGCGATCGCCGAGCCGCGCAAGGAGCTGGCCGATTCCGCTCCGAAGATGATCCAGATGAAGATCAACCCCGACAAGATCCGCGAGGTCATCGGCTCCGGCGGCAAGGTCATCCAGAAGATCTGCGCCGACACCGGCTGCAAGATCGACATCGAGGACGACGGCTCCATCTTCATCGCCTCCGAGGACATCGAGGCCTGCCGCGCCGCGCGCCAGACCATCGAGAACATCGTCTTCGAGCCGGAGGTCGGCGAGCTGTACTACGGCAAGGTCTCCAACATCCGCAGCGAGTTCGGCGCATGGGTCGAGCTGGCTCCGGGCAAGGACGGCCTCGTCAAGATCAAGGATCTCGAGTTCAAGCGCACCGAGAAGGTCGAGGACGTGCTCAAGATCGGCGACATGACCTGGGTCAAGGTCATGAACGTTGACGACCGCGGCCGCATCGACCTGTCCCGCAAGGACGCGATGCGCGAGAAGGGTCTCATGTAATTCCAGCACGACTGTGCGGGCGGGGTGCAGCGACACTCCGCCCGCTTTTTCAGGGGGGCACAGCACACCATGTACGAAAAACGAACGCTGCTGAACGGCGTGCGTATGGTCTATGAGCACATGCCGCACGTGCGCTCGGCGGCCATCGGCGTGTGGATCGGCGTCGGCTCGCGCTATGAGTCGCCGAGCGATGCCGGCAGCGCGCACTTCATCGAGCATATGCTCTTCAAGGGGACGGCGCAGCACACCGCCTCGGAGCTGGCCGAGCATATGGACGCCATCGGCGGTCAGGTGAACGCCTACACCACGCGCGAGGGCACGTGCTACTATGCGCGCGTGCTCGACGAGCACCTTGACCGCGCGGGCGACCTGCTGGCCGAGATGCTCTTTACCTCGAACTTTGCCGAGGCGGACGTGGCCAACGAGCGCGGCGTCATCCGCGAGGAAATGGACATGTATGCCGACACGCCGGAGGATCTGGTCGCGGAGCGGCTCATCGGCGCGGCCTTTCCCGGTGCGCTCGGGCGGCCGGTGCTCGGCCGTCCGGCCACGATCGAGCGGCTGACGGGGGCGCGGCTGCGCGCGTTTCAGCTCGCGCACTATATCGCGCCGCGCATCGTCATCGCCGTGTCCGGCAGCTTCACGGAAGAGAACCTTGCGCATCTGGCGGCGCACTTTTCGTGGCTGCCCGCGCGGCCGGATCTCACGATGCGCCGCGGCAGCTACACCCCGGCCTTTACGCTCAAGCGCAAGGCCATCGAGCAAAACCAGATCAGCATCGGCTTTCCCGGCCTGCCGACGGGGTCGGAGGCGCGCTTTACCATGGCGCTGCTCTCGTCCATTCTCGGCGGGAACATGTCCTCGCGCCTGTTTCAGACCGTGCGCGAGAAAAACGGCCTCTGCTACGCCGTGTACAGCTACACGGCGGGCTTTCTTGACTGCGGCATGTTCGCCGTCTCCGCAGCCGTCGGCCGCGAGACGGAGCAGCGCGCCCTCGCGCTCATCCGCGACGAGCTCGATCGCTTCCGCAATGACGGCGTCACGCAGTCCGAGCTCGACCGCGCGCGCGAACAGGTGCACGCGAGCGTGCTCATGGCGGAGGAATCCACCGCCGCGCGCATGAACAAGCTCGGCTACTCCGAGCTCTACCTCGGCCGGGTGCTCCCGGCGGAAGAGGTGCTCGCGCGCTACGACGCCGTCACCTGCGAGGACATCCTCGGTCTCGCGCGCGAGACGCTGGACTTCGGGCGCGTGTCGTTTTCGGCCGTCGGCCGCCTGCGCGCGCAGGAGGAATACGAGCAGCTGCTCAAGTGATAACAAAAAACGCCGCGGAAGTTTAGCGGGGCGTTCGTAAGACAGTTAACGGAGCGCATCAGTGCGGATGCGCTCCGTTTCTTTATGCTATTATGACATACGGCACAGTTGCAGCGGCCCCCTTGGCTCTCCCTCTGGGAGAGCTGTCACCGAAGGTGACTGAGAGGGTCTTACAGGCGTTTTTGAATGGTGATATCAATTTGTGTGCACACGCCGCGAAAATCCATATCAACATCTCGGTTGGAAAAACGCAGGACCTCCAATCCAAGCGCTGTCAAAAATGCGGAAC
>CAKTPP010000011.1 GCA_934591895.1 uncultured Oscillospiraceae bacterium | reverse complement strand
GAGTTTTTTGTCTTCATCATCGCCACAAGGCTTCTTTGGAACCACTCGCCTAGCGAGTGGTTTTCGCTATACAAAAAGACCGTGTTCCGGTGAACACGGTCTTTTTGCACATGCAGGAAATTACTTCTTGATGTTTTCCTTGATGACTTCGCCCAGAATGGTCATGCCCTGCTCGATCTTCTCTTCGGGCATGCAGGAGTAGTTCAGGCGGATGCAGTTGTTGTGGCCGGCATCCGGGAAGAAGCCGTCGCCCGGGACGTAGGCAACGTTGCGGGCCAGGCACTGCTTTGCCATCTCGTTGGTGTTGATGTAGTCCGGCAGCTCGACCCAGGTGAACAGACCGCCGTTGGGATGCGTGAACTTCGCCTCGGGCGGGAACTCGCGCTCCATGGTCTGGATCATGACGTCGCGGCGCTTGCGGTAGCACTCCTTGATGGTGGCAACGTGCTCGTCAAGGTCGAACATGTCGATGAACTTGGACACAACGAGCTGTGCCTCGGTGGACGCCTGCAGGGAAGCGGCCTGCGCGAGGAAGTTGTACTTCTGGAGGATCTCACCGTCGGCGCAGACCCAGCCAAGACGGTAGCCGGGCGCGAGGATCTTAGAGAACGTGCCGAGGAAGACAACGAGACCCTTGGTGTCCATGCTCTTGAGCGCGGGCAGGTACTCGCCTTCAAAGCGGAGCTCACCGTACGGGTTGTCCTCAACGACGGGGATCTCGTACTTGTTGATGATCTCCATGAACTGCTTGCGGCGCTCAAGCGGCCAGGTGCGGCCGGACGGATTCTGGAAGTCGGGGATGACGTAGATCATCTTGACGTTCTCCGTCGTGGCGAGCACCTTTTCCAGCTCTTCCATGATCATGCCGTCGCCGTCGGTGGGGATGGCGACAAAATTCGGCTCACAGGCCTTGAACGCGTTGAGCGCGCCAAGGTAGGAGGGACTCTCAATGATGACCACATCACCCTTGTCGCAGAACACACGCGCGGAGTAGTCCAGACCCTGCTGAGAGCCGGAGGTCACGAGGATGTTGTCAGCGGTGGTCTTGATGTTGAGCTTCGCTTCCATGCGGTCAGCGATCTGCTGACGGAAGTGCTCAAAACCGTTGGTGCTGGAGTACTGGAGCGCGACTTTGCCCTGCTCCTCAAGGACAGCGTCGGTCGCTGCTTTGATCTTGTCAACAGGGAAGAGCTCGGGTGCGGGCATACCGCCTGCAAACGAAAGAATCTCCGGCTTGTTGGCGAGCGCCAGCAGTTCACGGATCGCGGAACCCTTGAGAAGGTTCATTCGACTGGAAAACCGTACCATTTCTAAATTTCCTCCTTATTTTGCTGGTAATGATGTACAAGAGCATCGATTACGTCTCAGCTTATTTAAGCACATTTTCACAGTAAAGTAAACCATTTCAACGAAATCTGAGGAAAATTTTCGTTTTCATAATATTTTAAGGTGTTTTTATTCCTTGACATAGAACGATGAATTCGCTATCATGAGGTCAAGAGGTGTTGTGCATGATTGGAACCACACTCAAAAATTTACTGGATGAACGCGAGATCAAGGTCAATGAATTCGCACGGCAGATCAAGGTGCCGGCGCAGACGCTCTACAGCATCATCCGCCGCGACAATATGAAGATCGATTTTGAGCTGCTGCTGCGCATCTGTGATGCGCTGCACGTTCCGCTTGAGACGTTTTGCGGTACGGGCAGTACCGGTCAGCCTACGCCCGAAGAGTGGGAGACGCTCTGGAAGCTGCGCCGTTTGGATGAGCACGGGCGTCTTGTGACACTCCAGCTGCTCGATGCCGAGTGTGCGCGCCTGCAGGCCGCGCAGCAGCAGCCGGAGCGCAATAAGATCATCCCGCTGTATATGACGCCGGCTGCGGCCGGATATGCATCTCCGGCGCTTGGTGATGATTACGAGGATTATGAGGTCGCTGCGGATTCGGAGGCGGACTTTGCCGTGCGCATCGCCGGTGACAGCATGGAGCCTTATATCCACGACGATTCCATTGTGCTCGTTAAACGCGGCGCAACGATCTTTGACGGGGACATCGGACTGTTTTTTGTCGACGGCGACATGAAGTGCAAGCAGTATTGTCAGGACTACCTCGGCAATGTGTATCTGTTCTCGCTCAACCGTGCGCGCAGAGATGCGGACGTGACGATCCCGGCCTCGTCCGGCATTACGATCTGCTGCTTTGGCAAGGTGTTGCTCAAGGGCAAGATCCCCCTGCCGCAGGACTAAACGCATATGATATAACCGGCCATCCGCTGCTGCGGGTGGCCGGTTTGCTATTGGTTCATTGATACATGAAGGAGTAGTCAACGCTCAGGTCGCTGCCCGTCCATGAGCCGTCGAGCTTGCTGATCACGCGCGCATAGCCGTCTTCGTCCTTGTCATAGGGCCGCGGACGGTAGTCGTTTTTGCTGTCGGTGCTCGAAAGACGGCAGGGGATCAGGTCATAGCCGTCGACGGTCCAGCCGTCGCCGTCTTTCCTGACGGTCACCTGTGCGATCGCGGTGTCCGTATCACGCGGCGCGGTGTTGCCGCCGAAGCTGAAGTTGCCGAGGCTGTAAAAGATGTAGCCGCCGTTGTAGTTCTCCATCTTCTGCAGCACGTGCGGGTGCGTGCCGCAGACGATGTGCGCGCCTGCGTCGATCGCCGCATGGGCGAGTGCCTCCTGATTGGCAGTCACCTGATAGCTGCCCTCAGTGCCCCAGTGCGGGGCAAAGATCAAAATGTCCGCACCATCGTCCTTGAGCTTCTGGATGCCGGCCGTGATGTTGCTCTTGCTCAGTCCTGTCCAACCCGGGCAGTAGACGCCGATTTTCAGGCCGTGTTCAGTCGTGAACACCCTGGACTCACCGCCGGCCGTCCAGGACACCTCTGCTGCATCGAGCGCGGCCTTCGTATCCGTGACGCCTTTTGTGCCGAAGTCGTTCGTGTGGTTATTGCCGAGCGTGACGCACTCCACGCTGCCCTGCACGAGAATGTCGGCGTACGACGACGGGCCGCGGAAATAGAACAGGGAGGAGGATTTGAGCGCCTCATCCGAGAACGAGCATTCGAGGTTCGCAAGCGTGAACTCGTCCTTGCTCAGATATTCCACCACGCCGGAAAACGGCCATGACGTCCCGTTTTTATCAATATAGCTGTCAAAGTCGCGTCCGGTCTGGATCGAGGCGAGCGTGCAGTCGCCAACCATGGAGATGACAAGCGTGTCCGGCTCCTTCGGCTTTTCGATGGGCTGCACAGGCTGCGGCGTGTCACCGGCGGCGGCTCGGTCGGGTGTCGTGATCGGTTCTTTTGCCAGCACATTGCACGTCATGACCGTGACCCATGCGCCGAGGCCTATGGCGATCACGAGCACAATGATCAAAACGATACCGGATTTGGAGAGCTTCATGGCGTCACCTTTTTCAAAACAGAGATGTCAACATTATATACGACCGGTCGGAAAATGTAAATATCACATTTCACTCTTGCTCACGCGCCGCGTTCGGAGTACAATAAGGCGACGAAAACTGGAGTGAAACGCCTATGGAACGAAATTATCCGAACATCAGCATTACGGACAAAGCGGCGCGCAGCCTGCGCAGCGGGCATCCGTGGGTCTATGCCGACGAGGTGCTGCGCGCGGACGCAGCCTGCACAGACGGGCAGCTTGTGGATGTGACCACGCGCGGCGGCCATTGGCTCGGCGCGGGCTTTTATAACAGCGCGTCCAAGATCCGCGTGCGCGTGCTCTCACGCAACGCGAATGATCGCTTCGACGAGGCGTTCTGGGCGCGGCGGATTCAGTATGCGGTCGATTACCGCCGCACGGTCATGGGGGCGGATTTTGACAACTGCCGCCTGATCTTTGGCGAGGCGGACGGGTTTCCGGGGCTGACGGTCGATCGCTTCGGCCCGGTTCTGGTCGCTCAGGTGCTCTCGCTGGGTATGGAGCTGCGCAAGATGCAGCTTTTCACGCTCCTGCTGCAGGCACTGCGCGCCGGCGGTGAGCAGATCGACGCGATCTACGAGCGCAACGATGTCAGGCTTCGGGAAAAAGAGGGCATGCAGCAGGCAACAGGCTTCGTGACGCTTGATGACCTGAAGACGGACTTGGACGGCCATGTGACGATCCGTGAAAACGGCATCCTGTACGACGTCGACTATATCCACGGCCAGAAGACGGGCTTTTTCCTCGACCAGAAGTATAACCGCCGCGCAGCGGCGCAGCTTGCACCGGGCAAGCGCGTGCTCGATTGCTTCACGCATACTGGCGCGTTCGGTCTCAACTGCGCTGCGGCCGGAGCGGCATCCGTCGTGTCGGTCGATGTGTCGGAGGACGCGCTCACGACCGCGCGTCACAACGCCGCCCTCAATGGTCTGGACGGCCGCGTGGAGTATCTCTGCGCCGATGTGTTTGACCTGCTGACGAAGCTGGCCGAGCAAAAGCGTGGCGCGTATGATTATATCATCCTCGACCCGCCGGCCTTTACCAAAAGCAGTGCGACCGTGGCAAACGCCATCCGCGGCTATAAGGAGATCAACCTCAAGGCCATGCGCATCCTGCCGCGCGGCGGATATCTGGCCACGTGCTCCTGCTCGCATTTTATGACGGATGACCGGTTTCGCGCCATGCTGGCAGATGCCGCAAAGGACGCGCAGGTCTCCCTGCGTCAGATCGAGGCGCGGCAGCAGGGGCCGGATCATCCGATCCTCTGGAACGTGCCGGAGACGGACTATTTGAAGTTCTATCTGTTCCAGATCGTCTGAGATATAGAAAAAAGCCCGTTGGCACGCTTGCCAACGGGCTTTTTCTGACTTTGGATTTACAGCACGTTCATGAGGTTGAACGCGATGATCAGGCCGGCAAACACGATCGAGACCGTGGAGCAGAGCTTGATGAGGATGTTCAGCGACGGGCCGGAAGTATCCTTGAACGGGTCGCCGACGGTGTCGCCAACGACAGCAGCCTTGTGCTGGTCGCTGCCCTTGCCGCCGTGGTTGCCGCGCTCGATGTACTTCTTCGCGTTATCCCAGGCGCCGCCGGCGTTGGACATGAACACGGCCATTGCAAAGCCGGTGACGGACACGCCGCCGAGCAGACCGACAACGCCCGTGGGTCCGAGGATGAGACCGGTGACGATCGGGACGATGACAGCCAGCAGCGCCGGAGCGACCATCTCATGCAGGGCGCCCTTGGTGCACAGACCGACGCAGGCCGCGTAATCGGGGTCTGCCTTGTAGTCCATGATGCCGACGATCTCGCGGAACTGACGGCGCACTTCCACGACGATGGACTGCGCAGCGGTCTGCACAGCGCTCATGGTCAGCGCGGAGAAGACGAAGGTGAGCATCGCGCCGATGAACAGGCCGACCAGAACGGACGGGCTCGTCAGCGTGAAGTTGAGGGTCTCGGGCGTGCGGGTCTGCACGATGTTGACATAGGACACGAGCAGCGCCAGAGCGGTCAGGGAAGCAGAGCCGATCGCAAAGCCCTTGCCGGTGGCAGCGGTGGTGTTGCCGAGGGAATCGAGGGCGTCGGTGCGGTCGCGGACTTCCTCCGGAAGACCGGCCATCTCGGCGATGCCGCCGGCGTTGTCGGCCACAGGGCCGTAGGCGTCGGTCGCGAGCGTGATGCCGAGGGTGGAGAGCATGCCGACAGCGGCAATGCCGATGCCGTACAGGCCCTGGTTGAATGCAGCGGAGAACGCGCCGTTGCTGTCGATGATGGACATGGTGCCGCCTGCGCAGAAGTAGCTGAGCAGGATCGCAACGGAGACGATCAGGATGGAGGCCATGGTGGACTTCAGGCCGAGGGAGATGCCGCCGATGATGATCGTGGCGGAACCGGTCTCGGAAGCGGCGGCCAGCTGCTGCGTGGGCTTGTAGTTGTCGGAGGTGTAGTACTCGGTGAAGTAGCCGATGGCGCAGCCGCCGACAAGGCCGCACAGGATGGCGATGTAAACGCCCCAGCAGTGCTGCTCAGGTCCGAGGATGAAGTAGGTCAGGGGCAGGGCGAGCACAGCGGAGAGGGCGGCAGCCGTGTAGGTGCCGGTGCGCAGGCTCTTGAGCAGGGACATCTGGGTTGCGTCTTCCTTCGTCTTGATGAGGAAGGAGCCGATCAGCGAGCAGACGATGCCGCACACGGCCAGAGCGACCGGCAGCAGCATGCCGCTCCAACCGTAGTTGGCGGCAGCGCTCAGCGCGAAGGTGGCGAGGATGGAGCCGACATAGGACTCGTACAGGTCGGCGCCCATACCGGCAACGTCACCGACGTTGTCGCCGACGTTGTCCGCGATGGTCGCGGGGTTGCGCGGGTCATCTTCCGGGATGCCGGCTTCGACTTTGCCGACGAGGTCGGCGCCGACGTCAGCGGCCTTGGTGTAGATACCGCCGCCGACACGGGCAAACAGCGCCATGAAGGAAGCGCCCATGCCGTTCATGACCATGATGTTGGCAAGGACGGTGGGATCGGTGATCTTACCGATATAGCGCAGACCAATGAACCAGAGCGTGATGTCGAGAATGCCAAGGCCGACGACCGTGAAGCCCATGACCGTGCCGGAAGAGAAGGCAACGTTCAGGCCATGGTTCAGGCTCTCATGCGCGGCATTGGCCGTGCGGGCATTGGCGGCAGTGGCGATCTTCATGCCGATCAGGCCGGCAAGCATCGACCAGACACCACCGGTCAGAAACGCAAACGGCGTCACTCTGGAGAGCATCTGGCCTTTGGATGCGAAGGCGATGATCAGCAGGATGACAAAAACGACTGCAAATACTTTTGCGACAGTAGAATACTGCTGCTTCAGATAGGCGTTAGCACCGGCGCGGATCGAAGATGCGATCTTGACCATCTTCTCGTCGCCCTCAGAGCACTTCATAACTTTGCACTTCTGCAGGTAGGCGAAAATCAGGGCGAGCGCGGCTCCGACGAAGCCGATCCAGAACAGGTTATCCATGGTTATTCTCACTCCTAATAAATTGGCTTTGACCGGTTGGCTCTCTTCCAATCAACCGGTCAACTGTCTTACGACGTACATATATTAAACTATATTGATCGTAAAAGCAAATACTTCTTTCAAAAACGATGAATTTTTTATAAAAGTTCTCGACATCTGCGCGCATTTTGTTACACAAAAGCAAAAAGAGGGAGAACCGGGTGTGGTTCTCCCTCTCACAGGGAAACATATCGAGGGCTTACTTCTTGGCAAGACCCTTCTGACGGGCATACTCGGCAGCGCCCAGAGCGCCCATGAGCTGCGGGTCGGTCTTCAGATCGACGACTTTGAACTTCAGCACGTGCTCGATGGCCTGCTTCAGGCCGGCGTTCTTCGCGCAGCCGCCCGTCAGCGTGATGCTGTCGGTGGCGCCGGCCTTCTTGGCCATGACGAAGCAGCGCTTGGCAACTGCCATCTCGATGCCGGCGGCGATCTCGTCGGTCGGCTTGCCTTCGCCCACGAGGGTGATGACTTCGGACTCAGCGAAAACGGTGCACTGTGCGGTGATGGGGATGACGTTCTTCGCAGACAGGGACAGGTTCGAGAACTCGGGCAGGCTCAGCTCGAAGGAGCGGGCCATGGCCTCGAAGAAACGGCCGGTGCCGGCGGAGCACTTGTCGTTCATGGCAAAGCTCTTGACCGTGCCGTCGGTGTCGATGCTGATGCCCTTGACGTCCTGGCCGCCGATGTCGATGATGGCGCGGACCTCGGGGTTGGTGACGTGCACGCCCATGGCGTGGCAGGAGATCTCGGAGATGTTCTCGTCAGCGAACGGGACCTTGTTGCGGCCGTAGCCGGTGCCGATCAGGTAAGCAAGATCCTTGGAGTCCTTCAGACCGACCTTGCCGCAGACCTCTTCCATCGCCGCGATCGCGGACTGCTCAGCGTTGATCTTGCTGCGAATCGTGGTGTCGGCGCACATTTTGCCGTTCTCGTCGAGAATGACTGCCTTCGTGTAGGTGGAACCTACGTCGCATCCGCCAAAGTATTTCATGGTATTACTTTTCCTCCTGTTATCCTGTTATATCTATGTTTTTGGAATACGGTTTCTATCAGACGTTGTACTCGTAGTTCGGCTTGTTCATCTCATACGGCATCTTGGTCATGTCGCGGCGCGGCATGTTGTCGTAATGTTTTTTGAGGGTGGGCTCGACCACGTAGAACAGGAGCTTGCCGTCCAGATCAAAGAAGAAAACGGCAAACAGCGCGGCATTGACGCCGAGCGCCATGAGAAGAGCTTTCAGAACTTTTGCTTTCATATCGTTTCCTCCTTCAATTACCAAGTCATGGAGTCGTCAAACTCAAGCAGCGTCGGATCGAGAGGCTCCTCGTGCATGACGGTGGTCATGTAGTCGTTGACGATCTGGCGGATCTCCATACGGGACACGGTACGGCTGTCCGGCAGCGCGTGCGGCATCCAGATGGCGTGAATGTTTCTCTCACGGAACTCGTCCTCGAACAGACCGTGCACGCCCTGCATGCCCTTGCACTGCAGCTGGTCGTACATCATGACCATGTCGCAGTTGAACTCCTCCATGTACTTCCAGCACTCGAAGATGTGGTGCATGCCGCCGACCGCCATACGGCGCATCGGAGCCCACATATGGTACTGTGCCATATCGTCCAGGCAGTGGTCGTAGCTGTCGGTGCGGATGGTCATGTTGAACATCAGGGAGTCCATGTTCATGACGGTGTTCAGACCCCAGCAGTTATACGCCCAGGTGCACCAGTTGGAGTAGTACAGCGGCGCGCAGGACCATGCCAGCACTCTGTGGCGGGTCTCGGGGAAGCTGTTGATCTTCTTTCTGACGCACTTGTTGAGGATCTTGCGCACGTGACCGTCGACCTCGTGCCAGACCGGCAGGTCGCCGAGCTGAGACTGGTAGATACGGTACAGAGCCTGTGCAACGCCGTTGACCGGATAGTAGTCGGTCTTTGCGGCGACATCCCACTTCTCCCACTCGAACTTCTGCAGCTCGTTCTGGGACTCAATGCACTTGACCAGCGCGTTCCAGTCAAACGGGATGCCGGTCTGTTCCTCAACGAACTTCCAGCACTGCTCGATCTCGTCGCGGCAATGCTTCTTGAGCAGCGGATCATCGAATTGCATCGGCTGCGGCATGGCGAACAGCGGCTTGTCGAGGAACCAGTCCTGCAGGATGGAGGTAGCGACGGAAGCGTCGCAGGCCTCGTTGGAGGTGACAACGATCGGCGCGTAGTCGGGCATGTCGTCGAGGACGAACAGGCCGGCTTCCGCCTGGCACATCGGGCACGGATCGCCCGGCAGGCCGATGGACTGCACCGCATCGATGTAGTTGAGAACGGTGTGGCTGTTGACGTGGCAGGTGACGAAGTACGGGATCATCTCCATCGGGACATTTGTCAGCTTGCCGTGCCAGGGATAGAACACGCCGCCCCAGACGGTCTCGTTGTGCGCCACGTTGTGGTGCCATCTGTAGTTTCTCTTGCCGCCGTGGAGGTTGGCGTCGGAGGAGAACATGCGCTGGAACTGGAAGATAGTCGCGTTGACCATGGCGCGGTAGTGCCATGCGGAGGCCTTCAGCGCCTCGCCGCGCATGCCTTCCATGCCGCGGTCAAACCAGTGGAGAACCGGCAGGTAGGTCTGGCCGACCCAGCGGTAGCGCCACACGCCCTTGGCGAAGTTGATGAGGCCGCCGTAGCGGACGACATCGGTGACCATGTGCACGTAGTTGTAGATCCAGATATTGTAGAAGTAGTACATGGTGTCTTTGAAACCACGCCACTCTCTGTGCTTATACAGACCGGTCTTGTCAATGTAAAGGTCGCCCAGACGGCGTTCCTGATGGGGTTTGCCGTACCAGAAATCACGGGCAAGGGTTTTCATATCGTAATTCATTATTTGCCCTCCTGAATCTTCTTGATTTCGATGCTTTCGACGAAGGCCTGGAAGCGGGTACGCAGCTGGCCGGAGGCGGCGTTGATGTACTCCTTCTCGATCGAGCAGACCGGGTAACCGAAGTCGCGCGGCAGAACGACGGTGTCGATCGTGCGCTCGTAGCTCCAGTACTCGCAGAACTTGTTGGACGCAACGATGATGCCGTCGGCGTGATATTCCTTGGCGAGATCAGCCAGACGCTGCTTGCGCTCACGCATGACATCCTGCGGCATGAAGCGCGGGCAGTTGCTGGTCTCAAGGTAGTGGCGGGCGATCGCGGTCAGCGGCTTCTCGCCTTCCTTGATCTCGATGGGCGCGCGAGACTCCACGGCGCCGTAGCAGTAACGGTCGCAGACGACCTCGGCACCGCAGCCTTCGATCAGCTTGGTGAACTCGGGGTCATCGTTCTCGGAGCCGGCCAGAACGACCTTGCAGCGGAACGGGTTCTTCTTATCGGGCTTGCGGGTCTTGAGCTCCTTGGCCGTTTCCTTCAGCATGGGGAGGATCAGATCCTTCGGGCAGACCTGAGAGCAGAGCTGGATGACATGGAACTCGTAGCCGGTGATGGTCGGGTTATCGAGCTTGCGGTAATCGCCGATCTCATTGATGACGGCGCTGACCTCGTTGTGCAGCTCGATCGCCTTCATGAGCGCCTCGTCGGAGATGTCGATGCCGTACTTCTCGTGCATCGGATCGAGAACGTGCGCCTGAAGCTGACCCTCATAGTGGACGATGCTGTTCTGGTTTTTCTTGAACGGTACGTCGGTGAACGTCACAAAGAAGTCCGGATTCTGGATGACGTCCATGTAGCCGAGGTGCTCCTGGAAGCGGCAGGTGACCGTGCAGGTCTCGGTGCCGAACTGAGCGTCCAGGAAGTTGTAGCCGCCTTCGAGTGCGCGCTCGAAGAGGCTGCGGCCGTAGTGGCAGGTGCGGCTGGACATGTAATAGGTAGCGATGTCCGGAGATGAGCATCTCGGTGCTCTCAGGCGGACAGCAAAGCATCCGGGCAGGTCGAGCAGAACTTCCGGCATGAAGTAGCAAGTGTAACCAAATGCCTTCTTACCGTCTGCCTTTCCTTGCCGGACCAACTGGTTGTTGGCCTCCTGGAGCAGGTCTTCAAATGCGATCAGGTGTTTCAAGTCTCTCATGTGCAAGCCCCCTTAAAGTTTTTCGCATTCAACAACAGACATTGTATGAACCGGAAAGCCGAAATTTGATCACGGACAAAAATGTACGGTCATATGCGCGCCGACCGGACAGCTTCGTCAATACGGCTATCTGTTCATACAATTGGAGTATAACGGTTTTGCTGTTAATTGTCAAACAAAATATCCCGTCAAGGGGGATTTCTTTTGTTTAAATTTCGTTATTTTTACGTGAGTTTTTCACAGTATTTGTGTACTTTGTTCAGTAACCGGACAAGATCTCCCTTGCTGTCCGAAAAGGAAAACGGCAAGCAAAGCGGCACAGAATTGCTTCTGTGCCGCTTCGCTCTGTTTTGTTTGTTGTGGATGAGGAAAAAAGAAAATCGATTGCTTGCTTCTATAGATAAGAATAGCGGGAAAATATTACGCAAACAAGTGGAAAATGATTACCGATCCATGAAGTTTTTGCTCAGTCAAGATAGAGCCCCCAGTATGCATCCGCTGGATCGCGGGAAAACGGCCGATATGCCGCCAGCTGCTGCGTGCCGTTTGGGTTCCGGAGAGACAGCTGCGCCTGCTGCGCATCAAAGGCTGCAAGCAGCGCCTGCACGGCAGGCTCTGCGTCCGCACCCAGCAGCTCCTTGATGATCAGCGTGTCGCCGTCCCGCTCCACAACGGCACAGCCGCCGCCGGTGCGCACGAGTGCGCCGCCGCTCATGGCGCACAGGTCGGCCTGAAAATCCAGCAGTGCAGCGCACGGCTGCGCATATGTCTGCCCCTGCAGCAGCTGCGCCCGAAGCGCCGCATATTCCGGCGCGCTGATGCGGGCAACATCCGGAAAAGCGGCGGCTGTTTGCTGCCGGACGATGCGCAGCCGCTCGCCGCGCGCGGTCTGCGTTGTGCCCATGACCGTCTGATACCAACCATACAGCGACGCCTCCGCCGGGAGCGTGTAGAGCACGCAGCCGCTCGCATCCGCATCCGCTGCAAAGCGGCGCATCAGTGCCGAGGCATAGCCGTTTCCCTGACATGCAGGGTCGGTCGAGACCGCATATACGTAGGCGCAGGGCAAGACGCTGCCGTCCGCCATGTGCAGACGCCCCTCCAGCAGGTGCGCCGCCGTGACGGCGCGGCCGTCAGCCTCGACCACCCACGCGGCCGTCTCCGGCGGGAAGCGGCGGTAAAACCGCGCGATCAGCTCCGGCGGGTCGCCAAAGGCGGTCTGCCAGAGCCGGGTCAGCGACGGGAGGTCAGCCGGCGCTGCGCGCCGGATCTGCGTGTCAGGCATCGGGATACACCTCCGGACAGCGCGCATAGATCTCGCGCTGCAGAGCCTTGAGGTCGACAAACGTCTCGGGGCGCTTGCTCGGGTCGCGCAGCAGGGCAGAGGGGTGATAGATCGCCATACAGCGGCGGCCGTTCACATCAAACCACTGCCCGTGCTCGCGCGTGATGCGAAACGGGTCCTTGATGAGTGCCGTCGCGGCGATGCGGCCGAGGCAGACGATGAGCGCCGGATCGACAAGCCCGATCTGCCGCTGCAGCCATTCGCTGCAGCATTTCTGCTCGGCAAACTGTGGGTCGCGGTTGTGCGGCGGGCGGCATTTGACGATGTTGGCGATGTAGACCTTGGTGCGGTCCAGATAGATCATCTCCAG
The DNA here is from genome assembly GCA_934591895.1 of uncultured Oscillospiraceae bacterium. GTDB lineage: Bacteria > Bacillota > Clostridia > Oscillospirales > Oscillospiraceae > CAG-103. Next base: position 40,861 of record CAKTPP010000011.1, on the reverse strand, counting down.
CATGTCGTCGAGCAGCTTTCCGGCCGGACCGACAAACGGCACGCCCTGCCGGTCCTCCTGCTCGCCGGGACCTTCACCGATGAGCATGATGCGCGCATTTTCCGCCCCGTCGCCGAATACGAGCCTGTGCCGCGTCTCGCCGAGTTCGCAGCGCCGACACTGCGCGCACGCCTGCTTGAGCTCTTTCCATGCTTCGTTCATCCGTTTTTGCTCCTTTTTTGTCTGAACGAACGGGCTTTTTTGCGGCCGGTTCGTCAAAAATCTATTGTAATGTATCAGCAATCGTATTATAATACTGCGGTATGTAATTGACAACTGTAACCTGTCTGTAACTTGTCCGCGCCGCGCGAGCATGTCCCGCCGCACCGGACGTCACGATATTTTTATGAAATTTGGTGCTTTGAATGGATTTTAAGAATTATCTCGTTCCCGGAAAAACCGGCCTGCTGATCGGTATCGGCGGCGTGTCCATGTCGCCGCTGGCGGAGGTGCTGCACGATGCCGGACTTGACATCCGCGGCTCGGATATGGCAGAGAGCAGCAACACGCTCACGCTGCGTGAGCGCGGCATCCCGATCCACATCGGCCACAGCGCGGACAACGTCACGGATGACATTTCTTTTGTGATCCGCACGGCTGCCGTGCACGACGATAATCCGGAGGTGCACGAGGCGCATCGCCGCGGCATCCCGGTCTTTGAGCGTACACAGGCGTGGGGCGCGCTCATGCGCGGCTATCAGAATGCGCTGTGCATTTCCGGTACGCACGGCAAGACGACCACGACGTCCATGTGCACGCACATCATGATGGCGGCGGAAAAAGACCCGACCGTCATGATCGGCGGCACGCTGCCGCTGCTGAAGGCCTGCCACCGCGTCGGCAAGGGCAACACGATCATCATGGAATCGTGCGAGTATTATAACTCGTTTTTGGCTCTCAACCCGACGATCGCCGTCGTTTTGAACATCGAGGCGGATCATCTGGACTTCTTCAAGGATCTTGAGGACATCAAGCGCTCCTTCCGGCGCTTTGCCGAGCGTGTCCCGGCGGAGACCGGCACCGTGATCGTGAATTATGACGATGCCAACACCATGGACGCGCTGCGCGGCATCGAGCGAAAGGTCATCACCTTCGGCCTGAACCCGAAGGCGGATGTGTATGCGCAGAACATCGTGCACCGCGGCTCGGTGTCCGAGTTTGATATTTATTACCGTGGAAATCATTTTGCCCGCGTGACGCTCCATGTTCCCGGCATTCACAACGTGCGCAATGCACTCGCGGCTACGGCCGCGGCCATCGTGCTCGGTGTCGGCCCGAACGCCGTCAAGTACGGTCTTGCCGGCTTTGAGGGCGCCGGACGCCGCTTTGATTATAAGGGCAAGTTCCGGGGAGCGGATCTGTACGACGACTATGCGCACCATCCGAGCGAGCTGCGCGCGCTGCTGGATGCCGTTGATACGCTCAACTATCAGCGCTCGATCGTTGTGTTCCAGCCGCACACCTACAGCCGCACCTCCAAGTTCTTCAATGAGTTTGCCGAGCAGCTGCGCCGGCCGACGATCGTATATCTGGCGGAGATCTATGCCGCGCGCGAGAAGAACACCATCGGCATTTCTTCCGCCGATCTGGCGGAAAAGATCCCGGGCGCAAAGTTTTACCCGACCTTCGCGGAGATCGAGCGTGAGCTGCGCAGCATCGCCCGGCCGGGCGACATCATTCTGACCGTGGGCGCCGGCGACGTGTTTCGCATCGGCGAGCATCTGCTGCAGCAGTCGGATGCGGAAACGTGATACTGAGAGAAAAACGAATCGGATAAAAAGCTGTCGGAACTGTTCCGGCAGCTTTTTTGCGTCCAAATATAAAGGCTTCCCGTACAAAGATATCCTTTGCGACAGCGCGGATTGACAGTTTTCATAACAAAATAAATCTATAATTTATGTAAACTAATTTGCGTCAGGAGGAAGCACTATGAATGTCAGGATCGCAGGGCGTGACCGCCCCGTGCGTGCGCCCGGAACACTGTTGAGTCCGATGGGGCTGCTGCCGGCAAGCGACAATGCCAAATGGGTCGGAATGCTCGTGAGCTTCGCGCTCGGACTCATTTTGTCGACGGCGCACATCGCGGGGTCGCCGGCGCCTTTCGGCCTGGCATTTTTGGCCGCGATGGGCTACGGCTCCGGCGGCGCACTGTGCCTTGCCGGGTGCGCGATCGGATACTTCGCCGCCTTCGGCGTCGCGTCCGGCACGCAGCTTGCGGCCGGCTGCTGCCTGACGTTTCTGAGCGCGTATTTTCTGCGCAGCCGTCCGTTTGTGCAGACGCGCTGGTATCCGCCGCTCGTCTCCGCGGCGGCCTACATACCGACGCGGCTGGTGCTGTATCTGCTCACAGGCGGCGTGTCGCTGCTGCTGATATCGCGCATGGCATTGTTTCTGCTTCTCTGTGCGGGAGCGGCTTATGGCTTTGACGACCTGCTGCGCGCGCAGGAGCCGAGCACGGCCAATGCCGAGATCTGCCGCAATGTCTCGGCGGCGTTTTTGCTCGCGTGTCTGCTCATGGGCGTGAATAATCTGCTGCTGTTTGACACGCTCTCGGTCGGCAGAGCGCTCTCGGTGCTCATCCTGCTCGTACTCAGCGGCACGGGCGGCGCGCTGTGCGGGGCGGCAGCCGGTGTGATCCTCGGCATCGCCATGGATGTGGCTGCCGGAGCCGGCGTTCTGTTCTCGGTGGTGTACGCCGCGTCCGGACTGCTGTCGGGACAGTTTTGCAGGCACCGGCGCGGATTTTATCTGTGTGCGTTTGCGGCGGCGTATCTGGCGGCACTGTTTTGCGTCCCGCTCCCGTCGCTGCGCATCGGGGCGAGCGCTGAGCTGCTGCTCGCCGTCGGCGCATTTCTCGTGCTGCCGAAGAAATTCGTGGTCGCGGTCGGCGCATTCTTGCAGCCGATGCGCGCAGGGAGCGGCGAATCCGGCCTGCGCCGGTATGTAGCCGGGCGCGTTGGCGGCATGGCGCACGCGTACCAGCAGCTGCACGACACCGCGTCTCATGCGGCTGCAGCTGCGGAAAACGACGCCGACGCCGCCAAGATCTTTGACCGCGCGGCCGACCGCGTCTGCTGCCGGTGCAAGCTGCAGCAGGAGTGCTGGACGCGCCGGGCGTTCGACACGCTCAACATCATGAACGATGCAACGCTGCATATCCAAACGCGCGGCCGCCTGCTGCCGGAGGACTTCCCGCCGTATTTCCGTGACCGCTGTGTCTATCTGCATGAATACACAGAGGTCGTCAACGGCGAGCTGCGTCTGCGCGCTTATCGCCAGCGGATGCAGGAGACCCTGCAGGAAAACCGTACCGTGCTCTGGCAGCAGTATGCCGACTTTGCACAGGTGCTCACGAATGTGTCGCGGGAACTGGACAGCAGCTATGGCGCCGACCCGCTCGCAGAGCAGCGCCTCATCCGTTACCTGCGCACGATCGGCGTGGAGGCCGATGCCGCAGTTTTCCGCGAGAGCACGGGGCGGCTGCGCGTGACGATCGACAGCCGCTATCTGCGCCCGCTGCTTGAGCTGCCGGATTATCTTGACAAGCTCTCGGCGGCGCTCGGCGTGCGCCTGTGCATGCCGGAAAACTCCGAGCGGGACAACAGCCTGCTCCTTTTGGAGGCGGAGCCGCTGGCAGTCTCGGTCGGCATTGCGTCCATGCGCAAAAAAGGCGAGACGGTCTCCGGTGACCGCGGCACGTATTTCAAGACGGACGCTGGACAGCTGTGCGTGATCCTGTCCGACGGTATGGGCTGCGGAGAACCGGCGGCCGACGGCAGCATCGGCACGGTCGGCATGCTGGAAGAGTTCCTGCGCTCCGGCGTCAGTCCGGCGCTGGCCATGAAGCTTCTGAATTCGGCCATGCTGCTGCGCGACGGGGAAAACTGGGGCTATGCCACGGTGGATCTCATGTGCATGAATCTGTTTACCGGTCAGGCGGATTTTTATAAGTACGGCGCAGCGCCGACGTATGTGAAATCCGGCGGTGCGCTCAAAAAGCTGCGCTGCACGTCGTTTGCGCCAGGTCTCGAGCAGGAGAGCGGGAAAGCGCCCGACGAGCTGCACATGCATCTCAAGCCAGGGAGTGTTGCCGTGATCGCAAGCGACGGCGTCGTGTCCGACGGGCAGGATCTCTGGCTGCGGCGGCTGCTTAACGATTTTGATGACGGAGATATGAAGACGCTCGCAGGCAGCGTCGTGCGTGCTGCGATCCGTGAATACGGGCGCGGGGACGACATGACCGCGCTGGCGGTAAAGGTGGAGGTGCGCAGCTGATGAAACGGAAAAACAAGTCTGTCCGGAATTCCGCGCGATCGCAGCCGCTCCCGATGGCGGCGAATGCCGGAGAGATCGCGTTTGCACGCGGGGTCTCGCGCCGTGTGGTGGTGGTCGACACCGCCGAAAGCTCGCTGTTTGAGCAGATCATCTACATTGTGCGCGATGACGCGGCCGGCAGCGGCGTCACTGCGGAGGATCTCGTGCGTCAGGCGCGCGCGGCCGTCGGCTGCGTGCCGCAGGCGCGTGCACCGCGGCCGAAGCAGAGATCCTACACCGGTCTGCTGATCGGCCTGTGCTCCGTCGCAGCAGCGCTGGCGGCCGCCATCGGATACTGTCTGTACTGCGGCTGGTGAACCGACGGTTTTCTCGACGTCCCGGAGGGATACTGCCCTTCCGGGGCGTTTTCTGCGCAAATACAGGTTGTCAACGCCTGCCGAAAGTGTTAGAATAAAGCGCCTAAATCGATTTTTCAGCGGGAGGTTGCCCTATGAGCACGATCAAAGATCTGAACCTTGCGGAATCCGGAGAGCGGAAGATCCGCTGGGTAGAAGCACATATGCCTGTTTTGCGCGACATCGGCATCGATTTTGCGCGTGAAAAGCCGTTCGCCGGCCTCAAGATCGCGCTGTCCGTGCATCTGGAGGCCAAGACTGCTTATCTCTGCCGCGTGCTCGAGATGGGCGGCGCGCAGATGCATGTCACCGGCTCGAATCCTCTGTCTACACAGGACGACGTCGCAGCGGCGCTGGCGGCCAAGGGCATGGATGTGCATGCAATCTACGGCTGCTCGGACGAGGAATATCAGGCGCATCTGCGCAGCGTGCTCTCCGTCGGCCCGAACATCATCATCGATGACGGCGGCGATCTGGTGCATCTGATGCATACGGAGTTCACCGATCTCATCCCGCAGGTCATCGGCGGCTGCGAGGAGACGACGACCGGCATCCACCGCCTGCGCATCATGGATCGCGCGGGGACGCTGCGTTTCCCGATGATCATGGTCAATGACGCCGACTGCAAGCATCTGTTTGATAACCGCTACGGCACGGGTCAGTCCGTGTGGGACGGCATCATGCGCACGACGAACCTCGTCATTGCAGGCAAGTACGTGGTCGTCAACGGCTACGGCTGGTGCGGCAAGGGTGTTGCGCTGCGCGCAAAGGGGCTCGGCGCAAAGGTCGTCGTGACCGAGGTCGACCCTGTCCGTGCGCTCGAGGCCGTGATGGACGGCTACGAGGTCATGCCGATGATGGACGCTGCAGCGATCGGCGACATTTTCGTGTCGGTCACGGGCTGCAAGGATGTTATCACGCTCGAGCATTGCGAGCGCATGAAAGACGGTGCGATCGTCTCCAACGCCGGTCACTTCAATGTGGAGATCGACATGGAGGCGCTTGATCGCTGCGCGGATGAGATCTATGAGGCGCGGCACAATATTGATGCTTACCGTCTGCCGAACGGCAAGACGATCTACGTCATCGCGCAGGGACGGCTGGTGAATCTGGCGGCCGGTGACGGACATCCTGCCGAGATCATGGATATGAGCTTTGCCGTGCAGGCTATGAGCGCGGAGTATCTGGTGCGCACGCGCGGACAGCTGCGTCCGGGCGTCGTGTCTGTGCCTGCGGAGATCGACGACAACATCGCGCGCCGCAAGCTCAAGGCCATGGGTGTCTCCATCGACAGTCTCAGCTGCAGCCAGAAGGAGTACCTCAACGGCTGATCTGTAACACCGGACGGAAAGGAGGGGCAGGGAGATGGACGATCAGAACACGGAATATGAGGAGTACGAGGACTACGAGGCGCTGCATGACGAACTCTTTGCACTTCTGGATCAGCATCGGATGAAGGCGCTGAGCCAAAAGCTCAGTGAGATGAATGAGTTTGATATTTCCGAGTTTCTCTGTGAGCTCTGGGAGGATAATCCCCAGCGGATGGCGATGGTGTTTCGCATCCTGTCCAAGGAGATCGCGGCGTCGGTGTTCGCAAACCTTCAGGTCGAGGAGCAGGAGACGATCATCAACTCCATCACCGACACGGAGCTCGCCGGCATCATCGAAGAGCTGTATGTTGACGACGCGGTCGACATGATGGAGGAGCTGCCGGCAAACGTCGTCAAGCGTGTCATGCGCACGGCGACGCCTGCCACACGTGCGCTCATCAATCAATACCTGAAATACCCCGAAAACTCTGCCGGCAGCATCATGACGGCCGAGTTTGTGGATCTGAAAAAATATATGAGCGTGCGCGAGGCGTTTGCCCGCATCCGCAAGATCGGCGAAAATAAGGAGACGATCTACGTCTGCTATGTCACGTCGGCCAAGCGCAAGCTTGAGGGTGTCATCACGGTCAAGGATCTGCTGCTGTCGGATGACGACGAGATCCTTGAGGACATCATGGACACCAATGTCATCTATGCGACCACGGGCGATGACCAGGAAGAGGTCTCGGAGATGATCTCCAACTACGACCTGCTGGCCATCCCGGTCGTAGACAGGGAAGGCTGCCTCGTCGGTATCGTCACGGTCGACGATATCATCGACGTCATGGAGCAGGAGGCTACGGAGGATATCGAAAAGATGGCCGGTATCACGCCGTCCGATAAGCCGTACTCCCGCACAAGCGTCGTGGATATCTGGAAAAACCGCATCCCGTGGCTGATGTTTCTCATGCTCTCGGCGACGTTTACCGGCATGATCGTCACGCACTTTGAGGATGCGTTGGCGACACAGGTCGCGCTCGCGTCATTCATGCCCATGCTCATGGGCACGGGCGGCAACTCCGGCAGCCAGTCGTCCACGGCGATCATCCGCAGCCTGTCACTTGGAGATACGTCGACGTCGGACGCGCTGCGTGTGATCTGGAAAGAGCTGCGCGTTGCCTTTTTGTGCGGTGTATCGCTTGCCGCGGCGAACTTCATCAAAATGCTGCTGGTCGACCGGCTCCTGCTCGGCAACACCGCTGTCACGATGTCGGTCGCGGCGACGGTCTGCTGCACGATCGTGTTTGTGGTCATGTTCGCCAAGGCGGTCGGCAGCCTTCTGCCGATGATCGCCGAAAAGATCGGCGTTGACCCGGCGGTCATGGCAAGCCCGCTGATTTCGACGATCACGGATGCAGTGTCATTGCTGATCTATTTTTCCATCGCAAAAGTATTTCTGCATATCTGACGCGCCTTTTTCAAAACGCCCTCCGGGACTGCCGGAGGGCGTTTTGCCATAGAAAAGCACTTGCATAATGCGCGAAAAGTTATTATAATAAAGTGTCATATTTTGCGTATGACCACTCTCACAAATCAGCGAGGTGCGCTATGAAATCGAGTTTGAAAAAGGCAGCAACGGCGCTGCTTGCTGCCGCTCTGCTGGCGGCGGCGCCCTGCACACCGGCGTTCGGTGCGCAGACGTATTACGTCAATGACGGCAGCAGCACGCTGACGATGGCGGACGCGTATGCCGTCGGCGCGGCCGGTGAAGCGGCAAAGCTGCCGGAGCGCGGCGTCTATGCAGCCACGGCAAACGGCACACAGCTGCTCGGCGGCACGGAGTACGACGATGTGCAGCCGGACATTCCGAACGGCATCATCCGCGCGGGACTGGCGTTCGGTTCGACGGCGCTGGATGTTGTCCATCTGCAGATCCGGACGGGATCCGGCTTTGCCTTCGGATATTATGATGAAGAGGCCGGCCGCGTTTTCCGCAAGGTCGCCTCGACGGAGGAGAGCGCCGTGGCCGTCGTTGCAGACACGAACGTCACGGTCGGAAGCAGCACCTTCGGCGCTTATCACATCCAGCTCGGCGACACGTATGCAAGCTTTGACGCGGCGCAGGAGGCTGCGAAGTCGTGCGGCGGCTATCCGGTGTTCTATAACGGAACGTACCGCGTGCGTATCGGCAGCTTTGCGACGGCGGACGAAGCCTCCGCATCGTCGGCTGCCGCGAAGGGCAGCGTTGTTTCCGGCGGCTCGCGCGGCGTGCTGGTCGTGAAGGCCGGCTCGGATCAGATCCTCTTCGGTTTTGACTGCGGCTCGACAAAATCACTCACGCTCGCGCCCCAGAACGGCAGCGGCGCCGCGATCACGCAGGTGACCGAGTGTAAGTACCGCAGCACGGACCGCTCGTGTACGTACTACGGTGATTTCCAGTTTACCCGCTTCAGCACGTCGGAACCGCAGAAGCTCACGCTGGTGAATTTCGTGGATCTGGAGTCGTACGTCAAGGGCGTTGTGCCCTATGAGATGAGCAGCGGCTGGCCGCTCGAGGCGCTCAAGGCGCAGGCGGTCTGCGCGCGCACGTATGCCGCCTCGCACATGAACGGTGTGCCGGCGTATGGCTTTGATATCACGGCGACGACGACCAGTCAGGTTTATTATGGCACGATCGAAGCCAGTGCCAACAGTGACCGCGCCGTAGACGAGACGGCGGGGAAGTTCGTCCGCTATCAGGGTAAGCTCTGTGAGACGTTCTTCTTTGCTGCCGATGGCGGCGCGACCGAGAACTCCGAGAATGTCTGGGTCGCGGAGGTGCCGTATCTGCGCGGCGTGGTCGACCCGTATGAAAAGGACATCGAATTTTACTGCAAGAGCTGGCAGACGTCCGTTTCCCGCGACGCCGTCGGCGACGTTTCCGTCACCTATACGCCCATCGGCAACGTCATGACCGTGACGGTCGGAGGCAAGACTTACAGCAAGGACAATGTGCGCACGTTTTTGACCAAGATCTGCGGTCTGCGCTATAACAGCCGCCACTTCACTGTGGAGTATGATGCGGCTTCGAATGTCTACAATGTCGTCGGCGGCGGCTACGGCCACAACTGCGGCATGAGCCAGTGGGGCGCCAAGGCTATGGCGGAGGTACACGGCAAGACCTACGAAGAGATCATTAGTTTCTATTATACCGGAGCCTATGTTTCATGAAAAAATCGGATTTCTATTTTGACCTGCCGGAGGAGCTCATCGCGCAGACGCCGCTCGAGCGCCGCGATGCTTCCCGGCTGCTGACCCTCGATAAAACGACCGGCGCGGTCGAGCACCACCACTTTTATGAGCTGCCGCAGTTCCTGCACCCGAACGACTGCCTGATCCTCAACGATTCGCGCGTGCTTCCTGCGCGCCTGCTCGGCCACCGGAGTACGGGCGGCGCGGTCGAGGTGCTGCTGCTGCGTGATCTCGGCGACGGAAAATGGGAGTGCCTGACCCGGCCGGGACGCAAGACGCAGCCCGGCACCGCGCTCTCGTTCGGCGACGGGGAGCTGACCGCCACGGTCGTTGACGCGATCGCCGACGGCAACAAGATCGTGCAGTTTCACTATGAGGGTATCTTCCTCGAGGTCCTTGAGCGGCTGGGCAAAATGCCGCTGCCGCCGTATATCAAGGCGGAGCTTCAGGATCAGGAACGCTACCAGACGGTCTATTCCCGCGAGCTCGGCAGCGCCGCCGCACCGACGGCCGGTCTGCACTTTACGAAGGAGCTGCTGCAGCAGATCGCAGACATGGGCGTAAAGCTCGGTTATGTCACGCTGCACGTCGGTCTCGGCACGTTCCGCCCTGTCAAGGAGGATGAGATCGAAGATCATCCCATGCACTCGGAGTTTTGCATCATTCCGGAGGAGACGGCGCGCATCGTCAACGAGACGAAGGCGAGCGGCGGGCGCGTCATCTGCGTCGGCACGACGTCCTGCCGCACGGTCGAGAGCTTTGCCGAGCCCGACGGAACGCTGCGTGCACAGTCCGGCTGGACGGACATCTTCATCTATCCCGGCTACAAGTTTAAATGCATGGATGCGCTCGTCACGAACTTCCATCTGCCGGAGAGCACGCTCATCATGCTCGTGTCGGCGCTGGCCGGGCGGGAGCACATCCTCAACGCATACAAAATTGCCGTCGAAAACCGCTACCGGTTCTTTTCGTTTGGAGATGCAATGTTTATCGCGGATTTTTGATTGTCCAATCAGTGACTGCCTACATGACCGCCCTGCAGGCTTTGCAGGGCGGCCGAACTTTTTAAATCGTATATTTTGTGAACAAATGTTGCGTCATTTGTGAATATTAGCACTCTCGGCTTGACAGTGCTAAAACGTGTGCTATGATGAGGACGATCGATGAGGGAGCGTTGAGAGCCCTCCGGAGATCAGGCATTGTTGTACAAACGGTAACAGAGTTCGCCAACGCATGGAGTTTTTCCCCAGCGCCTACGAAAGGTATGAATGGAGGAATGACTTATGTTGCCGAGTATTTTTGGTGAAAACCTGTTTGATGATTCGCTGTCCGATTTCTTCGGCTTTGGGCGCATGATGCCGCAGGTCAGCAGTGAGCTGTACGGTAAGCATGCCAAGAACATGATGAAGACCGATGTCCGCGAGCTGGACGGTTCGTATGAGCTGGATGTGGATCTGCCCGGCTTCAAGAAGGACGAAGTGACCGTTGATCTGCAGGACGGTTACCTGACGATCAGCGCTGCCAAGGGTCTGGACAAGGACGAGTCCGACAAGAAGGGCAAGTTCCTGCGTCAGGAGCGCTACGCCGGCTCGATGAGCCGCAGCTTCTATGTCGGTGACGATGTGGAGTCCGCAGATATTTCCGCGAAATTTGAGGACGGCATCCTGAAGATCAGCGTCCCGAAGGCCGCGCCCAAGGAGCTTCCGAAGCACACTACCATCGCGATCGAGTAACACAGCAATGCACAAGCGCCCCGGCTAATCGCCGGGGTGCTTGACGTTTATAAAGGAGAATCCCCGCCGTGGCCTGAAAGGGTGACGGCGGGGATCTGTCTATTATGAATGCCTTCGGCTGTGCTTGCTGCGCAGTTCTTTGACTTTGATTTTGGCAGCGCGCTTGATCATGTAGGGAAGGATGGCTTTCATCTTGTCCTCGGAGCGGATCATTTTCGTTGCCTTCGGGTGGTCGCGGCGCAGGTGGATGGCGTCAAATTCACACTTGGTCGTGCACACGCCGCAGCCGATGCAGCGGTTGGTATCGACAACGCTCACACCGCAGCCAAGGCAGCGGGACGCTTCCTTTTTGACCTGCTCTTCCGTGAACGTGCAGCGCGGGTCGCGGAACGTCTTGCACGCCTGTGCACCGGGGAGCGCTGCGGGCACCTGACGTGCCGGAGCGTCGAAGCACTCCGTCGGCAGGGCGACATTGCTTTTGTCCAGTTCGGAGTACGAGCGGCGGTTGCGGCCGATCGTCAGGCTCTGGCCCTCGTGCACGTATCGGTGCAGAGAAATGGCCGCTTCCTTACCGGCTGCGATGGCGTCGATGGCGAACTTCGGCCCGGTGACCACGTCACCGCCGGCAAAGATATCCGGCTGCGCGGTCTGAAGTGTGAGACCGTCGCAGACAACCGTGCCGTTTTTGCGCAGCTCTACGGGCTCGCCGTCAAGCAGTGTGCCCCAGTCGACGCGCTGGCCGACGGCGCCGATCACGGTGTCCACAGAAAGCGTCTCAAATGTGCCGGTGCCGACCGGTGCGCAGCGTCCGGAAGCGTCCGGCTCGCCAAGCGCCATGATTTCCAGACGGATCGCGCCGACCTTGCCGTCCTTGCCGGTGATCTCTGCCGGGGCACGCAGTAGTTTGAGCTCCATGCCCTCGGCGAGCGCGTCCTCGATCTCTTCGCGGTCGGCCTTCAGCTCGTGCTCGCTGCGGCGGTAAATTAGATAGACCTTTTCCGCGACCAGACGCAGCGCCGCACGCGCAACGTCGATGGAGACATTGCCGCCGCCGATGACGGCGACTGCCTTGCCGATGTCCGGCTGTTCACCGAGATTTACGTTGCGCAGGAAGTCCACACCGCCGAGCACGCCGGTCAGATCGTCACCCGGGCAGCGGATCGCTGCGCTCTTTTGCGCACCGATGGCAATGTAGAAGCCCTTGTAGCCCTGCGCACGCAGCTGGGCGATGGTGACGTCTTTGCCGACGTCCACGCCGCAGCAAAATTCCACACCCATCTCCCGGAGAATTTCGATTTCGGCATTGACAACATCCTTTTCGAGGCGGAAGCTCGGGATGCCGAGCATAAGCATGCCGCCGGGAACGGGGTCGCGGTCGAACACGGTCACGGGGTATCCCTTTTCGGCCAGATAATAGGCGCAAGCCATGCCGGACGGGCCGGCGCCGATGACCGCAATCTTCTCCGTGAACGGAATGCTGCGCTGATTGAGCATCTTTGGCACGTAGCGCTTGTCGGCGTGCAGCTCCTGCTCTGCGATGAATTTCTTGATCTCGTCGATGGCGACTGCGTGGTCTACGCTGCCGCGGGTGCAGGCCTGCTCACAGCGGCGGTTGCAGATGTGACCGCAGACGGCGGGGAAGGGGTTTTCTTTTTTGATGAGCCTGAGCGCATCCAGATAGCGGCCCTCGGCTGCCATGCGGATGTAGCCCTGTACGGCAATGTGTGTCGGGCAGTTGCTCTTACAGGGAGCGGTTCCGGTGTTCGTCTCTGCTGATGTCGTGCGGGCTATATCTGCCCGTGATCGCGGCGATGAAAGACGCGCTGCATTTTCAGTTCGGCCAGTTCTGGCTGCTGGCAGCAGTGGGGGTGGGCGCACTTGTGGGGGTTGCGGTCGCGCCGCATTGGATCCGCCGCTGGATGCGCAAAGCGGCGGGCGCCGTCACCTACGCCGTGCTGGGCATGATGCTCGGCTCTCTCTATGCGATCGTTGTCGGCCCGACGACGCTGAAGGTGCAGCAGCATGCGATGACGCTCTCTGATTTTCACATTCTCTCGTTTGTGCTCGGCATTGCCGTGATGCTGAGCCTGGAAGCGCTGAAAAAGCGCGTTGAGAATGTGCGGGCGTATTGACACGCAAATCTGCCCGGAATGCTTGACTTGACGCGGCAATCTGTTAGAATAAGTGCGCAACTACCAACAGAAAGGCAAGCAAGCTATGTTTCAACTGATTTGTAAGGACGGACATGCGCGCCGCGGCGAATTCACAACGCCGCACGGTGCGGTTCAGACGCCGGTGTTTATGAATGTCGGCACGCAGGCAGCCATCAAGGGCGCGCTCTCAGCGGAGGATCTGGAGCGCATTGGCTGCCAGGTCGAGCTGTCCAATACTTACCATCTGCACGTCCGCCCCGGGGATGAGCTGATCCGCGATCTGGGCGGGCTGCACAAGTTCATGACGTGGGATAAACCGATCCTGACCGACAGCGGCGGCTTTCAGATCTTTTCTCTGGCACAGCTTCGTAAGATCACGGAGGAGGGCGTTGCCTTCAACTGCCATGTCGACGGGCGGCACATCTTCATGGGCCCGGAGGAGAGCATGCGCATTCAGGCGAATCTCGGCTCGGATATCGCAATGGCGTTTGATGAGTGCATCAAGATCCCGTCGCCCTATGACTATGTGAAGAATTCCTGTGACCGGACGTATCGCTGGCTCCGGCGCTGCAAGGCGGCACTCGATGACTACACCGGCCGCGATGATGTGGTCAATCCCGGTCAGGTGCTTTTCGGCATCAACCAGGGCACGGTCTTTCATGACCTGCGCATTGAACACATGAAAAAGATCGCGGAGCTGGATCTGGCCGGTTATGCGATCGGCGGCCTCGCGGTGGGGGAGACAACACAGGAGATGTACGATACCATCGCCGCCGTTGAGCCCTATATGCCGGCAGACAAACCGCGCTACCTGATGGGCGTCGGAACGCCCGGCAACATCATCGAGGCGGTCGCGCGCGGCGTGGACTTCTTTGACTGCGTTATGCCGGCGCGTAACGGCCGCCATGGGCATCTGTTCACATGGTCCGGCGTGATCAACATCAAAAACGAGAAATATCAGCGTGACGAGCAGCCGATCGATCCGCAGTGCGACTGCCCGGTCTGCCGCCGGTTCTCGCGCGCCTACCTGCGCCATCTGTTCAAGGCCGATGAGATGCTGGCTATGCGCTTTGCCGTGATGCATAATCTGTATTTTTATAATACGCTCATGGCGCGCATCCGTGCAGCGATCGAGGCTGGCGAATATGAAACGTTCCGAAAAAGTTACACAACCATGCTCGATACGCGCATTTAACGCTTGCATTTATATTGTAAAGCGGATATAATATTTTCATCATCACACGGAGGTAAAACCATGGGAAACGGCGGATATTCATCCATTATCATGATCATCCTGATGCTTGTCATCTTCTATCTGTTCCTGATTCTTCCGGAGAACAAGAAGAAGAAAAAGCTCAATGAAATGCGCTCGAGCCTGAAGGTCGGCGACGATATCGTCACGATCGGCGGCATGATGGGCAAGGTCGTCCACGTCACGGACGACAGCGTGACCTTTGAGACCAGCGAGGATCAGGTTCGCATTCAGGTCGCCAAGTGGGCCATTTCCACGAATGCCCGCGCCGAGGCGCAGGCTGCCAAGGAAGCACAGGACCGCAAGGCTGCCAAGCAGAAGGCGAAAGAAGCAAAAAAGGAAGAGCCGAAGCACGAGGAGCCGAAGGGCCCCGAGGTGTAAAGCCGCTTTCGGAATGATTCATCCCCTGCAGGAATATGCTGTGATGCATATGTTCTGCAGGGGGTGTTTTTTTGCATACGGAACAAAAATGGCTGCCGCTTCTCTCGCGCGCGGCAGCGTGCGGTCTGGCGGGCGTCGGACTCACGCTGCTGCTGAGCTGGCTGGCTGCGTTTGCGATGAACCGCGAACTGCTGCCGGAGGTAGAGACGCGGCTTCTGGCGCTCATATGCTGTGCGCTCGCGTGCATGGCCGCAGGGGCGTTTTCGCCGCGGCCGGAGCAGGGGAGGGCGCTCGGCGGCGCAATGACGTGGGCGGTGTGGATGACGGGGTATCTGATCCTGAAGGCTGCCGTTGGCACGCCGGTTTTTTGCGCCGATACCGCCGTTACGCTTGCTGTCACGCTGGCAGCGGCGATCATCGGTTCGTGCACTTTTCATAAAAAGTTACGAAATAGAACAAAGAAGAAAAAACGGAAACAGAGCAAAAAATACAGAAGGTAATCACCGTGGAAGTTGACATAATTCGTGCATGATTACCTACATATAGAGTCTGCGCCGGATTGATTACCGAAATGTAGGCGAACATGCTTGGAACAGCTGCGGCTTTCTGCACGCGGAGTTACGCAGTTTACATAATACTGTTAACATAATTTCTTGTCATAATAAACAAAAATGAACAAAGTTTGACGAAATGCTTGATAACAGTTTCGATTTGTATTATATTATGTCTACACCGCATTATGTAAATTGTCATGTTATGAATGCATGTTCATAGACTGTCCATGGTGATGGCAATGAATGTGCGACAGGGATATAAGGGACATAAGAGATCGCGTGTGCGCCGAAAACCGGCCTCGCCGCGTTTTCCGCTGCCGCCGCTGCTTGCGGCCGGCCTGATGGCCGGCTATGTGCTCGGCTGCTGCTTCGGCGCCAATGCTTCACTGCCGGATCCGTCCGATCCGGTGCTTTCGTTTTTACAAAGCGGCGGTGCGGGCGATACGCTGTACGGCGGCCTGCTGCCGGAGCTGTGCGTCTCATGCGTATATGGCTTTGCGTTTTTGCTGCTGTCGACGTCGTATCTTGGTTTCTTGCTGATCCCCGTTGTGTTCGGCGTCAAAGGCTTTCTGTCCGCCTGTACGGCGGCCGCTTTTTTGCGCTCCGGCTGTGCGCATGCATTTGCGCTCTCTTGTGTTGCGGTCGGGCTGCCCGGGCTGTTTCTCATACCGGCGCTGTTTCTGCTCGGCGTACTCTGCGCGCAGATGTCCGTGCGCCTGATGGAGCAGCGGCGCGGTCTGCCGCCTCCCGCTGTGACGGAGCGTTGTTCCCGGGAGCTTGCGCTGGTGTTTTGCCTGCTGCTCGCGGCAGCTGCCACGGCGAGCTATGCAGTGCCGTTTTTCACGAAGCTTATTCTGTGACCGATGGTCACTCTGGATGAAATCTGATTGGAAAGGGGGAAGTCGTCGTGCGCGATTCCGACGGAATGGAATTATTCGAATCCTATCTGCATGATGTCAAGCGTTCATCGCAAAACACGATTTCCTCATACCTGCGGGATATCCGGCAGCTGAGTGAATATCTCCATGCCCATACGGATGCCGACCTCGGCTCTGCGGAAGAGGAGGAGCTGTGTGAGTACATTGACTGGATGCGCAGCAACGGAAAATCGGTTGCGACGGTTTCCCGGGCGATCGCGTCGCTGAAAAACTTCTACGGTTTCCTGCTCAACAATCATTATGTGCAGCACAATCCGACCGGAAAGCTTGTGCCGGATAAGGCCAAGCAGAAGCTGCCGCAGATCCTCACGAGCAAGGAAGTGGAGCTCCTGCTCGCGCAGCCGGAGTGTACGGATGCCAAGGGTTACCGTGACCGCGCAATGCTCGAACTGCTGTACGCGACCGGTATCCGCGTGAGTGAGCTGATCTCCCTGAACATCACGGATGTCAACCTGTCCGCCGGCGTGATCCGCTGCCATGGCCGCGATAAGACGCGCATGATCCCCATGTACCCGGCGGCTGTCCGCGCGCTCACGGAATATATCAATTTTATCCGTCCGCAGATGATCGCGGCGCCGGATGAACAGGCGCTGTTTGTCAACGTCGGCGGTGAACGGATGTCGCGTCAGGGATTCTGGAAGCTCATCAAGAACTACCAGACCAAGGCCGGTATCGAAAAGACGATCACCCCGCACACGCTGCGTCATTCGTTTGCGGCGCATCTGCTGGAAAACGGCGCGGACATCCACGCCATTCAGGAAATGCTCGGCCATGCGGACATCTCCTCGACGCAGATCTATTCTCATCTCGTCAGCAAACAGCTCAAGGACGTCTACAACAAAGCGCACCCGCGTGCGTGAGCCACTATGTTTTCAGCGCTCCGAAGAAATTCGGGGCGCGATTTCTTTTCGGGCAGTTGCTTACGGAGCGAAAATATGCTATATTTATTTAATTGGAGTGATGCATATGCGGATCTTGGGCGTCGACCCCGGCATCGCAACGGTCGGCTTCGCGGTGCTGGACGCGGACAAGCGCAGTCAGCGGCTGCTGACCTGCGGCGTGATCACGACACCGGCCAAAACGCAGCTGTCGAGCAGGCTGGACCAGATCTACCGCGACCTGAATGAACTCATCGCGCAGTTTCATCCGGAGGCGATGGCGGTGGAGGAGTTGTTTTTCAATACCAACATTACGACCGGCATCGCCGTTGCCCATGGGCGCGGCATCATTTTGCTCTCCGGCTATCAGGCGGGGCTGCAGATCTTTGAATATACGCCGCTGCAGGTCAAGCAGGCGGTCGTCGGTTACGGCCGCGCGGACAAAAAGCAGGTCATGGACATGGTGCGCCGCATCCTGTCCCTGCAGGCAGTGCCGAAGCCGGACGATGCGGCGGATGCCGTCGCCATCGCATTGTGTCACGCACGCAGTGCCACATCTTTGATCCATCAACAGGAGAGGTTTGACCCATGTTCTACCACATAAACGGAATTGTTACCGATATGGAGCCGAATCTGGTCGTGCTTGAGTGCGGCGGCGTCGGCTATGCGCTCAGTGTGAGCCTGAACACGCTCGCAAGCGTCAAGATCGGCGAGCGCGCCAAGCTCTATACGTATGAGTGCATCCGCGAGGATGCGCATGATCTCTACGGCTTTGGCTCCAAGAGCGAGAAGCACTGCTTTGAGCTGCTGCTCGGTATCTCCGGCGTCGGGCCGAAGGCGGCGCTGTCGATCCTCTCGTCCAACACGCCGGACGGGCTGGCGCTGGCCGTGCTCAACGGCGATGAAAAGGCGCTCACGAGCGCGCCCGGCATCGGCAAGCGCATTGCGCAGCGCATCCTGCTTGAGCTCAAGGACAAACTGGCCAAGGAGAGCGCGAGCGTGGACTTTCCCGATCTTGTGCCGGCTATGCCCGCGTCCGATACGGCCTCGGCTGCGCGCAGCGATGCGATCGCCGGCCTGACTGTTCTCGGCTACAGTATGCCGGAGATCAATGCTGCGCTGCGCAAGCTGCCGTCCATTGAGGGTATGAGCGCCGATCAGATCATCAAGGCCGCGCTGCGTGCCATGATGCAGCAGTGAGCAGGGAGGAGAGCATATGAGCATCAGTTTTTCCGAAGACGCCCAGCAGGAGGTCGTCACATCTTCCCGTGTTCTGCCGGAGGACTCCGGCGAGGGTTCGCTGCGTCCGCGCCTGCTGCGCGATTATACCGGTCAGGAAAAGGCAAAGGAGAACCTCCAGGTCTGCATCGACGCTGCGCGACTGCGCGGTGAGCCGCTCGACCACGTGCTGCTCTACGGCCCTCCGGGTCTGGGTAAGACGACGATGGCCGCCGTCATCGCAAATGAGATGGGCGTGAATATGCGCATCACCTCCGGCCCTGCGATCGAGAAAGCGGGTGACCTTGCGGCGCTGCTGACGAATTTGCAGGAAAACGACATCCTGTTTGTGGATGAGATCCATCGCCTTAACCGCGCGGTCGAGGAGATCCTTTATCCGGCCATGGAGGACTATGCCATTGATATCATCATCGGCAAGGGACCGTCAGCCAATTCGATCCGGCTGGATCTGCCGCACTTTACGCTCATTGGTGCGACGACGCGCGCAGGCCAGCTGACGGCGCCGCTGCGCGACCGCTTCGGCGTCAATCTCCGGCTGGAGCTGTACAGTCCCGAGGAGCTGCAAAAAATCGTTGAGCGCAGCGCGGGCATCCTGAATGTGGAGATCAACAGCGCCGGCGCGTATGAGATCGCCTCACGCTCGCGCGGCACGCCGCGTATTGCAAACCGCCTGCTCAAGCGCGTGCGCGACTATGCGCAGGTGCGCGCAGACGGTGTGATCACAAAAGAGGTTGCAAACGATGCACTCCTGCGTCTGGAGGTGGATGCCATGGGACTCGACGCGACCGACCGGCGGATGCTGCGCAGCATCATCGAGTTTTATCACGGCGGACCGGTCGGTCTTGAGACGCTCGCGGCGACGATCGGCGAGGAAGCCGTCACGCTCGAGGACGTGTATGAGCCGTACCTGCTGCAGCAGGGTTTCCTGACGCGCACGCCCCGCGGCCGCTGCGTCACACGCCGCGCCTATGAGCACCTCGGACTGGAATATATCGGCCAGCAGGAGATCGAACTCTGAAAAACGCGGAATGTTGTTCAAAACGTGCATTTTGTACAAAAGTCTATTGACTTTTCAGCAGTTTTAGTTATAATTTGTTTTGTGGTATTGGAGCTTGAAAGATGATGATGGACACTTCCCAACTGTCGGATGCGGAGCTGCTGTCCCGGGTGACTGCCGGAGATGCCGCCGCGGAGGAAGCGCTTGCCGTGCGCTACAGCCGCTTGGTGCGTATTTGTGCGCGTCCGCTTTTTCTTGCGGGCGGCGACAGTGAGGATCTCATTCAGGAGGGAATGCTCGGTCTGCTCTCGGCGATCCGGCAGTATGATCCGGCGTCCAACGTCCCGTTCAAGGCATATGCGGAGGTCTGCATCAGCAACCGCATCTACAGTGCCATCAAATCCGCTTCAAGGCAGAAGCATTCTCCGCTCAACAGCGGCATTTCCCTAGACAGCATCCTCTCAGAAGAATCACAGACCCAGGCATCCACCTATCCGGGAGCAAATTGTCGTGTTACTGAGGAGCAGGTTCTGGCCAGAGAGAGTGAACAAGAGCTTTTATCCGCTTTTACCCGGTATTTGTCCGCGTTTGAGGCGCGGGTACTTCGGCTGTATTTGTCCGGCCTGTCGTATGCAGAAATGGCGGCTGAGACCGGCAAACCCGAAAAATCCATCGACAATGCCGTACAGCGGATCCGCCGTAAGCTGGCGCAGCTCCCCAATTTCAGCGATTTCAGCAAAAGCTGAGCGCAATATAGCCGATAGGCAAGTTTTTCAAAAGAGAGGATTTATCATGTTCGAAGACAAAACGTTGAAGTGCAAAGAGTGCGGCGCGGATTTCATTTTCACCGCCGGTGAGCAGGAGTTCTACGCGGAGAAGGGTTTCCAGAACGAGCCCCAGCGCTGCAAGGCCTGCCGCGACGCTCGCAAGAATGCTGCCCGCGGTCCCCGCGAGTTCTTCACGGCTACCTGCGCTGCCTGCGGCGGCGAGGCCAGAGTTCCGTTTGAGCCGAAGTCTGACCGTCCTGTCTACTGCAGCGAGTGCTTCGCGAAGATGAGAGAGCAGCACTAATCAGCAGATAAACTGGTTAAAATGATTGGGGCGCTTTGTGCGACCCAATCATTTTCTCACAAGCAATTTACCGGAGGTAAAGAATTATGTTTGAAATTTCCAGAGATACGATGATTTCGGAGATCCTGACCAATGCTCCGGAAGCGATGCCCGTGTTCCAGAACATCGGCATGCACTGCCTCGGCTGCGCCATGGCCAGCGGTGAGACGCTTGAGCAGGCCTGCCTCGCGCACGACGTCGATCCCGACGCCTTCCTCGAGCAGCTGCGCACCTATCTGGAGAGCCTGTAAGATACAGACAAGGATCAAAAGCCGGCATCATGCCGGCTTTTGGTGTTTCTATGGAGAAGCTTTATGGATCACATTCGCCTGTCACCGCGGCTTCAGATGGTTGCGGACTTTGTGCCGCCGTGCGCCTGTGTCGCGGATATCGGCACGGATCATGGATATCTGCCGGTCTGGCTGCTGCAAAACGGCATCGCCGAAACGGCGATCGCGGCGGACATAAACACAGGGCCGCTCGCCAACGCGCGCCAGTCTGCTGCCGCTTACGATCTGACCGAGCGCTTTCGCTTTGTACTGGCTGACGGCCTGCGGTTTCCGGATGCCGGAGATGCGGATGTCATCACCATCGCCGGTATGGGCGGGGAGACGATCTGCGCGATCATGGCGGCGACGCCGTGGCTGCAGGAGGGACGCCGGCTCATTTTGCAGCCGCAGAGCAAGGTCGCGGAGCTTACCGACTGGCTCTGGCGCAGCGGCTTCACGATTGAGGATGCAGCGCTCTGCCGTGACGCCGGCAAGCGCTATCTCGCGCTGCGCGTGCTTGGCAGGCCGGGCGCGCGGCCGTGCACGGTGGAGCAGCTGCTGCTCCGCCGCGCAGACCCGCTGCTGCCCGAGTATCTGACCGATGAGATCCGGCGGCAGACGCGCGCACGCACCGGTATGGCGCACGCAAAGCAGACGCCGGAAGCAGCGCTCGCGGCGCTCGATGCGCGCCTGAGCGAGCTGGAGACCTGTTTGAAGGAGGTACAGTCATGGCAACCGTAAACGACATCTACGCTTTTCTCAATGGCCTCGCGCCTGTGCGGTATCAGATGGACTTTGATAACGCCGGATTTCTGGCCGGTGACGGCAGCGCCGTGGTTGAACATGTGCTGCTGGCGCTGGATATCACAGATGACGTGATCGCGGAGGCGGCTGCGCTGCACGCGCAGCTCATCGTCTCGCACCACCCGCTCATCTTCACACCGCTGCGCCGCGCGACGGCGGACGATCTCACCGGCCGCAAGGTGCTCGCGCTTGCGCGGCACGGCATCGCAGCTATCTGCATGCACACGAATCTGGACATTGCCGACGGCGGCGTCAACGATGCGCTCATGGCGGCGCTGGGCGCTGAGATCACGGGCGGTCTCGAGCCGTCCGGCACAGCCGACGACGGCAGCGCGCTGACCTGCGGCCGCATTGGCCGGCTGCCGGAATCCATGCCGCTGTCGGACTTCCTGCCCTATGTTGCCGATCGGCTGCACGCCAACGGTCTGCGCTACGTCGCCGGCGGCCGTCCGGTGCAAATGCTTGCCGTCTGCGGCGGCTCCGGCGGCAGCATGCTGGAGCTCGCGGCGCAAATGGGCTGTGACACATTCGTAACGGCGGACGTGAAGTATGACCGGTTTCTCGCGGCAAAGGAGCTCGGCGTCAACCTGATCGATGCCGACCACTTCTGCACGGAAAACGTCGTCATCCCGATCCTGTGTGAAAAGCTGCGGGCGCAGTTTCCGGCGCTCGCTTTCACCGTCAGTCGGGTACACGCGCAGACCACACAGACATATTGTCCGTAATCTATGCCGCCGGCATTGTTCCGGCGGCATATTCTCGTCCACAGGCTCATACAGTTTTGTAAGACTGATGAGGAGAGGACGACAGAATGGACACTTCTTCAATTTACGCAGACATTGCCGCCCGTACCGGCGGGAATATTTACATCGGCGTTGTCGGCCCGGTGCGCACCGGGAAATCGACCTTCATCAAACGATTCATGGAGACGCTTGTGCTGCCGAACATTTCCGATGATAACGTGCGCGAACGCGCGCGCGACGAGCTGCCGCAAAGCGGTTCCGGCCGGACGATCATGACTGCGGAGCCGAAGTTTGTCCCGGAGGACGCCGTTGCCATCGAGCTGGATGCCTCTGTACATGCTTCCGTGCGCCTGATCGACAGCGTCGGCTACATGATCCCCGGCGTCAACGGCCAATATGAGGACGGGGAAGAGCGTCTCGTCACGACCCCGTGGTATGATCACGAAGTCCCCATGCGCGTCGCGGCGGAGGAGGGGACGCGGAAGGTGATCCGCGACCACTCGACGATCGGCATCGTCGTCACGACCGACGGCAGCGTGACTGAGCTTGCGCGGGAGGATTATGCCCCGGCGGAGGCGCGCGTTGTCGCAGAGCTGCGCGAGATCGGAAAGCCGTTTCTCATTCTGCTCAATACGGCAGAACCGGCGGGGGAACGCGCGCAATCGCTGGCTGCCGACCTGAGCGCGCAGTATGATGCCGCTTGCCTGCCGGTCAGCTGCCAGTCGCTGACGGAGCAGGACATTCTGGAGATCCTGCGCACGATCCTGTATGAATTTCCCGTCACGGAAGCCTGCTTTCGTATGCCGGAGTGGATGGATGTCCTGCCGCCGGACAATGCGGTCAAGCAGCAGCTTTATGCGCGGCTGCGTGAGCAGATGCCGTCGCTGCGCTGCCTGCGCCAGGCGCGCCGCACGGCGCAAGCGCTCTCGGAAGACCCCCTGCTGGAGTCGGCGGATGTGGAGCGCATCGGCGTGGACACCGGTTCGGTCTGCTACGTGCTCGCGTTTCCGCGCGCGCTCTACTATGATGTGATCAGTGAGCAGGCGGGCGTTGCGCTGCACAGCGACGGAGAGCTTATCTCCTTCCTCGCGGACATGGGGCGCATTCAGGCCGACTATCAGCATATCCGCAGCGCACTGAACGATGTGCGCACCAAGGGCTACGGCGTCGTAGCGCCCGCGCCAGGTGATCTGCAGCTCGCAGAGCCGGAGATCGTGCGCAAGGGTGGCCGATACGGTGTCCGGCTCAAGGCCAGCGCAAAGGCCATCCATATGTTCCAGACGAATATCGAGACGGAGATCTCGCCGGAGATCGGCGGGGAAAACGCCTCAAGCGAGATCCTCGGCTTCCTACTGCAAGGGTTTGACGGCGATGTTGAGCAGCTTTGGCAGTCCAATATTTTCGGCAAGCCGATCTACACGATCGCACAGGAGGGTGTGGAGGAAAAGCTCAGCTGCCTGCCGACGAAAGCAGTCGGCAAGCTTCAGGAAACGCTGCAGCGCGTGGTCAATGAGGGCAGCGGCACGCTCATCTGCATCATTTTGTGACAGGGGCTCTGCAAGGAAACCGACTTGGCAGACGCTTCGAGCGTGTCATTGTCCGCTCCTTTTGAAAAAAGTAAATCGTCAAAATGGGCATCCGGCAAAGCGCCGGATGCCCATTTTTGCCTGTGATTAACAGTTGCGCCTTGAGCTCAATCATGCTTTGTGATATACTTATCCTCATAATGTGAATTTCGTATATGCAGAACGAAGAAAGACAAACTATACATGAGCGAGGAGAATAGTCTGTGGATACCAGAAAACTGGACAAATGGGCCGAGCTGTTATTGGATACCGGAAAGCGTAATAATCTGATAAATTTCAAGGACACAAGAGTTTCTACCGTTGAAGTTTTGCTTCCGTCTTCTGATGCACTATTTGCGAAGGTGGAAGGCACGGCTTCGTTTGAAGTATATGATCCCCAAATCATTGAGAACGAAGATGATTTGGAGGAGTCTTCGGGTGCTGTGCGGCAGTCGAGTGATGTATTGGAAACGCTCAATTCATCTAAGAACGAGCGAGATGCATTTTTGATGCGATATGCCGGGAAAATAAAACGTCAGAATCAGATACTCATTTATAATCCAACGACAAGCCCCATTACCGCCGTGAAGAATATTCACAAAAAAGCGCGGGAATTTATCGAAGAAACCGGTGTCAACGTTGCATATATGGCATTTGGGTTCATTCATTGGAAAGAGAGTGATTCTTCGGACTTCGTTTATCGCGCGCCTGTTTTGCTTGTTCCAATCCAGATGGAACAGGCTTCCGCAATAGAGCCTTACATTATCAGATCAGCCGAAGATGACATCATTGTGAATCCGACCTTTTCATATAAAATGGAGGCGGAATACGGAGTAAAGCTTCCTGAGTATAATGACGAAGGGCTGGACATCTACATAGAAACAGTTAGATGTCTGGTGTCAAAATTACAGTGGACGGTTACATCGGAATGTAAAATCGGTATTTTCTCTTTTCTCAAAATCAATATGTACCGTGATCTGAAGGATAACGCTGCTGCGATTCTCCAGAACCGGAATGTCCGCATACTATTGGGCGAACCGACCGACGCCGAAAAGCTGCAGGGAGAAGATGCTGCGGCGTGTTCCGTAACCAATCCTCTGATTGAATTACATAGTGTGGTCGATGCGGATTCCAGTCAGATCGAGGCAATCGAGATGGCGAAATCGGGAAAAAGCTTTGTTTTACAGGGACCTCCTGGTACGGGGAAGAGCCAGACGATCACGAATATCATAGCAGAATGTCTTGGCGACGGCAAAAAGGTTCTGTTCGTTTCCGAAAAGCTTGCTGCTCTCAATGTGGTTTATGATAAATTGAAGCAGGCAGGGCTTTCTGAATTCTGCCTGCAGCTG
This sequence comes from uncultured Oscillospiraceae bacterium, assembly GCA_934591895.1. Taxonomy (GTDB): domain Bacteria; phylum Bacillota; class Clostridia; order Oscillospirales; family Oscillospiraceae; genus CAG-103. The sequence goes on along the minus strand of CAKTPP010000011.1, from coordinate 15,646 downwards.
CACAGCCACAAGGCCAATAAAAAAGCTGTCATAAAAGACATTTGCGACACGCTTCGTGCCGGAAAGAGTGTTGTTTCCTCTAAGGCAGACACGGAGGTTGCTATTAAGGAAAGAGCACAGCGCCAGCTGGACTCGTATGCATTTGAGCTTCACAGGCAGCGTCCTGGCATCGAGAAAAGTCTATACCAGATGTATGAGTCGTTTGCTGCACTTCGTGCTATGCCGGATGTGGAATACATCATACCGCAGCTGACTGCCAAAGGCGAGGCCTATTTGACGGAAACATCCTCTCTGTTAGCGGAATATGTGGATTATATCCCGTCTGTTGGATATGATTACCGAAAGAACCCGTGGTATGGATATATCCGTCAAGATATATCCTATCAGGCAAAAATCGAGATCAGGAATGATTTTTCTTCCGCTTGCAGTTTCCTTCAGAGATTGATTCCCTTGCTGAGCGAAGTTTCTGAAAAGTTTGGAGTGCAATGCGCAAGCATGGAAGATGCATATGTCTGGAGAGACTTTTTTGACTATGCGTCCTCTTCAGAATTCGTTACGCCCATGCTCTTGAACCGATCGAATTTTGATGCGGTAAATGCGGTGTTGTATCCATTGCAGGACTTGAGCTCCGATATTCTTTCTTCACGCTCCGTTTTGAATGCCGTCTTTGAAGAAGATATTTATAAGCTGAATGGCGCAAAATATCATAAAGCGCTGACAAAGCGATTCGAAGGGACATTTTCCCGTCTTTTCAACGATGAATATAAGAAGCTCATCTCGGATTTGCGTGCCTGCAAGATAGACGGCAAAAGGCTTTCTTATCATGAGGCTGTTGCATTAACAGAGCGGCTTGCCTGTTATCAACAGAAAAGTGCGGAATACACGGAAATTGCGTCTTCTATTACGCCGCTTCTGGGAAAAGCATATGTCGGTGTAGAGAGTGACTGGGAATACATAATAGCTCAGGCGGCTGCTCTGGAGGCTTTTTTCACACGCGGAATTTCTTTTGGCGCTTTGCAGCGTAGTACTGATCTTACCTCCGAGAGGGAAACCTTTGCTGATTATCACCAAAAACTATATGCCGCATTTGCAGAATACGATGCTGAACAGTTTGAACGGATCAGTGGATGTTTTGATCAAACGATCTTGAATATTGCGCTCGCACCGTGCAGACTGGTTTTGGAGCGGCTTAGCGATTGCCTACGTGAGATGGATAAGCTGGACAACTGGTGTCACTTCCGAAGTCTGCTTTCTAAATTGGACGAAAAACAGGCGGTGCCGTACATAAACGCCGCTGTTAGCCAGAATATAGAGCCGAGGCACATTGTCGGTGCGTTTCAAAAGCAGTTTTATTACCAGTGGATCGATTCTGTTTTGTCTGCAAGCCCTGTTTTGTCTGCGTTTGATCGAATTTCTCAAGATAAAGTGATCCGAACGTTTGCCGAAAAAGACACTGAGCAATTTGAGATCAACATGGCAAGAATCCGAGCAGAGCTGTCATCCATGCGTCCTTCGTTGGATATGAGGGCATCTTGGAGCGCGTTGTCAGTTCTGCTGCGTGAAGGAGAGAAAAAACGCAAACAAAAAAGTATTCGTGCGCTGCTTTCAGAAACCGGTGAGCTTGTTCAGAGAGTCAAACCGTGCTTTTTGATGTCGCCGCTGAGCGTCAGCACTTTTCTGGCGTCGGATTCCGTGCATTTCGATGTGGCTGTATTTGACGAGGCGTCTCAAATCTTCCCTCAGGACGCAATCGGAGCAATTTATCGAGCCAAGCAGCTGATCGTAGTCGGCGATTCTAAGCAAATGCCGCCAAGCAATTTCTTCAACGCCTCCATTGAGGTCGATGATAATGACGAGGAGACCGGAGATGTCACGGATTTTGAATCTATTTTGGACCTGTGCTCGACTTCTATGCAGCAGTTACGTTTGTGCTGGCACTACCGCAGTCGCTATGAACAGCTTATCACGTTCTCAAATCGAAATTTCTATGATGGTGATCTCGTAACGTTCCCGTCTTCTAAGGCAGATACCCAAGGTGTCGGTGTAGATTACTTCCATGTTGACGGCATTTTTGATCGCAAGACGCATACCAACCGAAAGGAAGCAGAGTTTGTTGTCGACCTGATATACAAAAATATTGATCAATATCCGGATAGAAGCCTTGGTGTGGTCGCATTCAGCGTTGCGCAGCAGGACTTGATCGACAAATTGCTTTCCAAGCGCAGACAAAACACACCGGAAAAGGAGTTCTTCTTTAAGAGCGAAAGAACTGAACCCTTCTTTATCAAAAACCTTGAGACGGTACAAGGTGATGAAAGAGACACTATTATTTTCAGTATTGCCTATGGTGTGGATGCGCAAGGGCGTTTGCTGCACAATTTTGGCCCCTTGAACAAGACGGGCGGCGAGCGGCGGCTGAATGTTGCAGTTACCCGTGCAAAATGCAATGTACAGCTGGTCTCTTCTATGCACTACACGGATATCGATCTAAATCGCACTTCTGCAGAAGGCGCAAAGCTGCTTCGGGAATACCTTGATTATGCAGAGAATGGAGATGTTGCGCTGGATCGAGTCCTTACGATCAACCCGTTTGAGCAGTTCGACTCCGACTTTGAGCTTGAAGTTTGTGACTACCTCCGGTCTAATGGTTATTCTGTAGACACGCAAGTTGGGTGTTCCGGTTTTCGGATCGATCTCGGCTTGAGGCAGCCGAACAGCTCTGACTATGTGCTTGCGATCGAATGTGACGGTGCGACCTATCATTCTTCAAAAAATGCGCGTGATCGTGATCGCTTACGGCAAGAAATTCTGGAGCGAATGGGGTGGAAGTTCTATCGCATTTGGTCTACGGACTGGTTCAGAAACAAATCCATAGAACAGCTTCGCCTTTTGCAAGCGGCTGAGGACGCGATAAAGAACCCCATAAGCGTCGAAAATGTGCAGACGGGAAGCGATCCAGCAGAGACGTTCGAGGAGCTTACCGTAGAGAACCATTTTGAATTTCCCTCATATCAGGCTGCTGATATCCCGAAATTAAGCAGGAAATATCTCCCACGTGACTTTCAGGGAATGATTCGAGCGATTCTGGAGGTGGAAGCGCCGCTTTCGGAAGAACTGCTTCTAAAGCGTATTGTGAAGTGCTTCCGCCATGAAAAGGTTACAAACGTTGTGCAGGATCAATATAACCGACTGATGTATGGCTGCCGTAGTCGTGGTATTGTTCGCAAAAACGGCTTTCTGTATCTGGACGGAGATGCAAAGATCCGGTTCAGAGGCCCTGGTGACATTGTTCGTGACATTAAACAGATTTCGCCGGAGGAATTGGCAGCCGGTATGCTGGAGATCCTCAAGCAGAACGTGACAGCCGAAAAGAGCGGCTTGTATCGCTTCTTGGCCACACAGTGCGGCATCTCGCGCGTCGGAAAAACTGTCAACGAGATAATGGAGTCGGCCTTGCACACTTTGGCCGGGACGGTTGTGATCAATGGCGATCAAATCTCACTTAAGTAATTACTTTTAAGTTTCAGCAGCCCAGGCAGAGCATGCCCGGGCTGCTTTGCGTTTTGATAGAATAGAATAGAAGCAGAAGCCTCGGCAATGATTTTTTCTCAATCCGGCAAAAATGACGTAGATTTGCACTGGTGTTTTGTGTAAGGTTTGCGTTGTTTTCTTCACAATGTTGTGGTAAACTACGGACATGAATTTATGAAAACGAGGGATGTCTATGAAGCCACTGTCCAAAATTGCCGCCGGAGTGAGCCCGTCCGCGACGCTGGCTGTCAGCGCGCTGGCGAAGAAGATGAAAGCAGAAGGGAAGGACGTCATCGGCTTTGGCGCCGGTGAGCCCGATTTTGCCACGCCCGACCGCATCAGCTATGCGGGTGTGCGCGCGATCTGCGACGGAAAAACGAGATATACGCCCGCAGCCGGTATGATCGAGCTGCGTCAGGCGATCTGCGACCGCGTGAAGGCGGATTACGGTCTGGAGTATGAACCGACACAGGCGGTCGCTGCCAGCGGCGCAAAGCACATGGTCTATATCGCGCTGGCTGCGCTGGTCGACCCGGGCGATGAGGTGATCGTGCCGTCCCCGTACTGGGTCAGCTACTATGAGATGGTGCGCCTGTTCGGCGGCGTGCCGGTCGTTGTTGATGTCAGCGAGGAGCAGGGCTTTCAGCTTGCGCCGGAGCAGCTTGAGGCGGCCATCACGGACAAGACCAAGGCCATCATCCTCAATAACCCCTCGAACCCGACTGGCGTTGTCTATTCGAGAGAAGCGCTCAAGGCAGTCGCAGACGTCTGCGTCAAGCACGATCTGTATATCATCTCGGACGAGATCTACGACAAGCTCATCTATGACGGTGCTGCGTTTACAAGCGTTCCGGCGCTTGGCGAGCAGATCAAGGAGCACACCATCCTCATCAACGGCGTCTCCAAGACCTATGCCATGACCGGCTGGCGCATCGGCTACGCGCTGTGCGCAGCGCCGATCGCAAAGGCTATGGCCAATTATCTCAGCCACTCGACCGGCGCACCGGGCACAATGTGTCAGTGCGCGGCCATTGAGGCGCTCACCGGCCCGCAGGACGAGGTGGAGCAGATGCGGCAGGTGTTCGAGCAGCGCCGCGATCTGATCGTCAGCCGCATCAATGCGATGCCCTACGTGAGCTGCCTGAAGCCGAGCGGCGCGTTCTATGTCATGGTGAATCTCGAGAAGACCATCGGCAAGCAGATCGACGGCCAGACCATCCGCAGCGGCGACGATTTTGCAAAGCTGCTGCTGGAGAAGTCTCTGGTCGCGGTCGTGCCCGGCATCGGCTTCGGCGCACCGAACTTTATGCGCCTGAGCTATGCGATCTCGACCGAGAACATCGCGGCCGGCATGGATCGTCTGGAGGCATTTTTGAACCGGCTTCAGTAAAAACCGATTCTGGAGACGCACGGAGCACCGTGCGTCTCTTTTCTTGTGCGCCGGTTGACGCACGCGGCGCAAAATGGTATTCTGAGAGCGTGTCATAAGCGCCCGTCCTCGCTGCATATTCTGTCAGGAGGGGGGAGCGCTGTGACGAAATTGCTGTATCATCGGATACTGATCGTGCTGCTTGCGGCGGTCGTGGTGTTTGGCGGCTGCTTTGCGGCTGACTGGCAGCTCCGGCAGGCGGAAGCAGCCGCAAGCTGGCGCGAGCAGGATCAGGTCCTGATTCTGGACGCCGGTCACGGCGGGGAAGACGGCGGGGCAGTGGCACCGGACGGGACTGTGGAGGCGGACATCAATCTGCAGATCGCGCTGCGTGCACGCGCCATCGCAGAGCTCACGGGTGTCAGGGTCATTATGACGCGCGAGAGCGCGCAGATCACATACCCGGACGACGCCGTCACGGTCGCGCAGCGGAAAAAAGCCGACCAGCATCAACGCGCCGAGCTGGTGCGCGCAACGGACAACGCCGTGCTCATCAGCATCCACCAGAACTGCTATCCGGACAGGAAACCGTCCGGCGCGCAGGTGCTGTACGCGGCGAGCGCCGGCAGCGACACGCTCGGAACACGGATGCATGACAATCTGGTCACGTATCTTGACCCGCAGAACCGGCGCGTTGCAGCGCCGATCTCGGAGCAGATCTATCTCATGCACGCGGTACAGTGCCCGGCTGTTTTGGTCGAGTGCGGGTTTTTGTCCAACGACTCGGAGTGCGCAAAGCTCAGGGATGCTGATTATCAGGCGAAGCTTGCGGCCGTTGTCATCGCGTCTTACTTACAATACCGGCAGTCTCTGCCGCAAACAGGAATGATCACATGAAAGCAAAATCAAGTGCAAAAACCGTCTTTTATTGCTCGGAATGCGGCAACGAGACGGCAAAATGGATGGGGCAGTGTCCGGCGTGCGGTGCATGGAACACGCTTGTGGAAGCACCGAAGGAGCCCAAAATGGCGCTTGGCACGCGCGCAAAACGCATCGCGCAGCCCAAGCTGATCTCAGAGCTGGACGCCGAGGAGGAGCTGCGCTTCTCCACGGGCATCGGCGAATTTGACCGTGTGCTCGGCGGCGGTGCCGTGCGCGGATCTCTGGTTCTGGTCGGCGGTGCGCCCGGCATCGGCAAATCCACGCTGCTGCTGCAGCTTTGCGGCCGCATCAGTGAGCGCGAGACGATCCTCTACGTCTCCGGTGAGGAGAGCCAGCGGCAGCTGAAAATGCGCGCGCAGCGCCTCGGCGTCGACCATGGCAGCATTTACGTGCTGGCCGAGACGGATCTGAACACGGTTTTGGCCACGATCGACGACCTGCAGCCGACGGTGCTGATCGTCGACTCCATTCAGACCATGTATGACGCAGAAACGGCGTCAACACCCGGCAGCATCAGTCAGGTGCGCGAGTGCACGATGCGCATCATGCGTTCGGCCAAGGACAGCGGCTACACGGCGTTCGTGGTCGGCCACATCAACAAGGAAGGCAGCATCGCAGGGCCGAAGGTGCTCGAGCATATGGTCGACTGCGTTCTGTACTTTGAGGGCGACCAGAGCACGGCGTATCGCATTCTGCGCGCTGCCAAAAACAGGTTTGGGTCAACAAACGAGATCGGCGTCTTTGAAATGGAAGATTTTGGCCTAAGAGAGGTGACAAATCCGTCGGAAATGTTACTATCCGGGCGGCCGAGCAACACACCGGGTACGTGTGTTGTCGGCGTCATGGAAGGCTCGCGAACGGTGCTTGCTGAGGTTCAGGCGCTGATCACGCCGTCTGGCTACAGCGGCGCGCGGCGCAATGCTAACGGTATTGACTACAACCGCGCGATGCTGCTGCTGGCCGTGCTGGAAAAGCGCGCGGGTTTTTCGCTGTCGAGCTGTGATGCGTACATCAATGTCGTCGGCGGTCTGCGCCTGGATGAACCGGCCACGGATCTGGCAGTGATCCTTGCGATCGCGTCGAGCTACAAGGATCTGCCGGTCGGCAGCAATCTGGCCGCCGTGGGCGAAGTCGGCCTGTCCGGAGAGATCCGCTCGGTGAGTCATTTGAATCAGCGCCTGTCAGAGATCGCGCGGCTTGGATTCCGGCGCTGCATCATACCGGCGCACGTGCGCGATGACGTGCAGAAGCAAAACGGTCTGGAGACGATCCCGGTCAAGAACATCCGCGAGGCACTCAAGGCTGTGTTTGGCACGTGAAGGTGCAAAGCGGTTGCGCACGGCCGCACAGTACGCGAAATTCATGAATGGCAGTAATGCGGATACTTGGATGAGCTTCGCTGTCAGAAAACCGCCGGAAAGCCTGTTTCATGCTTTCCGGCGGTTTTCCCCTCCTCTAAATTCGGCAAAATTTTTATTTTGCCGAATTATTTGTGGATTTCGTCAATAGACACTGCCCTGCGCTTCTGGTATGCTCATATCAGAAGCGAGGTGTCAGACATGGACTATACGGATGCACCGCAGGTGCTGCGCGACTTTTTGACCTATCACGAAACGATCTGCGGCCACTCTAAGGCAACCGTTGATCAGTATTATCTTGACCTGCGGATGTTCCTGCGGTTTTTGAAGCTGGAACGCGGACTTGCGCCGCGCACTGCGGAGCTTGACGAGATCCCGATCCATGATGTTGACGTGTCGTTCCTGCGTGCTGTGACACTCACAGAAGTTTACAGCTTTCTCGCGTATCTGTCGCGTGACCGCATCAAGCAGCCGAATGCGCACGAACCGGAATACGGTCTGGGCGCAAATTCCCGCGCGCGCAAGATCGCGGCGATCCGCAGCTTCTTCAAATACCTGACGATGAAGGCAAAGCTGCTGGAGGAAAACCCCGTGCAGGATCTCGACTCCCCCAAGATCCCCAAGACGCTCCCCCACTATCTCACACTCGACGAGAGCAAACGGCTGCTGTCCGTGGTGGACGGGAAAAATAAGGAGCGAGATTATTGCATCCTGTGTATTTTTCTCAACTGCGGGCTGCGTATCTCTGAGCTTGTCGGGCTGAATCTTCAGGACGATCACGGCGACAGCCTGCGCATCCTCGGTAAGGGCAATAAAGAGCGCGTCGTCTACCTCAACGACGCCTGCCGTGAGGCGCTTGACCGTTATCTGGCGGTTCGCAGAGAAATCGCGCCGCCGCGCACGACGGCGATGTTCCTCTCCAACCGGCGTACACGCATCAGCTGCGACTCCGTCCAGGTCATGGTCAAGAAAAACCTGACGCGTGCGGGGCTGGATGCCAGTCAGTATTCAACGCACAAACTGCGGCACACGGCGGCAACGCTCATGCTGCAAAACGGTGTGGACGTGCGCACGCTGCAGGAGGTGCTCGGGCATGAGCATCTGAATACGACGCAGATCTACACCCACGTGGACAATGACCAGCTGCGCACGGCTGCGGCGGCCAACCCGCTGGGAGAATTCTCCCCTGACGAGAATACGGCTGAAAAAATCTCCGATCCCTGAGTGAAGTGCGGGATCGGAGATTTTCGGTTTATTTCGGTTTATTCTGATTTGATCTTCGGTAAATAGTCGCGCACGCGGCGGTGCTGTTTGTCGAAACCGAATGCGCGGATCGCCATCAGCAGCGTACCGAGCGCGGCAGCGCCGTCCAGAACGGCGGCAAACCAGAGCGTGCAGTAGCCGAGCTCTGCCATCACCAGAAGCAGCACCTTTACGACGGCACCGATCGCCAGATGCTCACGGCAGATGCCCTCGACCCAGCCGGCCGTTTCAATCGCTTCCGGCAGCAAGTACGGATCCTGACTCGTGAGCAGGACATCGGCGTCAAACCGCTCCTCGCTCTCCTCCGGGATAACACAGGCATCAAGGTCTGCGGACGAATGCTCCGGATGCGCCGTGCAGCGGCGGTCATAGTACAGCAGCAGCTCCCCGTCGTCCAGCTTTTCCACCTGCTGCGTAAGAAGCTGCTCTTTTTCTTCACCGCTGCATTTGCAGTAGAGATGATCCGCCTGAAGCTCCTTTGCGTTTTCGGACACGGAGTCATTGCTGGCATTGCTGAACAGCGCGATCGTGTGCACACCAAGTGTGCGCAGCTCCTTGAAGGCGGGCTTGACGTCCGACTGCACGACCTCCTGCAGCAGAAGCTTGCCTGCATACTGTTCGCCGACGGATACATAGACCACATAACCGTCCGTCAGGTCTTCGTCTGGGATGTCAACGCCCTTGAGGATCATCAGCTCGCGCGTACCGACACAGACACGCGTCGATTCAATATACACTTCCACGCCGCTCTCGGGAATGTCCACCGCGTTGGAGAGGTACTCGCTGCGGATCGGGCCGGTATAGGCGGCGCAGATGGCGCGCGCCGTGCGGCTGTTGGAGCAGGATTCAGCATTGGCAGCCAGCTGCAGCAATGCATCCGGCGTCAGCTGATCCGACTTCACACTGACCACCTTCGGAAGCTGATTGTCCCCCTCCCCTTCGTCAACTGCGACTGCGCGCACGGCAGTGAGCGCACGCATACTGCGGCAGCTGCGAAACAGCACGTTGCAGTGATACGCACCATTGACGGCGCTGTACCACACGAGCGGTACGGAAACAAGCAGCGCGCAAGGCGTGGACAGGAACAGCACGATCATCGCGGCGTGAATTGCCTGAGATACAGCCGCAACCTTGAGCACGCTTTCGAGCACCGCGACCAAGACCGCAACGCAGAGTCCTGCCGGCGCAAGGTAGTCGATCCATTTCGGTGCGGAAAACTCGGCTGCGCAGTGGATCTCGCCGCCGACTGCGTCTTTCAGCGTTTTCTGTGCGTGCTGTGTTACGACCGCGATCAGGATCGTCACAAGCCGGTACACCAGCAGGAAAACAGCGGCATCCACCGGCTGACCGACTGCCAATGTGCCGATCACGCATACGATGATGAGTACCGCCGGCCGAAATACCTGCCGTGCAAGGATGCACGAGAGCGCAGCGGCGAGATAGTCATAGCCGGAGATGAGCACAGACAGGATCAAAAGCACATAGCGCAGCGCCGTGCTGTGCAAAAGCGCGCCGGCCACGCACAGGGCGAGCGCCGCAAAGAGCCGCACGATCAGCACCAGGCTCAGACCTGTTTCCGGAAACAGGCGCAGCGTTTTCCAATCATAGTCCGGCCGATCCGCGGCAAAGCAGCTTGCAGACAGGCGCGTCAGAAGTTCCTGAAAATTCATGGGTATCCCCCTTGTCCAGTCGGTGCGGTACGTGACGTCCTGACAGCTCAGGCTTTCCCGTCGCAGCCGAGCACGTCGATGATCTTATGCTTGACAAGCTGCTTGATGTTCTCGCGCGCGGGGCCGAGGTACTTTCTGGGGTCGAATTCCGACGGATGCTCAGCCAGATACTTACGCACCGTGCCGGTCATGGCCAGACGCAGGTCGGAGTCAATATTGATCTTGCACACGGACAGACGCGCGGCCTGACGCAGCTGATCTTCCGGCACGCCGATCGCGCCGGGCATGTTGCCGCCGAATTCGTTGATCATCTGCACATATTCCTGCGGCACGGACGACGAGCCGTGCAGCACGATCGGGAAGCCAGGCAGACGCTCGGACACTTCCTCCAGAATGTCAAAGCGCAGCTGCGGCTTTGTGCCGGGCTTGAACTTATAAGCGCCGTGGCTCGTGCCGATGGCGATGGCCAGCGAGTCGCAGCCGGTGCGCTCCACAAATTCCTGCACGTCCTCGGGGCGCGTGTACGACGAATCCTCTGCCTTGACCTTTACATCGTCCTCAATGCCGGCAAGCGTGCCGAGCTCCGCCTCGACGACGACGCCGTGCGCGTGCGCATATTCCACGACCTGACGCGTCAGTGCGAGGTTCTCCTCAAACGGCTTGGACGAGGCATCGATCATGACGGATGAAAACCCGTCGTCTACGCAGGATTTGCACAGCTCGAACGAATCGCCGTGATCCAGATGCAGGCAGATCGGCAGACCGGTCTCGATCACGGCGGCCTCCACGAGCTTGACCAGATACGTGCGGTTTGCATACTTGCGCGCGCCGGAGGACACCTGCAGGATCACCGGAGCGTTGCACTCCTTTGCGGCCTCGGTGATGCCCTGAATGATCTCCATATTGTTCACATTGAACGCACCGATGGCGTAACCGCCGGCATACGCTTTTGAAAACATTTCCTGAGAAGTAACAATCGACATTGACAAGTCAACTCACTTTCATATAATATAAGGAACGGTGATAAATGAATCACTCCGATAACGGGTTCAGTTCATTTTACACACGTTTCGAAATAATATCAATAGCAGAATTCAATGTTCCCTTAAAATCTATCAATTTTATGAATTTGTGGAGGTAAGCTATGTCCGGTGTATTGAAGGGTGCGTGTATCTTTGGGCAGTCCGGAGGACCGACCGCTGTCATCAATGCCAGCGCATATGGCGTGCTCAAGACCGCATTGGAATCGGATGCCATCACCAATGTTTATGGCGCGGCGCACGGGATCCGCGGCGTTCTGGATGACCGTCTGTATGATATCCGTCAGGAGGATCCGGACGAGCTCCGCCTGCTGCTGCACACGCCGTCGTCGGAGCTGGGCTCCTGCCGGTACAAGATGGCAGACCCGGAAGCGGATGAAACGGATTATCGGCGCATTCTGGAGATCTTCCGGAAATACAACGTGCGCTATTTCTTCTATAACGGCGGCAACGACTCCATGGACACCTGCAACAAGGTCAGCCGCTATATGCAGGCGCACGATTGGGAGTGCCGCGTGATGGGTGTGCCAAAGACGATCGACAACGATCTCTTCGGTACGGACCACTGCCCCGGCTACGCCAGCGCCGCCAAGTACATAGCGACCTCGTGCATGGAGGTCTCCAAGGACTGCCGTGTGTATGATAACGGCACGATCACGGTCATCGAGATCATGGGACGTCATGCCGGCTGGCTGGCAGGCAGCGCTGCGCTGGCGACATACTGCGGCGCAGGTCCGGATCTGGTCTACCTTCCGGAGGTGGACTTTGACATGGAGCGGTTTTTTGCCGACGTGCACCGCATCTATGAGCAGAAGAACAGTGTCCTGATCGCCGTCTCCGAGGGTATCCACTATGCCGACGGCTCGTTTGTGTCCGAGGCGAAGGCCTCCGCGACGGACGGCTTCGGCCATGCGCAGCTTGGCGGCCTGGCCGCGCGTCTGGCGCAGGCGCTCAAAGAACGTGAGCACGCAAAGGTGCGCGGCATCGAGCTCTCGCTGCTGCAGCGTGCCGGTGCGCATCTGGCATCGCAGACGGATATCGACGAGGCATTTGCCGCCGGAAAAATGGCGGTCGAGTCCGCTGTCGCCGGCGAGACCGGAAAGATGGTTGCCTTTGTGCGCGAAATGGTAGACGGCAAATATGCCTGCCGCATGGAGCTCATCCCTCTGGCCGATGTTGCGAACTACGAGAAGAAAGTGCCGGTCGAATGGATCGTCCCGGAGGGCAACAATGTCACGCAGGACTTCATTGACTATGCCCTGCCGCTCATTCAGGGCGTCCCGGAGATACCCCTTGAAAACGGTCTGCCCCGCTATGCACGGCTGAAAAAAGTGCTTGCAAAATAAAGATCAGCAGAGCCGGTGATCATCGCCGGCTCTGTTCGTGTGTAAATCTGCTGTTCAAACAGTCCAAAGTATGCTATACTGATTTATTATCTATATTTCGAACGTAACGAAGGAGTTTCCCAAATGATCACTGTTGATGACCTCTCGCTGCAGTACAGCGGCGCACCGCTGTTTTCCAAGGTAAACCTGCAGTTCACCCCAGGCAACTGCTACGGCATCATCGGCGCAAACGGCGCCGGAAAATCCACATTCCTGAAGATCCTCTCCGGTCAGCTCGAGCCGAGCTCCGGCGGCGTGCATATCGATCCCAAGGCGCGAATGTCTGTGCTCAAGCAGGATCAGACGATGTATGACGCCTACACCGTCATGGATACGGTGATCATGGGCAATCAGCGCCTGTATGACTGCGGCAAGGAAAAGGACGCCATCTACGCCAAGGACGAGATGACGGACGAGGACGGCATCCGCGCTTCCGAGCTTGAGGAGGAATTTGCGGATCTCGGCGGCTGGGAGGCGGAGTCTGACGCCTCGCGCATCCTGCAGGGACTGGGCGTCTCGCCGGAGTTTCATGAGACCATGATGTCCGACATGGATCCGCGCCTGAAGGTGAAGGTCCTGCTTGCGCAGGCGCTCTTCGGTCACCCGGACATCATCCTGCTCGATGAGCCGACGAACAACCTCGACCTTGCGAGCGTCGTCTGGCTGGAGGATTTCCTGATGGATTACGACGGCACCGTGCTCGTCGTGTCGCATGACCGTTACTTCCTCAATAACGTCTGCACGCACATCGTCGATATCGACTACGGCAAGATCAGGATGTATGTCGGCAACTATGATTTCTGGTACGAGTCGAGCCAACTGATGCAAAAGCTCGTCAAGGATCAGAACAAGCGCGCCGAGCAGAAGATCCAGGAGCTGCAGGCATTCATCGCCCGTTTCTCTGCCAACAAGTCCAAGTCCCGTCAGGCGACGTCCCGCCGCAAGCTGCTCGAGAAGATCGCCGTCGAGGATATGCCCGCCTCCAGCCGCCGCTATCCGTGGGTCGGCTTCAAGGCTGAGCGCGAGCCGGGCAAGGATCGCCTGTTTGTGACGGATATCAGCAAGACCGTCGATGGCGAAAAGCTGCTCAACCACGTGAGCTTTATTGTCGGCAAGGAGGACAAGATCGCCATTCTCGGCAAGAACGAGCTTGCCGTGACGATGCTCTTCAAGATCCTCATGGGTGACGAGGAGCCGGATGAGGGCACGGTCAAGTGGGGCGTTTCGACCACGCAGGCCTACTTCCCCAAGGATCACAACAGCTATTTTGAAAACTGCGACTATGACCTCATCGACTGGATGCGCCAGTTCTCTGCCGATAAGCGCGAGAGCTATCTGCGCACGTTCCTCGGCCGGATGCTGTTTTCCGGCGACGATGTCTATAAGCAGGTCAAGGTTCTCTCCGGCGGCGAGAAGGTGCGCTGCATGATCTCGAAGATGATGCTCTCGGGCGCAAACTTCCTTGTCTTTGACCAGCCGACGAACCACCTTGACCTCGAGAGCATCGCGGCGCTCAACAACGGCATGGATGCCTTCCCGTATAACATCATCTTTACCAGTCATGACCACCAGCTCACGCAGACGGTTGCCAACCGCATCATTGAGATCACGCCGGACGGCATCATTGACCGCCGCTGCACGTACGACGAGTATATGCATATCTCAGGTCAGGAAACGGAATAAACCATGGAGCAGCTTGCAAAAAACCAACTGCATACCGCCGAGATCACCGGCTACACGTCCGAAGGCGCCGGTGTGTGCCACATCGCCGGCCGCGCCGTGTTTGTCAAGGGCGCGCTTGCCGGCGAGACGTGGCAGGTGCGCATTCTCAAGGTGACGTCGGCCGCCGTCTACGGCAAGGCGGAGCAGTGCTTGTCCCCTGCCGCCGCGCGCACAGAGCCTCCCTGCCCTGTCTGCCGCACCTGCGGCGGCTGCAGCCTGCAGCATATGGAATATGGTGAGCAGCTGCGCATGAAGCGCGCGCGCGTCAACGATGCGCTCACACGCATCGGCGGCGTTTCAACGCCGGTGCAGGACATCATCGGCATGGAATACCCGCTCTGCTACCGCAACAAGGCGATCTATGCCGTCGGCATGAAAGATGGCCGCGTGGTCAAGGGCTTTTACCGTGCATCCAGCCACGATGTCACGCCGGTCGAGCAGTGTCTGCTCCAGCTCCCGCTCGCAGACAAGGCGGCGCAGGCGGTCTGCGACTGGATGAATCTGCGCGGCATCGTCCCCTATGATGAGCAGACCGGGCGCGGCACAGTGCGCCATCTGTTCACGCGCTGCGCCATGCACACGCCCGATGCCGTGCTTTGCATCATCTCTGCACGCGGCTTCGGCGCGCAGACGGGCGATTTGGTTGCCTATCTGCGCGAGCACTGCCCAGAGCTGACCGGTATCGTGCTCGATATCAACAAGCAGAAGGGCAACGTCGTGCTCGCCGGAGATTTTTATACGCTCTGGGGTGAGCCGGAGCTGACCGACCGGCTCTGTGGACTGACGTTCACGCTCTCGCCGCAGGCGTTTTATCAGGTCAATCCCGTGCAGGCGGAGCGGCTGTATGAGCGCGCGGTGGAGTACGCCGTCAACGCGCCGACGGATCAGGTGCTCGACCTGTACTGCGGCGCCGGAACGATCAGTCTGTGTCTGGCGCGAAAGGCTGCGCATGTCATCGGCGCGGAGATCGTGCCGGAGGCGATCGAGAACGCACGCCGGAATGCGGAGCGAAACGGTATCGAGAATGCGGAGTTTCTCTGCGCGGATGCCGGGGCTGCCGCAGCGGCGCTCGCGCAGCGCGGTATCCAGCCGGACTGCATCGTGGTCGATCCTCCGCGCAAGGGTATGCAGCCGGAGGCCATCGACGCGATGGTATCCATGCAGCCGCCGCGCATCGTCTATGTCTCCTGTGACCCGGGCACGCTCGCGCGTGACGTGAAGCTGCTCACACAGCGCGGCTACACGCTCACGCAGGCGCTGGCTGTGGATATGTTCCCGCAGACACCGCACGTGGAGACGGTAGTACTGCTTTCCCACAAAAAGCCAGACGGACATATCAACGTAAAAGTTGAGTTTGGCGAGGGTG
>CAKTPP010000010.1 GCA_934591895.1 uncultured Oscillospiraceae bacterium | reverse complement strand
GTCTCTCTGCCGCAGTCCTTTCTGGTAGCGAAGCCAGCGCAGCTTGTCCGCTGTTTCGGTGATTTCCGAGAAGTCCGAGAACTGCAAATTGAACTTTTCTGCGTCCTGAAACTTGTGCGGCAGCACCACTGGAAACTGAAGAATTTGCAGCGGGGCTACTTTTACTGCACCCGATACATTGGAAATCAGAATATAGCAGCGGACTCCCACTCTCGCCAGCAGGCGCCATTTTGCCTCAAAAGACACCCGTTCCGCCACCTCAACCGCCGATTGTTCCGCTGTGATAGGATAGCATTGACAATGCAAGCAGCGTGTCGGGTTCAATAGAAGAGACCCCTGTGGACATCCTCTGGTTATTGATGTAAAATAAACCAATATAGTTAACTGTTAACGGTGGCACCATTATGGCGTTCAAAAACACGTTGATTAAGTGCCTGATTTGGCTCGGCTTTCTGTTCGTAAGCAGTGCAATTACCACGGGGGTAGCTTACGCAGGTGTTCTCCTCGGCGGAGTCCCAACCGTATTGCTTTTCGCCGCCGCCTGCTACGCCGCGCGTTTGCTCGGGTATCATCTGCAATGCACGCAGAAAAGCCTGTCGGCTGCAAACAGATCCATCATAGAGGCGTCCTCCTACCTCCGGACGGCTGACGAACGCCTTGACAGGTATGTGGATTACATCGAAGAATATGCACCGCGTAAATACGTTTCGTTCGTTGATAGATTCAGCTATTCCAGGACATTTGAAAGCTACCAGCGCAGCCATCCCATTCCGGATCCGGACCCTTATCCATATCCATGGAATAAATGAAAAGCTGCAAATCATAAACAGCGGCCACGAGCATGTCATGTGAGAGACAGCACATTGGAATGTGCCCTCGGGTGCAGAGAGCCCCGCGCCGGATCGGCGCGGGGCTACGTCCTTATTGCAGCTGGTCGAGCTCCGCCTGCCACACGGCGGCGCAGGCATCGCTCGGCATGCGCCAGTCGCCGCGGGGGCTGAGCGTGACCGAACCGATCTTCGGCCCGTCGGGCAGGCAGCTGCGCTTGAACTGCTGCGCGAAAAAGCGGCGGTAGAAATTCTTCAGCCAGTGCAGCAGCACGTCGTCCGGATACCGATCGCCGAGCGCATGACGCGCCAGCCGGTAGATCTTCGCCGGCCCGAAGCCGAAGCGCAGCACATAGTACAGGTAAAAGTCATGCAGCTCATAGGGGCCGACGAGCGACTCCGTCTGCTGGGCAATCTCGCCGTTTTCGTTTGCCGGCAGCAGCTCGGGGCTGACCGGCGTCGCCAGGATGTCGAGCAGCACGGCGCGCAGGGATTCGTTTTCCGCCGTGTCGGCGGCATAGCGCACGATGTGGCGCACGAGCGTTTTCGGTACGTCGGCATTCACGCCGTACATGCTCATGTGGTCGCCGTTGTAGGTCGCCCAGCCGAGCGCCAGCTCGCTCAGGTCGCCGGTGCCGACGACGAGCCCGCCCGTGCGGTTGGCCAGATCCATGAGCTCGAGCGTGCGCACACGCGCCTGACAGTTTTCATACGTCACGTCGAGCGCGGCCTCGTCCTGCCCGATGTCGGCAAAGTGGCTGTGGACGGTGCGGGCGATCGGGATCTCCTGAAACGTCACGCCCAGTTCTTCACAGAGGAGCTCGGCGTTCGAGCGCGTGCGGTGCGTCGTGCCGAAGCACGGCATCGTCACAGCCAGCACGTCCTGCGCCGGGCGGCCGAGCTGCCGCATCGCGCGCACGGCCACGAGCAGCGCAAGACTGCTGTCCAGTCCGCCCGAGATGCCGATGACGGCGGTTTTTGCATGCGCATGGGCGATGCGCTTGGCCAGACCGTCTGCCTGCATGGCGAGAATGAGCTCACAGCGCTCGGCGCGTGCGGCGTTGTCCGTCGGGACGAACGGCGTCGGCGAGACGTACCGCGTGAGCGGCACCTCCTTGAGCGGCAGGTGAAATTCGACCGTTTCATAGCCCGTGTTCTCAAGCCGGAACGTCGTGCTGCGGCAGCGCTCGCTGACCATGCGGCCGAGGTCGAGCTCCGTGCAGGCGTACCCCGCGCCGAAGGGCTTGGCCTCCGACAGCAGCGCGCCGTTTTCACAGATGAGGTCGTGCGCGGCAAAGACCATGTCGGTCGTCGACTCGCCGTGTCCGGCGTCGGCGTAGAGGTATGCGCACAGCAGCCGCGCCGACTGCTGGCTCACGAGCGCGCGGCGGTAGTCGGCCTTGCCGATGGTCTCGTCGCTGGCCGAGAGGTTCGCGATCACGGTCGCGCCCGCGAGCGCGTGGTGCGTGCTCGGCGGCAGCGGCGCCCACAGATCCTCACACACCTCGACGCCGAGGCAAAACTCCGGCATTTCGGCGCAGCGAAACAGCAGCTGTGTGCCGAACGGCACCTTCTGCCCGGCAAAGTGCAGCGTGCGCACATCGGCCGGTGCGGAGTTGAATTGCCGCTGCTCGTAAAACTCGCCGTAGTTCGGCAGGTATGTTTTCGGCACCAGACCCAGAAGCTGCCCGCGGCAGACAACGGCGGCGCAGTTATAGAGCTTGCCGTCCGCCGCGACGGGCAGCCCCACGAGCGCGACGAGGTCGAGCTCCTTGCTCGCCTCGAGCACTGCGGCGAGCCCCCTGGCTGCGGCACGCTGGAGCGGCTGCTGGAAAAACAGGTCGCTGCAAGTGTAGCCTGTCAGGCCCAGCTCGGGAAATACCACGAGCTGCGCGCCGTCTGCCGCTGCACGCTGCATGGCGGCGATGGTCTGCTGCGTGTTGAACGCACAGTCGGCCACGCGCAGCGCGGGCGAGACCGTGCAGGCTTTGAGAAAACCGTGGATCATGCTGTTATCACCCTTTCAAAAAGCGATCGCCCGGCACGGCAAGCTTTGGCCGCACCGCGAATTTTCAAAAAGGCAAAACCCGAAGCGCAAAGCGCTCCGGGTTTTGCGGATGCTATATCATACCACGGCGGTGGGGGGAAGAACAAGTGGCGGTATGCAGAAAATGTGTGCCGGGAAGCCCGGATTCACGGGTTTTGTGCACAGTCGGCATCGAGCGCGGCGTATTCCGCGTCCGTGACGGGATCCAGCCACTCAGTGCCCGTCTCCTCGCCGGGGCACTCGATGGCGATGTGGCTGAACCAGCAGTCCTTCTGCGCACCGTGCCAGTGCTTGACCCCGGCCGGAATGGTCACGACGTCGCCGGGGTGCAGCGCCTGTGCGCTCTTGCCCGCCTCCTGATACCAGCCCAGCCCGTCCGTGCACAGCAGCAGCTGGCCGCCGCCGGACTTCGCATGGTGGATGTGCCAGTTGTTGCGGCAGGCGGGGGAGAAGGTGACGTTTGCGAGAAAAACAGTCTTCTTCGGGTCGGTCAGCGGGTTGAGGAAGCTCTCGCCGGAGAAGTACTGCGCATAGGCCGTGTTCGGCGCGCCGAGACCGAACAGCCCGCCGTTCGCGTTGTCGGCGTCGGCATAGACCTCCTTTGCCTGCCGGAAAGCCGCCCACGCGTTCGGCCAGCCGGCATAGAAGGCGAGGTGCGTGAGGATCTCTGCCATTTCGGCCTTCGTCACGCCGTTTTGCTTTGCGGTCGTGAGGTGGTAGGTGAGGGAGCTGTCCGTGATGCCCTTGCTGATGAGCGCCGTGACCGTGACGATCGAGCGCAGCTTGAGCGGCAGCTGCCCCTCGCGCGACCAGACCTCGCCGAAGAGCACATCGTCGTTGAGCGCGGCAAATTCGGGTGCAAAATCATTCAGGGCATCTCTGCCCGCGGTCTGTCTGACCATATCGGTGCCTCCTTTGCGGCGGCTTGACATGGCCGCCGGTATCTGATACCATGAGCATACAACCTGAAGCTGACTTTATGTCAAGCGCTTTTGGAGATTTTTTTGCGAGGTGATCCCATGTACACGATCGGTCAGGTGGCGGAGCGGTTTGATCTGCCGGTTTCCACGCTGCGGTACTATGACAAGGAGGGACTGTTCCCGGATCTGACGCGCATATCGGGCGCCCGCCGCTTCGGCGAGCAGGAGCTTGAGGCGCTGCGCGTGATCGAGTGCCTCAAGCGCTCCGGACTGGAGATCCGGGAGATCCGCCAGTTCATGGAGTGGTGCGCGCAGGGCAGCGGCACGTATCCCCAGCGGCACGCGCTCTTTGTGCAGCAGGCCGAGCGGGTGGAGGCGCAGATCGCGTCGCTGCAGAAGTCGCTGGACATGATCCGCTTCAAATGCTGGTACTACGAGCAGGCCATGCGCGACGGCGGTGAGGCGCGCGTGCAGGCCATGCTGCCGGACCGGCTGCCGCCGGATATCCGGGAAATCTATGACCATGCGCATGAGACCTGAGTGTGTTCTCAAAATATGAATTCAGACAGGAAAGGATGGCGACTCATGAAAAAGAAAATGATCCGCTTGACCCTCGTGCTCCTCGCGCTGTGCGCGCTGGTGCTCACCGGCTGCGGCACGGCGGCGCCCGCGCCGACGCCGACCCCTGAGCAGGCGGCGGCCACACCGACGCCGACGCCCGACCCGCTGAGCACGCTGCCGTATGAGGACGGGCAGCTCTATGCCGTGGCCTACCTCGGCTATCAGGAGCCGACGGAGCTCGACTACTACCGGCAGACGTATTTCGGCGGCCGGGATGTGCCGGTGCACCATATTTCGGACGGGGATTTTTATCTCATCATCCCGCGCGACCCGAACGCGACCGTGCGCCTGTTCCAGAATGATATGCTCACGCAGACCAGCTCGATCTTCTATGAGCAGCCGGACGGCAGCCCGTTTGTGATCGGCTGCAACGTCAGCGACATTTTTCCGGACGTGACGGTCGAGCTCACGACCTCCGACGGGGAGAAGGTGGAGTTTTCGCCCTTCATCTCGCTCAAGGACGGCAGCGTGGAGGTCGGCGAGCGCGGCCTGAACATCACGCACGGCTCGACTGCGGCCTGACCGGTTGGGAGCGCGGCCCGAATACAGATGAGATCCCCCTTTATGCAGCCGGTATCCTGCATAAAGGGGGATCTTGCCTTTTGCCTGTCTTTGCCGGCCGCTGCGCTACGCGAGCGTGAGTTCCGTGCTCGCGCAGACGGCGGCGCCTATGCGCTGCATATCGGCGAGGTTCGCCGCCTGCACGGCATCCGTGACGGACGAGGTGCAGTCCGAGAGCACGACGGCATCATAATCGAGCGAGATCGCATCGTAGCACGTCGTGCGGATGCAGTTGGGCGTGGTCGTGCCGGCGAGCAAAACGGTCTGCACGCCGAGCCGCCGCAAAATGAGGTCGAGTCCGGTGTGGAAAAACGCCGAGAACCGCGGCTTTACGAGCACATAGTCCTGCGGCAGGACGGTGAACGCTGTCGGAAACGCGTCCGACATGTGCGCGGGGCAGTCCTCCGAGAGCGGCTTGCCGCCGGCTGCCCACGCGGCTGCGCGCGGCTTTTCCACGTCCGAGCCGTCGCTGCGGTAATGCCGCACGGCGTAGACGACCGGAATGCCGGCTGCGTGACAGCGGTCGATGAGCGCCGCGCACGCGGGCACGGTCGCCTCCGCGGACGGGATGCACAGCGGGGACGCGCTGTCGAGAAAGCCCCGCTGCATATCGATCATGATCAGTGCCTGTTTGGGCATGGTGTCTGCCTCCTGACAAAGTAGATGCCTCTATGATAGCGCCGCGTGCCGGATTTGGCAAGGGCGGCTTGCCATCCGTGCCCCGACGTGGTATCCTACCGGGTAGCCCCAGAAGGGAGGGGCACTCTTTACAAGCGGGAGCGATCAACATGAGCAGACAACTCGAACCCTATCAGCAGATCGAGCGCAGCATCCAGAAGACCTATCACAAGCGGCTCTGGACGCCGTTCATCACGGCCGTCAAGCAGTACGACCTCATCGCGCCCGGCGACCGCATCGCCGCGTGCATCTCCGGTGGAAAGGACTCCATGCTCATGGCCAAGCTCCTGCAGCTGCTGCAGCGCCACAGCGACGTGCCGTTCGAGGTCGTCTATCTTGTCATGGACCCCGGCTACAACGCCGCCAACCGCCAGAAGATCGAGCAGAACGCAGCGCTGCTGCACATCCCGATCACAGTCTTCTCCTCGGACATTTTCGAGGTCACGAGCAGCGTTGACCAGTCGCCGTGTTACCTCTGCGCGCGGATGCGCCGCGGCTATCTCTACAGCAAGGCGCGCGAGCTCGGCTGCAACAAGATCGCCCTCGGCCACCACTTCAGCGATGTGGTCGAGACGACCGTCATGAGTATGTTCTACGGCTCGCAGCTGCAGGCCATGCCGCCGAAGCTGCGCAGCCGCAATTTCCCGGGCATGGAGCTCATCCGCCCCATGTACTGCATCCACGAGGACGACATCATCGCCTGGCAGCGCCACAACGGTCTGGAATTCATCCAGTGTGCCTGCCGGTTTACGGAGCGCGCGGCCGAAACCGGAAACGACGGCAGCAGCTCCAAGCGGCAGGAAGTCAAGCTGCTGCTGCGCGAGCTGCGGCGCACGAATCCGGGCGTGGAAAAGAGCATTTTCCACAGCATCCATTCCGTCTGTCTCGACACCATGGTCGGCTACAAGACCGGCGGCGTGGAGCACACATTTGCCGACTGCTACCGCGAGCGCGGCGAGATGACACAGGAGGATGAGACATGAACATAGAGCGTATGCAGCCGGCGGACTTTGACGCGGTCTACCGTCTGCTGACGCAGAGCTTTCCGGCGACGGAGCGGCGCGGCGCGGCCGGGCAGCGCGCGCTGTTTTCCGACAGCGCGTATCGCGTTGACATCCTGCGCGCGCCGGACGGAAGCGTGCAGGCACTCATCGCGTCGTGGGATTTTGACGATGTTGTCTTTTTGGAGCACTTTGCCGTCGACCCCGCCTGCCGCAGCGGCGGCATCGGCGGGCGGATGCTCGATGCGATGCTGGCGCGCTATGGCAAGCGCGCCTGTCTGGAGGCCGAGCTGCCGGAGACGGAGCTGGCCGCGCGGCGCATCGGCTTTTACGAGCGGCACGGCTTTACGGTCAACGCGGATTACCCCTACTGCCAGCCGGCGCTTGTGCCGGGCGGCAGACCGCTGCCGATGCATCTGCTCACGACCGGCGGCGCGCGCACGGCCGCCGAGCTGCGCACGATGGAGACGCTCGTGCACACGCGCGTGTACGGGCAGACGCCCTCGGCGGAGCAATAAATGCATAAGCGCCCGAAACTGCGTGTCGGTGCAGTTTCGGGCGCTTTTGCGTTATGTCAGCGTGATGCACCCGCCCGCCGAGCCGTCCATCGCAAAGTGGGAAAAGACGCTCTTGCTCACGGCGGCGAACCGATCGCTCGCGGCAAACGCCTCCTCGTGCTCCTCGCGGAAGAAATCGACCGTCTCGCGCAGCTGCAGCAGCAGAGCCGCACCGTGCCTGCACAGCCCCGTCTCGTAGCAGGTGCACGTGAGCGCGCTGACCGTGCCGCCCGTGTAGGTGAACGTGAGCTCATGCGGCGCGCTGCCCTGTACGATGGCGCGCCCCTGCGTGCCGTCGACCGACAGATAGACCACCCGCCCCTCGGCATAGCAGGCGTGCCCCTTGTCGGCGGTGTCAGCCGGCAGGGACATCTGATCGAGAAAGTCCAGCGTGTGCGTCGGGCCCGGGCCGTGGCCGGTGACAAACTCCCCGTCCGTCTCCGGCGGGAAGAACCAGCTGCGCACCTGCGCATACGGCAGCGCGCTCTGCTCCAGCGTGAGCATATGCGAGCCGGACACGAAAAACGTGCCGCGCACGTTCCTGTCCGCCGCGCCGATCACGCGCTCATAATCGGCGAGCCGGATGCGGAAATTGTAGTCCACCGCCGCCACGCGCCCCGGCAGACCGGCAAGCTTGCCGCTGACGTAGACAACGTCGCCAACGTGCAGGTCAAAGCGGTCGTTATAGTAGCTGTAGGCGCGGCCGCGCTCGGGAAAGTACACGCGCACGACCGACGGCACGGCCGCTGCCTCCGGCTGCGCGGCCGGAGCGGGAGACACGGCCTCGGGCGCTTTGGGCTGCACGCAAAAACCGATCGGATGCTTCATGAAAATCCCTCCCAGATCAAAGCTTCTGTTCTTTGACCATAGAATAGCACAAGAGGTGTCCCATAAACATCGCAGTGCGCCCCTGCACAAACTGTGCAGGGGCGCACCTTTGTCTATCCTGGAGGGAGAAAGGAAGCTGATTTATTGCCCGGGGCGGCCGCCATTGCCGCCGCCTTTGCCGTCGGGCGGCGTGCCCATGCTGCCGCCGGTGCCGTCGGGCGGCGTGCCCATGCCGCCGCCGGTGCCGCTGGGCTGACCGCCCATGCTGCCGCCCATGCCGCCGCTGCCGTAAATGAGGCTCTCGAGCGTGACATCGGCGCTCTCGCCGCCCATGGTGACGGTGTAGGTGCCGCCCTGCTTGAGCGCCGGGGTGCTCACGATGACACAGTTATAAGCCTTCGCGGGCGCAAACTCCGCGAGCACATTGCCGCTCGCGTCCGTGACGCGGATGGTTTCGGTCGAGGTGCTCCGGCATGTGAGCAGGATGCTGCCCTGCGTGGAGTCGGTGCCGAAGTTCTGCGCCATGCCGCTGTATCCGGCCGCAACGACGGTGCCGCCCGTGACGGTGGCCGAGCCGTCATAGTCGAGGGCGCCGTCGCCGTCGCTCGTCGGGCCGGAGACGTAGATCTCGCCGCCGGAGACGGTCAGATCGCCGTTGGAGTCGATGCCGTCGCCGCTTGCGTCGATGGTGATGGTGCCGCCGGAGATCGTGATGCGGCAGTCGGAGCTGCCGCCAAAGCTGTCCGGCCCGCGGCCGCCGAAGCCGCTCTGGTCTGCGCCGCCGGCAGCGTTGAGCCCGTCGTCGCTCGAGACAATGTCGATCGTGCCGCCGGAAATGCCGATCGTCTGCCCCTCGATGCCCTCGTAGCATTTCGGGATGTCGATCGTCCCATCCGTGATCGTGACGGCATCGTCCGCGTGTACGCCGTCGTCGCCGGTCGTGATGGCGAACGTGCCGCCGGAGATGGTCACGCTGCCGTTTGCGTGCACGGCGTCGTCTGCGCAGTCGAGCGTATAGCTGCCGCTGCGGACGGTGATGTCCGTGCCGGCCTTGATGCCCTTGGCGCTCGCATCGTCGGCGAGAGCGGCGCTGCTTCCGCCGCCGGAGGTGATGGCGCCGGTGGTGTCAAAGAGCGTGAGCGTCGTCTCGGCCTGAATGCCGTCCTCGCCCGCCGCGAGGCTGATCGCGGACGTGCCGATGAGGACGCAGCCGAGCGCCGTGTCGCTGTCGTTGGTGGCGCGCAGCGCGTCACCGCCGCTCGTGACGGTCACGTCCGCCTGCTTGAGCACGAGGCAGTCCTTGCCGTTGACGCCGTGGTTTGCCGCCGTGACGGTCACGCTTGCGTCTTCGATCTTCAGGGTGTCCTTGCCGGTGATGCCGTTGCTGGCGTTACCCGTCACGGTGAGCGTGCCGCCGCCCGCGATGATAAGGTCGCTCTTCGAGTACAGGCAGGCGTTCGGTTCTTCGTCGGCGGCGGAGGAGAAGCTGTCGCTGTAGTCGTAGCTGCCGCCGTCGGTGAGGGTGCTGGCCGTGCCGTCCGGCAGATAGAGGAGCACGCTCGCCGCCTTATAAATGTAGAGCGCGCTGCTGTCGGCGCAGGTGATGTCGGTATCCTGCAGCACGAGCGTCACGTCCGCGTCCGGCGCGTTGACGAGCACGCGCCCGTCCGTGAGCGTGCCGGTGAGCACGTACACGCCGCCGTCCGTAATGGTCACATCGTCCGTTCCCGAGAGTGTGATCGTCGTCGCGTTTGTCAGATCCGGCGCGGCCACAGGCGTGTCATAGAGCTGCTGCGCGACGGAATCGTCATTTGTATCGGTGTCTGTGCCCGTGCCGGCGGTGCTCCCGCAGGCGCACAGACTGCCGAGCAGAAGCGCCGCACCGAGCAGCACGGCCGGAATGCGTTTGGCTGGTTTCATGCCGTTTGCCTCCTTGTTTGTTTCTGGCGCCAGCATACCCCGGCAAGCTAAAGGCAGCCTAAAGGAAAAGCGGAAACATTCTTTAGGTTCTCTTTAGGCGGCGGGGGTATCCTGCCGGCAGAAAGGGGGCCACCGACATGGCCGATACCACACAGTACAGCTTTGCACGCTATGAGCAGAAGTATTTTCTCACGCCGCAGCAGCAGGCGGCGCTGCTCGAGCGCATCGCACCTCACATCCGGCGCGACGTGTATGGCCGCTACACGATCTGCAGCCTCTATTATGACACGGACGACTGGCGGCTCATCCGCGCGTCGCTCGAAAAGCCGGCATATAAGGAAAAGCTGCGCGTGCGCAGCTACGGCGTCCCGACGGACGGCGGGCGCGTCTTTGTCGAGATCAAGAAGAAGTATGACGGCGTGGTCTATAAGCGCCGCATCACGGCGTCGCCCGCGGACGCGGCGGCATTCCTGCGCACCGGGAAAAGCGCGCAGCCGCTCGAGCAGATCGGCCGCGAGATCGCATGGTTCCAGCGCACGTATCACGCCGGGCCGAAGGTGTTTCTCGCCTATGACCGCGCGGCGTTTTCCGGCGTGGACGATCCCGCCGTGCGCATCACGTTCGACACGGACATCCGCTGGCGCACCACGGCGCTCGACCTGCGCCGCGGCGATCACGGCGCGCCGCTGCTGCCGCTGGAGCAGATCCTCATGGAGCTCAAGCTCCCCGGCGCGTGCCCGCTGTGGCTCAGCCGCGCGCTGACGGATATCGATGCACGCCCGACGTCGTTTTCCAAGTACGGCGCGTGCTATAAGACCTGTATTCTCCCCAACGAATCGTTTACGAAGGAGGCGCTTTGCAGTGCTTGATTCCATCCTTACATCCGGGCTCACGCTCCCGGCCTTCCTCATCTGTACGGCGGTGTCACTCGTGCTCGGCATCGCCACGGCCTTTCTCGGCATGTACCGCACGAAGTGCAGTCAGGGCTTTGCCGTCACGGTCGCGGTGCTGCCCGCGATCGTGCAGATCGTCATCCTGCTCGTCAACGGCAACGTCGGCGCGGGCGTCGCCGTCGCCGGGGCGTTCAGCCTTGTGCGTTTTCGCTCCGTGCCCGGCACGGCGCGGGAGATCGGCGTGATCTTCCTCGCCATGGCGCTCGGCCTTGCGACCGGTATGGGCTATGTCGCGCTCGCGGCGGTGTTTTTCGTCATCATCGCGGCGGCGCTCCTGCTGCTGACGCAGCTGGACTTCGGCACGCGGCGCACCGACGAGCGCCTGCTGAAGATCACCATTCCGGAAAATCTCGACTACGACGGGCTGTTCGACGACCTCTTTGACACCTACACCACCGCGCACACGCTCGAGCGCGTCAAGACCGCCAACATGGGCACGCTCTACGAGCTGCAGTACCGCGTCACGCTGCGCGACGCGCAGGTGCCCAAGGCCTTTCTCGACGCACTGCGCTGCCGCAACGGCAACCTGAACATCACCTGCGGGCGCGAGCAGACGGGCGAGGCGCTGTGAAAATGCTTGCGTTCCGGGCAGAAAACTTCTAAAATAAAGCCGGGTGATGCACCATGCGACTGCTGATCGCAGAGGACGAGCGCGACCTCGCAGAGGCGCTGAGCGTCTTTTTTGAGAAAAATCAATTCACGGTCGATACCGTCTATAACGGCTTCGACGCCTACGAATACGCCGTCACGGGCGACTATGATGCCATCGTGCTCGATGTCATGATGCCGAAGCTGAGCGGCGTCGAGGTGCTCGAGCGGCTGCGCGCCGAGGGCGTGCGCACGCCGGTCATGATGCTCACGGCCAAGGCCGGGAAGGACGACCGCATCACGGGCTTCAACGCCGGGGCGGACGATTACCTGCCCAAGCCCTTCGCGCCGGATGAGCTCATCTGCCGTGTGCGCGCCATGCTGCGCCGCGGCGGGGAATACCGCCCGACGGTGCTCACCTTCGGCGACGCGGCGCTCGACTGCGGCACGGGCATGCTCTCGTGCGCGGGGCAGAGCGTGCGCCTGAGCGGGCGCGAGTTTCAGGTGATGGAGCTTTTTCTGCGCGCGCCGAAGGTCGTGCTCTCGGCCGAGCGCATTCTCGAGCGCGTCTGGGGCTGGGACAGCGACGCGGAGATCAACGTCGTCTGGGTGCACATCTCAAACCTGCGCAAGAAGCTCAAGGGCATCGGCTCGCGCGTGACCATCCGCGCCAACCGCGGGCTCGGCTACATGCTGGAGGCCGGCGATGATTGAACGGCTGCGCAAACGCTTCATCCGCATCGCAACGCTGGCCGTTGCGGGTGTTTTGCTGCTGCTGTGCGTGACGGTGAATGCGGCCAACTACATCTCCGCCGACCGGCAGCTGACGCAGATGCTGCGCATGATCTGCGACAATCAGGGCACGGTGCCGCACTTCCCGCCCGACGGCGGCAAGCCCGGGAAAAAGCCCGACGGCTCGTTCACGCCCGAGACGCCGTATTCCACGCGCTACTTCGTCCTGCGCTACAACGGCGACGGCGATCTCGAGCAGGCGGATCTGACGCACATCGCCGCCGTGTCCGAGGAGGACACGGCGCAGTATCTCACCGCCG
Organism: uncultured Oscillospiraceae bacterium; assembly: GCA_934591895.1. Taxonomy (GTDB): domain Bacteria; phylum Bacillota; class Clostridia; order Oscillospirales; family Oscillospiraceae; genus CAG-103. Next base: position 44,738 of record CAKTPP010000010.1, on the reverse strand, counting down.
CGCTGCGCCACGGCGCGGGCTTCGGCTACACGGCGGGGTATAAATATTACGTCGTCCACACGGACACCGACCGCTGGATGGCCGTCTTTCTCGACAGCTACCAGCAGCTGCACGCGGTCGTGTCGTTTGCGTGGATGTCGCTGGCCGCCGCGGCCGTGTGCGTGGTGCTGGTGTATGTCATTGTTGTGCTCTGCTCGCGCCGGGCGATCGCGCCGGTCGTGCAGGCGTCCGAGCGGCAAAAGCAGTTTATCACCGACGCCTCGCATGAGCTCAAAACGCCCATCACCGTCATCGCCACGAGCCTGAAGGTGCTGGAGATGGAGGTCGGGCAGCAAAAGTGGATCGACAAGGCGGAAAACCAGACCGAGAAGCTCACGGAGCTTGTCAACGAGCTCGTCACGCTCTCGCGCATGGATGAGGAGTCCTCACCCCTGCAGATGGCGGACTTTCCGGTCAGCGATGCGCTCACGGAGACGGCGGAGTCGTTTCGCGATTTCGCGGCGTCCGCCGGTCATGCGCTCGACGTGCGCGTGACGCCGGGACTGACCTACTGCGGCGACGAGTACGCCGTGCGGCAGCTCGTGTCGATCCTGCTCGACAACGCCGTCAAGTATGCAGCGCCGGAGGGGACCATCGTCTTTTCTCTGGAAAAGGGGCGGCGCGGCGTCGTCATCCGCACGGAGAACCCGTGCGACACGCTCGACACGGCTGCGCTCGGGCGGCTCTTTGACCGCTTTTACCGCGCGGATCCCGCCCGCAGCGGCGAGACCGGCGGCTTCGGCATCGGCCTGTCCATCGCGCGCAGCATCGCCGAGGGGCATCGCGGCACGATCCGCGCCGAGAGCCCCGACGGCCGCACAGTCATATTTACGGCGGAATTGAGGTGAAAACTGTGATGAAGCATATGCGGATCCTGATCCTTGCCCTTGCGCTCGTGCTGCTGTGCACGGGCTGCGCATCCGGCGGCGCGGCCGAGCCCACGCCCGCTCCGGATATGAGCGATCTCCCGCTCGACGGCGGCTATGCCTACCTGCATGTCGAGGTGCTCTCGCGCGACAAGGACGCCAGGACGCTGGAGGTCAAGGTGCTCGACTTCGGCGATGCCGACGGCGTGAACGTCGGCGCGGTTCCGGTGGGCACGCAGGGCACGGCCGACTGCTCCGACCTGCTGTCGATGGCCATGCTCATCGACTCCAGCGAGTGGATCATCTCCTACGCGGACCTCGGACAGCAGACGTTCCCGCTGCGGCTGACGTCGATCGAGAACCCGGAGCATTTCGCCGAGCGCGCGGAAAGATAAATAAAAAGACCGGCTGAGATCTCCTCAGCCGGTCTTTTGCATTACCAGAATTTTTTCTTTTTGCACACCCACAGGCTGATGCCCACGATCACGATGCTCACGACGACGATGACCGGGTAGCCGTACTTCCACGTCAGCTCCGGCATGCCGGCAAAGTTCATGCCGTACCACCCGACGAGCAGCGTCAGCGGCAGGAAAATGGTCGTCACGATCGTCAGGATCTGCATGATGCGGTTTTGCCGGATGTCGATCTCCGCCTGAAAGAGCCCCTGCACCTGCATGCACGATTCGCGCAGCAGCTGCGACTCCTCGCGCAGGCGGATCACCCGCTCCTCGAACATGCGAAACAGCAGCTGCTCGCCGTCGGAGAAGAAGCCGTTTTCGTTCTCGCGCAGCTCACAGGCCACATCGTCAAGCTGCGAGTAGTAGCGAAACCAGGCGCTGGCCTCCTTGCGCAGCGCGGTCATCGGCGCGGAAAAGCCGTCGAGTTTGTCCGCCAGCACGCGGTCCTCGAGTGCCTCGATGCGGTCGGCAAGCTTTTCGAGCCGGTGCAGGTCGCGGGCGATGAGCTGTTCAAAAAAGTCGTAGAGAAACCGGCCGACGCTGCCGTCGGTCCAGCGTTTTTCGCGGGCGATGCGGCGCAGAACCCCCTGCAGCGCGTTCTCGTCGTCCACGAGCACGACGCGCGCCGCCGTGACGAGATAGCCGCAGGCGAGCGGCCTGCCGTCCTTGCCCTGGTACGGCAGCACAAGCGTGCCGGACAGGCAGTCCGAGCGCACCTCGGCCTTGCACACGCGCGCATCGCGCGCCGGCGGCGTGTGGTGCAGCGTCCGCTCCAGTCCCGGGAGCGCCGGCTTGCGCGAGAGCTCGTCGGAGCTCAGCAGCACGACGGCGGGCTGCTCGGGTGCGGGCTGCCGCTCCTGCTGCGTGAGCGTCTGTCCGATGGTATACCAATACAAAAGAGACCCCTCCTCCGAAAACGCGGCGTTGCTTTTATTGTAGCACGCCGTGCGCGCACGCACAACGTCCGGCTGGAATTTTCCGCACGGATGTGCTATACTGAGCAAAATCAAACGTATGGGGGAAACCGTATGGTCGTCTATTATACCGGCACGGGCAACAGCCGCTATGTTGCCCAGCGCTTCGCCGCCGCGCTCGGCGACGATCTGATCACCGCGAATGAATACATCAAAAACGACACGCCCGCCGCGCTGCACTCCGACTGCCCGTGGGTGTTCGTCTCACCGACCTACGGCTGGCAGATCCCGCACATCTTTGCCGATTTTCTGCGCCGCGGCAGCTTCACCGGCAGCCGTGAGGCCTACTTTGTCATGACCTGCGGCAGCGAGATCGGCAACGCCGGCAGCCGCATCGCCGCGCTGTGCGCGGACATCGGGCTCACTTACCGGGGCGTGCTGGAGGTCGTCATGCCGGAAAACTACGTCGCCATGTTCTATGTGCCCGGCGCGGAGGAGTCTGCGCAGATCATCGCGGCGGCGCAGCCGTCGATCGACCGCGGCATCGCCTGCGTGCAGCGCGGCGAGCCGTTTCCCGCGCCGAAGGTCAGCCTCGTCGACCGGTTCAAGACCCACCCGGTGAACGGCATCTTTTATAAATGGTTCGTCAAGTCCGGCCCGTTCACGGTCTCTGACGCATGTATCGGCTGCGGAAAGTGCGCGCTGAGCTGCCCGGTCAACGGCATCGATATCGTCGGGCGAAAGCCGCGCTGGAACGGTGCGTGCACGCACTGCATGGCCTGCATCTGCGGCTGCCCGGTGTCCGCCATCGAGTACGGGCGCAAGAGCCTCGGCAAGCCCCGCTATCAGTGCCCGGAATATAAATAATAAGAAGCTAAAAAGCGCTCCCCGCGCCGGATGACCGGCGCGGGGAGCGCTCTTGCTTACAGATAGCACTCCGGCCGCCGCTGCCTGAGATACGGGCGCTTGTGTTCGCGCCAGAGCCGCGCCTCGGCGAGGTCGAGCTCCTGCACGATGAGCCGCTCACGGCCGTCGGCTTTATAGATCACGTCGCCGCTCGGGTGCACGATGAGCGACTCGCCGGCAAAGTCCATTTCGTCCTCGCGCCCCACGCGGTTGCACATGGCGACGAAGATCTGGTTTTGCATCGCCTGCACGCGGATCTCCCACTCGAAGAGCTCCATGGGTTCGCTTTTCGTGTTTGCCGTCGGGATGATGACAAGATCCGCACCCTTGAGCGCGCACGTGCGGATGCTCTCCGGCAGGTGCCGGTCGAAGCAGATCACGATGCCGACGCGGCCGTGCGGCGTGTCGAACACGAGAAAGCCGTCCTCGGACGGGGTGTAGTAGTCGCGCTCGTAAAATTGCGCCGCCTGCATAATGTGCACCATCTTGGCCACGCCCGCGCAGCTGCCCTCCGGCGTCAGCCAGAGGGAGGCGTCATAGCGTTTCCCGTTCTGCTCGAGGTACATATTCGGCGAGAGGAAGAGCCGGTGCTCCTTCGCCTTGTCCGCGAAGGCCTGCACGGTCGGGCTGCCCGCCGGAACGACATAGGCGTCCGCGTTCCGCCCCGCATACTGCGGGAAAAACGGTGTGAGCTGCACCTCCGGGAAAAACAGCAGGTCGCTGCCTGCGGCGGCGTCGCAGAAGGCGAGAGATTTTTTCAGGTTTTCGTCCATGCTTCCGGTCATGGACATCTGCGCCATGGCAAGCTTCATACGCGCGCTCCTTTCATTTGTCCTGCACGGTCAGGCGCAGCACGTCCGGCCGCGCATAGTGGCCGCACACGTCGAGCTCCATACGGCTGGCGGGCACGCGCTGCATGTCGAGGTCGGCATAGAGAATGTCCTCGGCGTCCCACACCGGCTGCACGACATAGTGCCCGTAGGGGTCGACGATGCAGCTGCCGCCGCGGCAGGGAATGTCGCTCAGGCGCGCAATTTCGTCCGGGCAGTGCAGCCCGTCGGGGTAGTCCGCGCGGTGAAAGACCATGTCGCAGTTGATGAAATAGCACCGCCCCTCGAGCGCGATGTGCTGCACGGTGGCCTGCCATTCGGGGTTGTCGTTCGTGTTCGGCGAGATGTAGAGCGTCACGCCCTTTTCATACAGCGCCGTGCGCGCGAGCGGCATATAGCTCTCCCAGCAGATGAGGCTGCCCATCGGCCCCCACGGGGTGTCCACGACCGGGAAATACCCGCGGTCGGCGTCGCCCCAGACCACGCGCTCGGCGCCCGTGGGCTTGAGCTTGCGGTGCACGGGCGCGAGCGTGCCGTCCGGGCAGAAGATGAGGTTGGAGTTGTAGAGCGTGCCGGTCACGCCGTCGCGCTCCGATACGCCGATGCTCACGTATGCGCCCGCGGCCTTTGCCGCCGCGGCGAGGCGCTCCGTCTCCGGGCCGGGCACGACGATGGAGTTGTCACAGTAAAGCTGCCAGTCCATGCGGCCGTCTTCATTGCGCGCGCCGACCGTGAAGCCGAAGGTCATGCCGTAGGGGTAGCCGGGGATAAACAGCTCCGGAAACACGATCAGCTCCGCACCGCCGCGGGCACATTCCGCGATCAGGCGCACGGCCTTGTCCGTGCACGCGGCCTTGTCAAACAGCACCGGCGCCGCCTGCACGACGGCGATGCGGCACGTCGGTTTGAGATCCTTCATGGGTGAGCCTCCTTGCGCTTGTATATTTCTGCCCTTAAAATAACACGGTCCTGATAGGAATTCAAGACGCAAAAACGCCCGCACACCGTGCGGGCGTTTCCGGCAGCTTGCCAAAAACCTCGTAGCCTTTCGCCGCCGGAGCGGCGAAAGAAGATCCAATCATTTTCTCCGGCGACATGTGCGGCGGAGAAAATACCGCTCGGCTCGCAAACGTGCGCGCACGGCGCGTGCGCTGCAGCGAGCCGCAATCCTTTCAAACGAGAGCCCAACGCAGTGGGTCTCGTTTGAGCGTGTCAAACTCTGTTTGACGCGCAAAAACGCCCGCACGGTGTGCGGGCGTTTCCGGCTTGGGCAGGTTTCGCAAAAAAGGCTCAGGCAGTCTTGGTCTTATCCGGGACAATTTTGTGCGCGATCACGCACAGGAGCATCGTGGCGGCCATGTCGGGCAGCGTGTTGCCGACCGGGATGTCCACATTCATGAGCACGCGGTAGAGCGCGAAGCCCAGCACCCAGACGACGGCGTTGCACACGTCGAGCTTTCCGCGCGCGCCGCCGCGGCGCAGCACGAAGAAGTCCGTGATCTGGATGGCGATCATCGGCGCGAACACCGAGCCGATGAGGTAGAGAAAGTCGGTAATGTCGTCCATCGGGAAGCAGATGGCGCAGACCGTGCCGACGACGGTCACGACGAGCGCGGCATACTTGCCGTTGATCTTCTTCGACAGGGACTCGGCCGAGATGCCGGCGCTGTACGCATCGAGGAAGGTCGTCGTGACGGTCGAGAGGATGAGGATGAGCAGCGCGGCCACGCCGAGACCGGCCTTGACCATGATGAGCGCGATGTCGCCCTCGCCGGTGAAGATGGCGGCGCCCATGCCGATGAGATACATCCAGCAGCTCACGACGCCGTAGGTCAGCGTGCTCGAGAGCGTGGCGGCAAAGGGCTTTTCGGCCTCGCGCGTGTAGTCGGAGATGAGCGGCAGCCACGACAGCGGCATGGCCACGGCGAGCTCGACCGCCGCGCCGAAGCTCAGGCTGCCGTCGGGCTCCGTGACGGGCGTGCCGCCGCGGAACACCACCACGCACAGCACGATCGAGAGGATGAACAGCGCGGCCATGGCGATCTTGTTGACCCAGCCGAGGTTTTTGATGCCGATGGCGATCCACAGCACGATCAGCCCGCCGATGACCAGACACCACACCCATTTGCCGAGGCCGAGCACGGTGTTGGTGGCCAGCGCGCCGTCATAGATCATGATGGCCGTCCAGCCGACGAGCTGCAGCACGTTGAGCGCCGCGAAAAACAGGCAGCCGATGCGGCCGAAGCTCAGCTCGACCGTGCCCATGGCGCTGCGGCCGGTGCGGCCGCCGATGAGACCCGCGAAGAAAAACATCGTGCAGCCGATGACGTGGCCGAGCAGGATGGCGAGCAGACCCTTCGTGAAGCCGAGGGGCGCAAAATACGTGCCGGTGAGGATCTCGGCGATGGACACGGCCGCGCCGAACCATATGAGGCCGTTCTGGAAGCTGGACGTTTTTTTCATTTTCCGGCCTCCTGACGGTATTCGGGCTTGAGGTCGAACGCGTGGTCCATCGGACCGGAGCCGGCGCCGAGGTCGAGCATGGCGGCCAGCGCGCCGGAGAGGTAGTCCTTCGCACGGCGGACGGCCGTGTCGAGATCATAGCCCTTGGCGAGGTTGGCTGCGATGGCGCTCGAGAGCGTGCAGCCGGTGCCATGGGTGTTGGGGTTGTCAATGCGCTTGCCGTTGAACCACTCGTAGCCGCCGTCGCGGTACAGGAGGTCATTGGCGTCGTTGAGCCGGTGCCCGCCCTTGCACAGCACGGCGCAGCCGTAGCGCTCGCTGATGACCTTTCCGGCGGCGATCATGTCGTCGGGGGAGGCGATGGACAGCCCCGAGAGCACCTCTGCCTCCGGGATGTTGGGCGTGAGCACGGCGGCCAGCGGCAGCAGCCGCGCCTCGAGCGTGGCGATGGCGTCCTCGGAGATGAGGCGCGCGCCGCTCGTGGCGACCATCACGGGGTCGACGACGATGTTCTGCGCTGCGTAGTGCTGCAGCCGCTCGGCGATGACCTCGATAAGGCCGGAGGACGCGACCATGCCGATCTTCACCGCGTCAGGCCGGATGTCGGTAAAGACGCTGTCGATCTGCCGGGCGAGAAACTCCGGGGTCACTTCAAAAATACCCTGTACGCCGGTCGTGTTCTGGGCGGTCAGCGCCGTGATCGCACTCATGGCAAATACGCCATTCATGGTCATGGCTTTCAGATCGGCCTGAATACCGGCGCCTCCGCTGGAATCGCTTCCGGCGATTGTTAATGCTGTTTTCATATTCTGTCTCCTTTTCAGCATCAATTTTGTTGAGCGACAGAAAGTGGTGCCCCCGATCTGCCGCTGTTTTTATCTTGTCTGCGCCCGCGCGCAGGGGGATTACAGATCCAGCGCAGTGCGCACGGCGGCCTTGAGCTTGCGCGTGGCGGCGGGGATGTCCGGCTGCGCGAAGATCGCGCTCACGACGGCGACGCCGACGATGCCGCTGCCGGAGAGCAGGGCGACATTGTCTTTCGTGATGCCGCCGATGGCGATGACGGGGATGGACACGGCCGCGCAGATCTCGCGCAGGGTGTCATAGCTCACGGCGTTGGCGTCGGTCTTTGTCCCGGTCGGGAACACGGCGCCCACGCCGAGATAGTCCGCGCCCTCGCGCTCGGCCAGCAGCGCCTCCTCCACGGTCTGCGCCGACACGCCGAGGATCTTGTCCGGGCCGATGAGCGCGCGCACTTTTCCGGCCGCCATGTCGCTCTGGCCGACGTGCACGCCGTCGGCGTCCGTTTCGATGGCGAGCGCCACGTTGTCGTCGAGCACGAACGGCACGCCGTACTGCCTGCACAGTGCCTTGAGCGCGACGGCCTCTTCCTTGAAGTGCGCCTCGTCGAGCGCCTTCTCGCGCAGCTGCAAAAACGTTGCGCCGCCCTGCAGCGCCTGCTCGGCCTGCTCGTAGAGCGTCTGGCCGTGCAGCCACGAGCGGTCGGTCACTGCATAGAGCAGCAGGGAAGCATTATCGCAGTTCATATTTGGCTCCTTCCTCCAGCGCGTCGCCGGTCATGTTGAAAATGGCGTCGATGATGCGGCTGCGGTAGGTGCTGTTGCCGTCGCCGGGCTGCATGTTCGCCCAGCCGATCTCGCCCGCGAGCCCCATCATGCACACGGCGGCAGCCGCGGCTTCGAGCTTGTGCTCGGGGTTGGCGACGAGGAACGCCGTCGTCAGCGCCGAGAGCTGGCAGCCCGTGCCGGTGATGCGGCTCATCTCCGGACGGCCGTTGCGGATGCACCAGCAGCGCTCGCCGTCGCTCACGAGGTCGATCGCGCCGGTCACGGCGATGATGCAGCCGGTCTGTCCGGCGAACGCCTTGACCAGCGCCACGCCGTCGTCGAGGTTTGCCTCCGTCACGGCGTCGACCGTGTCGGCGTCCACGCCCTTGGTCGTGCCGCTGCCGGTGCAGAGGGTCTTGATCTCGGAGATGTTGCCGCGCACGGCGTCAAAGCGCACCTCGCGCATGAGGCGGTTGGCCGTGTCGGTGCGCAGGCGGCTCGCGCCCGCGCCCACGGGGTCGAGCAGGACGATGTGGCCGAGGGCGTTTGCCTTCTTGCCGGCGAGGAACATGGAGGGGATGGTGTTTTTGTTGAGCGTGCCGATGTTGATGTTCAGGCCGCCGCAGATGCTCGTGATGTCCTCGACGTCGTCTGCGTCGTCGGACATGATCGGCGAGCCGCCGGCCGCCAGCAGGACGTTTGCGACGTCGTTGACGGTGACGTAGTTTGTGATGTTGTGCACGAGCGGTGTTTTCGCGCGCACGTTTTCCAGCATGGTCTTGAGGATCTGTTCCATAAAGAAGCTCCTTTCGGGGTATAAAAAACGGCAGCGCCCGTAAAGAGTGCTGCTGTTGCGGTCCGGCAGTATGAATCCCTACGTTGGCATTATCCAAATCAGGTGTGCGGGTCTAAGCGGATGCTTACTCTCAGCCGAGCGGCTCCCCGTGTTTGTCACACTTCATGATAAGACGAAACCGCCGGCTTGTCAAGGCGGGAATGCAAAATCTTCACCGCTTTGCCGCACGGGAACTTTACACGGCCGCGGTTTTGAACTTTACACGCGCTGTGTAAAACAGGAACGTGAGCTTGTAAGAGCCAAAATCTTGAATGTTACAGGAGGAAGAGATGAAACATTCCAAACGCATCGGGTCCCGCCTGCTGCCGCCCGCGCTTTTTCGCATTCGCTGCTGTATTTTGGTTGCATTTGGGGCGCCGGCATGATACAGTTGAAATAGCCGTGGTGCAGCCGCTTTTTACACAAAGCCGCCTGCAGATTTTACACGGTGAGGAAGGGATACAGCTGTGCGGCCTTTACCGTACATATGTATGTAGGAGACTATATCAACAGGAGGAAGAAATGAAAACCAAAATGCACAATGGAAGCAGACTGCTGTCGCTGCTGCTGGCGGTAGTCCTTGTCTTCACACTGACGGTTCCGGCATTTGCGGCGGACAAGCCGCAGGATCTGAACCTGAGAATCGCCGTCATGTCCGACCTGCACTATCTCTCGCCGGATATGATCGCAGACACGGAGGACTTTGAGCACGCGCTCAACAGCGACCGCAAGCTGCTCAAGGAGAGCTCCGCCATCCTCAACGAGATGTTCGAGCGCGTCCGTGCGGACAAGCCCGACATTCTTCTCGTGTCCGGCGACCTGACCAAGGACGGCGAGCAGGAGTGCCACAAGGCATTGGCAAAGCAGCTGCAGCAGCTGCAGAAGGATGTCCCCGGCCTGAAGGTCTATGTCATCAACGGCAACCATGACATCCGCAATTACAATGCCAAGAACTTCAACACCGCCGACGGCAAGGCCGTGCCCGCCACGCGCACGCACCCGGAGGACTTCAAGGACATCTACGACTTCGTCTACTCTGACCCGACCGTCATTGCGACCTTCACCCCGGCCGAGGGGAAAAAGGCCGGCTACATGTCCTATGTCGCCCGTCCGGTCGAGGGGCTGACCATTATCGCCATGGACACCTGCCGCTACAGCGTGGATAACACCGACAACGGTGCGGACGAGCATGAGACGAGCGGCGCCATCAGCGCCGATCTGGAAAAGTGGGTCATCGAGCAGACTGCCGCCGCCAAGGCGCGCGGCGACCTTGTCATCGGTCTGGAGCATCACGGTCTGGTGCCGCACTTCGATGTCGAGCCCACCATCCTGCCCATGTACCTTGTCAACGGCTATGAGCGCATCGCGCAGGAATATGCCGATGCCGGTATGAGCGTCGTCTTCACCGGCCATATGCATGCGGTCGACATTGCCGCCATGACCACGCAGGCCGGCAACACCCTCTATGACATCGAGACCGGCTCCGCGCTGACGTATCCGTGCCCGATCCGCTTTGTCGACCTGCGCCGCAGTACTGCCGGCGGTGAGACGAGCACCTGCATGAGCGTGAGCACCAAGACGCACATCGGCGATATCCGTTATACCGATCCCGCCACGGGCACCGCGCATGTGATCGACGACCTGACCGAATATGCCCGTGCGTTCGGTTTTACGACCGACATGCTCAAGACGGTCGCGGGCGACTTTGTCAAGTCCTTCTTCGGCAAGTATCTGCCGAACGATACGTGGCCTGTTACAAAGATCGTCGAGAACATTGGACAGATCATTGACGACGTGGCGGCCATCCCGATCGCCGAGGGCAACGACCTGCTCGACTTTGCCAACTGGATCTACCAGTGCAACCTTGCCGGTGAGGACGACGGCAATTACCCCGCGTGGGTGCAGTCCGGCGTCAACCAGCTCAAGAGCGGCGCACTGCTCGATCAGGTGCTCGACATTGTCGCCAGAGACGCCTTCGGCCGCGGCAGCGTCCTGTTCACCAAATTCCAGGGGCTGTTCACCAAGTACCTCAAGAGCCAGCTCAACGACCTGCTCGTGAAGATCGTTGTCTCCATGAGCGTGGACAACAACTGCCCCGATGACAATGACAAGACCATTCTGCTCGAGGGCAGCAGCGCGCAGGTTCGCCTCCTGCCCGTCAGCGGCAGCAGCGCCGCCGCTACGCAGGCCTATGTGCAGGACGGCACCGCTACGGTGTTCCTGACCAGCCGCCAGCTGCGCACGGCCACCAACGCGCAGTCCGGCGCGACCGTGACGGTCAACGCCACCGACCCCGCAGTCGGCACGGTCGTCCTCTCCGGCCGCTCGATCGCCAATGCGCGTGAGGCGGGCGTCGCCGCGCTGCAGGTGCAGTTCAAGTCCGGTACGGTCGCGTTCGATGCGAGCGCGCTCGCGGCGCTCGATCTGCACAAGGACGTCACCGTCTCCCTTGCAAGCGGCGCCTCTCTCAACGCCGCGCAGCGCCGTGCCCTCGGCAAGCAGGCGGACAGCGCCGTGCTTGCCGCCGCCTCCGTCACCGTTGACGGCACTGCGGCGAAGTATCCCGCCGGCAGCGTGCGCGCCGCAGTGGCCGTGAACGCGGCGGACGACCTGACCGCGTGGAACCTCGCTGAGGACGGCGCGATCTCTGCCCTCGGCGGTGCTTACAATGCCGCGCAGCAGACGTATTCCTTCAACGTGGTCAACGGCGTGACGGCCCTGGCAAGCTTCCCGTTCACGGATGTGCCCGCCGGTGCGTGGTACTACGGCGCTGCGGCCTACGCCTACAATAACGGCCTGTTCTCCGGCGCGTCGGCCACGACGTTCGCTCCGGATCAGACCACGAACCGCGCGATGCTCGTGACCGTGCTGTGGAGCCTCGCCGGCAAGCCCGCTCCGAAGGGCGTCAACACGTTCAGCGATGTGCCCAACGGCACATGGTACACGGACGCGGTGACCTGGGCTGCCGAGAACGGCGTCGTCACCGGCGTCGGCGGCGGCCGCTTCGATCCCAATGGCGCTGTCACGCGCGAGCAGACCGCGCTGATCCTCTACAACTACGCGCACAGCAAGGGCTATGACGTCAGCGCGCGCGCCGACCTCTCGGCGTTCCCGGACGCCGGCAGTGTGTCCGGCTGGGCAAAGGATGCGCTCTCGTGGGCGAATGCCGCCGGGCTCATCCAGGGCACGGTGTACGGTAGCAGGACGATCCTCGACCCGCAGGGCAGCGCTTCGCGCGCGCAGGTCGCCGCGATCCTCAGAGGCTACGTTGAGCACGTGGTCAACGCCTGAATCCACTTTTCATCGATACCCCTGCGAGGGCGGCTGTCTGCCGCCCTCGCTTTTTCATCGTCTTTGCATATCTGATGAAGGATGCGATGCAAAAAAAGTGCGGATTTGTATAAATTTGCGGTTGACATTTCGCTGTGAAGTTTTTATACTCGAACCATCAAGATCATTTTTACAAGATCGGAGCTTTGAATATGAACCGCAGCTTCTATTTTGCATACGCTTATTACTTTACTATGCTTCAATAGTAAGGCTGATTTGTGATGCGAAAAAGGGCTCGAATATCGGGTTTGTTTCATGCGGCACAGGTTAAGCCTGTGCCGCATTTTCTTTTTTGATATTCAAAAAATCTGCAATACTGCATCGGAGGTAATCATCATGATCGTCGTACTCAAACATGGCGTGGAAGCGGCAAAGCGCACGCAGCTCATCGACTGGCTCAAGGCTCAGGGGCTGATCATCCACATTTCCGAGGGCGCCTATCAGACCGTGCTCGGTCTGGTCGGCGACACGACCAACGTGGACATGGATCTGATCGCGAGCCTCGGCATCGTCGACAGCGTCAAGCGCGTGACCGAGCCCTTCAAGTGCTGCAACCGCAAGTTCCACCCGGAGGACACCGTCGTCGAAGCCGGCGGTGTAAAGATCGGCGGCGGCAACTTCGTCATGATCGCGGGGCCGTGCTCCGTGGAGTCCGAGGAGCAGATCGTTGCGGTCGCGCAGGCGGTCAAGGCCTCCGGCGCGAACATCCTGCGCGGCGGCGCGTTCAAGCCGCGCACCTCGCCCTACGATTTTCAGGGCCTCAAGGCCACCGGCATTGAGCTGCTCAAAACGGCGCGCGCGGCCACCGGCCTGCCGATCGTGACCGAGATCATGGGCGTGGAGCATCTGCCGCTGTTCGAGGACGTGGACATCATTCAGGTCGGCGCGCGCAATATGCAGAACTTCGACCTCCTGCGCGAGCTCGGCAGACTCCGCAAGCCCATCCTGCTCAAGCGCGGCCTTGCCAGCACGCTCAAGGAGCTGCTCATGAGCGCCGAGTACATCATGGCCGGCGGCAACGAGCAGGTCATCCTCTGCGAGCGCGGCATCCGCACGTTTGACGACTACACGCGCAACACGCTCGATCTCGCGGCCGTGCCCATGCTCAAGGAGCTGACGCACCTGCCGGTCATCGTTGATCCGAGCCACGCGACCGGCATCGCCCGCCTCGTCGAGCCGATGGCGCTCGCCGCGACCGCCTGCGGCGCGGACGGCCTCATCATCGAGGTGCACAACGACCCCATGCACGCCCTGTGCGACGGCGCGCAGTCCCTGCGGCCGGAGGTCTACGACGACCTTGCGCATAAGGTGCGCAGCATCCGTGAGGTGCTCGCCAAATGACGGTCGGTATCGTTGGCCTTGGGCTGATCGGCGGCTCCTTTGCCAAGGCCTATCATGCAGCGGGCGCGACCGTGCTCGCGTATAACCGCAGCCGCAGCGTGCTGGATTTTGCCGTCATGAGCGGCGCGGTCGACGGCGAGCTCACGCAGGAGAACATCTCCGCGTGTGACCTCGTGCTCATCGCGCTTTACCCGGAGGCGACCGTCGACTGGTTCCGCCGCATGGCGGCGCACATCGGCCCGCACCCCGTGGTGCTCGACTGCGGCGGCACGAAGCGCACCATCTGCGCGGCGTGCTTTCCGATCGCGGAGGAATACGGCGTCACGTTCCTCGGCGGCCACCCGATGGCCGGCACGCAGTTTTCCGGCTTCAAGAACGCGAAGGCGGATCTGTTTCACGGCGCGCCGATGGTCATCGTGCCGCCGGATTTTGACGACGTGCTGCTCTTTGACCGCGTCAAGCAGCTGCTCAAGCCTGCGGGCTTTGCGCGCTTTTCGTTCACGACGGCACAGGCGCACGACGAGATGATCGCCTTCACGTCCCAGATGGCGCATGTGGTCTCGAATGCCTACATCAAGAGCCCTACGGCCGCACAGCACAAGGGCTTTTCCGCCGGAAGCTACAAGGACATGACCCGCGTCGCGTGGCTGAGCCCTGAGATGTGGGCGGAGCTCTTTCTGGAAAACAAGGATAATCTGCTCCATGAGCTGGACATATTCGTGGCGCATCTGGGCGAGTACCGCGATGCGATGGCGCGCGATGATCTGCCCGCGCTCACGCGCCTGCTCGATGAGGGGCGCCGGCGCAAGGAGGAGGTGGACGGCTGATGACGACCATCCACGTGACCGCCTCGCGCGATTATGACGTGCTGGTGCAGCCGGGGCTGCTCGACGATGCGGGCGCGCACATCGCGCGCACGCTCGGCGCCGGGCGCACGGCGGCCGTCGTCGCGGGAGAGACCGTGGCGGGGCTGTATGCCGCGCGGCTGGAGGCATCGCTCACGCGCGCGGGCTTTCGGGTCGTGACGTTTACCTATCCCGGCGGCGAGCACTGCAAGACGCTCGCCACTTACGCCGCGCTGCTGGACTTTCTGGCGGCGCACCGTCTGAGCCGCAGTGACCTCATCGCCGCGCTCGGCGGCGGCGTGACCGGCGACCTCGCGGGCTTTGCCGCCGCGACGTACCAGCGCGGCATCCCGTTCGTGCAGGTGCCGACGACGCTGCTTGCCGCTGTGGACTCCTCGGTCGGCGGCAAGACGGCCGTGAATCTGCCCAGCGGCAAAAATCAGGTCGGCTGCTTCTACCAGCCGAGCCTCGTGCTCTGCGACCCGGACACGCTGCGCACCCTCCCGCCGGAGGAATACCGCAACGGCTGCGCCGAGGTCATCAAGTACGCCGTGCTGCGCAGCGCGCCGTTTTTTGACGAGCTGCGCGCGCAGCCGGTCAGCGCGCAGGTGGCGCACGTCATCGCGACGTGTGTCGGCATGAAGCGCGATCTGGTCGCGGCGGACGAATTTGACCGCGGCAGCCGTCAGCTTCTGAATCTCGGCCACACGTTCGGCCACGCGGTCGAGGCGTGCAGCGGCTACACCGTGCCGCACGGCTGCGGCGTGGCCATCGGCATGGCCGTCATCGCGCGCGCCGCCGCCAGACGCGGCATCTGTACGGACGATACCTGCGCGCAGATCCTCGCGCTCCTGCGGCAGTACGGCCTTCCGACGGAGACGGACTTTCGCCGCGATGCGCTGGCGGATGCCGCGCGCGCGGACAAAAAGATCGCCGACGGGGCGCTGCACCTCATCGTGCCGGAGCGCATCGGCCGCTGCCGCATCGAGACGGTTCCGGCGGCGGACATCCCCGCATGGCTCGCGGACGGAGGCATCGTATGAATCAGACCGTTTGTCCCGGGATGCGCACGGGCAGCGTGCGCATCCCGGCCTCAAAATCACAGGCGCACCGCCTGCTCATCTGCGCCGCGCTCGGCGCGCAGCCCGTGATGCTGCAGTGCGACGGCGTCTCGGCCGACATCGCCGCTACGGTGCGCTGCCTGCGCGCGCTCGGCGCGGACATCACGGACGGCGGCGCGGGCTCACTGCGCATTGTCCCCATTGCCGGGGAAATGCCGGAGCACGCCGACCTCTTTTGCGGCGAGAGCGGCTCGACGCTGCGCTTTCTGCTGCCGGTGGCGGGCGCGCTCGGCGCGGACGTGACCTTTCACATGGAGGGGCGGCTGCCGCAGCGCCCGCTGGCCCCACTCGATGCGGTGCTCACGGCGCACGGCATGACCCTACGGCGCGCCGGCGCGCTGCTGCACGCCGGCGGGCGGCTTCGCCCCGGGGACTATGCGCTGCCGGGCGACGTGTCCTCGCAGTACATCTCCGGCCTGCTCATGGCGCTGCCGTGTCTGGCGGGGGAGAGCACCCTGACCGTAACGGGCGGGCTCGAATCCGCAGGCTATATCGCCATGACGGAGGACGCGCTGCGCCTGTCCGGCATCCGCTTTCAAAAGGACGGCCGGACGTATACCGTCCCCGGCGGCCAGACGGCGCAGCTTCCGGCACAGTGCCGTGTGGAGGGCGACTGGTCGAACGCCGCGTTTTTCCTGTGCATGGGCGCGCTCTCGCCCGCGGGCATCACGGTCACGGGGCTGGACGCGGCTTCGTCTCAGGGTGACCGCGCGGTGCTGGAGCTCCTGCGCCGCTTCGGCGCGGACGTGCACGCGCAGCCGGATGCCGTCACCGTCCGGCGCGGCGCGCTGCACGGCATCACGATCGACGCCGCGCCCATTCCGGATCTTATTCCGGTGCTGAGCGTTGTCGCCGCACTTGCAGACGGCGAGACGCAGATCATAAACGCCGCGCGCCTGCGCCTCAAGGAGTCTGACCGCCTCGAGAGCACGGCCGCCATGCTGCGCGCGCTCGGCGCGCAGGTGACGGTGCGCGCAGACGGCCTGACCGTGACCGGACGCCCGGCGCTCACCGGCGGCACGGTCGACCCGCAGCACGACCACCGCATTGCCATGGCGGCGGCTGCCGCAGCCTGCGGCTGCACGGCGCCCGTCACGGTGCGCGACTGTGCCTGCACCGACAAATCCTATCCACGCTTCTGGGCGGATCTGGCTGCACTGGCCGCCGCGCCCGCAGCGGAAACCACAAAATCAGACGAAGGAGCATGACCATGGAACTTAGTGACTATCGACGCCAGATCGACGACATTGACAGCCAGCTGCTCGCGCTGTTTTACCGGCGCATGGACGTCGCGGCGCAGATCGGCGGCTACAAGAAGGCACACGGCCTTCCGGCGCTCGACGCCGGACGTGAGCGCGCGAAGCTGCAGCAGATCGCAGACGGCGCGCCGGAGGCGCTGCGCGATTATACCGTGTCGCTCTATTCGCTCATTTTCGAGCTCAGCCGCAGCTGCCAGAACCGGCTGCTCGGCGTCACGAGCCCGCTGACGGCCGAGATCGAGCACGCCATCGCGCACACGCAGCCGCTGTTTCCGGAGCACCCCGCCGTCGCCTGTCAGGGCGTGGAGGGCGCATATTCGCAGCTTGCGTGCGACCGGCTGTTCACGCTGCCGAACGTGTTTTATTGCGCGACGTTTGACGCGGTGTTTTCCGCCATTGAGAAGGGCCTGTGCCGCTACGGTGTTATCCCGGTGGAAAACAGCACGGCGGGCTCGGTCAACGCGGTGTACGATCTCATGATGCGCCACAACTTCCGCATCGTGCGCAGCGTCCGCCTGAAGGTCGACCACTGCCTGCTGGCAAGACCCGGCGCGCAGCTGTCGGATATTAAGGAGATCTACTCCCACGAGCAGGCCATCAGCCAGTGCAGCCGCTTTTTGCAGAGCCTGCCGGGCGTGACGGTCGTGCGCTGCGAGAATACCGCCGCGGCCGCAAAGCACGTGGCTGAGTCGGGGCGCACGGACGTCGCCGCGCTCGCCTCGCGCGCCTGCAGCGGACTCTACGGGCTTGAGAGCCTCGCCGCCTCCGTGCAGGATCAGGGCAACAACTACACGCGCTTTGTCTGCATCGCCAAGGATCTTGAGATCTATCCCGGCGCCGACCGCACGAGCCTGATGATGGTGCTGCCGCACAAGCCGGGCTCCCTGTACAAGGTGCTCTCGCGGTTTTACGCGCTCGGCATCAACCTCAACAAGCTCGAGAGCCGGCCGCTGCCGGAGCGCAACTTTGAGTTCATGTTCTATTTCGACCTCGAGACCTCGGTCTATTCGCCGCAGTTTCGCCAGCTCATGGGTGAGCTGCCGGGGCTGTGTGAGGAGTTTTCCTATCTCGGCAGCTATCAGGAGGTGGTCTGATGCGGTGCGGACTTCTGGGTGAAAAGCTTGGCCACAGCTATTCTCCGGCCATCCACGCGGAGCTTGCGGACTACGCTTACAGGCTCTGCGAGGTCGCGCCGGACGCGCTTGCGGCGTTTCTGGCCGCCGGTGATTTTGACGCGCTCAACGTGACCATTCCGTATAAGAAGGCGGTCATCCCGTACTGTGCCGAGCTCTCGCCGGTCGCGCAGCGGCTCGGCAGCGTGAACGTGCTCGTCCGCCGGCCGGACGGCACGCTCTACGGCGACAATGCCGACGCCTTCGGCTTTGAATACCTCGTGCGTCACAGCGGCGTGGACATCGCCGGAAAAAAGGCGCTCGTGCTCGGAAACGGCGGCGCGTCCGCGACCGTTCAGGCCGTGCTCGCGCAGCTTGGCGCGCATGTGACGGTCATCTCCCGCAGCGGCAAGGATAACTACACGAACCTCGGCCGCCACGCCGACGCGCAGGTGATCGTCAACGCCACACCCGTCGGTATGTATCCGAACACCGGCAGGGCCGCCGTCGATCTGCGGCAGTTTCCGCAGTGCGCGCTCGTGCTCGACGTGATCTACAATCCGGCGCGCACGGCGCTGCTGCTGCAGGCGGAGGCGCTCGGCATCCCGTGCGCGGGCGGGCTGTATATGCTCGTGGCGCAGGCAAAGCGCAGCTGCGAGGTGTTCACCGGCACGACCGTTGACGACGGCGAGATCCTGCGCATCTACCGCCGTATGCGGCAGGAGATGGAGAACATCGTCCTCATCGGCATGCCCGGCAGCGGCAAGAGCACGATCGCGGCGCTGCTCACCGAGCGGCTGCACAGGCCGCTGCTCGACAGTGATGCGCAGATCGTCGAGACGGCGGGGCGTCCCATCCCGGACATCTTTGCCGCCGACGGTGAGGACGCCTTCCGCGCGCTGGAGACGGCTGCGCTCGCAGAGCTTGGCAAGCGCTCGGGCGCGATCCTCGCAACGGGCGGCGGCAGCGTCTGCCGGGAGGAGAATTACCCGCTCCTGCACCAGAACGGCACGATCTTCTGGCTGCAGCGCGACCTTGCGCTGCTGCCGAAGGACGGGCGCCCCATCTCCCAGCGCAGCGACCTCGCCGAGCTCTATGCGCGCAGAGCGCCGCTGTACGCCCGCTTTGCCGACGCGGTCATCGACAACAACGGCACACCGGAGCAGACGGTGCAGCAGATCCTGGAGGTGCTGACATGAAATTTCTCGTCATCAACGGACCGAACCTGAACCTGCTCGGCCTGCGCGAGCCCGCCATCTACGGCAGCCGGGATTTTGCCGCGCTGCAGGATTTTATCCGTGCGGCGGCGCGCGAGGCGGGCGTGGAGGTCGAGCTGTTCCAGTCCAACCACGAGGGCGCGATCGTCGATGCGATCCAGGCGGCCTACGGCACGGCGGACGGCATCGTCATCAATCCCGCGGCCTACACGCACACGAGCGTCGCCATTCTCGACGCGCTCAAGGCCGTGGCGCTTCCGGCGGTGGAGGTGCACCTGTCGGACGTCAGCGCGCGGGAGGCCTTCCGTCAGATCTCCTATGCCGGCATGGCGTGCGTGAAAACGTACATGGGGCTCGGCTTTGAGGGCTACCGGCAGGCCATTTTGTACCTGAAACAGTATCTGGAGGAGGCAAACGCATGATCCCGAAACAGCTCATCGACTGGGGCGCAAACGGCAGCTCCATCCGCGAGATCGCGGCCTACGGCGAGCGCCGCGCGGCCGAGATCGGCGCGGAAAACGTCTACAACTTTTCCATCGGCAGCCCGAGCATCGACCCGCCGGACTGTGTGCATGCGGCCGTTGAGCACCTGCTGCACACCGTGCCGCCCACGCAGCTGCACGCCTATGCGCCCGCGCCGGGCATGGCGCCGGTGCGCGAAAAGGTCGCGGCCTACCTCACGCAGACGTTCGGCGAGGCGTACCGCGCGCAGGATATCTACATGACCGACGGCGCGTCGAGCGCGCTGGCGATCCTGACGCGCGCGCTCCTCTGTCCGGGGGACGAGGCCATCGTGCTCGCACCGTATTTTCCGGAGTACGCCGTCTATGCCGAGGCGGCGGGCGGCAGCGTGCGCGTCGTGCCGTGCAAGGCGGATACCTTCGCGCTCGACCTTGAGGCGCTCTCCGCCGCCGTGACGGAAAAGACCGCGCTGCTCATCCTCAACTCCCCGAATAACCCCTCCGGCGTCGTCATCCCGCGCCCGGAGCTCGAGGCGCTGAGCGCCATGCTGCGCGAAAAGCAGGCGCGCTACGGCCACCCGATCTACATCATCGCAGACGAGCCGTACCGCGAGCTGGTCTACGGCGGGGTGGAGGTGCCGTTCCTGCCTGCAATTTACCCGAACGCGATTTACTGTTATTCCTACAGCAAGACGCTGTCCCTGCCCGGTGAGCGCGTGGGCTTTCTCGCCCTGCACCCGGCCATGGACGACTACGCCGCCGTGCACGCGGCCGTGCTCGGCGCGGGGCGCGCACTGGGGTATATCTGCGTGTCGTCGCTGTTCCAGCTCGCCGTGGCGGAGTGCCTCGGAAAGACGGCCGACATCGCGGCCTATGCCGAAAACCGCGAGCTGATCTACGGTGCGCTCACGGCCATGGGCTATCGCTGCGCGCGGCCGGACGGCGCGTTTTACCTCTTCCTCAAGTCGCCGGAAGCGGATTCGCGCGCGTTTTGCCGCCGCGCGATGGACTATGACATCCTGCTCGTGCCGGGGGATGATTTCGGCTGTCCGGGCTATGCACGCCTTGCCTACTGCGTGGCGCGCAGCCGGCTCGAGCGCTCGCTCCCGGCGTTCCGGAAGCTGGCAGAGAGCTACGGGCTCTGCAAGTGATCTCCGCAGACAGAAAGCGGCGCCCCCGATGGTTCGGGGGCGCCGTTTTTGCGCGGATGATGTCAGGCGTACATGGCGTTTGCGGCCATGTAGTCATAGATGACCTTGCCGTGGTGCTGCTCCTGCGCCTGAATGTCGTTGAGCACGCTGCGCGCGTCGGCGTCACGAAATTCGAACACGCACGTGTCGTACAGGTGCGAGGCGTGCTTTTCCATCGTGAGCACGTCCGAGCAGAGGTAGCAGTCGTTTTGTTTTTGCGGCGAGTCTGCGCTGCTGTACGCGGCCGTGAACGCGCTCGGCACGGTCGCGGAGTCCGCGGGTCTGCAGACCGTGCCCT
This sequence comes from uncultured Oscillospiraceae bacterium, assembly GCA_934591895.1. Lineage (GTDB taxonomy): Bacteria > Bacillota > Clostridia > Oscillospirales > Oscillospiraceae > CAG-103. The sequence goes on along the minus strand of CAKTPP010000010.1, from coordinate 23,685 downwards.
GCATCATCTGCGCGATCGCGTCGAGATGCTGCTGCTCGACCTGAGCAAGCTGTTCAAACAGGTTTTTGAGCTGCGGGTCGTTGGCGATGGCGGCGTGGCGGCGGTATTTGTCCACGCACAGCTGCTCCTGGTCCTTGAGATCCTTGAGCAGGCCGGCTTCTTTTTGCGTTGGTTGCATTCCAATCACCTCACAGGCAGTATGCCCGTGTGCGCGTGCGCGCATACACCGGTGCGGAAAATACAGTGGCGTGCGCGTGAAAAATCAGGTATAATGAACTGACCTTATCGAAAAGAGAGATGCAGCTATGGCAAAGATCTATGACATCACGGACTTCTCCGCGCCGGAGCTGGACGTGTACGCCCGCCTGACGGAAAACCAGCTCGTCAGCCGCGCCGACCCGGCAAATGCCCTCTTCATCGCCGAGAGCCCGCTCGTGATCGGCCGCGCGCTCGATGCGGGGTGCGAGCCGGTGTCGTTTCTGATGGAGCGCCGCCACATAGAAGGGAAGGCGGGGGAGCTCCTTGCGCGCTGCCCGGACGATATCCCGGTCTACGCGGCCGAGCTCGAGGTGCTCACGCAGCTGACGGGCTTTCATCTCACGCGCGGCATGCTCTGCGCCATGCGCCGCCCGGCGCTGCCGGACGCCGCCGGCCTGTGCGCGAACGCCGCGCGCGTGGCTGTGCTGGAAAATGTGATGAACCCGACGAACATCGGCGCGATCTTCCGCTCGGCGGCGGCGCTCGGCGTCGATGCCGTGCTGCTCACGTCGGCGGGCAGCGACCCGCTCTACCGCCGCGCCGTGCGCGTGAGCATGGGCACGGTCTTTCAGGTGCCGTGGACGTATCTGCCCGCGGACACCGACTGGCAGCAGACGCTGCACACGCTCGGCTTCCGCACGGCGGCCATGGCGCTGCGTGACGATTCGCTGCGCATTGACGATGCGCGCCTGCGCGCCCTGCCGCGCCTTGCCATCGTACTCGGCACGGAGGGTGACGGGCTGGCCGGCAGCACGATCGCCGCGTGCGATTATACCGTGCGCATCCCCATGACACACGGGGTCGACTCGCTCAATGTCGCCGCGGCGAGCGCCGTCGCGTTTTATCAGCTCGCGCTGCTGCGCGGCTGAGGCTGTCAAAAAGTGTTACTTTTTGACAAAGAGGCTGCAGTCTGCTGCGCGCATAATTTGTGCGTCCACGGCGCACAAATTCCACACTTGCAGCCAGAGAAGTGTTTTTTCCGACGCACATGTCGCCGGAGAAAATGATCCACTTTCTTTCGCCGCTCCGGCGGCGAAACTCTACGAGGTTTTGGATAAACTGAACTCCGGCTTCCGTTCTGGAAGCCGGAGTTTTTTGTTGCTGTCAGACGTCGAAGCGGTCGTAGTCTCCGGCGCAGTCGAGGCAGAGCGTCTGCCCGCCGACCAGACGGATCCAGTTGGCACCGGCCGTCTCGCCGCAGCACGCGCAGCGGTAGGAGTCGAAGAGCTTCGCCTTTTCCGGCAGCGCGATGGCCGCGGGCTTGACGTCGAACAGGTCGGCCGGCTCCCGCGCCTGAAGGTAGTCGAACGATTCCTCGCGCGTCATCCCCTCCGGACGGTCGCGCAGCACCAGACGCACGGACTTGCCCGTGGTGCGGTTGTAAAACGAAAACGCCTGCTTGCCGCGCATATGGAACAGCAGGTTGCCCTTGCCGACGCTGCAGCCGAGCAGCGCCTGAATGGCGTCGACGCCGCAGGCGTCGTTTTCCGAGATGCACACGAGCTGCTCATCGCCGGAGAAGTCCAGCTCCAGCAGCTCGGCGGCGTAGCACGCGGCCTTGTAGCCGATCGTCAGGCCGCCGCAGGCGTGGCCGTGAAAGGCGACGCATTTTTCCCAATTGGTCATGTTGTTTTCTCCTTTTCTTCATCGTCAATGAGCACGAGCGACTGACCCCGCACCTGCACGATGCTGCCCCTGACACCGTAGACATCGCGCAGCGCGTCGGCGTCGAAGATCTCCGCGCCGCCGTAGCGGTACACCTCGCCCTCGCGCAGCAGCAAAAAGCGGTCGCAAAAGCGCAGGGCAAGATTCAGGTCGTGGATGACGATCATCGCCGTGAGATCCTGCTCGCGGCAGAGGTCGCGCGTGATCTGCAGCACCTGATACTGGTTGCGGATGTCGAGGCTGCTGGTCGGTTCGTCGAGCAGCAGGAGCTTCGGCTCCTGCGCCAGCGCGCGGGCGAGCATGACCTTCTGCCGCTCGCCGCCGGAGAGCCGGTTGAGAAACCGGCCGCGCATATCCTCCAGATTCAGATAGCGCATCGCGTCGTGCACGACGTGATGGTCGTGCTCCGTCACGCCCCATGTCATGTAGGGGCGGCGGCCGAGCATGACCATGTCGTGCACGGTCATCTGCGTGTCGGGCACGTGCTGCGCGACGAAGGCCACGCGCTTTGCGATCTCCCGGTGCGGGAGCGTGAGCAGATCCTCGCCGTCGACGCGGCAGCTGCCGCTGTCGGCCGTGAGGATGCGGTTGATGCACTTGAGCAGCGTGCTCTTTCCGACGCCGTTGTTGCCGAGCACGGCCAGAAACCGGCCGCTGTCCAGCTCAAAGCTCACGTCGCGCAGGATCGGGCGTCCGCCCTTGTAGTGATAACAGAGGTGGTCGACCTGGATCATGTCTGGCGCCTCCCCTTGAACAGCAGATACAAAAACAGCGGACCGCCGAGGAACGCCGTCAGCGCGCCGATCGGCAGAATGACGGGCATGATGACCACGCGCGCGACCAGATCGCTCAGCAGCAGCAGCGCCGCGCCCGCAAGCACGGAGCCGGGGATGAGATAGATGTAGTTGTTGCCGACAACCATGCGCACGATGTGCGGCGCGACCAGACCGATGAAGTTGATGAGGCCGACGTTCGACACGATGATCGAGCAGACCAGACACGTGAGCACGACGTTTGTCAGCGTCAGCTGCCGGACGTTAATGCCGAGACTCAGCGCCGTCTCCTCGCCGGAGAGCAGGGCGTTGTAGTCCCAGCGGTGCAGATAGCAGTAGACGATCAGCAGCAGCACGGCCAGTGCCATGCCGCGCAGGGACTGCCAGCTCGTGCTGCCGAGGTCGCCGAAGGTCCAGAACACGAGCGACGAGAGCGCGACCTCATCGGCGAAGTATTGCAGCAGCGTGGTCGCGCCGGTCAGCATGGAGCTGATGGCGACGCCCGCGAGCACGATGCCCTCCGAGGAGATCTGCTTGAACTGGCTCAGGCCGAGAATGACGGCGGCGACGAGCAGCGAGCCCAGAAACGAGCACAGCGGGATGGCCCAGCTGCCGGTGTGCGTCAGGCCGAGGCCGATGATGGCGACGGCTGCGCCGAACGTCGCGCCCTGCGACACGCCGAGCGTGGAGGCCGAGGCGAGGGGGTTGCGCAGCACGGCCTGCAGAATGCAGCCGGCGAGCCCGAGCCCCGCGCCGGAGACCATGGCGGTGCAGATGCGTGGCAGGCGGTTGTTGCGGATGACGAGGTTGATCTTATTGTCCGCCGCGCGGCCGAAAATGCCCCGGATGAGCTCGGCTGCGGGCGTGCTGTACGACCCGGCGCGCAGTGACAGAAAGAACGCCAGCGCCAGCACCGCCGCCAGAAGGATCAGAAAGCGGATGCTTCTGGCGCGGATGCGGCTGTAGTCGGAGATCTGCGGCTTATTCGCCGAGGGTGATGGCGCGGAATGCATACCCGGCCTCCTTCAGATCGGGATAGGGGTTCGAGCCGAGCAGCTCCGTGAAGATCTCACCGGCCTTGACCTCGGGGTCGATGTCTGCAAACTGCTCCGGATACAGCATGCAGGCGGCATAGTAGGCATCGGCCAGCGCCGTCTCAAGGTTGGAGGCGCAGGAGCGGAACGAGATCTGCGAGTAGACCTTGCCGCTGCGCACGGCGCTCAGGCTCTGATAGAATTCCGGGTGCGCCTGATAGTCCTCGTTGATGAGGCTCATGCCGTTGAAGTCGAGGAAAATGACGTCCGGATCCCACGCGAGCACCTGCTCGGTGTCGATGTTGAACGCGCCGGTCTGACCGGTCGTGTCGGCGAGGTTTTTGGCGTGGATGAGCGCAAACGGGCCATAGCCGGCCTCCGTGCCCTCAAAGCCGTGCTGTCCCTTGAAGGACACGCCGCCGACGTAGACGGACGGCTTCTGGTCGTCCGCGATCTCGGCCGTGCGCGCGTCGAGGTCGGTCTGGATGCTCTTGAGGTACTTGGTCAGCTCCTGTGCGCGCGTCTCGAGACCGTAGAGCTCGCCGAGCAGGCGGATGGTCTCATAGGCGGCGTCGTCGAGCGTGGTGTCGCTGCCGGGCACGACAAAGACCGGGATGCCGGTCTTCGCGCTCAGCTCGTCCGCGTCGCACGAGGCGTAGGCGCTCATGACGATGACCTGCGGCGCGACGTCGATGATCTGCTCCACATACGGCTCACCGTTCGTGCCGGTGACGGGCAGATCCTTGAACTTGTCGAAGTTCACATAGTTATACAGGCGGCTCATGCCGGCCTTGGTCTCGTAATCCTCCACGCCGACGGCACGGTCAGCCGCGCCGACATAGCAGCTGTAGCGCAGCGCGCCGACGCCGACGCACACGACGCGCTCCACCTGCTTGGGGACTTCCACGGTGCGGTTTTTGCCGTCGGTGAGCGTGCGCACGTCGCCGGAGGCGCCGTTGTTCGTCTTTGTGCCGCAGGCCGCGCAGGCCAGCGCCATCAGCACTGCCAGCAGCAGGCAGATCCATCTTCGGTTTCGCATAGTGAGTATATCCTCTCTTCCTGTGTTTCTCCGTTTCGGAGCATTGTCATTAGTATAACGGATGGCGGCCGAAACCGTAACCCCCCGCAGGGGATGAAAATGTGTGCAGATTTTTCACGGCAATTTTGCTGACAGTCACTCCGAAAACGTCTGTTTTTCAACCAGCAGCCTGAAAACAGGCGGAAAACGCGCAGCCGATCGCGGCATTTTACAATTTTACACGCATTTTACATAAGCGCTCTTTTCGTTTTTACATCCCCTGCGTATCCTGTGAAGCGTAGGGAACAAAAAAACCAAAAACCAAAATCGAAGTTCGAAAGGAGCACTTCATCTTGAAAAAGATCATCACTGTTTTGTGTGCTGCCGTCATGGCGCTCTCGCTGTTCGCGGGCTGCGGCCAGAAGGCGAATGACAACGGCACGACCACCGGCGGCACGGTTGCGACCGACGGTTCCACCTCGATGGAAAAGGTCATCGGCGCGCTCGGCGAATCCTTCATGGAGGCAAACAAGGGCACGACCTTCACCTACAACCCGACCGGCTCCGGCTCCGGCATCCAGGCCGTCTCCGAAGGCCGCTGCGACATCGGCCTGTCGAGCCGCGCGCTCAAGGACGACGAGAAGGCCTCCGGCCTGAAGGAGACCATCGTCGCGCTCGACGGCATCGCCATCATCGTCAACCCCCAGAATCCGGTCAAGGATCTGAGCCTTGAGCAGATCGCCAAGATCTACACCGGCGAGATCACCAACTGGAAGGACGTCGGCGGCGAGGATGCCGAGATCGTGCTCATCGGCCGTGAGGCCGGCAGCGGCACGCGCGACGGCTTCGAGTCCATCACCGAGACCAAGGACGCTTGCCAGTACCGTCAGGAGCTGACCTCCACGGGCGATGTGATCACCACCGTGTCCCAGAACCCGAACGCGATCGGCTATGCCTCTCTGGCTGCCATCAAGGACAGCGTCAAGGCGCTGACCGTCAACGGTGTGGCCCCGACGGAGGCGACCGTCAAGGACGGCACCTACCTTGTCCAGCGTCCGTTCGTCCTCGTGACGAAGGAGGGCACTGCCCTGAGCGAGACCGCGCAGAAGTTCTTCGACTTCGCGACCTCTGCGGATGCCGCGTCCATCATCTCCGCGGCGGGCGCAGTTCCGGTGGCCTGAGTCACAGGTAAGCGCAAGGCGGCTGGTTTTTCCGGCCGCCTTTGGTATATACAGAGGTGCTGGATATGAAAAAGAAATCTCAAGCTCTGGAGACGGTCGTGCACGGCGTGTTCTTGCTCCTTGGCCTCATCACCGTCGGGTGCGTGCTGCTCATCAGCGTGTACCTGATCGTCTCCGGCATCCCCGCCATCCGGCAGATCGGGCTCATCCCGTTCCTGTTCGGCAAGACGTGGGCGTCCACGGCGGCGGAGCCGTCCTACGGCATCCTGCCGTTCATTCTCACAAGTGTATACGGCACCGCGGGCGCGATCGTGCTCGGCGTGCCGGTCGGCTTTCTGACGGCGGTGTATCTGGCGAAGGTCGCCCCGCCGCGCATCCGCGGCGTCATGTCCGCGGCCGTGAGCCTGCTTGCCGGCATCCCGTCGGTGGTCTACGGCCTCGTGGGTATGCTCGTGCTCGTGCCGGGCATCCGCAGGGTGTTTCATCTGGCCGACGGCGCGAGCCTGCTCGCCGCCATCGTCGTGCTGGCGATCATGATCCTGCCGTCGATCATCAAGGTGTCCGTCACGGCGCTCGAGGCCGTGCCGCCCGAGTACGAGGACGCGTCGCTCGCGCTCGGCGCGACGCCGATCGAGACGTACTTCAAGGTCTCCGTTCCGGCGGCCAGGAGCGGCATCGCCGCCGCCGTCGTGCTCGGCGTCGGCCGCGCCATCGGCGAGGCCATGGCCGTCATGATGGTGTCCGGCAACGTGCCGAACATGCCGGGCCTGTTTCAGAGCGTGCGCTTTCTGACCACCGCCGTCGCGAGCGAAATGTCCTATTCCGGCGGTCTGCAGCGGCAGGCGCTGTTTTCCATCGCACTGGTGCTGTTCTTGTTCATCATGCTCATCAACGCCACGCTCAACTTCTTCCTCAAGCGCAATAAGGAGGGCAAGGGATGAAAAAGAAAGCCATTTCCGGCGGCCGCAGAGCCTACATCCTCACCATGCGCATCCTCATGGGTGCGGCGGCTGCGGTCACGGCGGCGCTGGTGCTGTTTCTGATCGCCTATGTGCTCGTCAAGGGACTGCCGAACGTGTCGTGGACGCTGCTGTCCACCGCACCGAGCTATCTGTCGGACCGTATCGGTATCCTGCCGGATCTGCTCAACACGCTCTACATCGTCATTGCGACGCTGCTGATCGTACTGCCGCTCGGCGTGGGAGCGGCCATCTACCTGACGGAGTACGCGACGAACCGCCGCGTCATCGGCGTCATCGAATACGCGGCCGAGACGCTCTCCGGTATCCCGTCGATCATCTACGGCCTTGTGGGCATGCTGTTTTTCTGCCAGTTTCTGAACATGAAGACGTCGCTGCTCGCGGGTGCGCTCACGCTCGTCATCATGAACCTGCCGACCATCATGCGCACCACGCAGGAGAGCCTGAAGACCGTGCCGCAGAGCTACCGTGAGGGCGCGTTCGGTCTCGGCGCGGGCAAGTGGCGCGTCATCCGCACCGTGGTGCTGCCCGGCTGCGTGGACGGCGTCATCACCGGCTGCATCCTGTCCGCCGGGCGCATTCTCGGCGAGTCGGCGGCGCTGCTGTTCACGGCGGGCTTTGCCCACGCGCTCAACGGCTTTTTTGACGGGCTGAGCAGTGCCGGCGCCACGCTCACCGTCGCGCTGTACGTCTACGCCAAGGAACAGGGACAATTCGACGTGGCCTTCGCCATCGCCGCCATTCTGATGATCCTCACGCTGCTCATCAACGGCGCGGCCATGCTCGTCGAGAGATACTTCAGGAGGAAAAGAAGCCTATGAGTGATATTATGACCGTTCAGGGTCTGGATCTCTGGTACGGAGACCATCAGGCGCTGCACGATATCAGCATGAACATCCCGGAAAAGAGCATCACGGCGCTCATCGGGCCGTCCGGCTGCGGCAAGTCCACGTTTCTCAAAACGCTCAACCGCATGAACGACCTCATCCCCGGCGTGAAGATCACGGGCGATGTGCGCTACCGCGAGCAGGACATTTTCGCCCCCGGCACGGACGTCAACGAGCTGCGGCGCGAGATCGGCATGGTCTTTCAGAAGCCGAACCCGTTCCCGATGAGCATCTACGACAACATCGCCTACGGCCCGCGCACGCACGGCATCAAAAACCGCGCGAAGCTCGACGAGATCGTCGAGAAGTCGCTGCGCGGCGCGGCCATCTGGGACGAGGTGAAGGATCGCCTGCGCAAAAACGCGCTCGGTCTCTCCGGCGGCCAGCAGCAGAGGCTGTGCATCGCCCGCGCGCTCGCGGTCGAGCCCGAGGTGCTGCTCATGGACGAGCCCACGAGCGCGCTCGACCCGATCTCCACGTCGAAGATCGAGGAGCTGGCCATGCAGCTCAAGGAGCAGTACACGATCGTCATCGTCACGCACAATATGCAGCAGGCGGTGCGCATCTCCGACCGCACGGCGTTTTTCCTGCTTGGCGAGCTCGTCGAGTGCGACGATACGGAGCGGCTCTTCTCGCAGCCGCAGGATAAGCGCACGGAGGATTACATCACAGGGAGGTTTGGCTGATGAGAAGCCGGTTTGATGAACAGCTCGCGCTCCTGAACCGGGAGATGATCGAGATGGGCGCGCTGTGCGAGGAAGTGATCGCGCTCGCGTCCAAGGCGCTCACGGAGGCGGATCCGGAGCTGGCGAAGAAGGTCGGGCCGCTCGACGCGGAGATCGACCAGAAGGAGCGCAATATTGAGTCGCTGTGTCTCAAGCTCCTGCTCCAGCAGCAGCCGGTCGCGCGCGACCTGCGCCAGATCTCGGCGGCGCTGAAGATGATCACGGACATGGAGCGCATCGGCGATCAGGCCGAGGACATCGCGGAGATCATCCAGTATCTCGCCGGCCGTTCGGCGGAAAACGACGATCTGCTGCGCGAAATGGCGCTCTCGACCATCCATATGGTCACGGAAAGTGTTGACGCCTACGTTCAGCGTGATACAATGCTGGCAGAGACGGTCATCGCCGAGGACGACGTTGTGGACAACGCCTTCGACGAGGTCAAGCGCCGGCTGATCGACAAGATCACCGCCCATCCCGAGGACGGGGCGTATGCGCTCGACCTGCTCATGATCGCCAAATACTTTGAGCGCATCGGTGACCATGCGACGAACATCGCCGAGTGGGTGATCTTCTCTGTCACCGGGGTGCACAAGGAGGGGTAAGCATGATCTGGTGTGTTGAGGACGATGCCAGCATCCGCGACATTGAGGTCTATACGCTCACGTCCACGGGCTTTGAGGCCCGCGGCTTTGACGACGGCGTCTCGTTCTGGTCGGCGCTGCAGACGCAAAAGCCGGATCTGGTCGTGCTCGATGTCATGCTGCCCGGCGTGGACGGCATCGAGCTGCTGCAGCGCATGAAGGCGTCGGCGGAGCTGCGCACCATCCCGGTCGTCATGGCGACGGCCAAGGGCGCGGAGTATGACAGGATCCGCGGCCTCGACCTCGGCGCGGACTATTATCTCGTCAAGCCCTTCGGTGTGATGGAGCTGGTGTCCTGTGTCAAGGCGGTGCTGCGCCGCTGCCGGCCGGACAAGGCTGCGCATCTGCTGCGCAGCGGCGGCCTCGTCGTCGACCTCGATGCACACACGGTCACGGTCGACGGCGCGCGCGTCGCGCTCACATATAAAGAATTTGAACTCCTGCGCCTGTTTTTGTCCCATCCGGGTATGGCGTTCACGCGCGACCAGCTCTTTCAGGAGGTCTGGGGCATGGACTTCTGCGGCGAGACCCGCACGGTCGATATGCACATCCGGACGCTCCGGCAAAAGCTCGGCCCCTACGGACGGCGGATCGAGACGGTGCGCAATGTTGGCTACCGCATGGAGGCAACGACATGACCAAGAAAATCTTTCAATCCATCCTCCTCGTGGCCGGTGCCGTGCTGCTGGCGAGCCTGCTGATCATCATGGGCTTTCTCTACAGCTACTTCGGCGGCGTGGAAGAAAACCAGCTGCGCGACGAGCTGAGCCTTGCCTCGGCCGCCGTGGAAAGCAGCGGCACGGACTACCTCTCGCAGCTCACGGCCGACCGCTACCGCCTGACGTGGATCGCGGCCGACGGCAGCGTTTTGTACGACACCAAGACCGATGCCGAGAGCCTTGAGAACCACGCCTCGCGCGCCGAGGTCAGTCAGGCGCTGAGCACAGGCACGGGCGAGAGCACGCGCTATTCCTCGACGCTCATGGAAAAGACCATGTACTATGCCCGGCGGCTCACGGACGGCACGGTGCTGCGCATCTCCATCAGCCGCGCGACGGTCGGCATGATCGCCGTCGGCGTGCTCCAGCCGCTGCTGCTCGTGCTCATCGTGGCGCTCATCCTCTCGGGTGTGCTGGCCAAGCGCCTGTCGCGGCGCATCGTTGACCCGCTCAACAGCCTCGATCTGGATCACCCGCTCGATAACGACGCCTATGAGGAGCTCTCGCCGCTGCTCAAGCGCATCCACCACCAGCACGTCGAGATCCAGACGCAGCTGCGCGAGCTGCGCGAAAAGACCGACGAATTCACGCAGATCACCGGCAGCATGCGCGAGGGACTCGTCCTGCTCGACGAGCACGGCGATATCCTGAGCATCAACGCCGCGGCGCAGGCGCTCTTCGGCGCGGATGCGCAGTGCGTCGGTCAGGACTTTCTCACCATCGAGCGCAGCCACGAGATCAGCGCCGCCATTCAGGCCGCCGCCGGCGACGGCCACAGCGAGGTGCGCGCCGGGCGCGCGGGGCGCATCTACCAGTTCGATATCAGCCGCATCGCGTCCGACGGGAAAGCGATCGGCACGGTCATCCTCGCCTTCGACATCACGGAGCAGGAGTTTGCCGAGCGCAACCGCCGGGAGTTCACGGCGAACGTTTCGCACGAGCTCAAGACGCCGCTGCAGGGCATCATCGGCAGCGCAGAGCTGATCGAAAACGGCATGGTCAAGCCCGACGATCTGCCGCGCTTCGTCGGCCACATCCACACCGAGGCCGCCCGCCTCGTCACGCTCATTGACGACATCATCCGCCTGTCCCAGCTCGACGAGGGCGGCGAGCTGCCGACTGAGCCCGTCGACCTGCTCACAGTTTCGCAGGAGGCGGCGGAGACGCTGCAGGATGCCGCGGCAGCGCGGCAGGTCACGGTCAGCGTGCAGGGCGAGCCCGCCGTGATCCCCGGCGTGCGCCGCCTGCTCTATGAGATCGTCTACAACCTCTGCGACAACGCCATCAAGTACAACCGCGACGGCGGCCGCGTGGACATCACCGTCGCGCACGACGCCGACGGCAGCAGCGTCACCGTCGCCGACACCGGCATCGGCATCGCGCCGGAGCATCAGGCGCGCGTGTTCGAGCGCTTCTACCGCGTGGACAAGAGCCACTCAAAGGCGTCCGGCGGCACGGGCCTTGGGCTCTCGATCGTCAAGCACGCCATGCAGCTGCACCACGGCCGCATCGAGCTCGAGAGCACGCCGGGCACGGGCACGACCATCCGCGCCGTCTTTCCGAAGGCGTGAGCGAAAGAAAAAAAGCGGACCTCCGGTCTCGGAGGCCCGCTTTTTTGCGCCGCGACCTTGACATGCGGGCGCGGCAGTGATATCATCCGGTTTGGATTAAATATATCTAACCATTCTGCTTTCAAGGAGGTATCCCATGTATCAGATCACACTGAATATAGACGGCATGATGTGCTCCATGTGCGAGAGCCACGTCAACGACGCGGTGCGCAATGCCTTCCCGGTCAGGAAGGTCACGTCCTCGCACAGCCGGGGTGAGACGGTCATCCTCTCCGAGACGGCGATCCCGGAGGCGGAGCTGCACCCGGTCTTTTCCAAGCTCGGCTACGAGCTCACGGGCTACACCTGCGCCCCGTATGAGAAAAAGGGACTGTTTCACCGGCACTGAGCACAGCTCAATGACAAGCGGCACGCGGCGGTCATTTGACCGCCGCGTGCCGCTTATGTTATTTTGGCTCGAAGCCGCGCTCCATGCAGTACACGCGCAGGATGGCTGCCTGCGTCTTTGCGTCCGGGATGCGCCCGGCGAGCACGTCGCGCGCAAGCTCCTCGAGCGGCACGGCCTGAAGATTGAGAAATTCGTCGTCGTCGAGCTGCTGCTCGCCGAAGGTCAGGCCGCGGGCGAGGTACATCCAGATGACCTCGTCCGAGTACGCGGCGGCGGGGTAGAACGGGCCGAGCGGGATGAGCTCGCGCGCCGTGATGCCGGTCTCCTCGCGCAGCTCGCGGCGCGCGGCGTCGTCGGGCGCTTCGTCGCGGCTGTCGCGCTTGCCGGCGGGGATCTCCGTGATGACCTCATTCACCGGGTAGCGAAACTGCCGCTCGACGATCACGCGGCCGTCGTCGAGCAGCGGCACGATGCACACCGCGCCCACGTGGCGCGTCAGCTCGCGCGGCGCGGTGCCGCCGTTGGGCAGGCGCACGGTGTCGCGGTAAAAATCGAGGATGCAGCCGCTGTAGATCTTGTCGGAGGTGAGCTTGGTTTCGGTCAGGTTTTCCATGGCGATCCCTCCTTACAGCCCGAGGATCTGCAGCGTGCGCGCGTCCGGCTGCCCGCCGAAGAACTTGTCGAGCACGGCGGAAAACACCGGCTCGTCCGGCGCGGCGGCGGCAAAGAGCGTCATGCTCGAGCGCAGCTTCAGATCGTCCGGAAAGCCGAACACGGCCGTGGGGTCGCTCTCGTCGAGGGCGAGCAGGGCGCTGCTGATCTCCAGCAGGTGCGCGCGCAGCGTCGGCTCGCTCAGGTAGGCACGCGCCTCGTCAAGCCCGGAGATGGCATAAAACTGCGACGTGCTGCTCATGCCCAGCCCCGCGACCTGCGGGAAGATATACCAGATCCAGTGGCTGCGCTTGCGGCCGTTTTGGATCTCGCGCAGGGCGGCGGCGTAGTCCCGGCGCTGCGCGGAGAGAAAGCGGTTGAGATCGTACATAGAAAAACCTCCTCAGAAGCGGAATAGACAAATGGCTGCATTGCAAATCGCTTTTGATTATGCCCTTCCGGATAGGGATTGTCAAGCGCGCGGCCGCGCAGTTTTTCTTTTACAAAGCGCTTGCGCTGCGTTACAATAGGGCTGCTGAGAAAGGAGCATTCCCATGGAGCTGACATTGGAGGCCATTCGGGCGGCGCACGCGCGCATCGCCCCGTATATTGTGCGCACGCCGCTGCTGCGCCTGCCGGCGCTCGACGATGCCCTTGGCTGCGAGGTGTATGCCAAGGCCGAGTGTATGCAGCGCACGGGCGCGTTCAAGCTGCGCGGCGCGATGAACAAGATCCTCGCCCTGACGGATGATGAGCGTGCGCGCGGCTTTGTCGCGGCCTCGTCCGGAAACCACGGCCGCGCGGTGGCCTACGCCGCGCAGCGCTTCGGCACGTACGCCTGCATCGTCATGCCGGAGACTGCGCCCGCCGTCAAGCAGGCGGCCATCCGCGCACTGGGCGCGGAGCTCGTGCTGTGTGATGCATCCGAACGGTTCGACGTTGCGGCGCGGCTTTGTGCCGGGCGCGGCGCGACGATGGTGCCGCCGTTCAATGATCCGCTCGTCATGGCGGGGCAGGGCACCGTCGGGCTTGAGATCATGGAGCAGTGTCCGGCGCTGGATGCGCTCGTCGTCCCCGTCAGCGGCGGCGGGCTCATCGGCGGCGTCGCCACGGCGGTCAAGGCGCTCGCGCCGCACGTGCGCGTCTACGGCGCGGAGCCCGAGGCGCTGCCGCGCTATCGGGAGAGCCTGCGTGCCGGGCATCCGGTGCAGGTGGAGCAGAAGCGCTCGGTCGCGGACGCGCTCGTCGCGCAAAGGCCGGGGAATGTGTGCTTTCCGTATGTGGCCGGAAATACCGACGGCTTTGCGTCCGTTGCGGATGCCGACCTTCTGCGCGCCATGAAGCTGCTGCTTCTGGAGGGCAAGCTCCTGTGTGAGCCGTCGTCCGCCATCGGCATGGGCGCCGCGCTGCGCGGGCAGCTTCCGCTGCGCAGGACGGACAAGGTCTGCTTTGTCATCAGCGGCGGCAGCGTCGCGCTCGAACAGCTGCACCGGCTCGAGGACGTCACGCTCTGACAAGGCAGCAAATATCCGCCCCGGCGCACCTTCCGTCAGAAGGGCACGCCGAGGCGGATGCTGTCCCGGGGCGTTATTTGCTGTTTGCGAGCGCCTGATCGATGAGCTCGTTGAGCCTCTTGGCCTGATCGGGCGCGGTGATCGCGCCGACGATCGGCTCGCCGACGATGTTGCCGTTTTTGTCGACGACATACGTGGTCGGGAACGAGTACAGGCCGGCGGTGAACTTACCGGCCTCGCTGTCGGAGGCGAACCAGAGGTTGGAGTAGGTCACGCCCTTTTTCGCCAGAATGTCCTTTGCCTCGGCGATGGCGGTCTTGTCGCCGTCGAGCGTGAAGGAGTTGATGCCGACGACTGCGCCGCCCTTCGCGGCGAGGTCCTTGTTGAGCGCCTCAAGGTCGGCCAGCTCACCGACGCACGGGTTGCAGGTGGTGAACCAGAAGTTCACGACCGTGACGCTGTTGCCGGCAAAGAGCTTGCTGCTGTCAACATCGTTGCCGTTGAGATCCTTGCCCTGAAAGCTTGGGAATTTCGTCAGGTCGCTGCCGGAGGCGGTCATGCCGGCCTCCTCCGCGCTCACGCTGTCACCCGCGCCGGGCGTCGTGCCGCAGCCGGGATACTTCTGCTCGAGGATGGTGAGCTTGCCCTCGATCTCCTTGATCTGCTCGGCGCCGGCCTTGAGCGTCTTGAGCTCGTCGGCCGAGAAGCTGTCCTTCGCGCTCTCGATCGTGGCGAGCAGGAAGTCGCCGTAGTTCGTGCCGTCCTCGATCATGGGGCTGTTTTTGTCGGCAGACAGAAACACCTTGTTCCAGAGGTCGGAGTTTGCGGCGAGGATCTCGTTTTCCTTCTGCATGAGCTGCTGATAGAGCTTGGCTGCCTCATCGGCGCTGCCCGGCTCGGTCGCGATCAGGGTCGCAATGTCGGCGCTGCCGTCCGCCTTGTCCTTGTCCGACGAGCACGCCGCAAGGCTGAACACCAGCGCAAGCGCGAGCAGGAGCGTCACGAGCCTGGTCATTTTTTTCATCTTCATCATGATTCCTCCGTTTGATTTTGATGGTTGCTTACTTGTTTTGGATTCGTGTTTCCGCTCAGGCCGAAGCCATAGCGGAAGCGGATGGCCCCGGTGGGGCAGGCGCGGATGCACTTGCCGCAGCGGATGCACTCCGTGTCGTTGGGGGACTTGGTGATGTCTACGTCCATCTGGCAGGTGCGCGCGCATTTGCCGCAGGAGACGCACTTGCCCGTGTCGACCTGAATGCCGAGCAGGGAGACCTTGTTCATCAGCGCGTAAAACGCACCGAGCGGGCAGATCCACTTGCAGAACGGGCGGAAAAACAGCACGCTCAAGACGACGACCGCGATCAGAATGATCAGCTTGCGCGTAAACAGTGTGCCCAGCGCCGCGCGGATGCTCCCGTTTGCGGCTGCAAGCGGGATCGCACCCTCCAGCACGCCTTGTGGGCAGATGTACTTGCAGAAATACGGGTCGCCCATGCCCACGTCGTTGACGATGAGCGCTGGCAGCAGCACCACGGCCAGCAGCAGGATGACGTATTTCAAATAGGTCAGCGGCCTGAGCTTTTTCGTCGACAGTTTCTTGCCCGGTATCTTATGCAGCAGCTCCTGCAGCCAGCCGAACGGGCACAAAAAGCCGCAGATGAACCGCCCGAGCAGCACGCCGAGCAGGATCAGGATGCCGGTGATATAATACGAAAAGCGGAATTTGGACGAGCCGGCTACCGCCTGAAACGCCCCGATCGGGCACGCGCCCGATGCCGCCGGGCAGGAATAGCAGTTCAGGCCGGGCACGCAGACGGTCTTGCCCTTGCCCTGATAGATGCCGCCCCTGAAGAAGTTCGGCAGGTGGATGTTGGTCAGCAGCGTCGCCGCCGCCTGGATCCAGCCGCGGAACCGGCTCAAAAGCAGGGAAACAGACTGTTTTTTCTTATCCAATGCCGACACACTCCAAGCACAGCCGGATCGCCTTGCTGAGCACGGCGCCGGCCTCGCCGCGCAGCGCGCCGAAGCACACCATGGCGATGCCCGCAGCAATCAGCAGAACCTGCACAACGGCTTTTTTCGCACGAAACACCCGGATCACTCCCTTCTGTTGGCTCCATGATAGCATGGCGCAGATAAAATCTTCGTTAAGAACGGAAACTTAACAGAGATTTTATACGTTTGTGTTATCATATAACAAAATCGGACATTCGTAAATACGCACGAGGAGAATGGTATGCATATTTTGGTTGTGGAAGACGAAAAGGCGCTCTGCGACACGATCGCGCGCAGCCTGCGGCGGCTTGCCTACAGCGTGGACTGCTGCTATGACGGGCAGAGCGCCGCGGAGATGCTCGCCGTTGAGCGCTTTGACCTGGTCGTGCTGGATCTGAACCTCCCCGGTGAGGACGGCATGACGGTGCTCCGGACGCTGCGCGAGCGCGACCGCGACACCAAGGTGCTGATCCTGTCGGCGCGCTGTGAGGTCGCCGACAAGGTGGCGGGGCTGGACGCGGGCGCGAACGACTATCTCACCAAGCCCTTTCATCTCGATGAGCTTGCGGCGCGCATCCGCAGCCTGACGCTGCGCCGCTTTACGCAAAGCGACGTGGTCCTGACCTGCGCCGAGCTGTCGTTTGACACCAAGGCGCGCAAGGCGTCCGTGCGCGGCGAGGCGCTGTCGCTCACGCGCAAGGAGACGGGCATCCTCGAATACCTGCTGCTGCATCAGGGGCGGCCGGTCAGTCAGGAGGAGCTGCTGGAGCACGTGTGGGACAGCGGGGCGGACGGCTTTGGCAATTCCATCCGCGTGCACATCTCCGCGCTGCGGAAAAAGCTGCGCGCCGCCTTGGGCTATGACCCCATCCGCAACCGCATCGGCGAGGGCTATGTTATGGAGGCGCAGACATGAAGCGGCTGTCTCTGCAGTGGCGCATCACGCTGATGACGGCGGCGCTGATCGGCGTGACGTGTGTGCTCATGAACTGCCTGATCGGCTACTCCGGCAAGCGGTACATGGATGCGATCGGCAGCGGCCTTTCGGCTTACAGCGAGATCGAGTCCGGTGCGCCCGACGCCTTTGACCCGCAGAGCAAACAGCCGGATGACAAGCTGACGATCATCATCAGCGGCGCGCAGGCGGCCTTCGGCGTCACGAACTGGTACATTACGGCGGCGGTCACGCTCGCCGGCGGCGTGCTCGCGTATTTCGTCAGCGGCCGTGCGCTGCGTCCGCTGCGCAGCTTTGCAGCGCAGGTGGAAAACATCCAGCCGAACAATCTGGCGCAGTGCAAGGTCAGCGAGGACGTGCTGCCGGAGTTTCAGCGCTTCAGCCGCTCGTTCAACGGCATGATCGACCGCCTGGACGCGGGCTTTGCGGCGCAGCGGCAGTTCACGGGCAACGCCGCGCACGAGCTGCGCACGCCGCTTGCGCTGATGCAGGCGCAGCTTGAGCTGTTTTCCGCCGAGCATACGGACGTCGCGCCCGAAACGGCGGCGTTTTTGACTCTGCTGCAGGAGCAGACGGAGCGCATGTCGCAGATGACGAAGATCCTGCTGGAGATGAGCGAGCTGCGCACCGTGCCCTGCGGCGACCGGATCGAGCTCGCGCCCATGATCGAGGAGATCTTCACCGACCTCGCACCGCTTGCCGAGAGCAGGCACATCGCGCTGGAGGCCGACGGCGGCGCTGTGCTCACCGGCAGCGACCCGCTGCTGTACCGGCTGCTGTTCAACCTGACCGAAAACGCCATCCGCTACGGCCGGCCGGACGGAGCGGTGCGCATCTCGGTCAGCGAGGCGGACGGGAATGTACAGATCCGCGTCCGCGACCATGGCTCCGGCATCCCGGAGGCATACCGGGAGAGCGTTTTCCAGCCCTTTTTCCGCGTGGACAAATCGCGCAGCCGGGCGCACGGCGGCGTCGGGCTCGGCCTGTCGCTCGTGTGGGAGATCGCCGCGCTGCACGGCGGCACGGTACAGATCGAGCGCAGCGGCGCGGACGGAACGGTCATGCTCGTGACGCTGCCGCGCGACGGCAAAGAATCCTAAATCAAAGGCGGCAGCCGGTGGTGACCCGGCTGCCGCCTACAGTTTGCAAAATGCCTCGCAGAGTTTCGCCGCTGCAGCGGCGAAAGAGAATTCAATCATTTTCTTCGGCGACATGTGCGGCGGAGAAAATACTTCTCAGGCTGCAAGTGTGGAATTTGCGCGCCGCCGGCGCACAAATTATGCGCGCAGCAGACTGCAGCCCCTTTGTCAAAAAGTAATACTTTTTGACAGTCTCAAGGCGGCAGCCGGTGATGTCCCCGGCTGCCGCCCAATTTTGCCTGTGCCTTACCAGATGCCGAGCAGGTGCTGCATCAGCAGGCTCATGCCCGCGATGCCGACCCAGCAGCAAAAGCCCATGATGAGCGGCTTGCCGCCGGTCCTGACGAACTTGACGATGTTCGTGTTCAGTCCGACGGCACACATGGCCATCACGATCAGGAACTTGCTGAGCGTCTTGAGCGGGGTGAACACGCTTGCCGACACGCCCACGCTTACGCACACGGTCGTGATCACGGACGCGAGCAGGAAGTAGAGGATGAACATCGGGAAGATCTTCCTGAGGTCCACCTTCGTGCCGTCGGTCTTGGCGCGCTTCGTGCGCACGAAGGCGAGCACGAGCGTGATCGGGATGATGGCCAGCGTGCGCGTGAGCTTGACGGTCACGGCCTTGTCGAGCGTCTGGCTGCCGAGCCCATAGAGCGAGTCCCACGTGGAGGCCGCCGCCGTGACGGACGACGTATCGTTGATGGCTGTGCCGGCGAAGATGCCGAACGCCTCGCCGTTTGTGGTCGAGAAGCCGAGCAGCGCGCCGAGCGCGGGGAAGAAGATGGCGGCGAGCATATTGAAGAAGAAAATGACCGAGATCGCCTGCGCGACCTCCTCGTCGTCGGCGTCGATGACGGAGGCGGTCGCGGCGACGGCAGAGCCGCCGCAGATCGACGAGCCGACGCCCACGAGCGTCGAGATCTTGCCGGGGATGTGCATCAGCTTGTGCAGCAGCCACGCCACGACGAGCGACGTCGTGATCGTCACGACGATGATCGGCAGCGACTGCTTGCCGGTCTGCCAGATGACGGACAGGTTCATGCCGAAGCCGAGCAGGATGACGGCGTACTGCAGCACTTTTTTCGACACGAACGAGATGCCGGGCTGCGCCGCCGTCTTGTCACGCCAGAGCAGGGTGAGGATCATACCGGCGAGGATGCCGAACACCGGACCGCCGACGATCGGAAATTTCTGCCCGAGCAGCCAGCAGGGCACGGCCATCACGAGGCACACGAGGATGCCGCGCCCGTTTTTCTGAAGAAAGTTCATGGTGAGGGAGCCCCTTCTCTCTGAATGGTTTGTACAGAGCATCATAGCACAGCGAAACGATAAAGAAAAATGATTTATCTTTATCTAACGATAATTTTGTGTTATGATTATCAAAAATCACTGGAAACGAGGGGAAGCGCATGCTGGATTTTCGCGTGGAGACCTTTCTGGCCGTCTGCCGGCACATGAATTTCACGAAGGCGGCGCGGGAGCTGAGCATCACGCAGCCCGCGGTCTCGCACCACATACGCTATCTGGAGCAGACATACGGCACGGCGCTGTTCCGGCACAACGGCAAGCGCCTGCAGCTGACCGAGGCGGGGGAGATCCTGCGGCGGACGCTGCTGACGATGAAGCACGACGAGCAGCACCTGCAAAAGCGGATGCAGCAGGCGGCCACCGGCACGCGCGACTATTCCTTCGGCGCGACGCTCTCGGTCGCGGAGTTCATGCTCAACGAGGCGCTCGGCCGGTTTGTGCACCTGCACCCGGACAGCCGCATCCGGATGCAGGTGGCGGACACGAAGGTGCTGCTGAGCAAGCTCGACTCCGGAGAGCTGGATTTCGCCGTGGTCGAGGGGGATTTCCCGAAGGCGGAGTATGACTTTTTCGTCTTCGGCACGGAGGAGTATGTCGCCGCCGCCGCGCCGGACAAGGCCGCGCGCTACCGGGGGCAGCAGCTCACGCAGCTGCTGGGCGAGCCGCTGCTGCTGCGCGAGGAGGGCTCGGGCACGCGCGTGATCCTCGAATACTACCTCAGGGAGCGCGGCCTTGCGGCGGCGGACTTTGCCCGCACGGTCGAGATCGGCAACATCGGCGCGATCAAGACCCTGCTCAAAAGCGGCTACGGCGTGTCGTTTCTCTACCGCGCGGCCATCCGCCCGGAGGAGGCGGCGGGCACGCTCAGCGTGATCGAGCTGAGCGATTTTCAGCTCCGGCACGACATCATGTTCCTCTTCCCGAAAAACAGCAACTTCCGCGCCGACTACACGACCATCTTTCGGGAGCTGCGCGCCTGTGCGCAGCCGGACGGCGCGTGTACATGTCCCGAAACGTGAAAAAAGCATCCGCAATGCCCGGTGGGCACTGCGGATGCTCCTTTTATGGGGTCATACGGTTCGCACGGCGCGTCCCTGAACGTACTTCTGCGCCCAGTTGCGGTCAATATTGCGGCAGTCCTGCAAGGCTTCCGGGCGGCGATCGAGGTCATCCGCCAGCTCGAGGATCACATCCCGGAGCTCGAGATTGCGCGTCCATGCCCTGTCGATCGCGTCATAGCCGAGCAGCGCGCCGAGGATGTTTCCCGTGACGGCGCCGGTCGAGTCGCTGTCGCCGCGGTGGTTGACGGCGGCAATGATGCCGGCGGAGAAATCATCCGCGTGCCGCAGGGCACAGTAGATGGCGATGGCGAGTGTCTCCTCCGCGACCCAGCCTTCGCCGAGGCGGTGGATGTTGGTGAGATCCGGCGCCTGATTGTCTGCCAGCCGGACGGCAAGATCGATGCGCGCGGTCAGCTCGTCCAGATGCTTGTCGCCGGCAAAGAGCGTGCGCACCGTGTCGCGCGCCTCACACACGATCTGCAGCAGCGTCTGCGCCTGCTCCGGATAGACGATGCGGTGCAGGATGTGGGTCAGGACGGCGGCCGGCATATAGCCGAGCGAGTGCCCGTGCGTGATGGCGGCGAGCTCTGCGCCTTCGCGGTCGAGCGCCTCGATGGGCACGGCGGTGTACCGGCTCACGCCAAGCGGGGCGACGCGCATGACGCCGCCGCAGCCCTTGCTGTGGTTTTGCGGCCGGCCGATATAGCTTTCGAGCGGCGGCTGCCCCTGCTGCTGCGCGAGCGCGGACAGGCAGGTGCTGCCGGGCGCCCGGCACCGGTACAGCGCGGGGATGTCCATCAGCCAGCAGATGCACGCGTGGTCGTCGCGTGCCGGGGCGGATGTGCGCTGCGTGATCAGCCAGTCCTGATAGGCGCGGCTGACGTAACCGTGCGGCTGCGCGCCGATGCCCCGCAGCGCCATGCGCGTATCGCCGGCGAGCAGACCGTTTGCCGTGAAGAGCGTCATCTGCGTGTCGTCCGAGATGCGCGCCGTCCCGCTGACGGGGTCGGGTATGTATTGCCGGATGCCGCCGTCGCCGCAGCGCTCGCGCAGTGTCTGCTCGCTGAAAAACTCGACCGGATAGCCGAGTGCGTCGCCCGCCGCGCCGCCGATCAGGCAGCCGCGGATGCGATCCTGCACCGGCAGGACCGGGATGGCCTGATCCTTTGTCATGGTATGTCCGCTCCTGTCTGTGCCGCGCGCTGCGCGTTATGCGTAGTTTCGCAGCAGCTGTTTGTAGAAATCGACCCCGAGGCTTACTTGTCCGCCTTGATGTATCTCAGCGCGCAGATGTCATCGCCCTTTGCAATGGCCTTGGGCAGCTCGAGGCGCGCGTCAAAGCAGCTGCCGATGCCGTGGTCGCCGCACATGGCGATGTCGCACAGTCTGGCGATCTCCTCGTCGCTGCAGCCGGCCTTCTGCCACGCCTTGACCAGCGGGCAGTAGTGGAAATCGAGATAGAGCGTGTCGTCCGTGTTCTCGACGAGGTCCATCTCGAACACCCATCTGGCCGCGCGGGTGAACAGCGTCTTTCTCAGACCCTTCAGGCTCTTGGTGCCGCTTTTCTTCTGCAGGTCGGTGCCCTGCGAAATGCCGCATCTTGTGATGGCCGCCGAGGCAAACTCCTCCGGATCCAGGCCGCGCTTTTCGGCCTCATCCACCAGCAGGTACAGCCAGAACGCGCGGTGCTCCAGCAGCTCGCGGATCCTGACGATGAGCTTGTTTTTGATTTTCGCCTCGTTGACGATCTTGGACATGATTTCTTCCTCCTGTTATGTTTCATTACCATTTGCGCCTTTGCGCATTCGCACCGAGTGTATCACATTTCCAGTTCCCTGTCCATGCGGCGCGCAAAAATCGTTCATTTTTTGACGAAATCAAAAAGAAATCCGGGCGTCCGGAGGATCTCCGAGCGCCCGGCGGTGTGGTTTTGCGGCTGCAGCTGCGCGCGCTGCGTTATTTGTTCCTCGCCAGCCGCACGACACATTATGTGGGCAAGGAAACAGCATGAATGTCAGGCAGCCCTCGCTTGTTCACGGAAACAAATCAACTGCTTGTCATCGCCATGACCGGAATGGGGAATTCTTGGGAGCGAGCTAAGAATCATACATTCTTCGCTATTGATTGAGTGACCAAACTGAAATGTTATCCAATCCAATAGCTATTTTGGCTTGCCTTTTCTTGGCATGTGATACGTTATCACAACTTGTGCATCCGGTCTGTACTTATCACAGGAGTCGAATTTGCTATCCCCATTAATCGTTACCGATTTTACTTCTCCTTTATCGGCGAACCATCCCGTGACAATGTCATATTCAATGGATGTGGTGATGTTGGTAAACCCAGCGCTTTCAAAGCTTTTTATTGCATCAAGGTAATTCGTTCCTTTTGCTTCTTTAGATGTCATCGGAGGGCAATATAATTCCACGGTATGATATACAACCGTAATCCATAAATTTGATGGATACTTTGTGTTTTCATCAAAGGAATCGCCGAACATAAGCTTCACGTTTGTAACAAGATTTTCCTCGCCATCTCTGGATACGGTCAAATCTGATATTTCTTTCGTGTGAACATTCGAGAAGCCGGATTCTTTCAGCCGCCGAACTACCTCTGTGTATTTAAGTCCTTCTAAAGAATCACTCGAATAAGCCATCGGAATTAGCTTTTGAATTTCATAATATCCTATCAATGAAAGCACGACGAGAACGGAAATTAGGATTGTGATGGCAATGCCTTAGTCTTTTATCCTTCAAAGAATATCCAAACGGGGCCTGTGCTCCATTCCAGAGACCGTTTCTGGCTTTTTGCTGTCTTCCGGCAAGCGTCTGTTCATGAATGTTCTCAAGCTCGACTTCCGCAACAGCTCCCATAATATTTATACAAACTGCAAAAGGCAGCTTGCATCGGTGATGCCCTTTGCGGCGGTTTCGCCTTGCAGATAGGCGTCCTGCGTTTTCAGAAACGCTGCGTCCGCGCGCCGGGGCGCACGAATATTCATCAGCCCCCGTAAAAGCTGACGCTGACTGTTTGTATCTGCCGGTATGCCCATATCCCGATACTGCGGTTGTTCCTTCAAAAGCGACTGGATGAGAAACAGCCTATTTTCGCTCTGGTTCATTCGCTGACGGAACTGGGCAAGAGCCTGAAGCCCATTCTGGATTCCATGTGGGCATGGGGGGAAGCATATAAGGCTAAACAGTAAAAAAGCCG
>CAKTPP010000009.1 GCA_934591895.1 uncultured Oscillospiraceae bacterium | reverse complement strand
AAATTTTGTTGTCCGAAAGCCAGAAACCATTGATATTACTATGTTTTTCAAAAAGTTCTGTATCGCCACTCGCACCAAACCCCCGAGAGCTTCGGCTCCCGGGGTTTTTTGCTGCCGTCCGCCTTCCGCCGAATGCGAAAAAGCACCGTGCGGATGCATGGTGCTTGATTACTCAGCACTCTTTTTCTCGTAGCCTATGCCGTCATTGCATTCTTTAAGATTTCGTATGTTCGTGCGATAAATCCAGTCCGGTGTGCCATCCGGGAACGCGTCGCAGGCGCATTTCCATCCGTCAATATTCTCTCGTTGGTGGACGCAGCTGTCGCATGGATGATCTATACAAATCATTTCTTTTCCCCATCAGCAACTCTATCAGATAGCGCTTTCGCATCTTAAGCAGGCAAACACGTCCTGCATCCCCCGCCGCATTTCCTTTGCGCATTTTTCTCCATTACGGTGAACATTGCGCGCAAATAGCAACTTTTAGCCTGTCGTTTTACGACAATTTTACGACAACTTCGTGTGCTTTCACCAGCACCAGTTTTCTTTGCCGAAGTATACATCTTTTCGCCATTCGAAAAGCGTGAAAAAAACAAGGAGAAAATAAAATAGGCATAAAAAGAACTGTAAGAGATATTCACTATCCTTGTACAGACAAGGCTTACGCGACAAATAAATGTCGATTTTCAGTCTTTTTCAAATAAGTTGCAAATGTCACATCACAAAAATGCATTAGAGGTAGATGCGTACTTATTCAGCCTTTAACATTAAGTCGTTGCCATTCCACAAGATTCCAACATCACCACAATAGTACCCATTTAATTCGTCTCCATTTTCCATATCAGAAAGCGCGACTTGAATATCTGATTCTGATACTGTTTTGTCCAAAATAGGGATGGAAACTTTAGCGATTTCTACAGCTTGCTCTAAAGAAATATCATCAGCATAAAGCCGGATATCATCTTTGCTCCATCCATATCCAACAATATCTATATTGACATCATCTATATTTCCAGTCACTGCATATGAATTGGAAAAAGCGCCCAGTCGAAACTCTGTCCTATAGTGACCGCTTTCCTTGTCGGTGACATTAACTTCCGTTACATTTGAAATTTGTGCAGTTGCAGCATCATTATATGCAGCGACAAAAGAACTGACAAGAGCTTTTACATCTGGTTCTTGGATCGGCTCTTTACTTTTGCTCAAATCAGCCGTATCTTGATAGGACTCGCTTGGAGAATCACTCGGAATTGAACCGGCTTTATCGTCAGTATTCCCGCACGCTGCACAAGCCACGATCGCGAGTGACAGCAGAATAAATAAAAATGCTTTTTTCATAATATCCCTCCATCTATAATCAATAATACTTTTTGTCATTCCAGATGTCACGGAGCTTTCTGACAAGTTCTTTTTCTGTTTCAGTCAGTTTTCTCATGAGCAGTCACCATGCCTCATCAAAATCAAAACGTCCGGCATCGGACATTGCTTTGTGAGCATTATAACCTCCGGCTGCGCCGGTTTCAAGTATTTTCCGCAAGCAGGCAAACACGTCCTGCATCCCCCGCCGCATCTGCGCGGCGTTCCCAAAACAGACAGCGGCGCCGGTCTCCGAACAGAGACCGGCGCCGGTTTTTTACGCGCCGAAGCACGTGAACATGATGACGAGATACGCGATATAGAGCGCGCCGATGAAAAAGCCGACCCAGCGCTTGAATCTGCCCTGCACGAGTGCCGGAATGAGCGCGCCCGCGCTCACGACGAGGCACGCCGGAATGTCCAGCAGCAGGCCCTGACGCTCGACCGGCAGGGGCTCGCCGAGGATGAGCGCGCACAGCGGCATGATGAGCGTGAGGTCCATGATGTTCGCGCCGATGATGTTGCCCACCGACAGCGAGGACTGCTTCTTGCGGATGGCCGTGATGGTCGTCACGAGCTCCGGCAGCGACGTGCCGATGGCGATCATGGTCGCGCCGATGATGGCATCCGGCACGCCGAGCATCTGCGCGAGCGCGGTGCCGTTGTCGATCAGCAGCTGCGCACCGAGCACGATGGCTGCGGCGCCGAGCACGAACTTGCCGATGTTGAGCGCGACCGTCCGGCCGTCCGTTTTCGGGCGCTCATCGGTCTCCGGACCCTCGAGCGCCTGCTCACGCCGCGCGGCGACAAGGCTCTCGGCGATGAAGCACACGAAGATGATGAGGATCAGAACGCTCTCGAGGATGGACAGCTGCCCGTCGCGCGTGAAGCCGAACAGGACCGCGATCGCCGCGAGCAGCAGCACCGCCTTGACCGCATACTGCCGCCGCGGCATGGTGCACTCCATGCAGATCAGCGACAGGCACATGATCAGGCCGGTATTGGCCGTCACCGAGCCGACGGCGTTGCCGATGGCGATGTCCGCATTGCCCTCAAGCGCGGAAAAGACCGACACGAGCATCTCCGGCATCGTCGTGGCAAAGCTCACGACGGTCGCGCCGATGATGAATTTGGGGATGCCGGAGGCCTCGGCGATCCATGTGGCGGCATCGACAAACAGGTCGCCGCCCTTGATGATGCAGATCAGCCCCACCGCAAACAGCAGCAGGACAAGAAAGAGGGTACTGCCGGTAAAATCGAGGTTCATAACGCATTCTCCTTTGTGACCGCGCGCAAAAAAATGAGACCTTCCGCACGATCATAATATATGATGTGCTAAAAGTCTCATTACCTATCATCGTAGGCGCATGACCACCGGCTGCTGCCGGGAGATTGTTGACCATGCCTTCACAACTACTCCCTTTTAACGAGAAAGCATCTTAGCACACCGCGCAGGGCTTGTCAAGCAATGCCATATCAAAACCCGCCGTTTTTGCACACCGGGCAAAAACTGTTCGCCAAAGGAGAGCGCAGCCTCAGGTATTGTCTTTGACAAGCAAGAACCCCGCAGCGTCTGCCGGCGTATTGAAAAGGAAGCAGCGCAAGACGCTGCTTCCTTTTTTATATTTTTCCCGGATTTGTCAGGCCGCCGGAAATGACGATCCGGCAGATCTCCGACGTGCCCTCGGCGACGGTCAGCATGTGCGCATCGCGGAAAAAGCGGTCAACACCCGACTGTGCGCTCAGACCGTGCGCGCCATGTATCTGGCAGGCGGCCTTGCACGTCGCAAATGCGCTCTCCGTGGCAAACAGCTTGAGCGCGGCAACGTCCCGCGTGTGCGGCATTCCGCCGGCCATCATGGAGGCGACCGTGTAGAGCGAATTTCTCGCCATCAGCGTCTTCGTGTACATATCCGCGATCGGGAACGATACGCCCTGATAGGAGGCCAAGCTGCGGCCGTACAGGCCGATACGTCCGGCAAAGCTCACGGAATCGTCGAGCGCCGCCTGCGAAATGCCGACCGCCACAGCAGCCATATCGAGTCTGCCTTCGTTCAGAAGCGGCTTTATCAGCGGATAGCCCACATTTTCCTCGCCGACAAGACAGTAATCGGGTATCGAGCACTCGTCGAGGATAACATGTCCCATCGGCGAGTTGTTGAGCCCGATCATGCTGCGGTTTTCCACGACCGTCAGCCCCGGGGAGTCCTTGGGGACGAAAAACATGCTCAT
This sequence comes from uncultured Oscillospiraceae bacterium, assembly GCA_934591895.1. Classification (GTDB taxonomy): domain Bacteria; phylum Bacillota; class Clostridia; order Oscillospirales; family Oscillospiraceae; genus CAG-103. The sequence goes on along the minus strand of CAKTPP010000009.1, from coordinate 71,980 downwards.
GCTGCGGCTGCGCTCGGCAGACGGGCTTTTTGCCGTGACGATATAGCCATCGGCAATCCCGGCATTCGTGATCCAGCATTTTTTCCCGGTCAGTATCCAGCGGCCGCCGTCCTTTACGGCAATGGTGTCCACGCCCAGCGCATCGGATCCGCCGCGCTCCTCGGATATGGCGAAGGCAAAGAGCAGCTCGCCGCGGCGCGCCGGCTCGATGACCTTTTTCTTCAGCGTCTCCGTGCCGCAGCAGGCGATCACCTCCGTGCACTGATAGTGCGGGCTTATGATCAGCCCCAGCGAGGCCAGTCCCCGCGACAGCTCCTCAATGATGATCGCACCCTCAAGGCTGCCGTATTTCGCGCCGCTGCCGATGTATTCAAACTCCGCATCCAGATAGCCCATTTTGCCGATGCGCGCGTACAATTCGTGCGGAAAGCCGCCTCGGTTGTCCAGCTCGGTGGCCACCGGGCACACCTCGTGGTCGACAAACTCCCTGAGCTCGGCTCTGAGCTTCTGCTGTTCCTTGGTCAATAAAAACATAGCTTTGTTCCCTTACCGTTCCGTAAAAATGAGCATGGCCTTCGCAAACGTCTCCGTTTCGGTATAGACCTCCGCTTCGACCGAAAAGCCCGCCTTGCCGTTTGATGTGAGCGCCGTGCAGAGCATAAGCCCGCCGGCCTGCGTTATCTGCTCTGGATAGAAAAACGCGCTGCTGCTCAGAGCGCAGTCAAGACAGCCCTGCTGCGCAAGATGCTTATCGGCAGCGACGAGCATCAATACCGTCGGCAGAATGTCCATATTCGCAAGCTCCCGCTCCGGGATGTGCAGCTCGTACACCCTGCGGTCCTCGTTGGAATACTCCGTATCCGGCACCAGAAACGACGCATAGTCAGACATGCTTTCCGTGCCCAGATACATGAAATAGCGGATCAGATCCGAGGCGTAAAACACGCCCTCCATCTTATCGTCGCGCAGCACCGCCGCAAACGAGCTGCCGGAGAGCATCATCTTCCTTGCCACTTCGCGCACGGAGCTTTGCGCATCGACCGTCAGGAGCTTGGCATCCTGCGACATGAGCGTCGAGAGCTTCTGCGTGTGCCCGGCCGCGAAGGTGCGCGGGATATCGATCCCGCCGCACAGGTGCAGCTCCTCATCGACGACGGGAAAGAATCTTATGCCGGGAATCTGCTCGTCACAGTACCGCTGCCAGTCGGCGACATAATCGTTGCGGTAGAGGTAGTTCGGCGCCTGCATCCATTCGGACACAGGTGCGTCCTCGCCCGCGAGCTTTGCCGAGGAAAACTGGCTGTTGAACAGCTTCATGATCGTATAGGTGTTCTGCAGCGCCGTGAGGATGCAGACGCCGTTTTTTTCAGCCTTAACGATGTGATAATCGCTCGGGCGGCCGCCGCCGGTGATCAGCATATGCGCACGGGACTGTATGATCAGGGTCTGGAAATCGGGGCGCTTGCCGACGATGCACAGCGTGCGGCTCGGCTCCGCATATTCCAGGCGGCTGAGAAGCTGCGCCTCATCGCTGTCGCAGATCACGATATTATCAATGGTACAGCCAAGCGATTTTCTGCCCGCCGCGCAGCTCACCCCGAGCGCCGACACGAGCTCGGAAAGCGTCACGGCGCAGCTGTCCGCGCCGGCGTCAGACTCTATACGGAACGTGCCGGATTTCGGCTTTGTGATGACAAGGCCGCGCTGCTCGGCCTCCTTTATGGCCTTATAGACCGTCCCCTCACTGACATCGAGTTCGGAGGCAAGGCCCCTTACAGAGATTTTCGTTCCCGGTTCTGTCGCCTCGATGCGCGACAAAACGATATCATTTTTAATGGAAATGGTACTCACCCCAAGCAAACTGTATCACTAAGTGATACTGATTATACATTCTGCGGAGAAGAAATACAAGAAAAATGATGAATGACAAAAGATTGTCGAAGTGTTGTATAACAATTTTGGGATCCGGAAGCGAAAACGCGCCGCCGACCGTGTAACTGTTATACAAAAACCGGTGCATACTGTTATTGTCGTGAAACACACTTTGTTGCAAGCGCCAAAAAGCAAGCAAGTTCGCTAAAAACTGTTGACGCGCTGTATTTTTGATGTTAAATTGTTCACATGGAAACCCAATAGCAAAGCCAAGCTTCGAAAAACAGCTCAAGTCTGTAGTACTACAGAACGAGCACGAAACAGTTAACAGTCGCAATCTGTTGTACAACACTCGGAAGCAAGCAGGAACGAACACTTTCTTAACGGAGGAATGCACAATGTACAAATTCACAGAAGAGCAGATCATGATCAGAGACATGGTCCGGGAATTCACCAAGAACGAAGTCGCCCCCTATGACAAGGCAATGGACGAGACCTTCTCGTTCAACATGGAGATCTACCAGCAGATCTACTCCAAGCTCGTCGAGACCGGCCTGATGGGCATCCACATCCCCGAGCAGTACGGCGGCGGCGGCGGCGACGCCATCACCTCCCAGATCGTTGTCAACGAGCTTGCAAAGGGCAGTGCGAGCATCGCGCTTTATCTCGACGCGAACTGGCTGGCCTCCGACATGATCCTCGTTCACGGCAGTGACGAGCAGAAGCAGAAGTACCTCCCCCTCGCAGCCGAGGGCAAGGTCTTTGCCTTCGGCCTGACCGAAGCCTCCGCGGGCTCGGACGCAGCGGGCATCAAGTCCATCGCCGCAAAGCAGGACGACGGCTCGTATATCCTCAACGGCGGCAAGGCATGGATCACGAACTCCGGTGTCGCTGACTACTATCTCATCATGGCCAAGACCGATCCCGAAGCAGGCGCAAGGGGCATCTCCGTTTTCATCGTCCCCAAGGATGCAGAGGGTCTGACCATCGGCAAGTTCGAGCACAAAATGGGCATGAGAGGCTCTGCCACCTGCGAGCTGAGCTTTGACAACATCCGCATCCCCGAGTGCGACCGCGTCGGCAGAGAGGGTCTGGGCTTCAAGGTTGCCATGATGGCGCTCGACGGTGCCCGCATCTCCATCGGCTCCATTGCTTCCGGCCTCTCCCAGCACGCGATGGAGATCGCCAAGGCATATGCCAACGAGCGCACCACCTTCGGCAAGCCCATCAAGGCATATCAGGGCATTTCCTTCAAATTTGCCGACATGGCGGCAAAGGTCCGCGCAATGGATCTGATGGTCTGGGATACCGCCGAAATGAAGGCGAACGGCCAGCGTCACTCGGCAGAGGCGGCGATGCTCAAGCTCATGAGCTCCAAATGGTGCAAGGAGATCTGCGACGAGTGCATTCAGGTGCTCGGCGGCAACGGCTACAGCGCAGAGTTCCATGTCGAGCGTCTGTACCGCGACGCGAAGCTGCTCGAGATCGGCGAGGGCACGAGTGAGATCCAGCGTATGGTCATCAGCGGCTCCGTCCTTGGATGACCCGGTACACAGCGCAGAGCAAACAGAGCAATTGGAGAGATAAAGATGAAAATACTTGTCTTCGTAAAACAGGTACCCGACACGGACGATGTCAAGCTTGACGAGCGCGGCAATCTCAAGCGTGACGGCGTTGCCAGCATGATCAACCCCCTCGACGCAAACGCGGTCGAGGCCGCCATCCAGCTCAAGGAAAAGTACGGCGCAACCGTCGTTGCGATCAGCATGGGTCCCCCTCAGGCAGAGGACGTGCTCAAAAAGGCGCTCGCGCTCGGCTGCGACGAGGCATACCTGCTGTCCGACCGTGCCTTCGGCGGCGCAGACACCCTCGCCACCGCTTACACCCTTGCCAAGGGCGCCGAGAAGATCGGCGACTACGACCTGCTGCTGTTCGGCCGCCACGCCGTTGACGGCGACACCGCCCAGACAGGTCCGGCGACCGCGGCCTTTCTTGGCATCCCGCAGGTGACCCTTGCATCGAGCATCGATGTGAAAGACGGCTGGGTCTACTGCGACCGCGTGCTTGAGGACAGCACCGAGCGGGTGCGCGCAAAGCTCCCGGCACTTGTGACGGTGACGGCGGAGATCAACACGCCCCGTTACCCCACGCCGATCAACATTATGAAGGCGCTCAAAAAGCCCCGTGCCGTCTGGAACGCGCAGGATCTCGGCGCAGACACGGCGCAGACCGGCATCCCCGGCTCCCCGTCGTCGACCAAGGTCGTGTTCGAGCCGCCCAAGCGCAATACCGACACCACCTACTTTGCGGGCAGCGCCGAAGAGATCGCGGCAAAATTCGTTGACATGCTCGAAGCAGAGCATCTGGTCTGAGGAGGTTTGGCAAATGGCTAAGGAAGATTACAAAGGCATATGGGTGTTTGCCGAACAGCAGAACGGAACGCTCAACCCCGTGACCTACGAGCTGCTCGCAAAGGCGCAGGAGCTCAAGGCACATAACGGGGAAGCGATCACCGCCGTCCTCCTCGGCAGCAAGGTCGCGCATCTGGCAGCCGGTCTCATCGCCGGCGGCGCCGATCAGGTCATCGTCGCAGAGCACGAAAACCTTGCATCCTACAGCGCAAGGCCCTATCAGCAGGCGCTCACTGAGCTTGCGGAGAAGTACAAGCCCTCGATCATCATGTATCCGGCGACCAGCCTCGGCCGCGATTTTGCGCCGCGCATGATGATCTCCCTCAAGACCGGCCTCACCGCCGACGCCATCGACCTCGGCTACGACGAAGATGACGTGTTCTATCAGACCACGCCCGCATACGGCGGCAGCATCCTTGCGCACATCGTCATTCTCGAGTGCAGGCCGCAGATGGTGACCGTCCGTCCGAAGATCTTCACGCCTCTGGAGCCGGACGAGAGCCGCACGGGCGAGGTCATCACGGAGCACGTCACGGTCGACAAGGAGTCGTGCTACGAGGTGCTGAATGTCGAGCCGAAGGTCGTCACCGGCGTGCCCATCGATCACGCAGGCGTTCTCGTCGCCGGCGGCAGAGGCGTAAAGAACGAGTCGGAGCTCGCGCTGCTCAAGGAGCTTGCAGACCTGCTCGGCGGTCAGCTCGCCGCCTCCCGTCCCCTGGTCGACAATGGATTTTTGCCGCACGACGCTCAGATCGGCCAGTCCGGCACCGCCGTCAAGCCCGACATGATCATCAACGTCGCCATCTCCGGCTCCGTGCAGTATCAGGTCGGCATGCAGAACGCCAAGTGCATCGTCAGCATCAACCACAACGCAGCCTCTCCGATCTTTGACATCTCCCACTACGGCGCAGTGGCCGACTTCAAGGCCGTCCTGCCCGCCGTCATCGCAGAGATCAAAAACCGCAGAGCATAACAGGCACACGCTGCGGTCACCGCACCCCCGGCGGCCGCAGCATATCACGAGACTATTTTGTTAAAAAAAATATTATTACAAAAGGAGATCATTCAAATGAGCGAACGTAAACAGATCATCCCCCAGTACGGTCCTTTTGCAGGCATGCGCGTGATCGATTCCGGCTCTCTGATCGCAATGCCTTACGCGGCGACACTGCTTGCCGACTTCGGCGCAGAGGTCATCCACATCGAGCGTCCCGGCGTCGGCGACACGCTCCGTGTCCTCGCTCCTTTTGCAAAAGAGGATGGCAAGACCGTCAGCACCTCCTGGGCACAGGACGGCCGCAACAAGCTCTCGCTTTCCCTTGAGCTGAACCTGAAGCACCCCGAGGTCAAGGAGCTGTTCTTCGGCCTGATCAAGGAAGCGGACGTGTTCATGGAGAACATGGTCTGGCTCGAAAAGCTTGGCATCCGTGACGAGGAGCTGCTCGAGGTCAACCCCAAGCTCATCATCGCCCACATCAGCGGCTACGGCAACCCGAGATTCGGCGGCCTGCCCGAGTACTGCGACCGCGCGTCCTACGACATGATCGGTCAGGCGTTCTCCGGCTGGATGGGCCTCAACGGCGAAAAGGGCGGCGATCCCGTCGTCGGCAAGCCCTGGCTCAACGACTTCACCTCCGCATACGCCGCCGTGTTTGCGGTTCTGGCTGCGTACATCAACGTCCTCAAGGGCGGCGACGGCCAGATCGTTGACATCGCGCAGTTCGAGGTTCAGGCAAGCTACTGCTGCGACCTGTACACCTCCTACACCATGGCCGGCCGCGAGAACACCCGCTCCGGCAACAAGTCCGCGGCCTTCCAGCCCTACGGCCTGTTCAAGTCCAAGGACGGCTACGATGTCGCGCTCGGTGCGTTCGGCCCCGGCGTCTACAAGAGAGCCATTCAGGCAATGGGTCTTGACCTTGAGTACTTCAACTTCAAGGATTGCTCCTCCGGCATCGAGGCCGTCGCCTCCGAAAAGGGCAGAGAGCTCGACGCAAAGACCATCGAATGGTGCGCAGCCCGCACCGCGCAGGAGATCGAGGACGCGATGGCGCAGTTCAAGGTCCCGTGCAGCCGTGTCATGGGTGCAAAGGACTGCCTCGCAAACGAGCATTACCAGAAGCGCAACGACTTCATCAAGTACGAGGATCAGACGCTCGGCAAGGAAGTCACCGCATTCGGCATCGTCCCCAAAATGTCCGGCACCCCGGGTCAGGTCTGGCGCGGCGCCCCGAGCCTCGGTCAGGACACGAACACGATCCTCAAGGAGCTGCTCGGCTATGATGACGCCAAGATCGCTGACCTGAAGGAAAAGAATCTTATCTAAGTCATTTTCTTCTTCCCGTCTCCCCCCACTCGCTCCACAGGGTATCCGCCCTGTGGAGCACCACCGTGCAGGAGCGCGCCGCTTGAGCGTGCGCACGGTTGGTTTCCATGCCGCGCAAAGCATCAGCCAATCACACCCACACATGAATCTTTCCTATACACTGCGCGTACCCTTCCATCCATGATTCCCTTTCATCCCCCTTTCATCCCCCCATCCACACTCCTTCCCCGGTCCGGTCTGTGTTTTCATGTGGCGCAGACGGCCAAGCACCCCGACGATAGCAAATATCGTCGGGGTGCTTCATTTTTATCTGCCGCGCCTGTCCGTCGCTCAGCGCACGAGCTTCATGAGCAGGCGCTCAAACTCGCCGAGCATGCCCACGGAATCGGCAAAGAGGATGCTCTTTTCATACATCCGGCGGTAGGCGTCCACGTTCTCGTCCGTGCGCGCGGTGTAGATGATCGGGATCACGAGCAGCCCGCGGCGGCGCGCCGCCTGCACGGCAGTGCGCACGTCGTCGATCGCCTCCGCCTCGCTGAAATAGCCGGACGGCAGGCCGTCGGAGAGCACCACGAGGATCTTGCGGCGCTCGGTGCGCTTGGCGAGATCGAGCGCCGCGGCGCGTATGGAATAGCCGTCCTTGTTGCCGTTTCCGGCGGCGATGCGCGTCATGGCGTCGATGCAGCGGCTGCCAATCTCTTTCTGGTCAAAATCCTTGATGACACAGTGCTCCACGGCGTTCGTGCCGCCGTCGAAGGCGACGATCTTCGTATAGGCGATGCCCTTGAGCGCCTCCTCAAGGATCGCGGCCGTGGCCAGCGCCGTGAAGAGCTTGGACTTCCCGCCGCCGACGCCGGAGCCCATGCTGCCGCTGCGGTCGATGAGCAGGTAAAACGCCGTCTCGCGCTGCGACGGCGGCGCCTTGCGGCGGAACACGTCCCTGGCGTCGAGCGGGATCTTCCACAGCTCGCGCTGCGAGAGTGCGCCGGTGCGCTGGCCTGCACTGCGCTCGCGCTGCTGACGCAGGAGCTTGTCGAGCCGGTAGTGCAGCGCCTTGGCGCGTTCGGAAAGCTCCGGCGGCAGCCGCCCGCCGGCCGGCGTGATGTATGTCTCGGTGAAGGTCAGACCGGCGTAGCGCGCGGCGAGCTCCTGCCGCTCGCCTGCATCCAGGCGCGCGGCGCGCGGCGCGGCAACGCTGAGCCGCCGCCCGATCTCCCGCTCGCGCGCGAGCTCCTGCGCGGCGATCGAGAGCATGGCGTCCAGTTCGACTGCGCTGAGCGCAAAGCCGCGGTGCGCGCTCCAGCCCGTGCCGAGCACCTCGCGCAGGCTCTCCGGCCCGCCGGAGGCCGCCTTCTGTGCGGCGGACACGCTGTCCGACGTGGTGGCGGTCGCTCCGCTCTGCCCGTGGTTGCCGCTGCGGCCGACGCTCGACGAGCGGCCGCGGTCCTCCCTGCCGTTCGTGCCGGCAGAGCCGCTCGGCCTGACCTCCTGACTTGCGAGGCTGCCGCTCATATCGCCGTGGCGTTCGGAATTATCCCCGCTGCCGCCGGCCGCGCTGTCACCCTTGTCCAGCTCCGTGTCCTGCCCGTCGGCGGACGGACCGCCGCGTCCGGCATCCTGCGCCTCACTGCGCAGGCGGAGGCTGCTGTCGCAGCCGTCGCCGAGCGCCTCCGCGCGCTCGGCCTCGCTGAAGGCATAGTCCACGCACTGCGATGCGATGCGCGCAAAGGCATCCTTATCCGCCGCGCGGCACAGGCGCGCCAGTTCCGGCGCGAGCGCCGTGAGCGTCCGGCGGCAGTGCTGTGCGCACGCGGCGGCAGAGGGCGCGAGGATCGCCGCCTCGACCTCCGCGCACACGATCTGCAGTGCCGGCGTCCGGCACGGGATGCCCGTGAGCGCGAACGCCTCCAGCTCGTCGAGCAGCGCCTCGAGCGCGCTGCCGGGCGCGGCGGCGTCGAGCTGCGCATAGCACACGAAGCGCAGCAGCGGCAGGTAGCCGGGAAAGCGGCGGCAGAGGATGTTGTCCGTGCGCGCCTGCTCCAGAATGTTCAGGATCCGGTGGCCGAGCAGCGCACCGAGCTCCGGCGAGAGGGCGCAGTGCTCGTGAAAATACGCGCCGGAAAACGCGCACACCGCCGCGCACACTTCGCGGTCGGAGCTGCCGTCGTGCTGCAGCTCGCGCGCGAGCAGCACGCGCAGCGCAGCCGTCCAGTGGCGGGCGTCAAAATCCGCGCGCAGCAGATATGCCGCCCCGCCGACGGTGACGGCCGTGCCGTCCGTCGTGCAGCGCAGGCTGTCGTCCGGCGTGACCGTGTCGATGCGGATGTTGTCCGGCACGAGCAGCGCGCCGCTGCGCCGGAGCAGCGGCGCGACGGGTTCCGTCGCCAGAAACGCCCGATAGCGCGCCAGCGCAGCGTCAAACCCGTCCATCCTGCGGCACCATGCTCTCGATGAGCTCCGTCAGCTGCAGGCGGGTGTAGGCGTCCTGCGGCTTGGAGGCCACGTTGTCCAGCAAGCCCCAGCGCAGGCCGAGCAGCGGCTCCGCGCGCAGGGCGTCGATAAAGCCGCGGATCGTCATCGCGTCCGGCTCAAGGCCGCCGGCGCTGCGGATGCGGTCGCGGATGGCGCAGTAGACATAGTCGCAGACGTTCAGGCTCGCGCCGCTCGCCTCGGGCACGACGCGGCGCAGCACGTCCGCGATGCTCTCCGGCTCTGCGATGTGGATAGGAGTAAAGCGGTCGATCGTCGCCTCGTTCATGAAGTTCGTACCGGCGTAGTCCTCGTTCATCGTGATCGTGAACGCCGAGTGCGGGTGCATCTGCACAAGACCGTAGCCGGGCACCTGGATCTGGCGCGCGGCATCGGTCAGCGAGTGGAGCACGTCGGCGCATTCGGGCTTGATGGTGTTGCCCTCGTCGAGCACGACGTCCGCGCCCGCGGCCAGATAGCGCAGCATATCGCTCAGGCGATAGCGCATGGTGCCGTTTTCGATCGTCGGCCCGCCGAGCAGGTCGAGCTTGTCGAGCTCGGCGTTACCCTGCATCCGGTACTGCGGCACGTTGAGCAGCCAGTCCACCGTCTGGATGAGCGTGTTTTTGCCGCAGCCCTTGCTGCCGACCAGCCGCAGATGCAGTCCCGACAGGCGGTAGGCCAGCGCGCGCGTGAGCGCCCCGAAGCTGTCGGCCTGCACATAGCGCACCTGCGGGTCGGGCACCATCTCGGGATACTCCGGCAGGGAAAACATCCCGGCGAACACGCGCAGGATGATCGCCTCCGGCACAGCCTGCTCGAGCAGGTACTCGGCGCGCGCGGTCAGCGCCTCCGCGCTCGCACAGCCGCGCGCCGCCGCGCCGTCGATCGCCGCGCGCACCGCAGCGCTGAGCGCGTCGCCGCAGCGATATTCGGCGAGAAAGCCCCACACATCCGGCGCGTCACCGTCGCACGGCTCGCCCGCGGAATCACACAGCGCCGTGATCCGCGCCCGCACGGGTGCGGTGCGCAGCAGCGCCGTGAGCGTCTCCGACGGCGCGGACACGACGCCCACGCGCGAGAACAGGTCGCCCGCTGCCGCCTCGCTCAGGCAGCACACGGGCAGCGCCTCGCCCTCGACCCGGCAGAGCACGACCTCCGGCCACGCGCGGCGCTCCTGCGCGCAGAGCGAGCGCAGGAGGTCGAGCTTCATCGGGGCTTTCAGATTGCTGCCGCCGCAGACGGCGGTCTCATATTGCAGCGTATGCATATCCCATTCCGCCTTTCTCAGTTGCCGCGCACGGCGCCCCATGGGAAGCCCTTCGCGCCGCCGTGGTAGATGACGCGCCGCACGTTCAAAAACGCGCAGCGGCCGATGCGCTCCACGCCGTCCGGTATGACGACCGTGTCCAGATTGCTGCACTGGTAAAACGCCTCGTCGTGGATCTCGCGCACGCTGTCCGGGATGACGATGCCCGTCAGGCCGATGCAGCGCGAGAACACGCCCTCCGGAATAACGGTGAGTCCCTGCGGGAGGTTGACCCTGCGCAGGTGCACCTTATCATAAAACGCATACGGCTCGATCGTCTCGACACTGTCCGGAATGACAAGCGTGTCCAGATAGGTATACGACACCATGGCATAGGCAGCGAGCGTGCGCACGCGCACCCCGTCGACCGACGACGGCAGCTCGAGCACTGTGCCGGCGTTGAAGCACCCGTCCGTGCCGATGCGGCCGGTCGCTGCGTCAAAGACAAAGTTCTGCGCCGCGGCCTGCGCCGCCGTGACCGGATGCGTGTCCCACGGGCGGTCACGCAGCCACGCGGCAATGTCCGCCTGCGTCTGCCGGCGCTTTTGCGCGAGGTAGTCCTGCATCTGCCGCATGGAGCACTGCTGCGAGAAAAAGGCCGCCAGATCCTCGGCCTCCAGCGGAATGGAAAACCCCTTCGGCAGTTCGAGGCCAAGCTGCACGGCAAGGATCCGGCGGACATCGCTGCACGCATCGTCATAGCGTGAGAGCACCTTCTGGTCGCAGACGAAGGGCACGTCCAGCTGCGACGCCTCGATGCCGCCGGCCGTCAAAAGGCCCGCAAAGCCGTGCGCGCGGTCCAGGATCTTTTTTACGTCGTGAAACTGCGTGCTCTGGTAAAGAAGCATCTCCATCGCGTGATCCCTCCATCCGTCGGTTCGGAAAGGTTTTTGTTATAAAACTATCATACAGGCGCGGGGTGCTTTCTTCCGTAACATTTGCTGCACAGGTTCCGGTTTCGTTGTCTCTTTTCCGGCGTATCGGGGTTTTTTTGTACACGCTGTACACAGTTTATTCACTGGACAGGCGTTTCCGGTTGTGGTAAACTAAAGTTACGTTACACGAGTCCGGAAAACGCACACGCAGTACACATATATTTTGAACAAAGGAAGCATACGCATGAATGAAGTAAAAAGCCCGAAAAAGCCGATGCTGTATTACTACGCCATGGCGCTGCTCGTGCTGCTGCTCATCAACTTCCTCGCCGTGCCGTGGCTGAGCCAGCGGCAGATCAAGGAAGTCGACTACGGCACGTTCATGACCATGACGGAAAACAAGGAGATCGGCCGCGTGGAGGTGCAGGACAACCAGATCCTCTTCACGAACAAAGACGACACGCAGGTATACAAGACCGGCCTGATGGACGATCCCGACCTGATCTACCGCCTGAAGGACTCCGGCGCGGAGTTCTCGAGCGAGATCGTCGAGCAGATGTCGCCGTTTCTGTCATTTCTGCTGACGTGGCTGCTGCCGATCGTGGGTTTTGTTGCCCTCGGCCAGTTCATGCTCAAGCGCATGACGAACAAGGCCGGCGGGCCGAACTCCATGATGTTCGGGCTCGGCGGCTCGAACGCAAAGGTCTATGTCAAGTCCGCCGAGGGCATCAAGTTCTCCGACGTCGCCGGTGAGGACGAGGCCAAGGAGAACCTGACCGAGATCGTCGACTACCTGCACGACCCGTCGAAGTATCAGGAGATCGGCGCGTCCATGCCCAAGGGCATCCTGCTCGTCGGCCCTCCGGGAACCGGCAAGACGATGCTGGCCAAGGCCGTCGCCGGCGAGGCAAACGTGCCGTTTTTCTCCATCTCCGGCTCGGAATTTGTGGAGATGTTCGTCGGCATGGGCGCGTCGAAGGTACGCGACCTGTTCCGGCAGGCCAAGGAGAAGGCGCCCTGCATCGTGTTCATCGACGAGATCGACGCCATCGGCAAAAAGCGCGACGGGCAGCTCGGCGGCAACGACGAGCGCGAGCAGACGCTCAACCAGCTGCTGACCGAGATGGACGGTTTCGAGGGCAACAACGGCGTCATCATCCTCGCCGCCACGAACCGCCCCGAATCGCTCGACCCCGCGCTCACGCGGCCCGGCCGCTTTGACCGGCGCGTGCCTGTGGAGCTGCCCGACCTCAAGGGCCGAGAGGAGATCCTCAGGGTGCACGCCCGCAAGATCAGGGTCGCCGAGGACGTGGACTTTGGCCAGATCGCGCGCATGGCCTCCGGCGCATCCGGCGCGGAGCTCGCCAACATCGTCAACGAGGCTGCGCTGCGCGCCGTGCGCGACGGCCGGCGCTTTGCCACGCAGTCCGACCTTGAGGAGAGCATCGAGGTCGTCATCGCGGGCTATCAGAAGAAAAACGCCATCCTCACCGACAAGGAGAAGTGGACGGTGGCCTATCACGAGATCGGCCACGCGCTCGTCGCCGCATTGCAGACGCACTCCGCCCCCGTGCAGAAGATCACCATCATCCCGCGCACATCCGGCGCGCTCGGCTACACGATGCAGGTAGAGGAGGGCAACCACTATCTCCTGACGAAAGAGGAGCTGGAAAACAAGATCGCCACGCTCACCGGCGGCCGCGCCGCCGAGGAGGTGCGCTTCGGCGTCGTCTCCACCGGCGCGTCCAACGACATTGAGCAGGCGACGAAGCTCGCCCGCGGCATGATCACGCGCTACGGCATGAGCGAGGAGTTCGACATGGTCGCGCTTGAGACGGTCACGAACCAGTACCTCGGCGGCGACACCTCCCTCGCCTGCTCGGCCGAAACACAGACGCGGATCGACCATCAGGTCGTCGCGCTCGTGAAACAGCAGCACGCCAAGGCCGTCGGCATCCTCACGGAAAACCGCGCCAAGCTCGACGAGCTGGCCAAGTATCTCTATGAGAAGGAGACCATCACCGGTGAGGAGTTCATGGCGATCGTCAACCGCAACTGACTGACTGCAATGCGGTCGTGCAGCGATCCTGAATCACCCCGCGAAAGGAGGACCCCCACAACCGTATGAATGAAAAGCTCAAAGAAAAAGTAAAGGAATCTCTGTCCAGCGTCCTGCCGATCACGCTGATCGTGCTGGTGCTGAGCGTCACGCTCGTCCCGATGGAGATCGGCACGCTGGCGCTGTTTCTGACCGGCGCCGTGCTGCTGATCTTCGGCATGGGTTTTTTCCAGCTCGGCGCCGAAATGTCCATGACCCCGCTCGGCGAGGGCGTCGGCAAGACGCTGGCAAAGCATGAAAAGGTCATTCTGGTCGTGCTCGTGTCGTTCGCACTCGGTACGATCATCACCATCGCAGAGCCGGATCTGCAGGTGCTGGCAAATCAGGTCGCGTCCATCCCCAACAACGTCCTGATCTGGACGGTCGCCGTCGGCGTGGGCGTCTTTCTGGCGCTGGCCGTGCTGCGCATCTTCTATCGCGCGTCGCTGGCAAAGTGCCTGCTGATCGCGTACGCGCTGCTGTTTTTGCTGACACTGTTTTCCCCAAAGGATTTTCTCGCCGTCGCGTTTGACGCCGGCGGCGTCACGACGGGGCCGATCACCGTGCCGTTTATCATGGCGCTGGGCGTCGGCGTGTCGGCACTGCGCACCGCGCAGGGGCACGATGACGACAGCTTCGGTCTGGTCGCGCTGTGCAGCATCGGGCCGATCCTGATGGTGCTACTGCTCGGCATCTTCTACCACCCGAGCGATGCGATCTACTCCGCCGTGGAGATCGCGCCGGTCGTCACGACGCGCGACGTGGTGCGTCAGTTCGCCATCGGCCTGCCGGACTACGCGAAAGAAGTGCTGCTGAGCATCCTGCCGATCATAGCGGTGTTCGTGCTGTTCCAGCTGCTGACGCACCACTACCGCCGGCGGCAGCTGCTGCGCACCGGCGTCGGCTTTCTGTACACCGTCATCGGCCTGATCCTGTTTCTGACCGGCGTGAACATCGGCTTCACGCCCGTGGGCAACCTGCTCGGCTCGGGTCTGGCGGACAGCACATACCGCTGGGTGCTCATCCCGATCGGCGCGCTCATCGGCTACTACATCGTCAAGGCGGAGCCCGCCGTACAGGTGCTCAACAAGCAGGTCGAGGATGTCACCGGCGGCACGGTGTCGCAGGGCATGATGAACACGGCGCTGTCCATCGGCGTGGCCTGCGCGGTGATGCTGTCAATGGTGCGTGTGCTGACCGGCATCAGCATCTACTGGATCCTCGTGCCGGGCTACGCGCTCGCGCTCATCCTCGCGCGCTATGTGCCGTCCGTGTTCGTGGGCATCGCCTTCGACTCCGGCGGCGTGGCGAGCGGGCCCATGACCTCCACCTTCCTGCTGCCGCTGGCTATGGGCGCGTGCACCGCGCTCGGCGGCAACGTCGTCACGGACGCCTTCGGCGTGGTGGCGCTCGTCGCGCTCGCGCCGCCGGTCGCCATTCAGATCATGGGCGTCATTTACGTACATAGAGCCAAAGCCGTGGCGGAGAACAAAGCTGACCTGCTGCCCGATGACGGTGTCATCGACCTGGAGGACGAAGAGATATGATACATTCCGAAAACCGACTCGCACCGCGCATGGTGCTCATCATCACCAACCACGAATACCGCCGCAAGCTCGAGCAGACGTTTCAGAATTTCCGCATCCCGATCTACTACCAGTGTCAGGGGCACGGCACGGCGCCGTCGGAAATGCTTGACATCTTCGGGCTGAGCGGCAGCAGCCGCCTGCTCACGATCGGGCTGCTGCCGAAGTTTCTTGTGCGCGACCTGCTTGACGCGCTGCAGCAGCGCATTCCGCTCAACAAGCGCGGCGGCGGCATCGTGCTGACGATCCCGATCACGGGGCTGCAGCGGCCGATGCTCCAGCTGATGAACGACCAGCTGCGCGAGACCATAGAACAGAAGATCGAAGAAAGGGTGTGTAGCGATATGTCCGATATGCAAACCGGCGCGGGTTACGCCGCCATCTGGGTCGCGCTCAGCAACGGCTACAGCAGCGACGCCATCGACGCCGCAAGAAGCGCGGGCGCCATGGGCGGCACGATCCTCAAGGGACGCCGCCAGAACTCCGAGCGCATCAGCCGCAAGCTCGGCATCTCCATGCAGGAGGAAGAGGAGTTCGTCATCATCGTCACGCCGCGTGAAAAGAAGGCCGCCGTCATGAACGCCATCAGCGACGCCTGCGGCCTGCGCACGGATGCGCACGGCATCATTCTCTCGCTGCCGGTGGACGAGGTCATCGGTCTCGAGACCGGCGAGAACACGCTGTGACCCTCTGAAAAGAAGCCAAATGCCGCAGGCAGTCAGCTGCCTGCGGCATTTTCGCGTCCGCGCGCTTTTACAAAACCTTTCAGATACTGTAAGTGGATTTTTCGTGCCGGGTGTTGTACCATGGCATCAGAATCCAAAGGAGGTATGTGCAATGGACCCCATTCTCGAAATTGCAGCCCTGAAGAAATATTACGGCAAGGAGCCGAATCTGACCCGCGCGCTCGACGGCATCTCGTTTCAGGTCATGCCGGGTGAGTTTCTCGGCATCATGGGCAGCAGCGGCTCGGGCAAATCGACGCTGCTCAACTGCATCGCGACCGTCATCGCGCCGACCGCCGGCGCCGTCGCGCTGCACGGCAAGTGCGTCACGACGCTGCACGGCAAGGCGCTGGCCGACTACCGCGGCAAAGAGATCGGCTACCTGTTTCAGAACTTTGAGCTCATCGACAACCTCACCGGCCGCGAAAATATCCTCCTGCCGCTGTCGCTGCACGGCGTGTCTGAGGCCGAGAGCCGGGAGCGGCTGCAAAAGCTCGCCGACTACCTCGAGGTGACGGACGTGCTCGACAAGTTTCCGGCGCAGATGTCCGGCGGGCAGAAGCAGCGCATCGCGGCGGCGCGCGCGCTCATCCTCGACCCCGAGATCGTGCTGGCCGACGAGCCGACCGGCGCGCTCGACTCGAAAAACGCACGCGCGCTCATGGAAAAGCTCTCCGGGCTGAACACGGACGCCGGTGCGACCATCCTCATGGTCACGCACGACTGCAACGCCGCAAGCTACTGCAGGCGCATTCTCTTCATTCAGGACGGTGTGCTCTTTCACGAGCTGCGGCGCGACGTGCCGGACGAGACGCAGCAGGCATTTTACGGGCGCATCCTGTCCGTGATGGCGCAGCTCGGAGGAGGCAGTGCCAATGTTCTCTGAACTCGTCAAGCGCAACAGCCGCCGCAGCCGCCGGGAAAACGGGCTGTTTTTCGCCTCCCTGCTCATTGCGATCATCGCGTTTTACATCATTCTCTCCCTGTCGCATCAGGATGTGATCGTGTTTCTCAAAACGATGGAGAGCGACGCCGTGAACCGGCTGCTGACGCTCGTCCCGGCGCTGTACACCATGACGCTGTGCATCCTGTTTTTCCTCGTTTATTACGCCAACCGCTTTCAGCTCGCGCGGCGGCGGCACGAATTCGGCGTTTACCTCATGCTCGGCATGCAGCGGCGCACGCTCTTCGGCATGCTGCTGGCGGAGGATCTGCGCAGCAGCGTCATCGCGCTGGCCATCGGTCTGCCGGCAGCGGTGCTGATCTCGGAGCTCATCAGTCTCGTCACGGCGCGGCTCGTCGGGCTCGGCATCGTGGGGCATCGCTTCACGCTGTCGCTGCCCGCCATCGTCTGGACGGCCGTGGGCTTTCTTGCGATCAAGCTGCTGGCCTCACTCATCCTCAGCGGGAAGATCGTGCGTGAGGAGATCGGCGCGCTGCTCACCGAGACACCGGAGGGCACGAAGCGGCAGCGTCCCGCCGCCGTCTACGCCGCGGCGCTCGTGCTGGGCGCGGCGCTGCTCGCCGGAGCGTACACGTTCGCCATCCGCGGGTACGCGTGGAGCAGTCTGCGCTATATGGCGGGCACGCTTGCGCTCGGTCTGTCGGGCACGCTGCTGCTGTTTTACGGGCTGCGCTTCGGCATCGACCGGCTCGCCCGGCGCGGCGGCGCAGGCAGGCTGCGGGTGTTCAACTTCCGCCAGGTCGAGGAGACGGTCATCCACCGCTCGGGGACGCTGGCGATCAGCTCCCTGCTCATCCTCGCTGCGCTGTGCTGCTTCGGCGCGGGCGTTGCGACCGCGCGCTCATCCAGAGCCGAGACGCACACGCTCGACTACACGTTCCGCTCCGACGGCCAGAGTGCGGACGACCTCCGCCGGACGCTTGCCGCAGGCGGGCTCGACGATGCGTTTTCCGACCTCTTTGAGATGCGCATCGGCCGCGTGCGCACGAGCACGGACTACCAGAACGCCGTGAAATTTCCCGCCCTGCAGCGCACCGTCGACGCCCTTCCCGCCTCCGACAAGCGGCAGCAGCTGCAGTACCTGCTCGAGACCGCGAGCTATCCGCACCTCATCGCGCTCGGCAGCTATAACCGGCTGCTGGACGCGGCCGGTCTGCCGGAGCTGACGCTTGCACCCGACGAGGCCGCCGTCTACTGCGACAGCGATGTATCGTCGGCAGAAAACACGGCGCTGCTCGACCGCCTGATCGCGGACGGCGCTGCCGTCACGATCGACGGCGCGCCGTTCACGCTCACGGGGCAGGTGCAGTCGGTGAGCGTCGTGACCGACCGCTCAATCACGATGTCGTTCGCGCTCATCGTGCCGGACGCCGCGTTTGACCACTACACGCAGGGCGACTATGACGTCTATCTCGACGCTGTGCTCGCCCCGTCCGCGACGGAGGGCAAGAGCCTCATGCTCGCCATTGCGGACATGAACGGGCGGCTCGATCCGCTCGGGCTGGAATACGAGAGCTACCTGCAAAACCTCGGCCGGGAGCTGTTTTACATCGTCGCGGCAAGCTACCTGACCATTTATCTGGCGATCATTTTCCTCGTCGTGGCCAACACCGTCATCGGCGTGCAGTTTCTCATGGGGCAGCAGAAGGCCGCGCGCCGCTACCGGACGCTCGTGCGCCTCGGCGCAGAGCACGACACGCTCTGCCGCGCGGCAAAGGCGCAGATCAACTGGTACTTCGGTCTGCCGGTCGGCGTGGCGGCGGTCAGCAGTGTGTTCGGCGTGCGCGCGCTCTTCACCGGTATGCTCACCGCACAGGCGCAGCACGGCATGACAGAGCTGATGATCACCGCCGGTGCTATGATTTTGCTGCTGTGTGTGGTAGAATGGATCTACATGGCGGCCGTCAAGCGCTCCAGCAGCCGGTATCTGCTGACCCTGATGGCGCCGGAACGCGAAGAATAACGCAGAAAGGGGGCGGTGCGATGAAGCACATCGCCGTCGTGGAAGATGAGGCGCTCATGCGCGAGGAGCTTGCGGATATGCTGCGCCGTGCGGGCTACACCGTCACGGAGATCACGGACTTTTCCGACGTGACCGGACAGCTGCTCACGCTCGCCCCCGATCTGGTGCTGCTGGATCTGAACCTGCCGGAGGTGAGCGGATTTCAGATCTGCCGCGACATCAAGCGGCGCAGCGCCCTGCCGGTGCTCGTGCTGACCTCGCGCAGCCAGCTGCGCGACGAGGTGCACGCGCTCGAGCTCGGCGCGGACGAATATCTCACCAAGCCCTATCGCAGAGAGCGGCTGCTGGCGCGCATCGGAAACGTGCTCAAGCGCTACGAGGGGCGGCCGAACCTGCTCGAGGGCGCAGACTTCCTGCTCGACCGGCAGACCTACACGCTCTACATCCACAACCGGTCCGTCGTTCTGCCGCCGAATCAGGGCAAGCTGCTCGAGGCGCTGCTGACGCACGGCGGGCAGACCGTCACGAAGGACGACCTGAGCCGCGCGCTCTGGGGCACGACGGAGTTCATCGACGAAAATGCGCTGCAGGTCAACCTCACGCGGCTGAAAAAGACGATGGCCGCCCTCGGCATGCGCCAGCAGCTCGTGTCCGTGCGCGGCGTCGGCTACCGGCTGGAGGTGGCCCATGAAGCATAACGGAAGCTATCTGCGGCAGTACCTGCCGTGGCTGGTTCTGCTGCTGGGCGTGGACGCGCTCGCGGCGCTGCTGCTTTGGCTGGCGGACGCAAGGGCCTTCGCCGCCACTGCCGGCGTGATCGTGCTGGCGACGGTGTTTTTGTTTGCCTGTGTATGCGCCGTGCTCTGCGCGCGGGCAAAAAAGCGCGAGCAGGCGTTTTCCGCCTTCCTGCACACGCCGGACACGGCGCATGAACAGGCGCTGTGCCGTCTGCTCGCTCCGAGCGAGGCACAGAGCGTGCGCCTGCTCGGCGAGACGCTGCGCGCGCAGCAGCAGACCATCGTGCAGCTGCAGACGCAGATGGACGACTACGAGGACTACGTGGAGCTCTGGGCGCACGAGGTGAAAACGCCGCTGGCGCTGCTGACGCTCGTGCTCGACAACCGGCGCGGCACGCTGCCGGAGGCGGTCGCCTTCAAGCTCGACTACGCGCGCAACCGGATGCAGGCGTTCATCGATCAGATGCTCTACTATGCGCGTCTGCGCGGCGCGCGGCGTGACTATCGGTTCGAACGGCTGACGCTGCGCAGCTGCATCGATGAGGTGCTCGACGATTACAGCCCGCTGCTGGAGGAAAAGCACATTCACATCGAGCAGCAGCTCGCGGACGAGACCGTGTTCACCGACCGGCGCGGGCTGTGTTTTCTGCTCGGCCAGCTTGTGAGCAACAGCGTGAAGTATGCGCGCGAGGCGCCGGTGCTGACGTTTTTGCTCGCGTGCAGCGAAGCCGAGACCGTCCTCACCGTCCGGGACAACGGGCCGGGCGTGCGCGCGTGCGATCTGCCGTACGTGTTTGAAAAGGGCTTCACCGGTGACTCCGGTCACGAAAAGAGCAAGGCCACCGGCATGGGGCTCTACCTCGCGCGCGAGATCGCAAAGGAGCTTGGGCTCACGCTCAGCGCCGCATCCGACTGGGGCGTGGGCTTTGCGGTGTCCATCTCCTTTCCCATCATAGAAGCATAACGCGCCGAAAGCCGGTGCCGCTGTTTGCGGCACCGGCTTTTTGCTGTCTGTGTAGCCCTCCCATGCTCCCCCACCGCTCAGTCACCGCACACCGCAGCCACACACCCGCTGCGCAAGATGCCCCGGCAGCTTTCGCTGCCGGGGAAAGCTCGATCAATCGAGCTTTCATGCCATTTCATTCGAGGCGGGCGTTGCCCCCTCGAGCTCCCCCCCACTGCTCAGTGCCGTACACCGCAGCCACACACCCACTGCGCAAGATGCCCCGGCAGCCGAGGCTGCCGGGGCAAAGGGGGATGCGACATCTAACGGGTGGTACGTCAGACGATATTATACTTTTTGAGCAGATCCACCACGACGTTGTTGACCAGCGGCTCCTTGACGAGGTCAAGCAGCGGCAGCACCGACGGGAGCAGGAACTCCAGCGGCTTCTTGCCGTCGAGCAGCTTGCTGGTGGCGTAGAGCAGGTCGCGGATATCATACACGCTGCCCCAGACCTCGGGCACGCCGCGGTCGACGTTGCAGAGCGTGTAGACCGCTTCCATCGCGGTGCGGATGGAGTACTCGGTGGTGAACACGGTGTCGCGCGGGGTGTCGGCGAACTGGCCGACGAATGCAAGGTTGACCGAACCGTCGGGCACGACCTTCGGGCGGTCGCCCTCGGCTCTGGGCTCAAAGAACGTGGTGACGTAAGGCATCATGCACGGCGTGGTGTTGCACTCGTTCGTGGCCAGATCCATGATCTGATCCTCGGGGATGCCGATGTGGTACAGCCACTCTGCCGCCAGCTCGATGCCGGTGCAGTCGCACATGTTCTTCTTGATGAAGTCGCCCTTGTCGTCCCAGCAGTTGAGGCCGTAGACCCAGATCAGGCAGTGATCCTTCGGCTGCTCCTGGAACTGACCCTGACGGTTGATGGTCCAGCTGATGAGCCAGCTCGAGTCGCGGCAGGTGACGATGCCGCCGGTGACGACCTTGCCGGAGAGCGGGTCGCGCTTGCAGATCTTCTGGATCGCATCGAGGATCTGCTTGTTGGCCGTGTCGACCGTCCAGGACTCCCAGCTGGTCTCCTTGATGTCCTTGAAGAACTTCTCGGGATGGCCGAACGCCGGATCCTGTGCAGCGAGCTTCTTCCACATCTCGACGGACGGGCCTTCGCCGTTCTTGACCGTCACGACCGGAGCGTGGGTGTTGTCGCCGTAAGCGGACGCGTCGCCCTGGCAGCCGTTGGTGCAGATGACGAGATCGTTCTCGGTCAGCTCGATGACCTTCTCCACGCCGCCCTGCGTGTACTCGATCTTCTTGGCAACCTTCTTGTCCTCGGTGCAGTCGCAGACAATGTTCGTGACCGTGGTGTCGAAGAGCACCTTTCCGCCGTGATCGGTGATGTATTTGCACATCGGGAGGATCATGGACTCATACTGGTTGTAGCGCGTGAAGCGCAGCGCGCTCAGGTCGGGCAGACCGTCGATGTGGTGGATGTAGCGCTGCAGGTAGAGCTTCATCTCGAGGGCGCTGTGCCACTTCTCGAACGCGAACATGGTCTGCCAGTAGGTCCAGAAGTTCGTGGCGTAGAACTCATCGTCGAACACGTCGTCGATCGTCTTGTCCTCGAGGGACTTGTTGGTCGCCATGAACAGCTTGAGCAGCTGGGTCGCGGCGCCCGGCGTCAGGCCGTACTTACGGTCGGTGTGGGCGTCCTGGCCCTGCTTCTCGGTGACACGGCACAGGGAGAAGTTCGGGTCTTCCTTGTTGAGGTGGTAGTACTCGGAGAAGATCGTCTCGCCCGGGTTCACGATCGACGGGATGGACTTGAACAGATCCCACATGCACTCGAAGTGGTTGTCCATCTCACGGCCGCCGCGCATGATGAAGCCCTTGGTCGCATCGTAGATGCCGTCGCAGGAGCCGCCGGCCACGGGCAGGTGCTCAAAGAGCGTGATGTGCTCGCCGGGCATCTGCGCATCGCGGATCAGGAAGCAGGCCGCCGCCAGACCGGCCAGACCGGTGCCGACGACATAGGCCGATTTGCCCTCGATGCCTTCGGGTTTTTTCGGCGTTGCAAACGCCTCATAGTTACCGCTGCTGTAATACATTCTGTGTACCTCCCATTCATGATGTGTTTCCGTATTTTTTGTGCAGTCCGCTGCACGAGTTTCTTCTGTTATCGTCACTAACACTTGCTTCGAAAAAAAAGAAGCTTTTCGTTTGACAATTATCAATATAGCGTATTTTGCCGTCTTTACTGCACCATTTGTTACGCAAATGGCTGTAATTAAACACGGCGAATCAGTTTTGTTGAATGTCACAAGTTTGACGACTTTTTGTTGTACAATATGCCGGTTTATCGCCGCGTGTCCGGTTGAAATGTGTCATTTAGCACAAAAAGGCTGCCCGGAAGCGAAATCCCGCTTCCGGACAGCCTCACAAATTATAAATTCTGTGCAAAAATCGCCTATAAATTGGCCATTCCCTCAAGCGCGGCGCGGTCGAGCACGTAAATCTTTCCGCGTCCGGTCTGCAGCAGTCCCATCTGCCGCATGCCCTCAAGCTCCCGGCTGATGACCTCGCGGGTCGTGCCGAGGTGGTGCGAGATCTCCTCGTGGGTAATGCGCGCAAAGCCGTCCTCGGGGTGCGCATCCAGCTTTTCGAGCACGACACGCGCGATGCAGCTGCGCAGCGGATGGAAAAAATAATACTCAATGTTATTAAGCACCGTCTGCACATTGCGCGCCTCGGTGCTGCGCAGGAACTGCTCCACGACCGGCGCCTCGGCACAAAGCGGACGCAGCGCGACGATGTTGATATAAGCAAACACGGCATCGCTGCTCGCCTGCAGGATTGGCATTGTGTCACCCGGCCTGGCGCTGTCGAGCGTATTGAGCACGCAGCTGCCGCCGCTGACGACGGACATGAGCGTGATCTCGCGGCCGGTATCCGTGGCAATAAACACGCGCAGTCCGCCGGAGAGCACGAGAAAAAGGCCATTTCGTTCCGGCATGGAAAACACCACATTGTCCCCCGCGCGGTATGAGCGGACGATGGTGTTCAGGCGCAGCATCTGCTGCTGGGATCCGGTGAGCGCATCCCAGAACGGCAGACACGGCGTGAAATCGTAGGAACGCTTGGCTTTATTCTTCTCCATGTTACTCACCTCCGCGGTATCTGTCCATATGTTACTGCCACTAACACATCTGCGTAAAAAAAGAAAACAGATCATGCTAATAACATCTTATCAAACCGGCGCGTCCGTTCTGTATCTTTTGTTACACATCCTGCGCTTTTTCAGTTTTGTTACACAACGCCGGTTCGCGCTGCTCATTTTTGATGTAGTTGACGAGCAGCTCACCGGTAAACTGCACGACCGCGACCGGTGAGACACCGAAGGACACGTTCTCGTAGATCGTCGTGCCGGTGTAGGCATTGAGCAGGCACTGGTACACGGCATAGATGTTCACGTCCGGCCGGATCGAGCCGTCGGCCACGCCCTCGCGCAGCGCCTTGAGCGCCGGAACGGGGATCTCGCGGTCGTAATACTTCCAGAAGACATTGTTGACGTCGCTGCCCGTCCCCTTCTCCGAGTAGGCGGAGAACATCTCGCGCGTGTAGTCATACCACTCCGGCTGCCGGTCATAGATGCGGAAATAGATGTGCATGCAGACGACGAACTTCTCATATCCGCTCCTGCAGGACGCGGCCTCGCGGGTATACTGCTCCATGAAGTCCGAAAAAAACGTCTCAAGCGCATCGCGCCACGCGGCAAAGACGAGCGCGTCCTTGGTGCGGAAATAGCGATACAGCGACGTCGGCGTCAGGCCGGCGGCCTCGGCGATGCGGCTGATGGGCGTCGCGGCGATGCCGTCGGCGATGAACAGCGACTGCGCCACACAAATGACCCGCTGGATGTTCTGTTCGCGTTGCTCGCTGCGTTTCATGGCTGCACCTCCCATGTGAAAGCTGCCTACAGTATGCCATGTTTCCCCGCCGTTTGCAACCGGAAATGAAAAGAGCGCGCTGCAAAACGGGATCCCGGCATGCGAAAAATGGGCGCTCTGCCGAAGCAGAGCGCCCACACAGGGGTCACATTTTGCGCTGTGCGGCAATTAAGCCTGCTCAGCCTTCTTGCTGTTAGACGCGATCGCCTTGCCGCCCTCGATAACGAGGTCGATTGCAAGGATGACCAGCAGGACAGCCAGAATACCACGGATGTAGAACCAGGCAACACCCTGACCACCGGCCATGATGCCGACGATCTGAGCCTTGATGGTGAACACCAGAGAGGTCAGCGTGACGAGGATCATGAAGATCATCGGGAAGATGAACATCTTGTTGTTTCTGCCCATCTTGCCGAGCCAAGCGGCGACGGCCAGCAGGCCGAGGCCGGCGAGGAGCTGGTTGGCAGCGCCGAACAGGGGCCAGATCTTCGCATAGCCGGTCATGCCGAGCGCGATGCCGAGCACGACGGTGATCGCAGTGGAGACGTACGGGTTGCAGAGAACCTTGCGCGCACCGGTAACGGTCGGGTCGGAGACCTTCTCACCGGGCTTGAGCCAGAACTCCTGGAACATGTAGCGAGCCAGACGGGTCGCGGTATCCAGAGAGGTCAGGCAGAACACGGAGACGGCCAGAACCATCAGCGTGTAGGTGACATTGATGGCGCCGGCGCCGAAGACCTTGCCGAGCATCTCGGACAGGCCGGTCGCAAAGACGACGGTCGGGGTGACGACCTCGCCGGTCTTGTAGCGCTCCCAGACGTACGCAACAGCGCACAGGGAAACGAGCGCGAGCACGCACTCGATGAGCATGCCGCCGTAGGCGATGGGCTGCGCGTCCTTCTCGTTGTTGAGCTGCTTGGCAGTCGTGCCGGAGCCAACGAGGGAGTGGAAGCCGGAGATCGCGCCGCAGGCGATGGTGACGAACAGAGCCGGGAACATATAGCCAAGGGAGCTGCCCGTCGGAGCGACGGTGTCAACGAAGCCGGTGAAGGCGGGCATGTCGAGAGACGGATGCGCGCCGACGACGCCGATGAGTGCGAGGAGCATCATGGCGTACAGTAGGAAGGAGCTGAGGTAGTCACGCGGCTGCAGCAGGATCCACACAGGCGTGACGGAAGCCACGAGGATGTAGATGCCGCAGATGATCATCCAGACCTGGTAGCTGAGGTAGATCGGGTGCCACTTGATGCCGAGCCACATGATCAGGGCGATGGCAACAACGCCGATGAGCGTGGACACACCCAGAGGCGCGTTTCTGCGGTACACGAAGAAACCGAAGAAGATCGCCAGCACGATGAACAGCAGCGAGATGATCGCCGTGGTCGCGTTGGCAGCAGACTTTGCCATATCGACAGCGCCGCTCTCCAGATAGGTGGCCTTGAACGTGTTGGCAACGATGGACGCAAACGCGGCCACGACCAGAATCAGGGTCAGGTAAGAGAAGATGATGAACAGACGCTTCGCCTTCTGGCCGATACTGCTCTCAACAACGGTGCCGATGGACTGGCCGTTGTTGCGGACAGATGCAAACAGTGCGCCGTAGTCATGCACACCGCCGAAGAAGATACCGCCGATGAGGACCCACAGCAGCACCGGGACCCAGCCGAAAACAGCGGCCTGAATAGGACCGTTGATCGGGCCGGCGCCCGCGATGGAGGAGAAGTGGTGTCCCATCAGGACAGGGGCTTTTGCGGGGCAGTAGTCCATACCGTCTTCCAGCTCGTGAGCCGGGGTGGAACGGGACGGGTCGATACCCCACTGTTTGGACAGCCATCCGCCGTAGAACACATAGCCCAGGGCGAGAATGACAATACCAATAATCAGAATTACAGCAGCATTCATTGAATTAACTCCCTTCTTTCATATTCTTAAACAGTGTTGTCTTCAACAACTGTGCTGTACTGCGTCCGCTGCCGTTGGCAGCCGTTTTGCCGGTGCTCAGCTCCACGACGCCGGTATGGAAATCCATCCAGCCGTGGAAGGCAAGCTTGAAGCTCTTATAAATACGTGTGCGGCGCAGGGCGCGCAGCGCATCCGGCTCACAGGTGTCGCACAAAAAGACCGCCGTGATATAAGAGCACATATGATTCGGCCCCGGCTCGATCCGCTGCAGGCCGTCGGCACGCGCCTGCTCGCGGCAGCGCTCAAAGATCTCCTTTGTGAGCACGGGCGCCGAAAAGATATAGACATATTCGTTGTTGTCGGCCTCCCAGAGCTTGGCGGCCTTGACCAGAACGTATTTCTCAGAGTGGATGTGCAGCCCGGCCTCGGCGACCAGATGTCCCTTCGGCTCCTCGTAGCGCACAACGTCAAAATATCCCGAATAACTGTGGCACAGTTTGTCGAGTGCTTCCTCGCGGGTCATTCGCTGTCCTCCCCGTTCGATGCAGAATTTTCATAGTATAGGTTCATGAGGCTCATGAACAAACTAAGAACAAAGTGTAAACACATTGCTAAGATTATGATAGCGCGCACACCAGAATCTTTCAAGTGAAAAGAATGACAAATATCCGGTTTCTTTTTTGTCGACTTTTCATAAGCATTGCACAAAAACACCGAAAGAATCGTTATTATGTAAACCAATTTCGTTTAAATCATACAAGCTCGATAGGGAACGCAATGCCATGATTTTTCAGCGAAAAAATTTGTGAGTCATGAAATTGACGAACTTTTTCGGGACTTTGCTCACAATTATGTCAACCGTGCACAAAGCGTGAATTTCTGCCGTGTTCAGTGACACGATTTTGGTCGAAAAATGATTGACAGGCAGAAGAATTCCTGATAGAATAGGGCGTCTCAATTGGAACGATCTACAGAGTCTTTCCGAAGCAAGATGCGACCGCCGCCGTGCCCCGCACGCCGGCCAAGGCCATACGGACAGCCGGGTCGAATGCCGCAAACCGCACCCGTGTGCGGTGGCAACTTCTGTTGCCTTATTGATTGAGTTAAAAGCTCAAGTTTTATAAGTTGGTCACTTAAAACCAGGCTGCTTTCAGCATCCAAACTTGTGAAATGGTCAATAAGAGTAGTAAAAGTAATCTTTGCTATATAGACTCTCAAGACACGACATTCTGTTGGGACGGTGTGTACGGGCTGGATACGGCCGCGTGCCGACGCGCACCAATTGGATATGTCCCGCTCACAAGCGCCGCTGCTGACTCTGCAGCGGCGTTTTTTGTGCCTGAAGGGGGACATCAACCATGAAAAAAGTCATTGAGCTCCGGGGCGTCACCAAGCAATTTGACGGCGAAACCGTTCTCGACAGCATCGACCTCGACATCTACGACAACGAATTTCTCACGCTGCTCGGCCCCTCCGGCTGCGGCAAGACCACAACGCTGCGCATGATCGGCGGCTTTGAAACGCCCGACCAGGGGGACATTCTCTTCCTCGGTGAGCGCATCAACGACATCCCGCCGCACAAGCGCAACATCAACACCGTCTTTCAGCGCTACGCCCTCTTCCCCCACCTGAACGTGTTTGAAAACGTCGCCTTCCCGCTGCGCGAGCAGAAGCTGCCGCGCGACGAGATCGAGCAGAAGGTCAGCGAGATGCTCGCGCTCGTCAAGCTCACAGGCTTTGAGCGGCGCAACGTCACGCGCCTGTCCGGCGGACAGCAGCAGCGCGTCGCCATCGCGCGCGCACTCGTGAGCCGCCCGCGCGTGCTGCTGCTCGACGAGCCGCTCGCCGCGCTCGATCTGAAGCTGCGCAAGGATATGCAGCAGGAGCTCAAGAACATCCAGAAGGCCACCGGCATCACGTTCGTGTTCGTCACGCACGATCAGGAGGAGGCGCTGAGCATGTCCGACACCATCGTCGTCATGTCCGAGGGGCGCATCCAGCAGATCGGCACGCCGATCGATATATATAATGAGCCGGAAAACGCTTTCGTGGCCGATTTCATCGGCGAGAGCAACATCGTCGACGGCATCATGCGCAAGGATTTCAGCGTCACGTTCTCCGGCCACACGTTCACGTGCGTGGACAAGGGCTTTGCCAAAAACGAGAATGTCGACGTCGTCATCCGTCCGGAGGACGTGGACATCGTGCCCATCGAGCAGGGCATGCTGCGCGGCACGGTCACGTCCATCACGTTCATGGGCGTGCACTATGAGATCATCATCGACATCAACGGCTTCAAGTGGATGATCCAGACGACGGACTACGTCGACGAGGGCGCGGAGGTCGGCCTGTATATCGAGCCCGACGCCATCCACATCATGAAAAAGTCCGAGTATTCGGGCATGTACGGCGACTACTCCTCGTTCAGCAACGAGCTGGACGAGCTCTCGGACGCAGAAAGCGAGCCGGACGAATGAGCAGCCGCATCCGCACCGAAAACCGCCGCGCCTCGCTGGCGCAGCGTCTGGCGCTCGCACCGTATTCCGTGTGGGCGGTCATCTTCGTGGCCGTGCCGCTCGTGTTCGTGGCCTACTATGCGTTCACGGACGAGAGCTTCCGGTTCACGACCGAAAACCTGACGAAATTCTTCACCGCCGTGAGCACGGTCACCGACGACAGCGGCGCCACGCGCGAGGTGCACACCTACCTGCTCATCTTCTGGCGCTCGGTGAAGCTGGCCGTCATCTCCACGGCCATCTGCCTGCTCATGGGCTACCCCATCGCGTATATCATCGCGCGCGCCGCACCGCGCACGCAGAAAACGGTCATCACGCTCATCATGATCCCGATGTGGATGAACTTCCTCATCCGCACCTACGCATGGATGACCATCCTGCAGGACACCGGCCTGCTCAACGCGCTCTTTTCTACGCTGCACCTCGGGCAGGCGCACATCATCGGCACGGAGGCCGCCGTCGTCATCGGCATGGTCTACGACTACTTCCCGTATATGATCCTGCCGATCTACTCGGTCATGGCCAAGATGGACACGCGCCTGATCGAGGCCGCGCGCGACCTCGGCTGCAACAGCCTCGGCGTGCTGCGCCGGGTCATCTTCCCGCTGAGTCTTCCGGGCGTCGTGTCCGGCATCACGATGGTGCTCATCCCGTCGATCAGCACCTTTTATATCTCGCAGAAGCTCGGCAACGGCAAGTTCTTCCTCATCGGCGACGCCATTGAGGGGCAGTACGTGGCCAACAACCTGCACTTCGCCGCCGCCATCGCCTTCATTCTCATGCTGATCCTGCTGGCGGCCATGGCGATGATGAAGCGCGGCACGAACCGCCGCGTCTACGGAGGTGTGTGATATGAAACGAGCCGCAAAAATCTACACCGCCCTGATCTTCGTGTTCCTGTTTGCGCCGATCGCGATCCTGCTGGTATTCTCGTTCAACGACGCAAAGAGCCTGTCGGTCTTTTCCGGCTTCTCATTAAAATGGTATCACGAGCTGTTTCGTGACGCCGAAACGCTCAACGCGCTCAAAAACACGCTCATCCTCGCCGTGATCGCATCGATCGTCTCGACCGTGATGGGCACGGCCGCCGCCGTGGGCATGAATAAGCTCCGCAACAAATATCTGCGCACTGCGCTCGACACCGCGACCGACATCCCCATGATGAACCCGGACATCATCACCGGCATCTCACTCATGCTCATGTTCGTGTTCTTCGGCCGGCTGTTCGGCGCGACCACAAGCCTCGGCTTCTGGTCGATGCTTGCGGCGCACATCACCTTCTGCCTGCCGTATGTCATCATGCAGGTGCTGCCGAAGCTGCAGCAGATGGACCGCGCGCTGCCCGAGGCCGCGATGGATCTCGGCTGCACGCCGGTGCGCGCCTTCTTCCGCGTGGAGGTGCCGGAGATCATGCCCGGCATCATCACCGGCATGATCATGGCCTTCACGCTCTCGCTCGACGACTTCGTCATCAGCTACTTCACGCAGGGCAGCGGCTTCCAGACGCTGCCGATCCGCATCTACAACATGACGAAAAAGACCGTCACGCCGAAGATGTACGCGCTGGCGACGATCATCTTCTTCGTCATTCTCGCGCTGCTGCTGCTGACCAACCTCGTCGACGAGGACGACACGCAGCGCATCCGCGACGCCCGCCGCGCCAAGCGCGAGGGCAAGCCCGCCCGTCCCGCACGCAGCGGCGGCAGCCGCCGTCCCGTGCGCGCCGCCGTCGGCATCCTCGCGGCCGCCGCACTGCTCATCGCCGGCATCAGCATCTACGGAAGCCGGCAGGAGACGCGCGTGCTCAATGTCTACAACTGGGGCGAATACATCTCCGACGGCTCGGACGATTCGCTCAACACCATCACGGCGTTCGAAGAGTGGTACAAAGCGACCTACGGCGTACCCGTCAAGGTCAACTACGACACCTACGCCAGCAACGAGGATATGTACGCAAAGCTCAAGAGCGGCGCCGTAAGCTACGATGTCATCATCCCGTCGGACTACATGATTGCGCGCATGGAGTCTGAGAATATGCTCCTGCCGCTCAATTACGACAACATCCCGAACTACCAGTATATCTCCGAGGATTTCCGCGGCCTGTACTATGACCCGGACGACACCTACACCGTGCCGTACACCTACGGCATCGTGGGCGTGATCTACAACGCAAACGTGGTGGATGAGGCCGATACGGGCAACTGGGATCTCATGTGGAACCCGAAGTACGCCGGCAATATCCTGCAGTACAACAATGCGCGCGACGCGCTCGGCACGGCCATGTACCGTGCCGGCATCGACGTCAACACCACCGACCACGCCGCGTGGGAGCGGGCGCTGCAGGCGCTCGTCAACCAGCGTCCGCTCGTCAAGAGCTATGTCATGGACGAGATCTACAACATGATGGAGTCCGGTGAGGCAGCCGTCGCCTCCTACTATGCGGGCGACTACTTCACGATGTGCGATGCGCAGGCGGACAGTGTCGATCTGCAGTTTTACTACCCCGATGAGACCAACTACTTCATCGACGCCATGTGCATCCCGTCCTGCTGTCAGGATCAGGAGCTTGCCGAGTGCTTCATCAACTTCATGCTCAGCCGCGAGGCCGCCGTTGCCAACGCCGAGTATATCTACTACGCCTCGCCGAACCGGCTCGTGTACGAAGACCCGGAATACATCGAGGACATGGGCGAGGATACGATGGCCATCCTCTACCCCGACATCGGCTCGTTCCGCGACGAATACAACCGCAGCGCCTACCGCAATCTCGATCAGGACACGCTGACCTTCGTCAACAGTCTCTGGGAGACGCTCAAGATCAACTGAACATTGCTGCACCGGGCAGACGCCAGACATGGCGTCTGCCCTTTTTCCCGTTTTGGGCTTGCCATCCGCAGAAGGATATGCTATACTTTTTGCCGGTTAGTTTGCTCTAACTATAAACATTGATTAGATGCATCTAACCAAAATACCGAATGACGGCACGCCGCTCGGCCATCGACCCGACGTACCTGCATGGAAAGAGGATGTCATGGAAAGAGAAAACAGATTTCTGGAGATCGCGGATCTGAAAAAAGGCTTCGGCAGCGGTGAGACCCGGCAGGAGGTCCTGCGCGGGATGACATTTTCGGTCGCACGGGGCGAGATCTGCGTCCTGCTCGGCCCTTCCGGTTCGGGCAAGTCCACCCTGCTGAACATCATCGGCGGGATCGACAGCGCCGACGGCGGCTTCATCTCCATCGGCGGTGACAAGCTCGAGGATATGGGCGAAAAAGCGCTCACGCAGTACCGCCGCAAGCACCTGGGCTACGTCTTTCAGCTCTATAACCTCATCGCCAACCTGAACGTCAAGGAGAACATCGAGGTCGGAGCCTATCTCTCGGATGCGCCGCTCGACATTGACGAGCTGCTGCACACGCTCGGGCTCTATGAGCACCGGCACAAGCTGCCCAACCAGCTCTCCGGCGGCCAGCAGCAGCGCGTGTCCATCGGCCGCGCCATCGTGAAAAATCCGGACATTCTCCTCTGCGACGAGCCGACCGGCGCACTGGACTACGCCACGTCCAAGGAGATCCTGCAGCTGATCGAAAACGTCAACCGGAAATACGGCAACACCGTCATCATGGTCACGCACAACGAGGCCATCCGCAGCATGGCCGACCACGTCATCAGGCTGCGCGACGGCACCGTGCGCAGCAACGAGATCAACACCTGCAAGATCCCGGCCGCCGCGCTCGAATGGTAAGGAGCGTGGCAGGATGAAAAAAAGGACCAATCCCCTGACCCGGCGCATCCCGCGCGAGCTTGCCGGAGACTGGCGCAAGTATCTGGTCGTGTTTCTGTTTCTGGTTCTGACGATCGGCTTCGTGTCCGGCATGTACGTTGCCAACGAGAGCATGATGCGTGCATCTGCCGACGGGATAACGGCCTGCAAGCTCGAATACGGGCACTTTGAGCTCAGCCGCGCCGCCGATGACGCGCTGCTGACCGCGATCGAGAGCGGCGAAAAGGCGGACATCCGGCAATTTTACACCGACAAGGCGCACCGTGAGCTCGACGAGACATTTCCCAATGAATTCCGCAGCCGGTTCGACAGCGAGTTTCGCGCGCGGTTTGACGCGGAGTTTCAGGCTCAGGTGAAGCAGACGCTGCTCGCCGGCGGGCTCGACGCCGGCACGGCCGCCGCCATGCTCGACACCGCCGTCGCGCAGGCGAAGGCCGACGGGACGTATCAGAGCGCCTACGCCTCCGCCTACGAGAGCGCGTATACGGCCGCCTATAACGAGGCCTACAGCGAGGCGTGGGCAGAGATCACGGATGAAATAGACAAAAAGTATGCCGACGCAGAGGAAAAATACGACCTCAACGACCCGGATTTTCAGGCCGTGCCGGTAACGGTGTATGAAAACTTCTACCGCAACGAGGACGAGGATCACGACAACGACGGCGTATCGGACGGGACCGTCCGCGTCTACCCCCGGACCGACGATGTAAACCTCGCCTGTCTCATCGACGGCGCGTTCCCGGTGCGCGACGATGAGATCGCCATCGACCGCATGCACGCGGACAACGCCGGCCTGCGCACCGGCGACACGATCACCGTCGGCGGCGAGACCTACCGCATCTCCGGCCTGATCGCCTATGTCAACTATTCCACCCTGCACGAAAAGTCGACGGACCTCATGTTCGACGCGCTGAAGTTCGACGTCGCCATGGTCACGCCCGGCGGCTTTGCCCGTCTGCAGAAGCCGGTGCACTATGTCTATGCCTGGCAGTATGCCGGCGCGCCAGCGGACGAGACGGCCGAAAAGGCGCTGTCGGATGATTTCCTGCGCGCGCTGCTCACCCAGACGGTCGCGGCGGAAAACGACCTTGAGGACTACACGCCGCGCTACGCCAACCCCGCCGTCAACTTTGCGCCCGACGACATGGGCTCGGACGAAGCAATGGGCGGCGTGCTGCTCGACATCCTCATTGTCATCATCGCCTTCATCTTCGCCGTCACGATCAGCAACACCATCACGAAGGAGGCTTCCGCCATCGGCACGCTGCGTGCCTCCGGCTACACGCGCGGGGAGCTGGTGCGCCACTATCTGGCCATGCCCGTCATCGTGACGCTGGCCGCCGCCTGCGTCGGCAACGCGCTTGGCTACACGGTGTTCAAGAATATCGTCGTGTCCATGTACTACAACAGCTACAGCCTGCCGACATACAAGACCGTCTGGAATCCGGATGCGTTCCTGCGCACGACGCTGATCCCGGTCGTGCTGATGTTTGCGGTCAACCTCCTCATTATCACGCGCATGATGCGCCACACGCCGCTGCAGTTTCTGCGCCACGACCTGAAAAAGACCCGGCGCAGGAAGGCCGCCCGTCTGCCGGACTGGAGCTTTTTCGCCCGTTTCCGGCTGCGCATCATCTTTCAGAACGTCTCCAACTACCTCATCCTGTTTGCCGGTGTGTTCTTCATCATGGTCATGCTGGCCATGGCCATCGGCATGCCAAGCACGCTCAAATATTACCAGAGCCGGACGGCCGACATGATGTTCACCAACTACCAATACGTGCTCAAATCCTGCGAGGATGAAAACGGCGACGCCGTCACAACGCAAAACCCGGATGCGGAGGCCTTCTGCATGACCTCCCTCGTGCGCAAAAGCGACGTGCTCGATGAGGAGGTCAGCGTCTACGGCATCGCAGACGGCAGCCGCTATGTGCAGATCGCCGGCCTCTCCGGGCTGCAGGGCGGCGAGGTCTGCATCTCCGCGCCCTATGCCGACAAATACCGGCTGGCCGTCGGCGACACGATCACGCTGGACGAAAAGTACGAAAACAAGCGGTATACCTTTACGGTCGCCGGTATCTATGACCGCTGCCAGAGCATTGCCGTATTCCTGCCGGCAGACAGTTACCGCGATATTTTCGGCCTCGACGCAGATGCTTTCTCCGGCTTTTTGTCCGACACGGAGATCACGGACGTGGACGAGGACAACGTTGCGGCCGTCATCACCGAGCGCGACATCACGAAGATGGCCGACCAGCTCGACCACTCGATGGGCTCCTACATGACCTATTTCCAGTACCTGTGTGTACTGCTGTCCGCCGTGCTGATCTACCTACTGACCAAGCTCATCATTGAAAAGAACGAAAACGCCATCTCCATGGTGAAGAT
This sequence comes from uncultured Oscillospiraceae bacterium, assembly GCA_934591895.1. GTDB lineage: Bacteria > Bacillota > Clostridia > Oscillospirales > Oscillospiraceae > CAG-103. The sequence goes on along the minus strand of CAKTPP010000009.1, from coordinate 37,159 downwards.
CCTCGGCTATGAGACACGGGAGATCGCGCGGCTGTATCTGCTGTCGACAGCGATCGTGCTCGTGCTCATCGACGCCGTCAGCGTCTGGCTCGGCGCCGCCGCCATGAAGCTTGCGTGGCGGGAGATCATGTTCTCCTACAGCGGCTGGTTCGCCTTCCACATGGAGCCTGCCGGCTATGTCAGAATGTTCGTGTTCGTGCTCCTTGGCTACGCCATCGTGACGATCTTCGATTTTCGCCGCATCCGGAACATCCCCATGGACGAAGCGCTCAAGAGCGCGGAATAAGCGGCAGCGGCCATCCTCCTTCGGGAATATGCGGTGCCCGGACAAACGCGGCTGTGTTTGTCCGGGCGTTTTCCTGCCGCGTCCGGGGTGAACGCCGCTAAGAAATTGTATGTTTTTGGCCTTGCATCTTCGCCGCCTTTGGCATATGATATGTCTTTAGATTTTTACACATTGCAAAGAAAAGGTGAGAAAATATGCAGACAATGACCAAACAGCGGCACATGGACATGCTCACCGGGCCGCTCTGGAGCAAGCTCCCGCGCTATGCCCTGCCGGTCGCGGCGACCGGTATCCTCGGGCAGCTGTTCAACGCGGCCGACATCGCCGTCGTCGGCAACTTCACGGGTGAGCTGCGCACCGTTGCCGTGGCCGCCGTCGGCGCGAACAGTCCGGTCATCGGTCTGCTGCTGAACCTGTTTATCGGCATCGCGCTCGGCGCGAACGTCGTCATCGCCAACGCCATCGGCCGCGGCGACCGCGAGACCGTGCACCGCGCCGTGCACACCTCCATCGTCACGGCGCTCATCGGCGGCGTGCTCGTGGCGCTCCTCGGGCAGCTGGCCGCAGGCGGCCTCATGGGGCTGCTCAACGTGCCGGAGGACGTGTATCCGCTCGCGCTGTCCTACCTGCGCATCTATCTGCTGGGCATGCCGGTCATCCTGCTCTATAACTTTGAGGCCGCCATCTTCCGCAGCATCGGCGACACGAAGATGCCGCTGGCCGCGCTGACGGTCTCCGGCATTCTGAACGTGATCCTCAACCTGTTTTTCGTCATCGTGCTCAAAATGAACGTCAACGGCGTCGCCATCGCAACGGTGCTCTCGAATGCGGTCAGCTCCGTGCTGCTGCTGCGCCGGCTGATGCACACCGACCTCGTGCGCGTTGAGCTGCGGGAGCTGCACATCGACCGCACCGCATTCAGCAAGATCATGCGCATCGGCCTGCCGGCCGGTATTCAGACCGCCATCTTCTCCCTGTCGAACATCATCATCCAGTCGGCCATCAACAGCCTCGGCACGGTCGTCATGGCCGCCTCGAGCGCCGCGTTCAACATCGAGATCATTGCCTACGACGTGCTCAATTCCTTCAGTCAGGCGTGCACGACCTTCGTCGGCCAGAACTACGGCGCAGGCAAGATCGAGCGCTGCAAGAAGACGATGTTCCTGTGCCTCATCGAGGACTTCATCGCCTCGGCGACCGCCATCGCGCTCGTGCTGCTCGCAGGCAAGTACATTCTCGCGATCTTCAACAGCGACCCGGAGGTCATCGCCATCGGCTACACCCGGCTGCTGTTTCTCTTCGGGTCCTATATCTTCACGCTGACATATGAGATCCTGTCGGGCTATCTGCGCGGCTTCGGCATCTCGCTCGCCCCGGCCATTCTGACGCTCATCGGCGTGTGCGGCATCCGTATCTTCTGGATCAAGGCTGTCTTCCCGCTGCACCGGACGTTCCAATCGATCCTGCTCGCCTACCCGATCAGCCTTGCGGCGACCGCCGTGCTGATCATCGCCGCGCTGCTGGTCTGCCGGCCGGCGCACAAGCTTGCCGCCCGCACCGCCGCGCAAACACAATAACCGGCCGGCGCGCACCGCAGATGCGGTGCGCGCCGTCTGCTTTGCCCCATGCCGGCCGCATCTGCGATATAAAAAATTTACATTTGCAGCGCGAAGTGATACAATGGGGCACAGCGTTTTGTTTTTCCCCCGCCTGGGGCTCATCTTGCGTGACCGGAGGATCGCTGCCATGCACAAGAGATTGTATCACCTGAGCCACGGCATCATGACGGCGCTGGCCTGCCTGTTCACGGTGCTGGTCTTTTTGCTCAACGTGCTGTACCAATCGGAAGTGAGCTATACCAAATATGAGGTGACAACCATCTCCGGCAGCCTGAAATTCAGCCTGCTCACGCTCGCCGTCTGGGCAGTGGTGATCACCGCGGCCGCGTTTCTGCACGGGCGCCTTCGGATGCGGGATATCGATGAAAAAAAGCTGTTTTACCTGCTGACGGTGCTCTATGCGATTGCCGCCCTCTACCTGATCCTGAACGTGGATACCACACTGCGCGCGGACGCCGAAACGACCTTCAACTCTGCAAAGGCGTTCCGGCTCGGTGACCGCTCCATGCTGCAAAAAGGCGGTTATATGTACCGCTATCCGCATCAGCTCGGCCTGATGCTGTATGACTGCATCCTGTCCTGCTTGAGCACGAATCCTGCGTTCAACTTCGTCATGAATTTTGCGTTTGTCATCGGCATCAACTGCCTGAGCTGGAAGATCTCGGACACGCTCTTTCACGACAAAGCCGTCAACCTGCTCACGATCGTCTGCGCGTTCGCGTTTTTGCCGCAGCTGTTTTTCATCCTGTTCGCCTACGGGCTGACACCGGGCTTTTTCTTCCTCATGCTCGCGTTTTACGCGGCGCTCGTGTTTACGCAGCGCCTGCGCGTGCGGGATCTGGCGGTGCTGGCGCTCAGCGCCGCCGCAGCCATTCTCCTGAAGCGCAACTATATGATCGGCGTGATGGCGCTGGTCATCTTCTTTCTGCTGAAGCTGATGGAGCGGAAAAACCTGCGCTACCTTCTGGCGGCCTGCGTGCTGGCAGTGTGCATGGTGGTGCCGTCGCAGCTTCTGGTCTCCGGCTTTGAGGCCGCTTCCGGCACGCAGCTCAATGAGGGTACCCCCTCCGTGCTGTGGGTCGCCATGGGGACGGATCTGGACAACACAAAGCGCGCGCCGGGCTGGTGCGACTCGTCCAATTACGACATTTACACGGACTGCGGCAGCAGCCGAGCCGCCTCCGCTGCGGTCGGGAAGGAAAAGCTTGCGGAGAACTTCGCAGACATGCGGCAAGATCCCGCGCGCGCCTGCCGCTTTTTCCGCGACAAGACCATTTCCCAGTGGTGCGAGCCCATGTATCAGTCCGTCTGGACCGGCCCGCTGGAAAGCTGCGGCCAGTATACGCACACAAGGATCCTTGTGTCGCTGTACAACGGAGGCACGGTCGAAAACATGGCCGAAGCCTTCAGCAAGTTCCTGACCCTGACGCTGTGGGGATGCGCGGCAGCATTTTTGCTGTTGTTCCGCAAGGGGCATTCCGGCTGGGAGATCCTGTTTCTGTTTTTCATGGGCGGTCTGCTGTTTCACACGGCGTGGGAGGGCAAAAGCCAGTACATTTATCCGTATGTGTTCTGCCTGATCCCGTGCGCCATGTATGCGCTGCGCCGTGGTGTCACCAAAATCGCCGGCCGGATCCGCCCCGGCGCCTTTGCGCAGCCGGATCATGAAGCGGCCGGATCATAACGCGCCCGCCACTGCTTCCGGCGCAGAAAAAACGCACACGCTCTGCAGAGCGTGTGCGCTTTTTCTGTCTGTATTCATGCGCCGAGATAGGCCTTGCGGACCTTGTCGTCATGCAGCAGCTCGCGTGCGCCGCCGGACATGGTGATGCGTCCGTTTTCGAGCACATAGGCGCGGTCGGCGATGGCGAGCGCCATCTTTGCGTTCTGCTCCACGAGCAGGATCGTGATGCCCAGCTCATGCATCGTGCCGATGATGGAAAACACCTCCTGCACGAGCACCGGCGACAGCCCCATCGACGGCTCGTCCATGACGATGAGCTTCGGCGCGCTCATGATCGCGCGCCCCATGGCCAGCATCTGCTGCTCGCCGCCGGAGAGCGTGCCCGCAAGCTGTTTGGCGCGCTCCTTCAGGCGCGGGAAGCGGGCATAGACCCGCTCGAGGTCGTCCGCGATCGCCTTTTTGTCCTTGCGGAAATATGCGCCCATGGAAAGGTTCTCCGCCACGGTCATGCGCGTGAACACCTGCCGTCCCTCCGGCACGTGCGCGAGCCCCATGGTGACGATGCGGCTGGGGTCCGTCCTGCGCAGGTCGTGCCCGTCGTAGATCACCGAGCCGCTCTTGATGGGCGCGAGTCCGGTGATGGCGTGCAGCGTGGTGGTCTTGCCGGCGCCGTTTGCTCCGATGAGCGAGACGATCTCGCCGTCGTTGACCTCCATGCTGATGCCGCGCAGCGCCTGCACGGCGCCGTAGGACACCTCCAGATCTTCAATCTTCAGCATCGTCGTCCGCCTCCTCTTCGCCGAGATACGCCTCGATGACCTCCTGATTGCTCGCGACCTCCGACGGGAGTCCGGCAGCGATCGTCTGGCCGAAGCTGATGACCTGAATGCGCTCGCAGACGCGCATGACCAGGCTCATATCGTGCTCAATGAGCAGGATGGCCACATGGAACGTATCGCGGATGGTGTTGATGCACGAGAGCAGCTCCGCCGTCTCGGTCGGGTTCATGCCGGCCGCCGGCTCGTCGAGCAGCAGCAGCTTCATGTTCGTCGCCAGCGCGCGGGCGATCTCCAGCTTGCGCTGCTGGCCGTAGGGCAGGCTGGACGCGAGCTGTCCGGCCTTGTCGTCCAGATGGACGATGCGCAGGTATTCCATGGCCCTGTCGGTCAGCTCCTGCTCCGCGTTCCAGTACTTTTTCGTGCGCAGAAGGCTGTCGGCAAGGTTGTAGTGAATGTCCTTGGTGAAGGCGATCTTGACGTTGTCGAGCACGGTCATGGCCTTGAACAGGCGGATGTTCTGGAACGTGCGGGCAATGCCGGCCTCCACGACCTGATAGGTCTGCTTGCCGTTGAGCTTCTGCCCGCAGAGATAAAACGCGCCCTCCGTCGGCACATACACGCCCGTGAGCAGGTTGAAGACCGTCGTCTTGCCGGCGCCGTTCGGGCCGATGAGCCCCATGAGCTCGCCCTCATGGATCTCCATGTTGAAGTCCGACACCGCCTTCAGGCCGCCGAAGGTGATGCCGAGATGCTCCGCCTTGAGCACCACTGGTCTCGTATCGGTCATGCGCCGGCGCCTCCCTTCCTGGCTGCAGCCTTTTTCTTTTCGGCCAGGCGGCCGTCAAACAGCAGCCGGTCGAGCGAGAATTCATATGTGCCCAGAATGCCTCTGGGCCGGAAAATGATGATGACCAGCAGCACGAGCGCATAAATCAGCATCGGGAACTGGAACAGCGACTGCACGAAGCCCGGCAGAGCCGAGACCCACGCGCCGTTTTTGATCTCATAATTGAGCAGATACATGGCAATGGCGGCCAGCACCGAGCCGGTCATCGAGCCCATGCCGCCGAGCACCACGATGACGACGATAAAGGTCGAATTCCAGATCGAGGCGCTGGTGAATGTGAAGCTCGCCGTCGTGAGCGAGGAAAAGCACGTGGCATACAGTCCGCCGGCAAGCCCCGCGAAGAACGCCGAGATGACAAACGTGAGGATCTTGTAGTACGTCGTGTTCACGCCGGAGGCCGCCGCCGCGATCTCATCGTCGCGGATGGCCTCGATGGCGCGGCCGTATTTGGAGCGGATAAACATGCACATGATCGCGATGCACAAAACGGTGATGCCCAGCACGAGCCACACATACTTTGCCTGCAGCGAGGTCGACAGGCCGAGACCGTTGGCGTAGAGCGAGGAGCTTGCCGTGCCGCTCGCCAGACCGTCGCCGCCCGCGAAGGGCAGGTTTGCGATGACGTTTTCGACGATGAGGCCGAAGCCGAGCGTCACGATGGCCAGATAGTCGCCGCGCAGGCGCAGCGCCGGAATGCCCACGAGCAGTCCCAGCAGACCCGCGAGCACAGCGCCGAGCAGGCAGCAGCCGAGGATGACCAGAATGAGTTGTCCGGGCGCCGCCTCGGACGCCTCGAACACGCCCGCGCGCTCAAGCGCGAGCGAGCTCAGCGCGGCGGTGTACGCGCCGACGCCCGCGAAGCCCATGTGGCCGAGCGTGAGCTGACCCAGATAGCCGAGCGTGAGGTTGAGCGATGTGCCCAGCAGGATGAAGATACACATCTGCCAGATGATCGGCACCAGCACGCGGCGGTAAGTATTTTCCGGGAGCACCTGACCGAGCAGCAGCACCACGGCAAAGAGCAGCACGATCAGACCGCAGTTGATGCCGGTACCGCGCAGTTTCGTTTTTTGCAGTGTATTCATACCTTCTCACCTACATTCTTTCCGAGGATGCCGGCCGGCTTGACCAGCAGCATCACGATCAGGATCAAAAACACCACGGCGTTTGCCAGCGACGAGCTGATGTAGGCCGTCACGAGCGCCTCGATGATGCCGACGACGATACCGCCGAGCATCGCGCCCGGGATCAGGCCGATGCCGCCCATGACCGCCGCAACGAACGCCTTGAGCCCGAGCATGGAGCCCATCGTTGTCGTCACGGTGTGGTACTGCGCGCAGTACATCAGCGCAGCGACCGCCGCAAGCCCCGAGCCGATGGCAAACGTCGTCACGATCGTGCGGTTGACGTTGATGCCCACGAGCGTGGACGCCTCCTTGTTCTCGGACACGGCGCGCATGGCGCGGCCGAGCTTCGTCTTCTGCACGAACAGCTGCAGCGCCGCCATAACGATGGCTGCGATGACGATCGTGACGACGGCTGCCATGTTCACCGACACGCCGCCGATGGAGATCGGCGCCGTGCTGAAGATCTCGTCGGAGATCACGCGCGGGTTCGGTCCCATGGCCGGGATGGCCTGCGCGAGGTTTTCCAGCAGCAGGCTCATGGCAATGGCCGTGATGAGCGCCGACATGCTCGTGCCCTTGCGCCGCACGGGCCGGTAAGCCACCAGCTCGACCACAACGCCCACGAGCGCGCAGATCACGACCGCCGCAAGCACCCCCGTCCACGCCGGCAGCCCCATGCTGTGCAGCAGGATCGGCACGGTGAAATACAGCGTATAGCCGCCGACCATGATGAAGTCGCCGTGCGCAAAGTTGATGAGTCGGATGATGCCGTAAACCATCGTGTAGCCGAGCGCCACGAGCGCATAGACGCTGCCGAGGCGCAGCCCGATGATGAGTTGCTGTAAAAAGTCAGTCATATTCTCTCCCTGCCTTTCCGGTTTTTGCGCAGGTCAGCCGCGCCGGAATATTCGTGCGCGAAAGCGCCGGTCGGCGCTTTCGCGCAAAGGTCATTGCTCTGGAGCGCGTCCGGTTCCGGCTGTATTGCCGGGGACGTGTCAGCTCTGCGTCTTGACGAACTTCTGCACGAGCTTGCCGTCAGAGGGCGTGAAGGTCAGGATAGCCACGCTCTTTTCCGGCGTGCCGGTCTCGTCAAGGGTCATGTCGCCGGTGACGCCGACATAGTGCATGCCGCTCATCGCGTCGCGGATGGCCTCGTGGTCGATGCTGCCGGCCTTCTCAATGGCCTGCTTGACCATGTACATGGCGTCATACGCCAGAGCGCCGAGGGCGTTCATGGATTCCGAGCCGTACTTTTCCGTGTAGTTCTTGACGTAGGACTGCACGATCTCGGAGCTGTCCTCCGGAGAGTAGTGGTTGGTGAAGTAGACATTCTCGTAAGCGCTCAGGTCGCCGGTGGTGTAGTCCTGCGTACCGTCAAAGCCGTCGCAGCCGAGGATCGCGCCCTTGAAGCCGGCCTCACGTGCCTGCGGGATGATTTTCGGGCCGACCGCATCGTAGTAGTACGGGGCAAAGAGCATGTCCGCGCCGGAGGCGGCGATGGTCGCCAGCTGCGAGGAGAAGTCCACGGCGCCGGTGTCGGACGAGGACTGCTCGCAGACGATCTCGATGCCGTATTTCTCGGCCGCCTTCACAAACGAGTCGTGCAGGCCGGAGGAGTAGGTGTCGCCGGTCGCGTACAGCACGGCGGCCTTTGTCCAGCCCTGATCCTTGGCGTAGGCCGCGACCATCTCGCCCTGGAAGCTGTCCTTGAAGCAGGAACGGAACACGTAGTCGTCCTTGGTGGTGATGGAGTCTGCCGTGGAGCTCGGCGTGACGAGCACGATGCCCTCATCGTCGGCCAGACTCGTGATCGCGGACGTGCAGCTCGAGAGCGTCGCGCCGATGATCGCCGCAGCACCCTCGCTGAGCAGCGAGTTGAAGCCCGAGACCGCCTCTGCCGGCGTGCCCTGATCGTCCTTGGTGGAGAGCTTCACGGTCGCGCCGAGGATGCCGCCGTCGGCGTTGATCTCATCGATCGCCATCTGGATGGAATTCGTGATGGCCAGGCCGTAGGCCGCCTGTGCGCCGGTCACCGGGGTAATATTGCCGATAATGATCTCTTTGCCCGACAGATCGCCGCCGGCAGAATCATCCTTGGTGTCTTTTCCGCCTCCGCACGCTGCCAGCGAGAGCACCAGCATGACGGAGAGAAGCAGTGCAGTCAATCGTTTCAGTTTCATGTTCATATCCTCCTGTCTGAATGTTCGCCCGCCCGGTGGGTCCAGTTCCGTTTTTTGTGTTTTTTCCGTTTTTTGTGGGCGAAGGAAATAAAAAAAAGACAAGGGCGCACAACTTCTGTTCGAAGATGTGCTCCCTTGCACGCTCTTATTATAGGGGAAATCGCACGCAGAAATCAACGGCGATAACCGCCAAACTATTTGTTTTCTTAATCGATATATTTAGCGAAATTCATAAAACGCTGTCTTTTCCCGTGTGCTCCGGCTCGAAGGCGTCCGCCTGTCCCGCCTCCGCCAGCGTGTGGCGCAGGCACGTCAGGCACGGCTCCGTGTCCCAGTCACAGTACATATACTTACAGGCAAAGCACAGCGTGTTGGCCGCCGGATGCGCCTTGCGCGTCTCCGGAACGGCCGGCGGCTGCTGCGGCTGCGCCGCGCGCTGATACCGGTCGACACCCTGCTGCACCAGCTGCGTGCTGCGCAGACAGTCTGCGCACGGCTGCAGAGCCCGATCATGGAATTTGTACTTGCAGGCAATACATAATGTCTTGTTTTCCGTCACGGTGATCCCTCCATTCTCTGGTTGCCGAACCCGAACCCACTCCGGGATGGCTTCAGTATATGCCGCCGTTTTACGAATGTAAAGTGTGAGTTGTACCTGAATTTTCAAACGCTTCCTGTCTTTTTGTGTTTAAATAGCTAATGAATCCGCCGCGCGGCGCGCTGCGTTTGTGGAAAGCGGAAAAAGTGCAGCGGGGTGCTTGACAAACGGCGCGTCTGAGGCGTATGCTTGCGCCAAGTTCAAAGCAGCAAACCACAGAAGCAGAGGAGTAAGCGAGGGTTTGCGTCTTTCCCAGAGAGCTGCCGGCCGGTGCGAGCGCAGCAGAGACGACCTTGCCGAATGGACTGCGGAGGGCGGACGAGACGCCGTGAGGCGGTAAAGTCCGACGGGCTTTTCCCCCGTTACCATGGAAAGGCGTGTGATGGCACGTCGCTGAGTGGGCGCACCGCGCCAATTTGGGTGGCACCGCAGAAGTTTTCCGACTTTTGTCCCAAAGATCAATTCCGTATTGGTCTTTCATGGACAAGGGTCGTTTTTTCTTGCCCGGAAAGGCCCCGCCGAAAGGAGCAGACATCATGGCAAGCGAAAACATCCCCTACAAGATCTACCTCAACGAAGACGAAATGCCGCGCGCATGGTATAACGTCCGCGCGGACATGAAGGTCAAGCCCGCGCCGCTGCGCAATCCCGCCACCGGCGCGCCGATGACGTTCGACGACCTGCGCCCCGTATTCTGCGACGAGCTGATCCGTCAGGAGCTCGACAACGACGACCGTGAGATCCCCATCCCGGACGAGATCCGCGACTTTTATAAGATGTACCGCCCGTCGCCGCTTGTGCGCGCCTACTGTCTGGAAAAGCAGCTGCAGACCCCGGCGAAGATCTACTACAAGTTTGAGGGCAACAACACCTCCGGCTCGCACAAGCTCAACTCCGCCATCGCGCAGGCGTACTATGCCAAGCAGCAGGGGCTGCGCGGCGTCACGACCGAGACCGGCGCCGGTCAGTGGGGCACGGCTCTGTCGATGGCCTGCGCCTATCTGGGGCTCGACTGCAAGGTATACATGGTCAAGTGCTCGTATGAGCAAAAGCCCTTCCGCCGCGAGGTGATGCGCACCTACGGCGCGTCCGTGACGCCGAGCCCGTCCACGGAGACGGAGATCGGCCGGCGCATCCTTGCCGAGCACCCCGGCACGACCGGCTCGCTCGGCTGCGCGATCAGCGAGGCCGTCGAGGTCGCCGCCTCGACCCCCGGCTACCGCTATGTGCTCGGCAGCGTGCTCAATCAGGTGCTGCTGCACCAGTCGGTCATCGGTCTGGAGACCAAAGCGGCGCTCGACAAATACGGTGTCGTGCCGGACATCATCATCGGCTGCGCCGGCGGCGGCAGCAACCTCGGCGGCCTCATCTCCCCGTTCATGGGCGAAAAGCTGCGCGGCGAGCGCGACTATCAGTTCATCGCCGTCGAGCCCGCCTCCTGCCCGAGCTTCACGCGCGGAAAATTTGCCTACGATTTCTGCGACACCGGCAAGGTCTGCCCGCTGGCCAAGATGTACACGCTCGGCAGCGGCTTCATCCCCTCGCCGAACCACGCCGGCGGTCTGCGCTACCACGGCATGAGCCCCGTCCTCTCGCAGCTGTACCACGACGGCTATATGGAGGCGCGCGCCGTTGAGCAGACGAAGGTGTTCGAGGCGGCCGAGCAGTTTGCGCGCATCGAGGGCATCCTGCCCGCGCCGGAATCGAGCCACGCCATCCGCGTCGCCATCGACGAGGCCGTCAGGTGCCGCGAGACCGGCGAAGAAAAGACCATCGTCTTCGGTCTGACCGGCACCGGCTACTTTGACATGGTCGCCTACGAGAAGTTCCACAACGGCGAGATGAGCGACTTCATTCCCACCGACGCACAGCTGGCCGAGAGCTTTGCATCCTTGCCGCAGGTGCCGGGCCTCGACGAATAAAACACACAAAGCCATAAAAAGCCCCCGCATGCTTCCGGTTCGGAGCGTGCGGGGGCTCTGCCGCTGTCCGCAGCGCCTTGTCCCTTGCCTGTCCCTGCGGGTGATGCGGTCAGGCCGCAAAACCCATTTGCAAAAAAGCGCTGTTTTTTTACAGTCTCAAAAGACCCTGTTTTCGAGTGAAAACAGGGTCTTTTGCTATGCTGTTTGCGCTGCCTTACCGGTGCGGATCACAGGCTCTCCTTGATGGCTGCCTGTGCTGCGGCCAGTCGGGCGATCGGCACGCGGAACGGCGAGCAGGACACGTAGTCCAGACCGACCTTGTGGCAGAACTCGACGGAGGACGGATCACCGCCGTGCTCGCCGCAGATGCCGAGCTCGAGCTCCGGATTCGTCTGACGGCCGAGCTTGCAGGCCATCTCCACGAGCTTGCCGACGCCGTTGATGTCCAGGTGCTGGAACGGGTCGCTCTCGTAGATCTTCGTGTCGTAGTAGCTGCCGAGGAACTTCGCAGCGTCGTCACGGCTGAAGCCGAAGGTCATCTGCGTCAGGTCGTTGGTGCCGAAGCTGAAGAAGTCCGCTTCCTTGGCGATCTCGTCGGCCGTGAGCGCGGCGCGCGGGATCTCGATCATGGTGCCGACGTGGTACTTCATGTCCACACCGGCCTCCTTGATGAGCGCATCCGCCGTGCGGACGACGATGTCACGCACGAACTTGAGCTCCTTGCGCTCGCCGACCAGCGGAATCATGATGTAGGGCGTGATCATCGTACCGGTCTCGGCGCTGACCTTGAGTGCCGCCTTGATGACGGCGTTGGTCTGCATCTCGGCGATCTCCGGATAGGTAACAGCCAGACGGCAGCCGCGGTGACCCATCATGGGGTTGAACTCATGCAGGGACACAACGACGTCCTGCAGCTCTTCGGCCGTCATGCCCATCTCCTGCGCCAGCTCCTCGATGTCCGCCTTCTGGGTGGGCAGGAACTCGTGCAGCGGGGGATCGAGGTAACGGATCGTCATCGGGCGGGTGCCCATGATGCGGTACATGGCCTCGAAGTCGCTCTGCTGGAACGGCTCGACCTTCGCCAGTGCGACCTTGCGCTCCTCAACAGTGCGGGCGCAGATCATCTCGCGGACGGCCTTGATGCGGTCCTCGGCGAAGAACATATGCTCGGTGCGGCACAGGCCGATGCCCTCGGCGCCGAGATCGACCGCCTGCTGCGCATCGCGCGGGTTGTCGGCGTTGGCCTCGACGTTCAGGCGGCGGGCAGCGTCAGCCCAGCCCATGAGACGGTTGAAGTTCTTGTTGCCGGTGGCGGCGACGGTCGGAATCTGGCCGGCGTAGATGCTGCCGGTGCTGCCGTCAAGGGAGATCCAGTCGCCCTCGGTGAAGCGGTGACCATTGATCTCAAAGACCTTATCCGCATAGCTGATGTGGACGTTGTTGTCATTGCCGCAGCCGGAGACGCAGCAGGTACCCATGCCGCGGGCGACGACGGCCGCGTGGCTGGTCATGCCGCCGCGCACGGTCAGGATGCCCTGAGAGACCTGCATGCCCACGATGTCCTCGGGGCTGGTCTCGAGACGGACGAGCACGACCTTCGGCATGGTCTTGCTCCTGACGGCCTGCTCGGCCTCCTCGGCGGAAAAAACGACCTGGCCGCAGGCGGAGCCGGGGGACGCGGCAAGGCCCTTGCCGATGGCGTCAGCCTTTTTGAGCGCCTCGGCGTCAAACTGCGGGTGCAGGAGCGTATCGAGCTGCTTGGGCTCGACGCGCAGCACGGCCTCGCGCTCGGAGATCATGCCCTCGTCGACGAGGTCGCACGCGATCTGCAGCGCGGCCTGCGCGGTGCGCTTGCCGTTGCGGGTCTGGAGCATGTAGAGCTTGCCGTCCTCGATGGTAAACTCCATGTCCTGCATATCCTTGAAATAGTGCTCAAGGCGGTTGGCGATCGCCACGAACTCATCATACACCTCGGGCATCTGCTCCTGCAGGTGGCTGATCGGGCTCGGGGTACGCACGCCCGCGACGACGTCCTCGCCCTGCGCGTTGATGAGGTACTCGCCCATGAGCTTCTTCTCGCCCGTGGCGGGGTCGCGCGTGAAGGCGACGCCCGTGCCGGAGCGGTCGCCGGAGTTGCCGAAGGCCATCTGCTGGACGTTGACGGCGGTGCCCCACTCGTAGGGGATCTCGTTCATCTTGCGGTAGACATTCGCGCGCGGGTTATCCCAGCTGCGGAACACGGCCTTGACGGCCTCGATGAGCTGCTCGTTCGGATCCTGCGGGAAGGGCTTGTGCTCGTTATCCTCGTAGATCTTCTTGAAGATGACGACGAGCTGCTTGAGATCGTCGGCGTCCAGATCGACGTCGTTCGTGACGCCCTTGTCGGCCTTCATCTTGTCGATCTCTTCCTCGAACAGGCTCTTGGACACGCCCATGACGACGTCAGCAAACATCTGCACAAAGCGGCGGTAGCTATCGTAGGCAAAGCGCGGGTTGCCGGTCTTCTTGGCCAGACCCTCAACGGACGCGTCGTTCAGGCCAAGGTTGAGGATGGTGTCCATCATGCCGGGCATGGACTGGCGCGCGCCGGAGCGCACGGAAACCAGCAGGGGGTTTTCCACGTCGCCGAGCTTCTTGCCGGTGATCTCCTCAAGCCCCCTGACGTGCGCAAAGATGTCCGCCTGGATCTCCGCATTGATCTGGCGGCCATCCGTGTAGTACTGCGTGCAGGCTTCCGTCGTGATCGTAAAGCCCTGCGGCACCGGCATACCGGCTGCTGTCATCTCCGCCAGCCCGGAACCCTTGCCGCCAAGTGTGTTGCGCATCGCGGTCTTGTCTCCGCCGAATGCCTGACTTCCTTCGCTGAAATAGTACAGGTATTTTTTGCTCATTCCTTTACCTCCATCTGTAGAGTTACCCATGGTATCTTTCGTTTATATTATATCAAACTCCCCGCAAAATCGCCAGAACGAGCGTCTGCAAAACTGTCCAAAGATTCACAAGCGGTGAAATTCGTTTTTATGCAGTTTGCAAGAGAATGCCCAAATTCGTAGAATTTTCCGAAATCAAATACAGAATTTATGAATTTTCGTGAATGATGACGGGAAAAAATGCAAAATCAGCTTGTCATTTTTCACAATCTTCGCTTTGTGTCCAAAAACCTCCCAATTCCCAAAAATTGTGTGAATCATTTTTGATTTGTAATTCATTAGTGCTATATACAGTTATATACAGGCGCGCACCTGCGCCGTTTTCCGCGCGCACGGGAGGCCGGTGCAGACGCGCCACAGCATAGACAGCATAGGAGGTAAACAAATGACAAGACGAAACAAACGAATTCTGAGCCTGCTGCTTGCGCTCACGCTGGCCGTAAGCCTGTGTGCGCTTCCGGCAGCGGCCGCAGACCGCACCTGCCCGAGCAGCAAAAACGACCCGGTCGTGTTCGTGCACGGCCTGATGGGCTGGGGTGAGCGCGCCGGGCTCAACAGCGTGCTGCCCTACTGGGGCATGACCACCGGCAGCCTGACGGAGTATCTCAACTCCCTCGGCTACGAGACGTATTCCGCCACCGTCGGCCCGATCTCGAGCGCGTGGGATCGCGCGTGTGAGCTCTACGCGCAGCTGACCGGCACGACGGTCGACTACGGCGCCGCGCACAGCGCAGCGCACGACCATGCGCGCTACGGCATCACCTACGACCGGCCGCTCTTTGACGGCTGGGGCACGCGCCGCGCCGTGAACCTCGTCGGCCACAGCTTCGGCGGCGCGACGACGCGTCTGTTTCTCGAGCTGATGGCAAACGGCAGCGCGGAGGAAGTCGCCGCGGCCAAGGCCGCCGGCACCACGCCGAGCCCGCTGTTCACCGGCGGCAAGAGCAGCTGGGTGCACTCCATGACCGAGGTCGCCGCGCCGCACAACGGCACGACCTTCATTGAATCCAACGGCACGATCATGGATGTGTCCACAAGCCTGAGCGAGCTGCTCGCCAAGGGCTTCGGCATCACGGAGCTCAAGAACCTGCTCGATTTTCAGCTTGAGCAGTTCGGCATTTACAAAGCCCCCGACGAGACCGTGCTCGAGACGCTGCAGCGCGTGTTCAGCACCGATTTCATGTCCCACAACGACAACGCCTTCCTTGACCTGACGATCGATCAGTCGCTCAAGATCAACGACGGCATCGGCATCGAGCCGAACGTCTACTACTTCTCCTACGCCGGCAACCAGACCGTGCAGGATCCGGTATCCGGCAACTACATACCGTCGGCCAGAATGTGGACGCTGTTCTACCCCGGCGCCTACAACATGGGAAAATATTACGACGAGTACACCGCCGGCGGCTTCTACATCGACCGGAGCTGGCGTCCGAACGACGGCATGGTCAACACCGTCTCCGCCCTCTACCCCATCCACAGTGACGGCACGTGCCTGACGCGCAGCGGCAAGCAGGGCTGGACGAATTATGACGGCTACTCCGACATCACCTTCCGTCCCGGCGTGTGGTATGTCATGCCCGTGCAGTCGTCCGACCACATCCAGTTCGTCGGCGGCATGCTCAACGGCAGCCTTGTCAAGACCCACGCGCTCTACCGCGGCATCGTGGAGGACATCTACAGCACGTACTCCGGCACCTCCGTCAGCACCGCCCTGCCGTTCACGGATGTGCCCGAGACGCGCTGGAGCTACCCGTACATCAAACAGATGTATGACGCCGGCGCCGTCAGCGGCGCGAGCGCCACGACCTTTGACCCGACCGGCGACGTCACGCGCGCGCAGTTTGTGACCATGCTCGGCAGGCTTTCCGGCGCGGACGTGTCGAGCTATCCGGCCACCCCGTTCCGCGACGTGCCCGAAAACGCGTGGTACGCGCCCTTTGTCAACTGGGCGCTCGCCAACGGCATCGTCAGCGGCACGAGCGCCGCGACCTTCTCCCCCGACGCCAGCATCACGCGGCAGGACATGGCCGTGATGATCTATAGCTATACGCAGCGCTATGAGCTGCACCTGCAGGAGCAGCCGGCCACGCCCTTCACGGATGCGGGCAGCGTTGCGGCCTATGCTCAGACCGCCGTGCAGACGCTGCACCGTGCGGGCATCATCAGCGGCATGCCCGACGGCAGCTTCCAGCCGTACAGCACCGCCACCCGCGAGCAGGCGTGCACCATGCTCTGCAGACTCTGAGCCAATAAAGCCCAAACGTCCTCCGGGTTCTCCGGAGGACGTTTGCTGCTGTCAAAAACGTACTGCTTTTTTGATAAAGGGCTTGCAGACATTCTTTCGCCGCACCGCGGCGAAGCTCTGCAGGACTTTTGAAGAGCCAGTCGCGGCCGCCGGTATCACTCCGGCGGCCGCGTTATTTTTATATAACGCATAGTTTTCGCGTGTGCGGCCATACTGTGCGCAGGAGATGAGGACAATGCGCATGAGCAGCGACGAATATGCGGCCTTTGTCGACTCGCTCTCGCCGCGCTCGCCCATCCGGGGCGATCTGCTGCGCGCGGGGCTGGTCGGCGGCGTGATCTGCACGCTCGGCCAGGCGCTGACAGACCTGTACACAGTCTGCGGCGCAGCGGCGGACACGGCGGCAGCCTGGTGCTCGATCACGCTGGTGTTTCTCGGCGCGCTGCTGACGGGGCTGGGCGTTTACGACGATCTGGCGCGCTTTGCCGGAGCGGGGTCACTGGTGCCGATCACGGGGTTTGCAAACGCCGTCGTATCGCCGGCGCTGGAATTCAAGACCGAGGGGTTCGTCACGGGCACGGCGGTGAAGATCTTTACGATTGCGGGGCCGGTGATCGTCTACGGCATCGGCGCGAGCGTGGTCTATGGGCTGATCCTCGCCGTATGCGGCATACACTGACAAGGAGGACGACATGAACGATCACAAAAACGGCGGGCGCAGACCCGCGCCGGTGCAGACCGGACACGACCTGCGCGCCGGAAAGCGCGAACGCAGCGATGCCGGGCACACACAAGAAGCCGGCGCCGCGCTCAAGAGCGAGGCGCGCGCGCCGGACGGCATCTCCGGCTACTGGGGATAAGGGCACCCGCCTCGAATAGAATCATTTGCCTTTGCCGATATTCCGCATAGACAAAAGCGGCCGCTGATGACTCAGCGGCCGCTTCGGGTTTCTATGATATTTCTATGGTATGGCTTACTTCTTGGCAAGACCCTTCTGACGGGCATACTCGGCAGCGCCCAGAGCGCCCATGAGCTGCGGGTCGGTCTTCAGATCGACGACTTTGAACTTCAGCACGTGCTCGATGGCCTGCTTCAGGCCGGCGTTCTTCGCGCAGCCGCCCGTCAGCGTGATGCTGTCGGTGGCGCCGGCCTTCTTGGCCATGACGAAGCAGCGCTTGGCAACTGCCATCTCGATGCCGGCGGCGATCTCGTCGGTCGGCTTGCCTTCGCCCACGAGGGTGATGACTTCGGACTCAGCGAAAACGGTGCACTGTGCGGTGATGGGGATGACGTTCTTCGCAGACAGGGACAGGTTCGAGAACTCGGGCAGGCTCAGCTCGAAGGAGCGGGCCATGGCCTCGAAGAAACGGCCGGTGCCGGCGGAGCACTTGTCGTTCATGGCAAAGCTCTTGACCGTGCCGTCGGTGTCGATGCTGATGCCCTTGACGTCCTGGCCGCCGATGTCGATGATGGCGCGGACCTCGGGGTTGGTGACGTGCACGCCCATGGCGTGGCAGGAGATCTCGGAGATGTTCTCGTCAGCGAACGGGACCTTGTTGCGGCCGTAGCCGGTGCCGATCAGGTAAGCAAGATCCTTGGAGTCCTTCAGACCGACCTTGCCGCAGACCTCTTCCATCGCCGCGATCGCGGACTGCTCAGCGTTGATCTTGCTGCGAATCGTGGTGTCGGCGCACATTTTGCCGTTCTCGTCGAGAATGACTGCCTTCGTGTAGGTGGAACCTACGTCGCATCCGCCAAAATACTTCATAATATTACTTCTCCTCCCGATTGTTTGTGTTTTTCTTTTTTATTGTTCCTTTTCCATGCCAAGGGGCTGTGATCCTCCCCCTTCTGTCAAGAGATTAACACGTTTGTGTGCGTTTTACAAGCCCCCCGCGGCGTATAATGGCGAAAAAATTGTTGATTTCAACAAAAAAATGTGATAGAATTTGAACAATCCATACTGAGCAGGTATCAATTTTAACACATTTTCCCTGCTCCACTCGAGAAAGGAGTGTTTCCCATGCACGAACATGAACACGATCACGATCATGCGCATCACTGCCACCCGCACAGCCATGAGCACACCGGCGACAAGCCGATGAGCCACGAAGAGGTGCTGGCGCTGCTGACCTATATGCTCGACCACAACCGCCACCACGCCGACGAGCTGCACGACATCTGCCACACGCTCGAGGCCGCCGGCAAGACCGAGGCGGCTGCGGCGCTGGCCGAGGCACTGCATGAATATGATCACGGCAACGACAAGCTCGAAAAAGCCCTCGAGCTTGCAAAGCAGAACTGACGGGTAAAAAGGAGCGAATACCATGTGTCTTTCCGATGCATATGAGATCCGGGACGGCAAGGAGAACCTCGTCTGCTCGCGCGTGTGCAACGTCTCTGCCGACGGCGAGAACGTCACGCTGACCGATCTGATGGGGATCCGCAAGGTCATCCCCGGCAAACTCAAGAAAGTGGACCTGATGAGCAACGTCATCCTCATCGAGGCCTGCTGAACCGAGCCGCCGACCGGCGTCCGGAGCTTCCGGACGCCGGTTAGACTGTCAAAAAGTATAACTTTTTGACAAGGGGATCTGCGGCCTGACTGCAGCGCACGCGCCGTCCGCCGTTGGCGGCCAGCGCGCACGTTTGCAGGCCGAGAAGTATTTTCTTCGACGCACATGTCGCCGAAGAAAATAATTGGACTTTCTTTGCGCCTGCGGGCGCAAACTCTACGAGGTTCTTTGACAAGCTGGACCGGCGTCCGGAGCTTCCGGACGCCGGTTTTTCATGCGCAAAAGCTGCGGATAATTCTTGCATTTTCCTGCCTTTTGCTTTATAGTATAGGGAATCTGCACAAAAAGGGTCGTGAAGACATGGGTTTTTGGGAGCTGGCCGTGCTGGCGGTCGGTCTGTCGATGGACGCGTTCGCCGTCTCCATCTGCAAGGGTCTGGCGCTGCCGCGCGTGTCGTGGAAGGAATGCTGCATCGCGGGGGTATGGTTCGGCGGTTTTCAGGCGCTCATGCCGCTGCTGGGCTATCTGCTCGGCACGCAGTTTGAGCGGTTTGTCACCTCCGTCGATCACTGGATCGCGTTCGTGCTGCTGGGCATCATCGGCGGCAACATGATCCGCGAGGCGCTCTCGAAGGACGAAGATCAGCTTGACGGCTCGCTTGCATTCAAGACCATGCTCCTGCTGGCCGTCGCCACGAGCATCGACGCGCTCGCCGTCGGCATCACGTTCGCGTTTCTGCCCGGCACGCGCATCGTCCCCGCCGTGGCGCTCATCGG
Source organism: uncultured Oscillospiraceae bacterium (assembly GCA_934591895.1). Taxonomy (GTDB): domain Bacteria; phylum Bacillota; class Clostridia; order Oscillospirales; family Oscillospiraceae; genus CAG-103. Next base: position 17,646 of record CAKTPP010000009.1, on the reverse strand, counting down.
CACGATCACCTTCGCCTTTTCCGCAGCCGGTGTCCGGCTCGGAAACGTGGTCGGCCTGCGCTACAAGAGCAAGGCCGAGCTGGCCGGCGGTGTGATCCTCATCCTGCTCGGCACGAAGATCCTGCTCGAGCACCTCGGTATTTTGTAAAATCACCCTTCCGCTCCGCGATCCAGCCCGGATTGCGGAGCTTTTTCTCGCTTTGTGCATTGCGAGACAAGTTTTCACACCCGCACGAATATGTTGAACCAGCAGCAAAATAACGCCAAATCGCAAACGTAGAAAACGGAAATTCTGCACAACAATCCCTTTCATATTTGTTGCAAAAAGACGGTTTTTCGGCGCTTGTAAAAGAAATATTCCGTTTCTCTTGCGATTTTGTGAAATTTAAGATATAGTTTATGATAAGCGTTCGGTATTAGACTGAAATTTGCTTAAATGAGTGGAGGAACGATATGAAAAAAGTATTACTCACCATCATCAGCGTCTGCCTGATCGCTGCGAGTATCTTCGGTCTGTTCGCCGGAGTGAGCAGCTTCAGCGACATCATGAATGTCAAAGAGTACAAGGAAGAGGACGCGAAAGAGGGTCTCGAGGCGATTGAGACGCTCAACGACGGTCTTGACCAGCTGCAGGAGAACGAGGGCACGTACCTCGCCGGTGTGGACACCTACACCGCCGGCCTGATCTCCTACTCCGAAGGCAAGGCGACGCTCTCTGCGGGCTATGCCGCCTACTACGCAGGCAAGAAGCAGCTCGAGGAAGGCAAAGCCGCCTACGCCGCCGGCAAGAAGCAGATCGAGGACAATACCGCGGCCTACAACGAAGGCAAGGCCACCCTCGCCAAGATCGAGCCCCTGATGCCCTACGTCGACCAGTATGTCGAGTTCCGTGACGGCACTGTCGCAAACCTCGCCGGCTTCTCGAACGCACAGGCGTGGTTCGTCGCCGTTGTGCGTCCGGTCGCCGCCAAGCTCGGCCTGGACATCCCCGCCGATGTGACCGACCTGCCGGCTTACGTGCAGCAGATGGTCGCGGACGGTAAGGCTCAGCTCAAGCAGTATGAGGACGGTCTGGCTCAGCTCGCCGAGGCCGAGAAGACCATCGCCGCCGGCGAAGCGCAGCTCAGAGACGCTGAGAAGCAGCTTGCACAGGGCGAGGTCGATCTCGCGGCCGGCGGCAACCAGCTCGCCGACGGCAAGAAGCAGCTCAACACCTTTGAGGACGGCTGCGCGCAGGTCGCCGCCGGCTGTGAGCTCCTGATGACCCAGCCCGCTTACATGAACAACGAGGGCAAGGGCGACAAAGTCATGTGCCCGAGCGTTGCCGATATTCTCAAAGAGCGCCACGGCGACAACTTCTCCATCTGGGAGCTCGACGACAACGGCGAGGTCCGCGTCGTCAACGGCTGCCAGTACCTGAACCTCGAAAACTGCCGTGCGGTCGCTCAGGCCGGTAAGGACTACATCGAGGTCTACCAGACCGGCGCCGTCACCAAGGAAGTCATGGGCAGAATCGGCGTCGTCGCCACGATGATCCTCGCCTCCGTGCTCGGCCTCATCGCCGGCCTGTTCGGCATCCTGTCCGTGATCCGCATCGGCAAGGGCAAGATCGTGACCGCCTCCGTCTGCGGCATCATCTCCGCCGTCGTCGCCGTCGCCGGCAACATCATCGGCATGCTCACCGGCTACACCGGCTACACGTTCGCCTGCCGCTACGGCGAGGCCGGTGCTTACACCTACGAGTTCACGGGTCACACGCAGTTCGTTGCGATCGTCATTCTGGCCATCGTCGCGATCCTGTTTGCGATCATCGCGTGTGTCGTCTCCGGCGCTTACAAGCGTTCGCAGAAGGCTGTTGCCGATCAGGCCGCCGCTGCTGCCGCTCCGGTCGCCGAGCCGATCGCCGAGTAAACCACAAGCATATCACAAAAAGCTCCGGAGTCAGACTCCGGAGCTTTTTTGATGTCGCGCCGCACCGATATTCCGGTGCGGCGTTTTTTGCATTGGCGCGTTCATTGCCAGAGCTCCGCCGTGACGAACTGCCGCCCCTTGCGCGACTGCCCGCCGATCTCCGCGACGCTGCCCTTGCCCGCGCCGCGCAGCGACAGCACGTCGCCCGCGGCGACCGGCGCATCCGGATGCAGGCACTCGGCATAGTTGAGCTGCACCGCGCCCGCGCGGATCTGCGCCGCGGCGCTCGTGCGCGAGAGGTGAAACATCCCGCTCACGACGGCGTCCAGCCGCGCCGACTGCACCGTGAACGTCACGGGGCGCACCCTGCGCTCCGGCACGGGCACGGCGGACAGCGGCACGGCCGCCGCCTTCACGCCCGCGCGGCCGACCTGCCCGAGCGTGCACAGCTCCGGCTCCACGCTCGGCAGGCAGAACACGAACGCGCCGTGCGCCTGCACGAGAATGTCGCCGACCCACTCGCGCCGGATGCCGAGACCGAGGATCGCGCCGAGGTAGTCCCTGTGGCCGGGCGCGGCGAAGGGCGCCGAAAACTGCACCGCGCGCAGATGCTCCGCGGGATCAAAGTCCTCGGGCGTGAGGTAAAACGGCAGGAAAAACGCTGCCCGTCGCTCGCACCCCTCCGCGCCGCCATGCAGCACGAGCGTGCAGTCGCGGTGACGCGCCCAGTTCGTGAGCGTATACTGCTCCGCCGGCGTCAGAAATGCCGTGGACGTGACCGAAGCCGTGCGCTCACAGCGCTCGGCCAGATCGGCTGCGCGCCGCAGAAGATCCTCCTCCACTGCCCTCACCTCCCGTTCAGGTCGCGGATGGCGGCCTCAAGCTGCTGCGCCACCTGCGCCAGCTCCTGCCGGAATTCGCGCGCGCTCATGCGCAGCACGCCCGCGCGCAGCGCCGTGAGCTGGATGAGCGCGTCGGACGTGACGACGCGCACGGATTCGTTTTTTCCGATCTCGTCGGCAAGCTTTTCCATATAGGCGTCCGCCGTCTCGCCCTGCCGCGTAAAGACCACATGCAGGCCGCTGCGGTCGAACTTCTCGCCCTGCCCGCCGGGGACACGGTAGCCGTCAAACACGACCACGACCTCGCGGCGCGTGAAGGCGGCGTAGTTGCTCAGCGCATCCATGAGCCGCTCGCGCGCCGCGTCGATGTGGCCGCTGTCGGCAAGGGCGCGCAGCTCGTCCCACGCGAAGATGACGTTGTAGCCGTCGACGATCACGCGCTCGCGCCGGGGATGGAACAGCTCCGCGCGCTCCGGCTCGTCCGCGCCGGGCGCGGCGTTGCGCACGGGGGCTGCATACTGCGCGCGGCGGATCGGACCGAACTCGCGCTGCAGGATCTGCTCGAGCTCGCGGTCGTCAAGGTCGAACCGGCGGCGGAACATCCGCGGCGCAGCCTCGGGCGCGGGCCGCTCCCTGCCAAAGCCGGTGTCGAGGTGCATGTAATCGCGCACGCGGTCCCACGGGATGACCGTGCCCGCGCCGTGGGCGCAAAAGACGCTGTCGGGCGTGTTGTCGGTGTCGCGCGTGGGGTCGTAGCCGCTCTCCGCGATGACCTCCTGCGCGTTGTGGCAGGTATCGTAGCCCGCGACGGTGCACGAGATGCGCCCGCGCCCGCGCGTGTACGCCGCAACCTCGGCGGGATAATCGCGCATCGTGCTCACCGGCGCGCGGCCTGTGAGCACGGCCATGTCACCGTGCGTCTCGGGCGAGGAAAACGTGCCGCACATGAGGCGCACATCGCTGATCGCGCGGCCGATCTGCCCGGCCGGCACCTCGATGCGAAAGGCATAGTACGGCTCGAGCAGAACGCTCTCGGCCTGCATGAGCCCCTGCCGCACGGCGCGCCACGTCGCCTGCCGGAAATCGCCGCCCTCGGTGTGCTTGACGTGCGCGCGCCCGGCGAGCAGCGTGATCTTCACATCCGTCAGCGGCGCGCCGGTGAGCACGCCGCGGTGGCACTTTTCGGCCAGATGCGTGAGGATCAGGCGCTGCCAGTTGCGGTCGAGCACGTCCTCGCTGCAGGAGGTGTCAAACGTCAGCCCCGTGCCGCGCTCGGCAGGCTCGAGCAGCAGGTGCACCTCGGCATAGTGGCGCAGCGGCTCGAAATGCCCCACGCCCTCGACCGGCGCCGCGATCGTCTCCTGATACAGGATGCGGCCGGAATCGACCTGCACATCCACGTCGAACCGCTCGCGGATGAGGCTTTTGAGCACCTCGATCTGCACCGTACCCATGAGCTGGACATGGATCTCGCGCAGCGCCTCGTCCCAGACGATGTGCAGCTGCGGATCCTCCTCCTCAAGCTCGCGCAGGCGCGGCAAAAACGCGCGCGCGTCCACATCCGGCGGCAGATCGATGCGGTAGGTCAGCACCGGCTCGAGCGACGGCGGCATGGACGCGGCCGCGCTGCCGAGCCCCTGCCCCGGATACGTCTGCGTGAGTCCCTGCACGGCGCACACGCCGCCCGCGGGGACGGTCTCCGCCGTCTCAAATTTTTCTCCCGAGTAGAGCCGGATGGCATTCACCTTCTCCTGCACGGGCGTGTCCGCCCCGCGCGGAAGATACGTCAGCGGGGTGCGCACGCGCAGCTCCCCGCCCGTGACCTTCAGGCACGTGAGGCGATTGCCCTGCGCGTCACGCATAATCTTATAGACCCGCGCGCCGAATTCCGCCGGGTAGTCCGGCGGCACCGCGTAGCGCGTGAGCGCCGCGAGCAGCGCGTCCACGCCCGTGAGCTTCAACCCCGAGCCGAACAGGCACGGGACGAGCTTCCGCCCGCGGATAAGCGCACGCACCGCCGCATCCGGCAGCGCGCCGGTGTCGAGATACTGCTCGAGCGCCGCTTCATCGCACAGGGCGATCTGCTCCGGGTCGGGGTCCGTAAAATCCACGCACGCGCCGCTCAGGTGCGCGCGCAGGTCGTCCATGAGCGCCGCGCGGCCGGCACCCGGCAGATCCATCTTCGTCACGAACACGAACACAGGCACGCGGTAGCGCCGCAGCAGCTGCCAGAGCGTCTGCGTGTGCGCCTGCACGCCGTCCGTTCCGCTGATGACAAGCACGGCATAGTCGAGCACCTGCAGCGTGCGTTCCATCTCGGCGGAAAAATCCACGTGCCCCGGCGTGTCGAGCAGCGTGACGTGCACGTCGCCGAGCGTCATGCGCGCCTGCCGCGAAAAGATCGTGATGCCGCGCGCACGCTCGAGCGCGTGCGTGTCCATGTGCGCGTTTTTATGGTCGACGCGGCCGAGGCCGCGGATCGCGCCCGTGCGGTAGAGCAGCGCCTCGGACAGCGTCGTCTTCCCGGCGTCCACGTGCGCCAGGATCCCCAAAACCAGTTGCTTCATAAGCACCTCATGAATTTGCAATGATAAAACCAGTATACCAAAAAAAGTGCCTGCGGAAAAGCCCCACAGGCGCAACAGTTCACAAAACCTCGTAGCCTTTCGCCAATGGCGCGGCGAAAGAAAGTGGAATCATTTTCTCCGGCGACATGTGCGGCGGAGAAAATACCGCTCGGCCTGCAAACATGCGCGCTGTTCGTCTCCGGCGGACATCGTGCGCGCTGCAGTCAGGCCGCAAACCTCTTTTCAAAAAAGTAATCCTTTTTTGAAAGGCAAAGCGCCTGCGGGAAACCCCCGCAGGCGCATATTGCGGTTCACCAGATGTTGTCCGGATACTTGCCCGCATCGCGCAGTGCGCGCAGTGCCGCGACCACGTCCGGCAGGTCGTCATGATACGTCACGCCGTGCCACGCGTCATCCGTGTGCAGCATGGTCACATCCGCCGTGCCGGCGTGCAGCTGCGCGTCCACGATCGACGGCACGAAATACTCGCACTTGAGCGGGTTGCGCGGCAGGTTCTCATCCAGAAACGCCGGGAAGCGCTGCGCAAGCTCGCGCAGGTACAGCGGCGAGAAGCCCCAGAAATTCATCGACACCGTCGTATCGCCCGGCAGGTCGATGAAGTGCTCGCCGTCCTCGGTATAGGCAGCATCCGCACCGCGCTGCTCGATGTGCGTGCGCTCCGTGATGCTCTCAAGCTTACCGTCACGCTCCGTGCAGACGCCGCGCGCCACGCTGCCGTTGGCCGTGACGGTGTTGCGCAGGCGGAAGCCGACCATGGCATACGACCGCTCGGGGCGCGGCACGGCCAGAAAATCATACAGCAGGCGGTAGGCCTCGATGCCGTAATAGTCGTCGGAATTGATGACGGCGAACGGCCCGTCGATCTCGGGCGCGGCGCACAGCACGGCGTGGGCGGTGCCCCACGGCTTCGTGCGGCCGTCCGGCACGGCGTAGCCCTCCGGCAGGGCGTCGAGCTTCTGATAGGCGTAGCGCACGTCGAACGCCGCGGCCACGGCCGGACCGACGCTCTCGCGAAACTCTCCGGCAGTCTCCTCCTTGACGACGAACACGACCTTGCGGAAGCCCGCGCGGTAAGCGTCAAAGAGCGAATAGTGCAGCAGAAAATGGCCGTATTCATCCACGGGTGTCGTCTGCTTCGGGCCTCCGAAGCGGCTGCCCATGCCGGCGGCCATGATGACCAGACAGGGTTGATTCATGATCCTCGTTCCTCCATATCTCAAAGGGTCTGAGCCATTATAGGCCGCGGGCGGAAATTTGTCAATTTCATGCCGCCGCATCTTGGAACCGCGCGCAAAATATGCTATACTCTGTGTCATCTATCTTGGCGGCTGTTGACGGGAGGAATGCGGTATGCAGCGAAAGATCGGTGCGCTGCGGCTGGGGCTGACCTTTGCCGGGTGCTTTCTCGGTGCGGGCTATGTGTCCGGGCAGGAGCTGTGGCAATATTTCGGCGCGTTCGGCGCGCACGGCCTGCCGGGCCTCGTGCTTGCGATCGCGCTGCTCGGCGGCACGGGCGTGGTGCTGCTGCGGCTGAGCGCGCGCACCGGCATTCAGGCGATGGACGCGCTGATCGTGCGCGCGGACATTCCGTGGCTGCGCACGCTCGTCGGCGTGCTGACGGCGGCGCTGCTGTTCGGCGTCGTGTGCATCATGACGGCCGGCATCGGCGCGCTCGGCAACCAGACGCTCGGCCTGCCGGTATGGCTCGGCTCGGCGATCGCGTGCGTGCTCATCGCCGCAGCGGCGTATTTCGGCGTCGGCGGCATGGTGACGGTGTTCACCGTCGCCGTGCCGTGCATGATCGTGGCCGCGCTCGTCATCGCGGGCATCCGGCTGCACCGCACCGGGCTTGCCGCCGCAGCCTTTGCCGGCGGAAACACAAACCCCATGCTCGGCAGCTGGGTCACGAGCGCCGTGAACTACGCCGCCTACAACTTCTTCGCCACCGTGGGCATCCTCGCCCCGATGACGCAGCATCTGAAAAAACGCAGCACCGCCGGCTGGGGCACGCTGCTCGGCTGCGTGCTGCTGCTCGCGGTCGCGCTCGGCGTGCTGTGCGCGCTGGCGACGAGTCCGGAGAGCATCGCGGCGCCCCTGCCCATGCTCGATCTCGCGTACCGGCTCGGTGCGGCAGGCGTCGTGTACGCCGTGCTGCTGTTTTTCGGTATGTTCGGCACGAGCGTCTCCTCGCTCGTGGCCGTGCTGACCTACGCCGGGCAGAAATCCATGTGGCTGTCGGCGCACCGCACGCCCGTGCTGCTCGTGCTCACGGCTGCCGCCTTCGCCGGAAGTCTGTTCGGCTTCGGCGATCTGATCGGCGTCGTCTATCCGATCTACGGCTACCTCGGCATAGCCGCCATGCTGCTCGTGGCCGAGCACGCCATACACGCGCGCCGCACCGCAGCCGGAGATTGACCCGCGGCGCAAGACCTGCTACAATAGAAGCATTCACAAGTCCCACGTTCTGGAATCTTTTACAGGAGGAACTGCGATGAAACATCTCAAGAAAACGCTGTGTCTGCTGCTGGCGGTCATGATGCTGCTGGCGCTGGGCGTGCCGGCGATGGCCGCGGGCGAGATCCTGCTCGACGCCGCGCATTTTCCCGATCCGATGCTGCGCGAATATGTGGCCGCGCACTGCGACACGAATGGCGACGGCAAGCTCTCGGCAGCCGAGTGCGAGGCCGTGCAGTGCATCGATCTGCTGGAAACAAAGATCACAAAGATCGCCGACCTGACCGGCATCGAGCAATTCACGAACCTGCGCGAGCTGCTCGCGTGCGGCAACCAGATCACGGCGCTCGACCTGAGCGGCATGACCAGACTCGAAAAGCTTGACGTGTCCGGCTGCGGCAAGCTGCAGAGCCTGAAGCTCTCCGGCTGCACGGCGCTCGAATCGCTCGACGCCTCGAGCTGCGCGCTCACGGCGCTCGATCTGACGGGCTGCAGCGCGCTGCGCTCGGTCGCCTGCTCGTACAATGCGCTCACGGCGCTCGACGTGGCCGACGCCGGCGAGCTGACCACGCTCGAGTGCAGCGCCAACCGTCTGACGGCGCTCGACCTGAGCGGGCACAAGACGCTCAAGGTGCTCACGTGCAGCTTCAACGATCTGTCGGCGCTGACCCTCACGGGCTGCACCGCGCTCGAGTCGCTCGACTGCAGCGACAATGCGCTCGCCGCGCTCGACCTCTCGGGCTGCACCGCGCTCAACGCCACCGCGCAGGGCGACGGCAAGGCCGAAAACCCGATCCTCAGCCCGCAGTATCTGCCGGAGCAGACCGGCGCGGTCACGGACGGTGACAAGTGCACCGTGTACTTTGACACCATCGTCGGCAAGGACAATCTCGGCAGCATCGCACGCGTGCTCGACGCCAACTACGACAAGCAGACCGGCGAGGCGGAGTTTGCCAAAACGCCGGACTATTTCACCTACAACTACGACACCGGGCGCAAGGGTCTGCCCGCCATGACCGTGTACTTCGAGATGCAGGGTCTGACGCGCGGCGTCACGCTCGATGAAAAGGCCTTCCCCGACGCGGCCTTCCGCGCCCTGCTCGCCGAGACCGTTGACGGCAACGGCGACAGCCTGCTCTCGACGCTCGAAACGCGCCGCGTGTCGGAGCTCAACTGTAGCGGCTGCGGCATCGCCGACCTGACCGGCATTGAGCACTTCACGCAGCTCGTGGCGCTCAACTGCGAAAACAACGAGCTCACCGCGCTCGACGTGTCGAAAAACAAGCTCCTGAGCGAGATCTACTGCGGCGGCAACCGGCTCGCCACGCTCGACCTGACCGGCCTGCCCATCAAGGACGCCGAGACCGACACCGGTCACGTGCAGAAGCTGACCGGCAGCTACGCGCTCACCGGCACGAAAAACGGCGTGGGTCAGTTCGACCTCAGCCAGATCGTCGGCAAGGACAACATCGGCAGCATCACCGGGGTCAAGGGCGCCGCTTACGACAAAGAGACCGGCATCGCGCGCTACAGCGCCCCCGTCGAGACCCCCAGCTACACCTACGCCACCGGCAGCAGCGCCGTGTCGCTCACGGTCGAGTTCCCGCTCGATCTGAGCAGCCTGCCCAAATCCCCGTTCACGGATGTGAAGGCCGGCGCGTGGTATTTTGACGCGGCGCTCGAAGCCGCCCGGGATAAGCTCATGGTCGGCGTATCGGAGACGGAGTTCGGCTCCAACGATCCCATGACGCGCGCCATGCTCGTGGTCGTGCTGCACAGTCTGGCCGGCAAGCCGAGCGTGAGCGGCGAGATGCCGTTCACGGACGTTGCGGAGGGCACGTGGTACTATAACGCAGTCCTCTGGGCATACCAGAACAACATCGTCTCCGGCACGAGCAAGACGACGTTCGGCCCGATGCAGAACATCACGCGTGAGCAGATCGTGACCATTCTCAGACGCCACATCGAAAAGACCGCGCCCGACAAGGCGGAGGCCTCCGCCGAGCTGACCGGCTTTGCCGACAGCGCGCGCGTGTCCGACTGGGCGGTAAGCGACATGAAGTGGGCCGTCGCGCAAAAGCTCATCAGCGGCACCCCGGTCGACGGCAAGCTCTGCCTGAATCCGCAGGGCAACGCCACGCGCGCGGAGGTCGTGACCATCCTCAAGCAGTACCGCGCGCTGTAACGCGCGCTGATCCAATCGGAAAGGAGTGTCCGCCATGTCCAGAACCAGGTTCATGGGTATCTTCCTTGTCATCCTCGGCGTCATCAGCATCGTTGTCGGCATCGTGCGCGGCGACCTGTTCAGCAGTGCCACGATGTGCATCGGCTACCTGCTGCCCATCGCGCTCGGCGCGGTGATGCTGATCGTCGAGCACGTCGGCGGCGGTGAGACCAAGCGGGAGACCGGCCGCTCCGACGCGGCGCTGGCCGATGACAAGCGCAAGAGAAAAAAGCGCAAATAAGTCAAAGCGAAAACAGCCGTCATCCTCACGGGATGGCGGCTGTTTTGCCTGTCAAAAAAGTATTCCTTTTTTGACAAAGGGGCGGCAGTCTGCTGCGCGCATAATTTGTGCGCCTACGGCACACAAATTCACACTTGCAGCCTGAGAAGTATTTTCTCAGCCGCACATGTCGCCTGAGAAAATGATTGGACTCTTTTTCGCCGCTCCGGCGGCGAAACTCTACGAGGCTTTTGCCAAGCTGAGCAGCCGTCATCCTCACGGGATGGCGGCTGTTTGATCATTCGAAGATCGGGCAGAGAGGTTCGCGGCCTGACCGCAGCGCACACTGCAAAAAATCTGCCGGACATTTCTGTCCGGCAGCGCGCATACAGTATACGGATTTCAGCAGACCTTCGGCTCCGGGAACTTGGAGTGGAAGCTGTGCGCGACGTCCCATGCGATGGCGTCATTGATGCCGTCCCACGTGGCGGGCTCGCCGTGGCCAAGCGTTGCCATGGTCAGGCAGGCCTGCTCGCCGGCGGTGAGCGTGGTCTTGGCGGCCTTCGCGTTCAGGCGCTTGGCAATGTCCTTGATCTTGATCTTCATGATCATGCGGTACGGCAGCGGCAGACGCTTGAGGTCAAAGCGGCCCTGCAGCGGGAACACCGCGATGTCGGAGCCGAGGCCGTTTTTCTTGCGGCAGACATCCGCCGCGTTGGCAGCCGGATCACCCATGCCGACCGGAACGACGCAGCACACGTCATAACGCTCCATGGCCTTGTCCAGACCGACGACCTTGCCGGCAAACAGCCAGCCGATATAGGCGATCTTGCGGCCGACCGGGCAAATGCCGGACTTCTCCGTAAAGAACGGAATGTGCAGTGCGGCCGACATGCGCTGGGCATACTCCTCACAGGAACCGGAGAGCGAAGAATAAACAATCGCGTCAATCATCGTGAAAAATCCCCTTTCAGTTTGTGGCGGAACCAACTGTATCCCTTGTTTCCTGTTTTATCATAGTCAAATCTTAAACAAAAGTCAAGGTTCTCTTTACAAATTTGGCATGGTTATCCGGCGTTTGGGTAAAAAATGACGCCCGCAGGCAGCATTTTCCGGCCGAAAGAAAAAATGCGCCCATTTTCCCTGCACGCGCCTCTTGCAGATTGCCGTCGGATTCAGTATAATGTAAGTTGGTTTTATAAACAGATTTTTACCCTGATATGGAAGGCGGTGCAGATCGCACATGGAAGAACGGTTCCGCAATCTGGACTATCAGAATTGGACGCCCGTGCGCACGCTCGGCGGTGATTCCTACGGGACGGTGTACGAGATTGCGCGCGACGACGGCTTCGGCATGGTGGATCACGCGGCGCTCAAGGTGCTGTCGGTCCCGGCCGGGCCGGAGGATTTTGACGCGCTGGTCGCCGAGGGGCGCTCCCCCGAGGAGGTGACCGCCCTGCTCCACCGGCAGGTGGAGACGATCGCGCGGCAGCTCATGGCAGTCGACGCCATCAGCGACGATCCCAACCTGCTGCGGTGCGAGGATCATGTCATCCGCACGCATCCCGACGGGCACGGCTGGGACATCTACGTGCGCACGGAGCTGCTGCCGTCCCTGCCGGAATACCTGCGCAACCACCCGCACGGAGAGGCGGACATCATCCGGCTCGGCGCAGGGCTGTGCAGCGCGCTCGAGAGCTGCCATCGTCGCGGCATCGTGCACGGCGACATCAAGCCCCGCAACGTCTTTGTCGGCGGCGGCAACTTCAACGAGCAGGTCACCTATAAGCTGGGCGATTTCGGCATGGCGCAGTTTTCCGCCGTCGATAACACGAACGATTTCATGGCGCCCGAGGTGCTGTGCGGTGCGCCCGTCTCGCCCGCGAGCGACCTCTACTCCGTGGGCATGGTGCTCTACTGGGCGCTCAACGATCGGCGCATCCCGTTTGTTCCGCTGCCGCCGACGGCGGTGGAAGCCTCGGATCTCGCCATCGCGCGCGAGCAGCGGCTGCGCGGTGACCCGCTGCCCGAGCCGCTGCACGGCAGTCAGGCGCTGAAAAACATCGTCATGCGCGCCTGCGCCGACGATCCGGCGCAGCGCTACGCCTCCGTGGAGGAGTTCCGCGCGGCTCTGCTCGCCGTGGCGCGCCGCGCCGCAGCCGCGCAGCCGCAGCAGCAGCCCGTCCGGCGGGAAGCCCCCGCCCCCGCCCCCGCCGCGCCCGACACGTTCCCCGGCTCGAAGCCGAAGGCGCAGCGCAAGGCCGTGCCGGTCGAGACGGAGGACGCGCAGCCGAAGCGCAGCCCGAAAAAGACCGCCGCCATCATCCTCGGCTCGCTCGTCGTCGTGGCGCTCATCGCGCTGATCCTGGTCATGGCGCTGCAGGGCGGCAAGTCCGGTGTCGACTCGGTCACGCTCGACCACGAAAAGGCCGAGATCGCCCCGCAGGACACACTCACGCTCACGGCGACCGTGCTCGACGCAAGCGGGCAGGAGCTCAAGGATGAGACGCTCACCTGGTCGAGCAGCAACGCCGCCGTCGCCACCGTGAAGGACGGCGTCGTCACCGGCGTGACCGAGGGCAAGGCCAAGATCACCGTTAAGGCCGGCAAACACTCGGCCGACTGCACCATCACCGTCACGAACGACGCCATTGAGGTCAAGAGCCTCAAGCTCGATCAGGACAAGGCCGAGATGCAGATCGGCGATTCGCTCACGCTCAAGGCGACCATACAGCCCGCAAACGCCCCGGATGAGCTCGTCTCCTGGGCCAGCAGCGACCCGAACATCGCCACCGTGAAAAAGGGCATCGTCATCGCGACAAGCGCCGGCTCCGTTACGATCACGGCCTCCGCCGGCAGCTGCACCGCCACGTGCCAGATCACCGTCAAGGCACCCTCGCGCGTAGACAGCGTCAAAGCCGAGACCGACTCCGCCGCGCTCGACCTCAACGGCACGAAGACCGGCACGATCACCTTCCACATCCACGGGCAGAATCTTGACAGCCTGCAGGACACCGTGAAGGTCTATGCTGCCGACGGCAGCGTCGTCTCGCTCGGCCAGCCGGTGCGCACAGGCAACGGCACGGACGACACCTACAGCGTCACCGTCACAGGCACTGCGGTCGGCTCCACGTCCGTGATCCTGCAGATCACCGCGGCCGACGGCACGACGCACTCCGCCGCCTGCACCGTCACCGTCAAGGAGACCAAGACGATCCTCGACATGATCCCCGGCATGAACGGCTGACCCCTCCGAAAACCAAAGCTCCCCGAATGCACTGCATTCGGGGAGCTTTTGACTGCACGTCTATGGATGGGAGAGCCCGCGCCGCTTCAGGTAAGCGAAGTAGTCACAGCGGAACGTATCCTGTGAGACGTCGACCTGCTCGCGCACCTGCCGGCGCATGTCCAGCACGGCCGGATTGCTCGTGGTGCCGTTTCCGGTGTCATAGGTCTCGCCGTCATACCACGCGTAGTCGCGGAAATAGACCACGCCGCCGTCGTGGCCGAACATATCGCTGCCGATATAATAGCGCAGGTCGGCATCGAGCGAAAACAGATCCACGACCGTCGGCGCGATGTCCATGATGCTGACATACTTATCATAAACCTGCGGCGTGATGCCCTCCGTCCAGATCATGAACGGCACGTTCATGAGCATGTTGTGATCCGTCTCGCCCTTGATGGCGTTGATAAACTCCGCATCGGAAAAATACTTGCAGTAGTGATCCGTGAACAGCATGAGCACCGTGTCCTCGGCATGACCGTCGGCCTCCAGCCGCGCGCGCAGGCCGCCGATGAACGCATCCGTCTCCATGGCATGCGCCACGGCATGGGTGTATTCCTCCTTCTGCGCCTCGGTCGCATACGGCACGGCGCTGTAGTCGATCACCGCACGGGCGCGCTCAAGGTGCGGCTCGGCGATGTTCTGCAGCTCAGTCGTGTACGGGCCGTGGCCGGAATACGTGATGATGAAGCTGAAAAACGGCTCGTCCGAGACGATCCGGTCGTAGCCGTTGAGCAGCTGCGAGTCGCGCATGTAGTCGTCCATGCCGAGCTCAACGAAATTGTTGTAGGCCGTGAAGCCGAAATTCAGGTGGATCTCGCCGCGGTTATAGATGCTCGGGCTCGCGGAATGATACGACTCGGCGCGATAGCCCGCGCTGCGGAACAGATTCGCCAGCGAATACGGCATGGCGTTTTCGGCGTACATCGCGTTGCGCGCGCCGGTCTGCGGCGCGATCAGGCCGGTGTTGGCCGTAAACTCGGCGTTGAACGTGCCGGCGGCAAGGAACATCGGCGCATAGTAGTTGGGGAAATACAGTCCCTCCTGCTCCATCCGCCAGAGATTCGGCATATACTCCGGCGTCACGAGCCAATCATCGATGGATTCCATCATGATGAGGATCAGGTTTTTATCCGCAAACGCGCCGGTCATCGGCGTGTCGGCTGTCTGCTTGGGGTGCGCAGCATAATATGCATCGAGCTCCTCGCAGCGCTCAGCCTCCGCCGTGCGCTGCGGCCAGATCGTCACGGCCGCGCCGCGCACGGTGTACTGATACACGCCGGTGCTCATCAGGCAGCGGTTGGCGTTGGTAAACTCCGTGTAGGTGTCCACGTGCTCGATCTTGCTCCCGGCAGTGTCCCAGCTGAAGGTCTCCGATGTGTTGGCCTCCGCGTCCGTATGCAGCAAAACAGCGTGGACGATGACAATGCCCGCCGCGCACACGACGGCCAGCACAGCCGCCGCGATCCGGCCGCGGCGGCCGGGGCGCGTCTTCGACGTGAAGATCACGGCGCAGAGCATCAGCGCCAGACACACCGCGAGGCTGATCCACTCCCCCGCCTTGAGGCGAAAATACGACAGGCTGATAAAGCGCACGCCGTCGCCCGCATAGGCGAGGTCGGCAAAGGAGAAGCACGAGCCCGTGAGCTGATAGAGCACGCAGTGCGCAACGGTCAGCAGCAGAAACGGCACAAACGTGACCAGCAGGAATACCCGCCGTCCCACGCGCGGCAGCAGCGCCGCGATCGCGGTCATCACGCCCGACCAAAGCAGGGTGAACACGAGCGGCTGCCACGCCCAGAGCGAGACGCTGCTCATCGCGCCGTAAAACAGACGCAGGGAAAAATCCAGAAGAAAATACGCCAGAAACGCCAGCAGCAGGCTCAGCCACAGCGGTGCCGGGCGCAGCCGCCGCGCGCGCTTGGCCGGCGCAGAAACGGTTGCCATGCGAAACATCCTTTCAGGGGAGTGCAGATAACATCTGCGTAAAATGTTACAAAAGTATTTAGCATTATACCCGTTTTGCGCCTCCGCGTCAATTTAAATATTTAAAAATCGACCAAAAATGCACATTTTTCCTGCGCATTTCCTGCCGAATGTGCAAAACAGCCCGCCTTCCGGCGGGCTGTCAAGCGATATAAGAAGTTCCTGCGCCGTCAAACGCCGTTTTCCCAGCGGATCTGCTGCGTGTCCACGAGCGGATACGCTGTGAGCCGTGCGCTGTCGAGATCGGCAGCATGGAGCTTCACGCCGGTGATCTGGCGGTTATCATAGGTCGTGTAATAATAGATGCCCTGATCCGCGTTGCAGCAGCTGGAATAGAGCGTGATCTCAAACTGACCGTCGTCCAGCTCACAGCAGCCGCGCTGCTGCTCCACGCTCGTGAGGATGTGGAAAAACTGGCTGACGTTGGCGTCCTCCGTCTGCGCCGCCCGGGCGTTGGCGCGCACGAACGCCGCGCGCACGAACCGCGAGGGCGACGACAGGTCGCCCGGCAGACCGAGCGCACCCATGCCGCGGCTGTCGAGCGTGACCGGCACGCCGCAAAAATCTGCCGGCGGCTGGCTCGGGCTCAGGCGGGTATAATTGCGCAGCGCAGCCATCTGCTGCGGGAACGGCGGGTTGTTCGTCAGCACACCGGCAGGGTCGTCGTAAACGTGCAGACCATCCGCCGTGGACTCGACCGCGATGCAGCCGCTGCGGTCGGCAATGAGCCAGTGCAGCTGCGCGCACGGCAGCTCGGGAGCAAAGGGCGTGCCGTCGATGACCACACGCGCGAGCGCACTGCGCGCCTCGGCGACGTTGGCGCACGTGCCGAGCAGCCACGGGATGAGCGCATACTGCGCGACTGAAGCCACGCCCCGCTTCACCGGCGGATACACCGCGTTGCCGACGAAGTTCAGCCCCGCGATGCACAGTCCCTTTTCGTTGACCGCATCATAATAGAGCGGATAGTCGTTTTGGATATGCGCCATGCCGATCATGGCATGATGCCGGTCGAGCGCGCCGCCGTGCAGGCGGATGGGATAGTTGCGCGGCATGATCGTCACGTGCTCGCCGTAGGAAAATTCGTAGTCCAGATTGCGGCCGAAATAAAAATCACCGTTGCAGTAAGTCGCTGCGGTACACATAGTGCAAGACCTCCCTCGTTCATTCACCTGCTTAGTATATCCGCCGCGCCGGTGCGAATGTTGAAGAATCTGAAAAGATCCTGTGTCCAGTCTGTGTCTTTTGCGTGTGCCTGGCGCCGCTGCCTGTCAAACGCGTCATAGGTGTAGCTGACACTGTCGCCATTGCCGTAGGTCATGCGGGACAGGATAAATAGAACACGGGAGAACGCGGGCGGTGCTGTTGCACCGCCCGCTTACTTCTTCTTTCACCGGAAGGTAAGGCTGAAAAAACTCACTCCCCCGGCAGGCCCAGCACGAGCGCTTCCGCTTCCAGATAATTGCGCGCCCGCTCCGGAACGCAATGCAAAAACTCCTGAAAAATGGCCTCATCACTGTACTGGAAATACTGCACGTGCGCAAAATCGTTCTTATGATACCAGAAGAAATTCTCTTTTTCTTTCTGGGAAAGTACACGTGTGGAGCAATATACGACCGCAGCCGAGGTACTCCAGTTGACCGGAACCTGCACGATTTCAAACTCGACGCAGTCGGTCCACAAAAGCCGGTATGTGTTTTTTCTCCAGTAGGTAGTCATGCCATCTGTATCCACGGTATATGCGGCCGAAAACGCGCCCTTTAAGACCATGTAGATAGATGCACAAAAGCCTACTACACCTACTATAATAAAAATCACGCCACAGAAAAAGCCGAAATCATATGGGCGCGAAGGATCATTCGGTACATACTTTGTAAGAATCCATGAAAAAAAGCAGTCCCGCCCAAGAAGAAAAAACTCATAAATACATAAAGCCCGGTGTAAAAATTGGAAATCTTTCGTTTTTTCATTTCCGCCCCCACCTCCCGGTTATATTGCACGTCTATTACGTCGCAAATAGTAGCTACCGATATTGGATATTTAAAAACAATTCAACCGAATAGGTCAGCGTTTCTTCAGTGCCGTCCTCGACCTTCTTGGCGGCCTCCTTCAGCTTCATGGCGCGCAGCTCGGCG
>CAKTPP010000008.1 GCA_934591895.1 uncultured Oscillospiraceae bacterium | reverse complement strand
CCGGACTTCCGGATGGCGTGAAGTATCATAAAAAGCGCTATGATTTCTTTATCAGCAATATCAAGAAAGTGATGAACAGGGAACTCCCGGAATGCAGGCTGAATCAGATTTGAAGATATAATTCCAGTTCAGCTAATTGAATACTGCTTTAGAGATCGGAGAAATGCAGGGCGGTGACCTCGGACTTTAGGATCGCATTCAGATTTACAATGCATCATACTCACATTACCAACCGTGTCATGCAACAGCAGAAATTTTCTCCAGCAAGCTATAATCATGCTATACTTTTCCGGTAGAGTGTGCTATGATTTAGCAGGTATTCGGCCGGTCACGACCGAATATCTTTTGAAGCGTTGGAAAGATGTCCTTCCCTTACGATATGGAGGACTCTGAAAATCTTTCACTAAGGTGACATACCCCTTAGGTTCTCGTGCTTTCAGCGTGTGGGTTCGAGTCCCTTCAGGCGCACCACGCCCCCGGCGGCCGATGCATTGGCCGCCGGAGGCGTTTTTGCTTTTGAGGAACATTTGTACGATGCATCCGTCTGACCATACAACAATACAGAAAGGTGGTCAGACCATGAACCGATCACGACTGCTCCCCGCGCTGCTCCTCGCGCTGCTGATGCTCCTCCCCGCCGGCTGCGGCACGCAGACCACGGGCACACCGCAGCAAACACCCGCGCCCGCCGAGACTGTGACCGTGTCCGGCACTGCCGGAACGCTGCGTGTGCGCGTGCCGGACGGCTGGAAGTATGAGATCTGCCCCGAAGGGACGCTCGGCGGCTCGGAGACCGACTTCGGCATAAAGATCTGGCCGGACAGCGGCTCGGAAAGCTATGTGCAGCTCTATCGGTCGGACAGCTTCGGCGTGTGCGGCACAGGGCTGAAGGAAAAAACGCTGACGCTCGCCGGAGACAACGTCTCCGCCGGGTATTATGACGGCGACAAGAACTGGACGTTTCTCAGCTTCCAGGGCAAAAACAGCGGCATCGTTGCCTGGGCCGATCCGAACGCGCCGTGGTTCGCGGCACAGGGTGAGCAGGTGCTCGCCATGCTCGACACGGTCGAATGGGAACCGGCGGCATAAATAAGGTCATAAAAAGTACGCCCCGCAGCAGAAGCTCTGCTGCGGGGCGATTCTTGTAATATGTTATTTTGCCTTATTTCACCGTGGCCGCACCTACCTCGGGCCGTACGGGAATGCCGGAGTCACTCACTGTCTCAATATTCGAAACCGTCTGTGCAGTTCATTTCATCCAGCGTGTATTGGTCAACACTCCACTCCACAATCAAACCATCTACTTCCCACCGCGTGGAATTATCCTGCCGGAAAACCTCGACGGCAAGTCGAGCGTCACCTTCATTTTTAAATACACCGAGGTTCCGGCTATATTCAAATTCATATTCCGCATCGTGAATGTAGACATTGGCCAGATAAACGAGCACCGCATGCTCTTCCACTTCGTGCGCAAAAACGACAAATCCGTTGGGATAATCACAAAAACCGGGAATGCTGCGATAGTTTTCGATTGCTGCTGCCACCCGCTCCGCCGACGAAAAGCAGCCGAGCATCGCGCAATCCCCGTAGTGGAAGCGGCCATCCGCCAGCGTTTCCGCCCCGTGCATGTGCACCAATTCATAAATTTTCATCTGTCGTTTTCTCCATGACTTCTGTAATCTCCGCAAGCAGAATTTCTGCGCGGCACTGCCATGATAGCAGGCGCGCGAAAACCTGTCAACACGCCAGTGCAGCGGTCGATAAAGGCTCCATAAGGCATGTATCTCACGTATTTGCAAAAACACCTCGCAGCGGCAAGTGCTGCTGTGAGGTGTCTCTTTGTTATTTCGCTGCGGCGGGGACGGCGGCGGGCTGCGTCTGCCCGGCCGCTTCGGTCTCCGGCTGCGCGGCGGCAAAGCCCTGCACAAGACCATGCTCGCGGATGTACCTGCGGTTTTTGTACACGCCGACGGTCAGGAACGGAACGACCACGACCGCGATGCCGAGATAGCCGCAGTAGCCATAGCCGTACTTGATGATGTTCGTGAGGCCGGCCATGGAGATGGACATGGACAAAATGATGATGAACGCGGACACGATGGCGCTGCGCACCGGCGCGGACTGGATGCCGCGGAACATCGGCAGCTTTTCAAAGCGGGCGACGAAGCCGAAGATCGTCGTCACGCCCGTGGAGATGAGGCAGAGCATGAGGCAGACACCGTAAACCGCGGTGAGCGCGCGGATGCCCATGGCGTTGCAGACCGTGAGCGTGGGGATGGTCGTGCCGCCGTCCACGGCGGTGTAGACGCCGCGCCAGCTGATGAGCATGAACACGGACAGCACGAGCGCAACGGCATTCATGGCAAAGGAGATCCACATGGCCTTGGCACAGCCCTGCCTGCTGCGCATGGTCGTGCCGCAGGCGATCATGGTCGGCAGCGTGACGCACTGGAAGCCGGCATAGGTGAAGGCGTTAAAGATCGCTTTGGGGACATTGGCAAAACCGGTCGTCTGAAAATCCGCGCCGAGGACGGTGAACAGCGGCGACTCGCTCTTGAAAATGCCGACGGCGTAGATGGTGATGGCGGTGACGAGGATGGCGATGCCCATATAGGTGGATGCCGCGCGGACGATACCGGCGCCGAAAATGGTCAGGAGCAGCACGAGGCAGCCGACGGCCGCAACGCCGAGATAGTAGTTCACGCCGAAATAGCTCCGCAGCGCGGACGCAGCACCCGAGATAGCCGCCGCGACAGCCATGAGCACCATGATGTAAAAGAAGATCTCAAAGAGCCACTCGATCTTATCGAATGGATGGTAGAGCGTCTCGAACAGCTGCTTGTAGCTTGTCAGGCCGCGGGAATTGTACATGATCATGGCCTCGCGCATCGTGAGCGTGAGCAGCAGCATGGCAACGATTGCCGACACGATGCCGGCCCAGCCGAGGCCGACATAGTAGGTGTTGGCCTGATTGCCGGTCGCAAAGCCGCCGCCGGCATGCGCGGAAAACAGCACCGCGCCGACCGAGAAGGCGGCAAGAAACGGGGTCTTGGGTATGGTTCTGGTTTTGGTCTGGGTTTTCATGATTCATTCCTCCTGCATAAGCATAGTCTGATGGTCTGGCAGGAAAAAAGAAAACCCTCCGTCTTTCCTGCCCTCTGGCAGAAGAGACGAAAGGCCGAAAACCCTCCGCGGTACCACTCTTCTTCGCCCCCGCGAGCGGGGACGCACTTATCCGGGATACCATCATATCCCTGCACAATAACGGGCGCACCCGTCTGCACCTACTCTCGTTCAGCGCAGCCGCTGTTCAGCCAGTTCGGCAGGTCTGTACGCTTTGTGCCTCGCACCACCCGGCACTTCTCTGAAAGGACATTCCTGCTTACTACTCTGTGTCTTCGCGTTTGATGGCTTGATGATAACACCCGTGTCCGGTGCGCGTCAAGGCGCGCTTTGACCGAAAAAAACCGAAAAATCCGAAGGCGCTTTGTTGCATCTGTCAAGACGGTTTCCGACGCAGCGGCACGCAAAAAAGCCGGCCGCTTCCGAAGAAACGGCCGGCTCGCGTCAGGTTTGATTTTCTTCCGCCGTCACACGCGGCTCATGCAGCGAAATGCTGATACAGGAAGCACACGATCTGCGCGCGGGTGCAGACAGCATCCGGGCTGAAGCAGTTGTTGCCGGTGCCGCCGGTAACGCCTGCGGCAGCAGCCCATGCAACGGCTTCGGCATAGTATGCCGTCGGCTGGACGTCGTCAAACGACGCCGCATGTTCCACGGCTGGAGAGCCGGCACAACGGTACAGGAACATGATCGCCTGCGCACGGGTCACCTGCGCATTGGGGCTGAAGTGATCTCTGCTGGTGCCGCTGGTAATGCCCTTTTCGACCGCCCAGAGCACCGCCTGATAGTAATAATCATCCGCGGAGACATCCACGAAGGGGTTGTTCGTGGTCTCGGGCACCGGCTTGCCGGCAGCGCACCACAGGAACATGATCGCCTGCGCGCGGGTGCAGGTCATATCGGGCGAGAAGTGCGTGCTGTCCGTGCCGCTGGTCACGCTTGCACCGACGGCCCACTGGACGGCATCGTAATAATAGGCATCCTCCGGGACGTCGACGAACCCGACCGCGGGCTTCGGCGCGGTGAGTGCCGGCGCGCTGCCCTGACGGACGATACCGTCAAGCACCCAGCTGTCGATCGTGAATCTGGTCTCGCGCACCACGATGCCGAAGTCGGAAATGCCCTCGGAAAGCGCCGTGCGCAGCTGCTTGTCCTCGCACTGGTTGTCGTTGAGCAGGTCGCGGAAGGCCTCGCTCCTGAGCTCTGCCGCGGTCATGCCGGCGGTCTCTCTGACGACGCCGGTGTTGCCGAGCATGGTCACGTTCTCGCCGACCGCCTTGGGCTCGGCGATGACCGCGTTGCCGGAGCGCTGCTCCTGCTCACTGTTGAAGTAGCCGTAGATGATCGTGCCGATGGCGGTGTTGCGGCCGGTGATGCCGCCGATGTCGCCGGTGGCGTTCCTGGACACCAGCTTCACGTCGGCATAGTTGTTGCCGGCCACGCCGGCCTGCATACCGGCAATGCCGCCGATGGTGGCGGAGTTGACGCCGGCCTCGGCATAGATGCTGCCGCGGGCATAGTTGTTGGCCACGATGGCAAAGCCGTCCTGTCCGACGATGCCGCCGGCAAGCGCCGTGCCGCCGGTCGAGATCGACGTGATGTCGACCTGCGCGCCGCAGTTGAGGATCATGCTGTTGTAGCAGTAGGCCGTGATGCCGCCGTTCTGACTCCAGTCAACGGACTTGTTGTAGATCGTGCCGGAGACGGCGCAGTTGTTGATGACGGCGCCGGCGCCGGTCTCGCTGTTGTCGGTGACACCGGCGATGATGCCGGCGTAGGTGCGCACGGCGTCCGGACGCGCGATGCAGATCTCCGCATCCGCCACGGCGAGATTGCGTACGACCGCACCGTCAATGCAGGCGAACAGGCCGGCGGAGACATAGTCCGCGGGTGCTTCCTGTGTGCCGATCTTCATGCCGCGGATGCAGTGGTTCTGCCCGTCAAAAATACCGGCAAAGTAGTGGCCGCCCGCGCTGCCGACCGGCATCCACTGAGCATCGCCAAGGTCGATATCGGCCGTGAGCACGATGTACTCGCCGTCGAAGTGTTCGTCGGCATTGACCGCCGCAGCAAAGGCGCGAAGCTGCGCCGCCGTTGTGATCCGGTAAGGATCGGTCTGCGTGCCGGTACCGCCAGCAAAGATGGTGGACGGATCGGCGGGCTCGTAGGTGCTCGTGTCGCCGAGCAGCGCCCTGTTGACGGCGACGGACAGCGCCGCTTTGAGCGTCTGGTCGTCGCTCGTGCCGGCGGAGCCGTTCTTCACGGTCTGGTCCTTGATGAGTGCCGCAAGGATCCCGGCGCTGTTGGCGGCATCAAAGTCGGCCGGGTCGACGATCTCGGCGGAGACGATCTTCTTGTCCTTGACCGTGATGCGCACGATGACCTTCTTGTCCGCGTCGCGGCCGTAGTAGGTGCCGTCCTTGTAATCGTAGTTGACGCTCGGATCCGGGCGCTCGACCGGGACATAGGTGATGTCCGCGGTGCCGGTGCCGAACACGACGGTACCGCTCTGAAGCGTCCAGGTGCGCAGCGCGGCAGGCAGATCGTCCTCGGAGACCGGGAACGCGCCGAAGTTCGCGTTGAGCTTGTCGGCGAGCGCCTGTGCGGTCATGTCTGCGGCCGGGAGCGCCCCGACGTCGCTGACGAACGAGCCGCTCAGGAATTCGCCGTCCTCATTATAGCCGGACGGGACCTGGCTGCCGAATGCGACCGGCGGATCAAGCGTCTGATCCTTGATGGTCAGCACCGCGCCGTCGCTAAAGTAGGTGTTGTAGCTCTCGCTGATGGCGGTGGCCATGCCGGCAATGGCGCCGACGTAGCGCGTCCAGCTGCGGGAGGTGAGGCTGCCGGCCGCATAGCAGTTGGCGATCGTGCCGGCCTGGCAGCCCGCAATGCCGCCGAGGTAGGTCACGCCGCCGTCGTCCACGTTCTCGCGGTCGGTCTCGCCGGAGATGTCGCCGAGCGCGTAGCAGTTGACGATCATGCCGAAGGCGTTCATGGCGCTGATGCCGCCGGCCTCGGCGTTGGCCGTCTTGCAGAAAGCGTCGAGCGTGACGTCGGTCCAGGAGTTGAGGATGTAGCTGCGCTGGCTGTAGCCGATCAGGCCGCCGGCGAAGCTGTTGTTGGCGTAGCTGCCGTCTTCGGTGCGCACGGTGATGTCACCGGTCGCCCAGCAGTTGTTGACGACCGCAAGATCGCAGCAGCCGGCCAGCGCGCCGCCGATGGCGGACTCCTTATCGGCCGTGAGGTGGATGCTGACATTCTCCATGCCGAGGTTTTCCACGACGGAGCCGTTCATGAGCGCTGCGAACAGGCCGAAGTACACGCGCTCCTCTGCGCTGACCGGAGCATCCTTGCTGCCGATGGTCATGTTGGAGATCCTGTGACCCTGACCGTCAAAGCTGCCGCGGAAGGCCTGCGTACCGTTGGCCATGTGGCCGATCGGCGTCCAGGCTTCGCCGGCGAGGTCGATGTCCGCGTCGAGAACGATGTATTTTCCGGAGTAATCCGTCTTGGCAAACGAGGCCGCAAACGCCTTGAGCTGGTCAAGGTCCCGGATGACCCAGGGGTCAGTCTCCGTGCCGGAACCGGACTCGAAGAAGTCGAGCACCGGAGCGTCCGGCTGGACGAAGACGTCCGCGCCGAGCACGGTCTTGCCGTTCCGGACTTCCCAGCCGTACCACGCGGCGGGGCGCATGGCGATGAGCATATCGGCCGTGAAGCCGATGTCGTCGCTCGTGAGGAACCTGTCCGTCGCGGCGAGGCCCTCGGCCGTGAGACCGTGGTTCATGGTGTCGGCAAAGGCGGTGCCGGAGGTGTCCGCACCGGCGACGTTGTTCGTGTCGCCGCTGACGAGATCGCCGAAGGCGGCCGCAGCGCCGGCCGTGCCGTTGACGGTCACGGAGGCTTTGCTGTTGAAGCGGCAGTCAGTCACGATGCCGTTGTAGCTGCGGCTCGTGGACATCTGGCCGATGAGGCTGCCCACGGCCGGCTCATCCGGCGTGATGGCCATCGTCAGCGCGACATTGCCGGCCGCGTAGCAGTTGTGGAACATGCCGGTCGCCTGACCGACGAGGCCGCCGACGGAGGCGCTGACCTTGGAAGAGGTCGTGTAGCCCGAGATGGCCGTCACGTCGCCGAGTGCGGCGCAGTTGGCGATCATGCTGCCGTTGGAGTTGGTGGCAGCAAGGCCGCCGGCCGAGCACAGGCCGTTGGCGGACTTGACCTGCACGGTCACATCCGTCCAGCAGTTGGTGAGATAAGCATCGAGATAGAGCGATGCGGTCAGGCCGCCGCCGTATGCCCACTGCTTGCCCTCCGCGCTGACGATGCCGCCGGAGACAGAGCAGTGATCAATGCGTGCGTTCTTGCCCATGCCGAACGAGCCGCCGACAAGGCCGCCGACGAACGGACGGTCCCAGTCACCGGTGAGCTTGCCGTACACGGCAACGTCGGTCAGGTGCAGGTCTGCGAGGCTCGCGCCGTTTGCCAGCACGTCGAAGAAGCCGACGCCGGCCTGCTCGAGCGGAGCGCGCTCGGTGCCGATGCGCACGCCGGAGACGGTGTGGCCGCGGCCGTCAAAGCTGCCGGCAAAGTAATGGATAGGCGTCCACGCGCCGTTGAGGGTGATGTCCGCATCCAGCGCGACATACTGACCCGCATAGTCGGTGGCATCGTCGCCGATGGTGGAGGCGGCAAACGCGCGCAGCTGTGCCTCCGTCTCAATGACGAAGGGATCTGCCTTGGTGCCGGTGCCGGAGGCAAAGATGCCCTCGGCCTTCACGCCGGGCAGGACCTTGCCGTTGTCGGCGCCCCAGCTCTGCCAGACCGCCGGACGCATGGCCGCAAGGCCGTCGGCCGTGTAGCCGGAGAACTTGCCGCTGCTGATGAGATATGCATCCGCTGCGGCGAGACCCTCGGCGGAAATGCCCTGATTCATAACGGCGGCAAAGGCGTCGCCCGTGACGTCATCCTGCGCCGTGATCTTGTTGTAATCGATGCCGCTGTACCAGCTGTCGGGCGTCTTGCCGACCGCGGCGAGCTCCTTGCTCTCGCCGTTGACGGTGAGCACCGCCTTGCTGCTGTAATGGCTGTCCACGACGGCGCTGCCGCTCTGCTCACCGATGAGCAGGCCGGCATATGCGTCGTACCCGCTGCCGGAATTCGTCAGGGTGACGCTGCCGGCGGCGTAGCAGTTTTCCGTCAGGAACGGAGCCGAGGCCGTCAGGCCGCCCGCTCTGCTGCGGTTGTACTGCAGGCTGCTGCCGCTGGCGGTGACATCGCCGAGCGCGGCGCAGTTGCCGAGGAAGCCGCCGCTGCCGAACGTGGCGACAAGGCCGGCCGCATTGGCAACATACTTGCTGCTCGTCGCCGTGACATCGATATCCGTATAGCAGTTGCTGACGTAGTTGGTGCCGCCGAGTCTGCCGGCGAGGCCGCCCGCGTACACATGCATGCCGGAGGACGCGGAAACGGTGCTGCCCGTGACCGAGCAGTTGTCGATGCGGACGTTGGCGCCCATGGTCTGCCCGCCGGCAACAAGGCCGCCGGCATAGACCATATCATCCAGACTGCTGCCGGTACGCACAACGCAGATCGTGACGTCCGTCAGCTTGAGGCTGCTGATCGACGCACCGTTGGCCAACGTCTCGAAGAAGCCGGCCGCAGTGCACTCCGACGGCTGCGCGCCCGTGCCGATGGTCATGCCGGAAACGGTGTGGCCGCTGCCGTCAAAGCTGCCGCCGAACCCGGCGATCGGCGTCCACGTCTCTTCCGAGAGCGCGATATCGGCATCGAGACGAATGTACAGATTGGTGGTGCTGAGCTTGCCGCCGCGCGTTGCCGCCGCAAACGCGCGCAGCTGTGCCTCGGTCTCAATGCGGTAAGGATCGGCCTGCGTGCCATCGCCGCCGGCGAAGAAATCGCTCGGATCGGTGGGTGAAGCAGCGCTCTCACCGGTCGGAAGCAGGCGGCCGTTTTCGATCTGCCAGCCGTTCCAGCCGCTTTCGCTCATGCTCAGAAGGCTGTCCATCGTGACGCCGTTGACCAGCAGGCCAACGGCCTTGCCGGAGAAATACGCCTGCGCATCGGCCAGCTTTTCCTGCGTGAGCGCGTCGGCCAGCTTTGCAGCCAGCACGCCGGAGGTGAGCTCCGCCGACGTCAGGCCGGCGCACTCCTCCTGGTCGCTGACGGAGTAGTTGAGCATGTCATAGCCGACCGCGACCGGCTCGGCCACCGCTTCCCCGCCGTAATAGGTCTGCGCCGCGTCGGCGTTGAACCAGCAGCGATAGGCCGCCGTGAGCGCCGCCGGGGAGCCGGCAATGCCGCCGACGGGGACATCGGAACCGTCGCCCGCGTCGGACATTGCGTCCATGTGCAGGGTCACATCGGAGTAGCAGGCGTAGATCGCGCCGCAGCTGTAGCCGACGATGCCGCCCGCACCGTACATCATGGAGCCGCTGCAGTAGTTGCCGATCGTGCCGAACGCCGCGCAGTTGATGACCGCGGAATCGTTGCTCGTCCAGCCGACGATGCCGCCCGCGCCGGTATCGCCGCCCTTGGCCGCGATCTGCACGTCCGCCCAGGTGTTGCACACAAGGCTCTTGCCGCCGCCGCTGCCGACAACGCCGCCGACGTAGGTGTAGTGGTTTTCACCGTCCGCATCGCTGATGATCGTGCCGCTGACCCAGCAGCCGTCGATCACGCTGCTCGTGCCGGTACCGGCCGCCAGAATGGCGACCGCGGGATCATCGTCCGTAGTCTTGTTGCTGATGAACGCATCCTTGACGCCAAGGTTGCGGATTGCGCCGCCCTGGCCGACAAGGCCGAAAAGGCCGGCGTACGAATACGCGGCGGGCTCGGCTTTCGTGCCGATGGTCAGGCCGGTGATCGTATGGTTATCGCCGTTGAAGATGCCGGCAAAGCTGCCGTTTTCGCCGCCGATCGGCGTCCAGTTCACGCCGGTAAGGTCGAGATCCTCATCGAGCGTGACGTACCGGCTCGCATAGGTCTCGCCGCCGTTGACCGACGCCGCAAACGCCTGAAGCTGCGCGACCGTGCGGATCAGATACGGATCGGACTTCGCGCCGGTGCCGGCGGCAAAGATGCTGCCCTCCGGCTGCTCAGGCTCGGTAACGAGCGCTTTGCTCAGCGCGTCGTTGACCGCGGCCTTGACGCCGTTGCTGCTCTTGGTCGCACCGGAAACGCCGTCGATCTCGGTGCCGTTGGCCTTGACGATCTCGTCAAAGAGCGAGGAGACATTCTTTGAGTCCCAATAGCTCTGTTTTTCCTGACTGACGAGCTCCACCTTGGCGATCTTGCCGTCGGTGATGGTCACTCTGACCTTGATCTCGCCGTCTTTGTAGCCCTTTCCGGTGCCCTCATAGACACCGTCCTTGTAGGCCGTGCCGCGCAGTGCGTACTCTGCGGTCAGGCCGCCGTCTGCGCCGGTGTCCGCGGCATAGGCCGGGAGCGCGCAGCCGATGAGCATGACCACCAGCAGCACCAGGGACAAAAGCCGTTTGGTGAAAGTCTTGTTCATGTTTTGGTGATTACCTCCTGAAATAAGATAAAACGATGCAGTGTTGTCGTTTCGGTGGATCTCTGTGCAGCCTCACCTTGCCTTTCCGCCGGCCGCTTGCGGCCGTTCACGTATGAAATTGCTGATATAGAAATGTCACGATCTGTGCGCGGGTACAGGGGTCTGCGGGCGAGAACCGATGGCTGCCCGTACCGCCCGTGATGCCGCTTGCAGCAGCCCAGCGCACCGCGTTGGCATAATAAGCATCTGCCGGAATATCGGAAAACGGCTCCCCCGCCGGCGCCTCCGGGCTGCCCGCCGCGCGCCACTGCATGGTGACTGCCTGCGCGCGCGTCACGGTCATGTCCGGGGAAAAGGTCGTGGGGCTCGTGCCGCCGGTAATGCCGGCCTCCGTCGCCCAGCAGAGGGCTTCGTAGAAATAATCGCGCGCCGACACGTCCGTGAACGCAACGGCCGCCGTCTTCGGCTCCGGGTCGCCGGCGGCGTGCCAGAGGAAGGTCACGAGCTGCGCGCGGGTGCACGTCAGGTTCGGGCCGAAGCGGTCGGCAGCGACGCCGGCCGTGATCCCGCAGCGCGCGGCCCAGTAGACCGCGTCATGGTAGTAGGCGCCGTCCGCAACGTCCGCAAACACGGCGACCGGTTTCAGCGCACCGCAGCGGATGCAGGCGTCATTTTCATATGTATGGCCGAGCGCGTCGCCGGCCGCGGCCGTCTGCGTATCGCTGACGGCGCCGCAGCGGTCACACCGGACGTAATACTGCGCGGGCTCCGTGCAGGTCGCCGGCTGCGCGCACACATCGGAAGCCTCGCCGCCGAACGTGTGGCCAAGCGGTTTCAGTTCGTCGCGGCAGGTGCCGCCGCAGACGGCGCAGGTGTATTCCACCCAGCCGCTCTCCGTGCAGGTCGCCGCCTGACGGCCGGACTCGGCGTACCGGTGATCATGGGCGGTCTGCAGCGCCGTGGTGTACCACAGGCCGCTGTCCTCGCCGCGGTAGAGCGTCAGCGGCGTCTCGTCGCCGCGGACACAGCGGAAATACTGCTTATCGGCACAAAACTGCAGCGTGCGCGCCATATAGCGGGCATTTTGCATGACGACGTGCCCGTTCTCCCAGTGGATGAGCCAGCGGGCGAAGCTGTTGCTGCCGTCCGGGGCGGAATTGAGCTGGTCATTGTTTGAGCGGCAGGCCAGATAGACCGACGACATCGCGCCGCCAAGCCGGACGGTGTACTGCTCCGTGCCGGCCACGCGCGTGATCTGCACCGTGTATGTGCCGGAGACACCGGAGACATTGCCGCTCCCGTCCACGCGGATGCCCGCGCTCTGCAGCGGCACGGCGGCAGCGGCGCTGCCGAGCTCCGAGCCGGTGATCGCACCGTCACAGCGCAGGACGCTGTCCGCACCGCGCAGGACATATGTCCCGCTCCAGTCATCGGCGTCCGCCGTGACGGCGGAGAACGCGGGCGTGCGTCCATCCGGCGTGGCAAAGTACTGATAGAGCGCATAGAGCGTCGTCTCTGCGCCCGTGACGTCATAGCTTTCCCCTGCGCGCAGCACCTGCGTGCTCACGACCGGTGTTACGATCGGCTCGGTCGTCCAGCCGACGAAATGGTAATCCTGCGCATCGGCCGCGGGCGTGCCCGCCGGCTGCGGCAGCGTGATCGGGTCGCCGATGTATCCGGCGGCATCCGCCTGCGTCACGCCGTCCGGCACGGAGAAATGCACGGTCGCCGGCGTCTTGGCATCGAAGTGGATCGTCACCCTGCAGTCCTGCCGCAGGGCGGAGACGCGGAACGTATCGCCGTCCTGCCGCACGGTCGCCGCGCCCTCTGGCGTGACGGTATAGCCGGAGGCGTAGTAGCCCGTCCCGGC
Organism: uncultured Oscillospiraceae bacterium; assembly: GCA_934591895.1. GTDB lineage: Bacteria > Bacillota > Clostridia > Oscillospirales > Oscillospiraceae > CAG-103. Next base: position 114,459 of record CAKTPP010000008.1, on the reverse strand, counting down.
GCTCGCCGTGATGGTCATGCCGCGCTGTGTGACGGTGCCGCGCTCCGGTGTGTCGGTGTCCGCCGTCAGCGCATAGCGGTCGAGCAGCGCCCAGCCGGAGTTGACGCTCTGCAGGCCGTCCACGCTGCCGTGGCCGGGGTAGGTATCATCGGCGGAAACAACGATCGGGAACGCCGCGCGGCCGCGCTGCGCAGACTCCAGCGTCGTCATCTGATAGCCGGCGGGCATGCCGTTGGCCTGGCAGATCTGCGGCGAGCAGTCCCATGCGCCGCAGGCCGCCTTCATATCCGCGATCGCCTCGGCGACCGTGCTGCCGCCGAGCAGACTGTCAAAAAACGCGGCCTCAAACGTATAGTCGCCGGCAAACGTGACCGACTGGCTGTATCCGTAGACGACGCCGAGCCCACGATCCATGAGCGGCTGCTCCAGACCGTCGGTCGCCATGCCGAGACAGATCGCCATCCAGAGCATGCCGTTGTTGGCCTGCGCACCGGCGTCCATGTGACCGGCAATGACCGTGCCGTCCACGAGGAAGTATTTCATGCTGCTGCTTGAGCTGCTGTAAACGGCGTGGCCGCCGTCATAGTCCGCCTTGGTCAGGCCCTCTCCGGTCTGCAGGCACAGGTATGACGTCGTAGCACCGGACGTGTAGTCATCGCCGTTTTCATAGTCCGTCGAACCGTGTGAGTCGAAGATGATCAGGCCGCCGTCTGCGATCGCGTCCGCAACGGCGTCGACCGTCGCCGCGTCGCCCTTGTAATAGTGGTATGTCCCCTCGGATGCCTGCGCCACACGCTGTGCTTCTTTCTGGTACTGCTCCGTGAAGCTGCGGTCAATGCCGTAGTACGGCTGGAACAGGTACACATCGCGCCCGTGCCGGGTGCCGCGCGCGGCATAGACGGTCGTCTGCTCATCGGGCGTATCGTCGGCCACGGGCTCGGCCTCCGCCGCGATCTGCTCGAGGCGCGGAGAGTAGGCGCAGGCGATGCCCTGCTCCGTCATCCACGTGACCTGCTCGCCGCTTGTCTGCACCGAGCCGGGCACGACCGCGTCCTGCGCGGTGAGATAATCACAGATGGCCTGTGTGCGGCCGTCCGCGGATGCGCCGCGGCGCGCCGCCGTCTCCTGCACGTCGTCGAGCGCGTCGAAGAGCGTGTCCGCGACGGCATAATCCGCCGCCGTGAGCGTGTCGTCCGCATCGCTGCCGGCGGCGAATGCCGTCACCGTCAGCGACAGCAGCACAGCGGCCGCCAGAAGCACCGACAGCATCCGTCTGAATAGTTGCTGCATGAATCGTTCCTCCAAATGATTTCATTTACGTTGTAATTAGATGAATCTAATTACAATTAGAGTAGTCTAACGCCCGTGGAAAAGAAATGCACGCTTCCCTGCATCTGCGCGGACGAGCGGCAATATATCCGGTGGAGCACCATCGGTTAGATAAATTGAACTCGTGTGCAAAAGAAAACGTGCCGCAAATGCAAAAACCTGCCTGCACGCTTGGTATTATACAATGGTGCCTCCCTGTGTGTCAAGCAAATTCTCGGCTCCCCGGCGATCGGGCGCATCCGTCAGGCGCAAAAAGCACGCCGCGCCCGGTATCGGGTGCGGCGTGCGGCATCGTATGCGCTTTGCGCGCCGGTCAGACCTCGTCGTCCAGCCAGTCGGCCAGCTTGGCCTCGTCCAGCTTCAGACCCTTGGCCAGAAATGCGACCATTTCGTTGAAGTTGAGCTTCTTCATGCGCTCAAAGTTCGTCTCGCCCTTCTTTTCGGGATCGATCAGGCGGCCTTCGATGTAGCCGCACTCATAGCACATGTTCAGTGCGTATTTGCGATGGGTATCGAGCGTCATTTCATGACCGCAGCGGGGACATTTCATCACACATTCTCCTCTCCGAATATGGCAGTTTCGGGTGTGTTTCGCACAGCGCCCTGTTCATTATCTTAGAATATGCTACATGATTGCACGGCAATATGCAAGCATAGTTTACGAATTAACACGGCGCGGCCGCCGATTCCGGCAGCGTGACGCTCAGCGTCTGCGCAAGACGCACCGCCCCGCCGATCGACAGCCCCGTCACCGCGCCGCCCGCGCGCTGCACTCCGACCTCGAGCGTGCCGCCCGGCTGGCCGATGCCGATCTCCGTGATGCCGTCGGCAAAGTCCGCCGTGAGCACGACGGCCGTGGCGACGCTGCCGGAGGCGCAGCTGTTTTCCGCGACGCAGGAAGCGGTCTCCCGCACGAACACGACCGGCTTTATGCTGCCGTGCGCGCGGTCAAGAAAGATCGCCCCGACGGCGCTGGCCTCGGGCGCGGCGGCGACGGCGCGCTGCACGAGCGCTTCGTCCGGCTGCGCGCAGTCGATGACAAAATGCGTGATGCCGGCAAAGGTCACGCGCGTCGCCTGCACATCCGCCCAGTCGGCCGGCTGCACGGACAGCGGCAGCGGCATCACCGTGGACGCCGTGCCCTGCGCCGTGTCCGCCATGACGGGCTGTACGCCGTCCGCCCCGCTGATCTCGGCAAGAACGCAGCTTTTCCCCTGCGCGCTGGTGCGCAGCGCCTGATAAAAGCCGGCGCAGCGCAGGGCGTTGCCGCAAAACTCGCCGCCCATCATCTCCAGCCGGATCTCGCCGCCGCTGCGCGGCGCGGCCAGAAACGCGACCTGCTCAATGCCCAGCTCCGGCAGGCGCAGGAGCTGCGCCGCGATGTGCGCGCGCTCGGCTGCCGGCACGTCCGAGCAGACGATGGCCGTGACGTTGCCCGCCGGGTCGAGCACCGCGACGGTGTATTCTCTGTTTGGCTGTGAATCCTGCATGGCGCTCACTCCGTGAAATGGACGTGGTTGTTGATATGATCCTGACAGAAGCAGTGGTAGCCCACGCAGCGGGAGCAATAGCGAAACTCCAGCTCCGGGTGGTCTGCATCCGTGCGGCCGCAGACGGCGCACTTGTAGTTGTAAGGCTTGTTCGCCTGCTCGCGCCGGATGCGCCGCGCCTCGCGCTTGAAATTGACCGTTTTCTGCCGCTGGTGCACGTGCGACGGGCGGAAGAAATCAAACAGCCAGTCACCGCAGTAGACCAGATAGTTGAGCACCGCCACCACCGGCAGCAGGTTCAGCGGGAAGGACATCGTGATCACGCCGAACACGAACAGCGCCGCGTCCAGATACGCCAGATATTTGACCTTGATCGGGATGATGAAAAACAGCAGCACCTGCACATCCGGATAGAGCGTCGCAAAGGCAAAGAACATGGACAGGTTCAGGTACGTGGTCGAGACGACCACGTCGCGGCCGAGAATGGCCGAGAGCACCACGCCGTAGATCGCCGTGAGCAGCATGCCGCTCACGTAATAGATCGTGAATTTTCCGTTGCCCCACTCGCGCTCGAGACACGAGCCGATCCAGTAGTAGAAGTACAGCATCAGCAGCAGCCAGACGGGACGCGACTCCGTCGGCACGAACACATAGGTGATCAGCCGCCAGACCTGCCCGTGCAGGATGCCCTGCGCCGAGCCGCTCAGAAGCGACACGATCTGCCCGGTCGTGTCCATCTGCGCCAGCAGCCAGACGGCCGCGTTGCCGATGACGATGATCAGCATCAGGTTCGGAATGCCGAAGCGCGGGTGTGTATAGCAAAACCGGTCGATTTTGTTCATCAGTTTTCTCATGGGGTTCCTCCGTAAAAACAACGTATGACCATGATACCTTCTTCCGGGCGCAAAGTCCATAAAAAAATATCCGGAATCGCAATTTGTGCTTTCTAAATGGCGCGGCGTGTGGTATGATGATATCTGTATTATTATGTCGCAAGGTATGGTTATCATATGGAACAAATGCAAGAATTTGAAACCGAAGCACGCAATGATCTGATCGAAGGCCGCAACGCGGTCATCGAGGCGCTGCGCGCGGGCCGCACGATCGACAAGATCTTCATCGCCAAGGGCGACGTCGATAAAACGCTCGGACACATCGCCTCAAAGGCACGCAGCGCCGGCATCGTCGTCACGGAAGCCGACCGCCGCAAGCTCGACGCCATGAGCCAGACGCACGCGCATCAGGGCGTGATCGCGCTGTGCGCGGTCAAGGAGTACAGCACGGTCGAGGACATGCTCGCCGTCGCCGCCGAGCGCGGCGAGGCGCCGTTTCTCGTGCTGTGCGACGAGATCTCCGACCCGCACAACCTCGGCGCGATCATCCGCACGGCCGAGTGCGTCGGCGCGCACGGCGTCATCATCCCGAAGCGCCGCAGCGCGGGGCTGACCGCCATCGTGGACAAGGCGTCCGCGGGTGCGCTCGAGCACATGGCCGTCGCACGGGTGCCGAACCTGGTCGCCGCGATCGAGACGCTCAAGAAAAACGGCCTCTGGATCTACGGCACGGCCGCCGAGGGCTCGAACGAGCTGTGGAAGACGGATCTGACAGGCCCCGCCTGCATCGTCATCGGCTCGGAGGGCAGCGGCATCAGCCGTCTGGTGCGCGAAAAGTGTGATTTTCTCGTCAGCATCCCGCTGCGCGGACAGATCTCCTCGCTCAATGCATCCGCCGCCGCAGCGGTGCTGCTCTATGAGGCGCTGCGCCAGCGCAGCTGAACGTCCGCGCCCCTCACTATGAAAAAGGAGTTGACCATATGGACGAATTTGATCGCTCGCCAGAGGATATTTCTTTTGATCTGAATGCAGAGGAATTCTCCCTGGAATCCATTCTGGACGAATATAAAGATTTTCAGACGGAAAAGCCGGCGCCGCGTCCGCGTCCGGCTTACCGCAGCCGCCCCGTCACAGCGGAAATGATCGAGGAAGCGGAGGCCGCCGACGCCGAGACCGAGGACATCCTCATGTCCGCCGAGCTCGACAGCGCCCTTGACGGCGCCGAAAGCGCACAGGAGCAAGCCGCGCCCGTGCACGAGGATCACGACGTCAAGCGCTATCACCCGAAGCGTCAGCGCGACCACGCGACCGCAGCCGAGATCGAAAAGTGGAACGAGACGAAGGCCGGCGCCAAGCGTCTGGCGCAAAAGGGCCTCTCGGGGCTCAAGAGCTTCGCCTCCAGGCTCTCGGAGGTCGTTCCGGACGAGCCGGTCGAGCCCGAGGACGACCTGCCGGAGGAGGAAGCATCCATCCCCGTCTCCGCCCCGCCGGATGTGCCGGAGGGCCTGTATGACCCCGAACCCGAACCGGAAGAGCCGACGCGCGTGTTTCAGGCCATCACCGAGGAAGGCACGGAGGGCGACGATGCGGCCTATGCCCGCGCGGGGAATTACGCGCGCGGCGAGGATGACGCACCCGCCCGCCGCAGCTTTCAGGACTCGGTGCTCAACCCGCTCATGGCGCGGCTGGCTGCCGTGGCCTACCGCGTGCGCGCGCACAACAGCGCCGTGCACGCTTCGGCCGGCGCCGAGGAGGAGCTCGGCCCCGAGCCGAGCGCGGAGGATGCCGCAAAGTATTACGGCGGGCAGGTCAAATCCCTGCGCTTTCGCTGCCGCGCGGCCATGCTCGTGTGCATCCCGCTGATCTACATCTCGCTCGGTCTGCCGGTGTTCGGCGTGCTCAAGAGCAGCCCGACCGTCGCCGCGCTCGTGTGCCTGATGATGCAGCTGACCGTGATGCTCATCGGTCTGGACGTGATCACCAACGGCTTTTTCAACCTCGTGCGCCGCACGCCGGGGCTGGAATCGCTCGTATTTCTCAACTGTGTCTTTTCCGCGCTGGATGCGGTCGTGCTGGCCGTCACCGGCTCGGACGCCGTGGGTCTGCCGTTTTGCGCCGTGTCCGCGTTTTCCGTCGCCTGCTGCCTGTGGAGCGCGCTGAACACCTGCCGTGGCTTCAAGTACACGTTCCGCACGCTCGCCGTCGACAAGGATCCCTACACCGTCAGCGCGGACAGTGAGGTCGTCAAGGACAGCATCACCGTGCTCAAGTCCAAGCGCAGCACGGCGGGCTTCATCCACCGCAGCGAGGAGGCCGGCCCCGCCGACACGATCTATGCCGGACTTGCGCCGTATCTCATCGCCGCGTCCGTGATCCTCGGCCTGCTTGCCACGATCCTCAGCGGCAGCTATGCCAACATCCTGCACGTGTTCGCCGCCGTCACCGCGCCGTGCGCGCCGTTTGCGGCGCTCGTCGCGTTCGCCGTCCCGTTCCGGACGGCCGCGCGCAGGCTCGCCCAGACCGGCAGCGCGATCGCCGGCTGGAACGGTGCGAGCGACATCGGCCGCAGCAAGCATCTGATCGTGACGGATAAGGATCTGTTCACCGCGCGCAACATCTCCATCGAGGACATCCGCATCCTCGACGGTGCGTTCCCGGACAAGGTCATCTCCTACACCGGCAGCGTGATTGTCGCCTCCGGAAGCTGCCTCGCCTCCGTGTTCACCGACCTCATGCAGCGCAACAACTGCGCACTCATGCCGGTCGACTCGTTCACCTGCAACGAGAGCGGCGGCCTGACGGCGCTGGTCAACGGCGAGGAGGTGCTCGTCGGCAGCAGCGCCTTCATGAACCTCAAGGGCGTGCATCTGCCGCAGCAGCTCAACGTCAAAAACGCCGTGTTCGCGTCCATCAACGGGCTGTTTGTCGCAAGCTTCAAGATCAAGTATGTGCCGGTGCAGTCGGTACAGAACGCGCTCTTCGGCCTGCTGCGCACGCGCATCGCGCCGATCTTCGCCGTGCGTGACTTCAACATCACGCCGCTGATGCTCAGCCAGAAATTCAAGATGTCCACCGACGGCTTTGACTTCCCTGCGTACTCCAAGCGCTATGCCATGTCGGCCGCCGAGCCGTCGGACTACACGCAGACCGCGGGAATCGTGGCGCGCGACGGGCTCGGCCCGCTCGTGGGTGTCGCCGGCACAGGCCGCCAGCTCTTCAACGCGGTGCGCATCTGCGTCATCCTCGCCCTGCTGTGCACGGTCGTCGGCGTCGTGCTGATGTTCGCTCTGTGTGCGATCGGAGCGTTCGATTCCGCCACCGTCGGCAATCTCTTCGTGTACATGGGGCTGTGGCTCGTCCCTGTCATATTGCTGAATTTTGGCCTGAAACGCTGACTTTTCATATTTATGATTGCCAAGAGTTTCGAAATCGTGTATACTTTTAAAGTCATGTGTTGAATACAGCACATGATTTCCGGAGTTTGGAATTTCCGATAGTTAATATAGAAGGAGAGTACACTACATGAGCTACGAAACCAAGAACATCCGTAACGTGTGCCTGCTCGGACATGGCGGCAGCGGCAAGACCACGCTCGCCGAGAGCATGCTGTACCAGACCGGTGTGATCGACCGTCAGGGCAAAACCGCCGACGGCAACACCGTCTGTGACTACGATTCCGAGGAGATCAAGCGCAAGATCACGATCTCGACCAGCATCGCGCCGGTCAATTTCGGCGGCTGCAAGATCAACATCCTCGACTGCCCGGGCTTTTTCGACTTTGCGGGTGATGTTCGCTGCGCCATGCGCGCGGCCGAGGCCGGCATGATCTTCTGCACCGCGAAGGACGGCATCGCCGTCGGCGCGGAGCGCTGCTGGAAATACCTCAAGAGCGAGAACATCCCCTGCCTGTTCTACATCTCCAAGACCGACGAGGATCACGGCGATTTCGCCGGCGTCCTCTCCGCCCTGCAGGAAAAGTACGGCAGCGCCGTCTGCGCGGTCACCGCGCCGATGAGCGACGGCACGGGCGTCATCGACCTCGTGCACAACGTTGCCTATCAGACCAAGGGCAGCAAGACCGAGAAGATCGCCGTTCCCGCCGCCGACGCCGACATGGTCGAGTCGCTGCGTGAGACGCTCTTTGAGACGGCCGCCGGCGCGGACGAGGCGCTCATGGAGAAATATTTCGAGGACATGATGCTCTCCGAGGAAGACACCGTCAAGGGTCTGCGTCTCGGTCTGAAGGACCGCACCGTGTTCCCCGTGCTCTGCGGCGCCGCCGCCAGCGGCATCGGCACCGAGGCCGTGCTGCAGGCGATCGTCAACTATGTGCCGAGCCCGGCCGACATCGGCGAGGTCGCCACGGCGGACGGCGGCAAGCTCGCCGTCGACCCGAACGGCCCCGTGTGCGCGTTCGTGTTCAAGACCATTTCCGACCAGTTCGGCAAGTACTCCTTCATCAAGGTACTGTCCGGCAAGGTCGTGTCCGATCTGTCTCTGCGCAACATGCGCACGAGCAGCACCGATAAACTCGGCCGCATGTACACCATGTGCGGCAAGAAGAGCAGTGAGGTCAAGGAAGCCTGCTGCGGCGACATCGTGGCCATCGGCAAGATGGAGTGGAAGACCGGCGACACCGTCTGCGACCCGAAAAACGAGGTCGAGCTGCCCGCCATCAAGCTGGCTGAGCCCTGCTACTCCATGGCCATCAGCCCCAAGACCAAGGGGCAGGACGACAAGGTCGCATCCGGCCTTGCCCGCCTGAACGAGGAGGACATCTCCTTCACGCTCGTCAACAACGCAGAGACCCACCAGATGGTCATCTCCGGCGCGGGCGACATTCAGGTCGATGTGCTGTGCGCCAAGCTCAAGAGCCGCTTCGGCGTCGAGACCGAGCTCAAACCGGCGCGTGTTGCCTACCGTGAAAAGATCAAGGCCAAGGTCGAAGCCCACGGCCGCCACAAAAAGCAGTCCGGCGGCAGCGGCCAGTTCGGCGACGTCTGGATCCGCTTTGAGCCCCAGGACGAGTCCGACGACATGATCTTCGCCGAGGAGGTCTTCGGCGGCAGCGTGCCGAAAAACTTCTTCCCGTCCGTCGAAAAGGGTCTGCGCAACGCCGTGCAGAAGGGCGTGCTCGCCGGCTACCCGCTCGTCGGCCTGAAGGCCGTGCTCTACGACGGCTCCTACCACCCGGTCGACTCCAACGATATGGCGTTCCAGACGGCTGCCCGTCTCGCCTATCAGGACGGCATCCCGAAGGCGAAGCCGACCATCCTCGAGCCGATCGGCCTGCTGAAGGTCACCATCCCCGACGCCAACCTTGGCGACATCATGTCCGACATCTCCTCCAAGCGCCGCGGCACCGTGCTCGGCATGACGGCGGAGGACGGCATGCAGACCGTCGAGGCGGAAGTTCCGATGGCGGAGATGGGCTCCTATACGATCGATCTGCGCTCCATGACGCAGGGACGCGGCTCCTTCTCGTGCAAGTTCATTCGCTACGAGGAAGCGCCCGGCAACGTCCAGCAGAAGGTCATCGAGGAAGCCAAGAAAGAACAGGAAGCGTAACTGCAACTGCAAAAGAAGCCCTTTCCCGGGCTTCTTTTGTCTATCCGGAAGCGAGGGATCCCAATGAAAAACACGAACAAAAACATGCTCTACACCTTCTGGTCGGGCGCGATCCTGCTGTGTCTGGCGCTGGTCGCCGTCGTGCTGGTGTTCACCAACGCCGTCGGCAACACGCACGATTCCAAGCCAAAGGACGACCCTGCCGCCGCCGTCACGCCGACGCCGACGCCGCAGGTCAATCCGATCACGCCGATCCAGTCGTCCGCCGCGCTCGCGCAGACGGAGGACAAGGGCAGCGCCTACGTCGATCAGATCTATTTTCTGGGCGATAAATCGCTGAAGATGCTCCAGACGGAGTCGATGCTCACCGGCACAGACGCCAGGAAGCAGGTCTGGGTGCCGGACACCGGTTCTCTGCCCGTCTCTTCACTCGACACGGCAAAATACAAATCCCCCGTGACCGGCAACAACGTGCCCGCAGACGAGATCTGCGAGGTCAACAAACCCGCATATCTCGCCATCTGCCCGAGCGCGGACAACATCTCCATGACGAACGAGGAGCAGATCAAATCGGTCTACACCACGCTCATCAATGCCGTCAAGGCCAAGAGCCCGGACACGAAGATCATCTGCTGCTCGCTGACGCCGATCGCGTCCAACTACCAGTATGAGGACATCACAAACGAGCTCATCCAGAAGGTCAACGGCTGGATCGCCGCCGCAGCGGAGAGCACCGGCGCGAAGTACCTCGATATGGCAAGCGGTCTGGTCGCCGACGACGGCTTCCTGCCGCAGAACTATCAGGACGGAGACGGCATGCACCTCAACGCCGAGGGCATGAAGGCGTGGCTGACGTACCTGCGCACGCACGCCTACCCGTAATCCAAGCACAAAAAACTCCCGGAGCCGCAGCTCCGGGAGTTTTTTGTTGTCTTCAGTGGATGATCGCCTTGATGAACGGCTCTGCCGGCGGCGCATCCGGGGTGATCATGTAGCACGCGGTGAGCTCCGCGGCCGCCTTGCGCGCGGCCGCCTCATCGGCGGCGTGGATCGTCGCGAGCGGCTCCCCTGCCGTGACCGGCTCGTCCACCTTCTTATGCAGGACGATGCCGACGCTGTAGTCGATGGCGCTGTCCTTCGTCGCGCGGCCGCCGCCGAGACGCATGGACACAAGCCCAACGTCCGTGGCCGCGATGTGGCGCACATAGCCGCTCGCGGGCGACGGCACCTCCATCCGCACCGGCGCTGCCGGCAGAAGCGACGGGTCATAGATCGCAGCCGGGTCGCCGTCCTGCGCCGCGACGAAGTCCGCAAGCTTCTTGAGCGCCGAGCCGTCCGCGATCGTCCGCTCGAGCATGGCGCGCGCCGCAGCATCGTCGGGCGCAAGCCCCGCCTGCGTGAGAATGCACGTGCCGAGCGTCAGGCACAGCTCCAGCAGCTCGCTCGTATGCTCGCCGCGCAGCGTCGCAATAGCCTCCCTGACCTCGAGCGCGTTGCCGACGGCGTGGCCGAGCGGCTCGTCCATGTCCGTGATGACGGCGACCGTCTTGCGGCCGGCCATCTTGCCGATCTCGACCATCTCGGTCGCAAGCTCGCGCGCATCGTCGAGCGTCTTCATAAACGAGCCGTCGCCGCACTTGACGTCCAGCACGATGACGTCCGCGCCGGCGGCCAGCTTCTTGGACATGATGCTGCTGACCATGAGCGGGATGCTCGGTACGGTACCGGTCACGTCGCGCAGAGCGTAGAGCTTCTTGTCGGCGGGGTCAAGATTCGCCGTCTGTCCGGCGATGACCATGCCGACGCGGTCGACATTCTCCAGAAACCGCTCCATGGTAAGGTTGATGTTGAAGCCCGGAATGCTCTCAAGCTTATCAAGCGTGCCGCCCGTATGGCCGAGACCGCGGCCGGACATCTTCGCCATCTTCACGCCGAGGCTCGCCACCATCGGCACGAGCACGAGCGAAGTCTTGTCGCCCACGCCGCCGGTGGAGTGCTTATCCGCCTTCACGCCGGACACGCCCGACAGGTCCAGCGTATCGCCGCTGTGCACCATGGCCATGGTCAGATCCAGCGTCTCGCGCCGATCCATGCCGCGAAAATAAATAGCCATCAGCATGGCGGACATCTGATAGTCCGGGATCTCGCCGCGGGTATAGCCGTCGACCATGTAACGGATCTCCTCCGTCGTGAGTGCCTGCCCGTCGCGTTTTTTCACGATCAGATCGCTCATTCTCATCGCAATACGCTCCTTTGCATTTCTTTGCCATGAGTATAGCACGGCGGCGCGGAAATTGCAATTCAGCGCGGAAAAATCAGATACGGCCGCCCGTCGATCTCCCGCAGCACGGCCTGCGCGCCGCGCGGGAGATTTGGAGCGTCCGCCGGGATGGCGATGACCGTCCGCCTGCCGTCAAACGTCGTGAGCACACCGTCCGGAGCGGAATACCAGAGCACATCCAGCCCGTCGTCCACACGCCGCGGTCCGGGCACGGGCTCGGCCTCGGGCTGCGCCGGAATGTCCCACGCCTCGTCCGCCGCGAACAGGATCTCCTGCGGCAGACGCGCGCACTCAAGCCGCGTGAGCCGCTTGGTCAGGGTGAGCGCGCCGCTGCCGTCCGGCAGCATCAGGCCGAGATATGCGCGCGAGCATGCCCCGTACACGGCAAGCCGCAGCCGGGGCGCATCCGTTTTCGCCCGCGCGGAAAACACCGTATGCAGCCCCTGCGTCGTTGCGGTCAGGGTGCCGATGGGCTTGTTTTGCTGCAGGATCGGATACTCAGGCATAAAAAATCACTCCCGCACAAGACTATGCGCGGGAGCGATCTGTTTAGAACCGAATCTCAGCCGATGCTGTAGCTGCCGCGCACCATGACGGTGGTGTCGGCAGCGGCGCGAACGCCCGCGCCGTCGGCCTGCAGGAGATACAGGTGGTTTTCCGTGAGCTTTGCGCCGGCGGCGGCCGTCGAGCCGGATGTGAGATCCACGGCGGCGCTCTGCGTCACGGCGGCGGCACCGCTGCGCATGAGGATCTCCGTACCGGCGCGGCCGGTGAGCGTCTGGCCGTTTTCGAGCGTCACGAGCACATATGTACCGCCCGCAGCGGCGACCTGATCGGCAAACTGCTCCTCCATTTCGCCGATCGCGCCGTTGAGCGTGGAACGGTAAGCGTCCTCCATGCGCGGCTGCACCACATCCTGCAGATAGCTGGATGTGACGAGCGGGTCTTCCCGTGAGCCGTAGTTTGCGACCGCATACACGGTCACGGCGGCGGCCATGGCAAGCGCAGCGGCAAGTACGAGCGTGATAAGCGACTTTTTCTTCATATCCGTTCCTCCGTTTTTGGGCGTGGCGTTTACTGCGGCAGGCCGAAGCTCACGGCGATCGCGCTGTCCACCTGATGCATCGCGGGCTCGTCCAGACGGCCCATGCGCTCGCGCAGGCGCGATTTATCGAGCGTGCGCACCTGCTCGAGCAGGATCACGCTCTCGCGCGTCAGGCCGCAGCTGCGCGCTGCGAGGGTGATGTGCGTCGGCAGGTTGGCCTTGCCGGTCTGCGAGGTGATCGCGGCGGCGATCACCGTCGGGCTGTGGCGGTTGCCGGTGTCGTTTTGAATGATGAGCACGGGGCGCACCCCGCCCTGCTCGCTGCCGACCACGGGGCTGAGGTCGGCATAATAAATATCTCCGCGTCTGACTGGATTCATAGCATTCATCTCCGATGGAATATTTGCCCCGATCGATATGTAGGGGCACAGTTATTGTCGCCATCGGAGCGAAATTTATACCTCAGTCGATATATACGCGCTGCACGCGCTGACTCATGGCGCACAGCAGCTCATATGGGATCGTGCCGGCCTTTTCGGCCTGCTCGGCCACCGAGAGGCCCGCGCCGAAGATGGTCGCCACGTCGCCGGGCTGCACCTCGGGGATATCGGTCACGTCGACCATGCACATATCCATGCAGATGCGGCCGACCTGAGGCGCGCGCCTGCCGTGCAGCAGCACGTCGCCCTTGCCGGAGAGGCTGCGCAGCAGCCCGTCGGCATAGCCAACCGGCAGCACGGCCAGACGCATGTCGTGCGGGCAGGTGAACGTGCGGCCGTAGCTGATCGTGTCGCCCGTGTGGTGGTGCGTGACTTCGGACACGCGGCTGTAGAGCGACATCGCCGGACGCAGGTCGAGCCCGCCGGTCTCCGCCGCCGGAAACACACCGTAGAGCAGCAGGCCGGGGCGCACCATGTCGAGGTGCATCTCAGGATAGTTTATCACAGCGCCGCTGTTGGCGCAATGGCGGATGTCAAAGTGATGGCCGGTCGCCTGCTCCATGCGGTCGATCGCGTGCAGGAAGCGCGAGAATTGCAGCTGCGTGTAAGGATCGCCGTTTTCGTCCGAGACGGCAAAGTGCGTGAACACGCCGGTAAAATTCAGGTGCGGCAGCGACAGCGCCTCGAGCATCTCATCCAGATGGCTGTCGTCGTGCACGTCAAAGCCCGTGCGCCCCATGCCGGTCTCCAGCTTCATGTGCGCGTTCAGGCGCAGGCCGGTGCCGGCAAGAAAGCGGTTGAGCTCGCGCGCGTACTCGATGCTGCCGACCGCCTGCGTCACGCCGAGCGTCGCCAGATCGACGGCGATGTGCGCCGACTGCGGCCCGAGCAGCAGGATGTTCATCGTCACGCCCGCGGCACGCAGCTCCTCGGCCTCGTCATAGCAGTTGACGGCGATCCAACGGCAGCCCGCCTGCTGCAGACGCTGCGCCACGCGCACCGCGCCGTGCCCGTAGGCGTTTGCCTTGCAGACGCCGAGCATCTGGCAGCCGTCCGGCAGGCGGCTGCTGATCTCCCGATAATTATGCTCCAGATCATTGAGACTGATCTCTACCCATGTTCGAATTTTTCGGTTCATCGTTCGTACTTCCTTGTTCCAGATTCCATTGTTCTACCGTGCAGTACAGGCACGATCGTTCATCCACCGACAGCTCCGCGCGCTGCGGCACGGCGCCGTCAAGATACAGCCGCACGACCGTGTGGTCGTCGGTGATGAGCTGCACGACCAGCAGCCCGCCCTCCTGCCATGTGAGGTCGACATAGCCGCTGCGGACGGCATCCACCACACAGGGCAGCGCCGTCAGCGGCGTCAGTCCGGCGGCATTGAGATCGCCCGCCGGCAGCAGGATGTCATCAAAGGAGAGCGTGCTCTCCCCGCGGCGCAGGTGTGCGCCGACGCCCTGCGCCGTCTCCGGCGCGTCGACCGTGAGGTCATAGCCGTCGGGCAGCTCCCGGCAGGTGAGCGTATAGTCCGCGACCGTGTCGCCGTAATCCGCGCGCACCTGCGCCGTCACGGTGACGAGGCTTCCCGCAAGCGTGTCACGAAAGGCCTGAAACGTCCGCTCTCCCGCGCCGTGTCCGCACGCGGACAACAGCAGCAGGCTTATCATCAGTGCAGCGATGCTTCTGCGCTGCATACTGCCTCCTATCGGATGATGGTTTTTGTGACCTCCGGCAGCGCCGCGATCACATCGGTCGGGTTCATGGCGTATTCGCCCATGCGCGCGGCGCACACGTCGCCCGCCCGCCCGTGCAGCCAGACTGCGGTCTGCACCGCATCGCGCGCAGGCATCTGGCACAGCAGCGCGCCGAGCATACCCGCCAGCACGTCGCCGCTGCCGCCCTTGGCCATACCGGGATTGCCGGCACGCAGCACGGCCGTGTCCCCGTCCGGGAACGCGCAGACCGTCTCCGGCCCCTTGCGCACAACGGTGCAGCCGTGCGCGGCGGCAAAAGCGGACGCCGCCTCTGCCCTGCCGGCCGCATCCGCACCCGCAAGCCGGGCAAACTCCCCGTCGTGCGGCGTGAGGACGATCGGCGCGCGGGCGCGATCGAGCACCGTCACATCCTGCGCGACGGCAAAGAGCGCGTCGGCGTCGAGCACGAGCGGGGTCTCCGAGCGCAGAACGACGGCCTGCACCAGCGCCGTGAGCGCGTCATTGCGCCCCAGGCCGGGGCCGAGCACGCACACATCGCTCCTGCGCAGCCGCGCGAGCAGCTCCGGCAGCGCGGCCGCCGCGAGCCTGCCGTCGGCCGACGGGAGCGGGAACGGCATTGCCTCATCGTTTTTCACGGCGGTGACCGCATAGATCGCCTCCGGCACGCCGACGGACACCAGCCCCGCACCGCAGCGCAGCGCGGCACGGGCGCAAAGCGTCGGCGCGCCGGTATAGCCGACGCAGCCGCCGACGATGAGCACGCGGCCGTAGTCATATTTATTGGTGTCGGACGCGCGCCGCGGCAGATATGGCGCGCACGGTTCAATGCGGTGCATGGCTTGCCTCCCGAACGGAAACGCAGTGATTTGTCAGCAAATATTATAGCGTTTTCGAGTCCCCACGTCAAATTTTCTTCCCCTTTTACATTGATTTGTTGCGCGAAGTGTGGTATAAATAGCTTTGTTATTGAGTTTATTGCTTGGATCGGGAAAATAGTACCAAGGTTCCGCACCAGAGAGGGACGCCGCCGGCTGAGAGCGTCCTGCGAGAAACGTGCTTCGTTCGCCCGTGAGCTCCGGCCAATCCCCGGCGGGTGCGCCCGTTAGCGCGCGGAGAGTGCGGCGCATATGCGCCGAATTCGGGTGGTACCGCGGAAGCTTCCTTTCGTCCCTGTATACGGGACGGGAGGATTTTTTTATCCGCATCCGGCAAGAAACACGACCGACTACGTAAACTTTGCAACGAAGGAGTTGTTTGCATGAAAGAAATGCTGCAGAAGCTGCGCGAGGCTTCTGTCGACGCCATTTTGCAGGCGGACGACATCACGGCGCTGGAAAACCTGCGCGTGAAGTATCTCGGCAAAAAGGGTGAGCTGACCGCCATCCTCAAGCAGATGGGCCGCCTGTCGGCGGAGGAGCGCCCGGCCATGGGTCAGCTGGCAAACCAGGTGCGCGCAGAGCTCGAGGAGGCGCTCGAGCAGCGCCGCGAGGCGCTCAACGCCCGTATGCTCGAGATGCGCCTCAAGGCCGAGACGCTCGATGTGACCATGCCCGGCAAGGCGCCGGAGCTCGGCCACCAGCACCCGATGTACATCGTGCTCGACGAGATCAAGGACATCTTCGTCGGCATGGGCTTCGAGATCCTCGAAGGGCCGGAGATCGAGGAGGCCGAATATAACTTCACCAAGCTCAACACCACCGAGGGGCACCCCGCCCGCGAGTGGTCGGACACGTTCTACCTGACCGAGGACAGCCGCATTCTTCTGCGCACGCAGACCTCCCCGATGCAGGTGCGCGCGATGGAGAGCAAGCCCCTGCCGATCCGCATGGTCGCGCCCGGCCGCGTCTACCGCAAGGACGAGGTCGACGCCACGCACTCGCCCATGTTCCACCAGATCGAGGGCATGGTCATCGACAAGGGCGTCACGATGGCGGATCTGAAGGGCACGCTCAACACGCTTGTGCGCAAGCTCTACGGCGAGAACACCGTCACCCGCTTCCGCCCGCACCACTTCCCGTTCACCGAGCCGAGCTGCGAGATGGACGTGCAGTGCCACAAGTGCGGCGGCAAGGGCTGCCCCACCTGCAAGGGCGAGGGCTGGATCGAGATCCTCGGCGCCGGCATGATCCACCCGAAGGTGCTCGAGGGCTGCGGCATCGACACGGACGTCTACTCCGGCTGGGCCTTCGGCATGGGTCTGGAGCGTCTGGCGATGCGCCGGTTCAAGATCAGCGACCTGCGCCTGATCTTCGAAAACGACGTGCGCTTCCTGCAGCAGTTCTGAGAAAGGAGAGGCTACCATGATTTTAAGCAGAAAATGGCTC
Organism: uncultured Oscillospiraceae bacterium; assembly: GCA_934591895.1. Classification (GTDB taxonomy): domain Bacteria; phylum Bacillota; class Clostridia; order Oscillospirales; family Oscillospiraceae; genus CAG-103. Next base: position 97,431 of record CAKTPP010000008.1, on the reverse strand, counting down.
AATGAATTCGTAGATTGCTCGGCCTGGACCGACCACGACTTTTCCGAGGCAATGACCCTCTCCGGCTCCAAGGTGGAGACGTTCACGGACCTGCACAGGAACATTCAAAACGTCGTCGCCGGCCGCATCGTGGAGATGGTGCGCCACACGAACTCCGACCATATGTGGGTCTGTCAGGTCGACGTGGGCGGCGATGCGCCGATCCAGATCGTGACCGGCGCGCAGAATCAGCAGGTCGGCGACCTGGTCCCCGTCGCGCTTGATGGCGCGCTGCTGCCCGACGGCAAGCAGATCCACGCCGGCACGCTGCGCGGCGAGGCGTCCAACGGCATGATGTGCTCGCTCAAGGAGCTCGGCCTGACGCTGCATGACTACCCCTACGCCATTGAGGACGGCCTGTGGGTCCTGCAGGAGGACGGCGTGAAGCCCGGCGACGACATCGCCGCCGTCATCGGCGCGGACGACCACGTGGTCGAGTTTGAGATCACGCCCAACCGCCCGGACTGCCTGTCCGTGATCGGTCTGGCGCGCGAGGCCGCCGTGACCTTCGGCAAGCCCCTGAAGCTGCACACGCCCGACGTGCCCGGCCGCGGCGAGGACATCGGCGACTATGTCAGCATCCGCATCGACGAGCCCGCGCTCTGCCCGCGCTACACCGCGCGCATGGTGCGCAACGTCAGGATCGCCCCGTCTCCGGCGTGGATGCGCGAGCGTCTGCGCAACAGCGGCGTGCGCCCGATCAACAACATCGTCGACATCACAAACTACGTCATGCTCGAGTACGGCCAGCCCATGCACGCGTTCGACTTCTCGTGCATCGGCGGCAAGCAGATCATCGTGCGCACCGCGCGCGAGGGCGAGACCATCGAGACGCTCGACGGCAACGCGCGCAGGCTCACGCCGAACATGCTGTGCATCTGCGACGAGCAGAAGCCCGTTGCGGTCGCCGGCGTCATGGGCGGCGCCAACTCCGAGATCGTGGGCGACACGGCCATGGTCGTCTTTGAGGGCGCGAACTTCAACGGCACGAGCGTGCGCCGCACGGCTGCCGCGCTCGGTATGCGCACGGAGGCCTCCGGCCGCTTTGAAAAGGGGCTCGACCCGATGAACACCGTCGCCGCCGTTGACCGCGCGTGCGAGCTCGTGGAGCTGCTCGGCTGCGGCGAGGTGATGCGCGGCACGATCGACGTGCTGCCCGAGCCCATCGTGCCGAAGACCGTGAAGCTCGAGCCGGAAAAGGTCAACGGCCTGCTCGGAACGGACGTGTCCGAGGCGGAGATGCGCCGCATCCTGCTCGCGCTCGGCTTCGGACTCGACGGCGATACGATCATCGTCCCCTCCTGGCGCGGCGATGTGGAGCACTATTCCGACATCGCCGAGGAAATCGCCCGCTTCTACGGCTACAACAACATCCCCTGCACGCTCATGCGCGGCCAGACCACCAGCGGCGGCTACAGCGACGCGCAGCAGGCGGAGCGCAGCATCGGCGCGATGGCGCGCGCGCTCGGCTACAGCGAGATCATCACGTATTCATTCATCAGCCCCTCGTACTATGACAAGATCCGTCTCCCGGCAGACTCCCCGCTGCGCGATTCCATGAAGATCCTCAACCCCCTCGGCGAGGACACCTCCATCATGCGCACAACGGTGCTGCCGTCCATGCTCGAGATCCTCACGCGCAACTATAACTACCGCAACAAGGCCGTGCGCCTGTACGAGATCGGCAAGGTCTACTTTGCCCGCCCCGACGGCATGGCCGACGAGCCGAAGCTGCTGTGCCTCGGCGGCTACGGCGGCATGGATTTCTTCCAGCTCAAGGGCGCGGTCGAGCGCATTCTTACGGGGCTGCGCATCACGGACGTGACGTTCGAAGCGGAGCACGACAACCCGTCGTATCACCCCGGCCGCTGCGCGAAAGTGTATGCAGGCGGCAGGCTGCTGGGCGTGCTCGGACAGATCCATCCGCTCGTGGCGGCAAACTACGGTGTGGACACGGAACTCTACACGGCGGAGCTGCAGCTTGGCGAGATGCTTGCCGGACGCGGCGCAACGCCGGTCTACACGCCGCTGCCGCGCTTCCCGGCCGTGACGCGCGACATTGCCATCGTCTGCAGCGCCGACATTCCGGTCGCACAGCTCTCGCAGTGCATCCTCGCCGCCGGTGGGCAGTATCTCAAGGGCTGTGAGCTCTTTGACGTGTACACCGGCGCCCCGATCCCGGCCGGATATAAGAGCGTCGCCTTCTCGCTGACGCTGCGCGCCGACGACCAGACGCTCACCGACGACCACGCCGAGGAGACGATGCGCAGCGTCCTGAACGCGCTCGAGCAGACGTTCCACGCGACCATCCGCTGAGCGTTCCCGCGGCAGAAAGTTATTAAGAAATTATTTAGAACTTTTTTCGAAAACGGTTGAAAAGTGGCTTTACAGACTTGCGTTTTTTGGTATAATAGACGCAAGAACCTGTATGAGGGAGGGCTTCACATGGAAGACGCAACCAGGCGGTTTAACGCGATCGACAACAAAACAGAAATGAAGGAGATCCTCACTTCCGTGTATCATTCCCTTGTTGTCAAAGGCTATAACCCGATCAACCAGCTCGTCGGCTACATTCTCTCCGAGGATCCGACGTACATCACCAACTACAACAACGCCCGCAGCCTCATCTGCCGCCTTGACCGCGACGAGCTGCTGCAGGAGCTGCTGACCAGCTACTTGGACAAGTGAACCAGGCGCTGCTATGAAACGAAAAAGGCCCTGCCTCTCGGCAGGGCCTTTTTGTATATCCGCGCAGGCTGCTGCCGCAGTGCCAGCAGAAAAGGGGTGCAAAGCAAAAAAATCGCTCCCGTCAAAGACGGGAGCGATTCGCGTTGGCAGCGGAAGAAGGATTCGAACCCTCACAAACGGAGTCAGAGTCCGGTGTGCTACCATTACACAATTCCGCTACGAACAAATGATATTATACAGATATTTTCGAATTTGTCAACCCTATTGTCGAAGATTTTTCACGGAATGAAAAATCTTTGTTCCGGCTCTGTCCGCACGCACGAACAGAGCCGGAAAGCAGGGTCAGCGGTCCAGAATGTTCCCGTCGACGGAGATCGTAACGACCTGCCACGGCAGGAATTTTCCGCTCGCGCGCAGCGCCTCACGCGCCGCGTGCTCCAGCCCGCCGCAGCACGGCACCTCCATGCGCACAATGGTAACGCTCTGGATGTCGTTGCCGCAGATGATCTGCGTGAGCTTGTCGGTGTAATCCACGGCGTCGAGCTTCGGGCAGCCGATGAGCGTGATCTTCCCCTTCATGAACTCGCTGTGCAGATTTGCATAGGCATAAGCCGTGCAGTCGGCAGCGATGAGCAGCTTCGCGCCCTGAAAATACGGCGCATTGACCGGCACAAGCTGGATCTGGCACGGCCACTGCCCAAGCTGCGACGGCTGCGGCGCTGCGGTCTGAGGCTGCGCCGCACCCTCACGGCGAAGGCTGCGCATCCGGCTGCCGGGACAGCCGCCGGTGTGTGCAGGTGCGCTCTGCGCCTGCTTTTTGCGCATATTCTCCTGAACGGCTGCCGCGTCATACGCTGCCGCCTCGCGCTCAACAAACCGGATGGCGTTCATCGGGCAGGCCGGCAGGCAGTCGCCAAGACCGTCGCAGTAATCGTCACGCAGGAGTCTGGCTTTGCCGTCCACGATGCCGATCGCGCCCTCGTGGCAAGCCGCTGCACAAGCGCCGCAGCCGTTGCACGCCGCTTCGTCGATCTGAATGATTTTCCGGATCATTGCAATCCTCCCTTTCCGAAATGGCCGGAGCTTCCGGCAGACTTGACTTTCTGAGGATAAGATAGCATAATAAAAGCCATAATTCCGTTGTCAGAACAACAAATGGAGCAAAAATATGCGTTTTTCTCTGACCGATACGCGTCTGTTTCGCGGCATCGACGCCGCACAGCTGCAGCCGCTGCTGCAGTGCCTCGGCGCGGGGCGAAAACACTATGCGCGCGGCGAGACCATCCTCGCCGCGGGCGCACCGACCGAGCAGCTCGGCATGGTGCTCTCCGGCATGGCCATGATCGGCCATGACGACATCTGGGGCAACCACAGTCTGCTCGGGCACGTTGCGCCCGGCGAGGTCTTTGCCGAGCCTTATGCCTGCATTCCGGACGAGCCGCTGCGCATCAGCGTGACAGCTGCCGAGGACACCGACGTGCTGTTTCTGAACGTCGGCAAGGTGCTCACGACGTGCACAAACGCCTGCCCGTTTCACGCGCTGCTCATCCGAAATCTACTGACGGTGTGCGCGGAGAAGAGCCTGCAGCTCTCGCAGCGCATCCTGCACACCGCGCCGAAGGGCATCCGGGCGCGGCTGCTGTCGTACTTTTCCGCGTGCGTGCAGCAGGCCGGACAATACAGCTTTGACATTCCCTACAACCGGCAGCAGCTGTCCGACTACCTCGGCGTTGACCGCAGCGCCATGTGCAGCGAGTTGTCGCGCATGCAGCGCGAGGGGCTGCTGAGCTATCACAAGAACCACTTTTCCGTGCACAGGGCACTGGAGCAAATCGACGAAAGGCGGAGCACAACATGACGAGAGAAGAATACGCAAAGCGGATGAAAAAACACCCCGACTGGGCGCCCGGCTGGGACGCGATCGACGCGGCCTTTGCAAAGCTCTACCCCAAGGCAGAGCCGGTGCGCTTTGAGAGCGAGCTGCACGACCGTGCGGCGCTCGGCGGCGAGGAATATCTCGACGGCTTTGCCGTCTACGACACGGGCAGAGGCTTCCAGCACATCGTCACCTACGGCTTGAGCGAGCTGTATCCGAGCACGGCGGCCTTCGGCGCAGAGTACAGCAAGTGGGGCTATGAGCTCACGCTCAAGGTGCGAGAGAGCTATGCAGAGACCGGCACGTGGGCGCTCGACCTGCTGGCGCAGCTGGCGCGCTACACGTTCCAGACCGGCAATTATTTTGAGCCGGGCGCATATATCCCCGGCGACGGCAGCTCCCTGCACCCGGAACTGAACTCGGCCATCACGGCGCTCGCCGTTGTCAGCGACACGACCGCCGCACCGATCGAGACCGTGCACGGCAGGGTCGCGTTTTTGCAGCTGGTCGGTCTCACGCAGCCGGAGCTCGACACAGTCACGCGCGATCCGGACGCGCTCACGGCCATTCTGGAGCGGATGCGCGCGGAAGATCCGGAGCTGGTGCTCGATATGCGCAGAACGAAATCCTATATATGACTTGCAAGCTGCCGCACCGTGACGCCGCTGGCGGCGAAAAAAAGTCCTGCATCCGTAGATGCAGGACTTTTTCATTCATCAGTAGTAGCGCTTGTTCTTGTTCTTACGAGCGGCCTCCGACTTTTTGCGGCGACGCACGCTGGGGCTCTGGTAGTACTCCTTGCGGCGCAGATCGGACATGACACCGGCCTTGGCACAGCTGCGCTTAAATCTCTTGAGCGCGTTGTCCAGAGACTCATTCTCCTTGACGTAGATTTCAGACATTTTATTCCCTCCCTCCAAATACGCCTTGCGGCGCTTCAAGGGCCATCATGCATGGCTTTAGCGTTAACATTATAATTGTTATCACGCCGAATGTCAAGATGAAGTTATGCCTTCGGCTTCAAAATCAAATTGACCAATTTGTTCGGAACGTGAATGACCTTGACGATCTGCATGCCGTCCATCTGGCGCTGCACCTTGTCGAGCGTCAGAGCCGCGTCGACGACGGTCTGCTGGTCGCTGTCCTTCGGCACGGTGACGGTGCCCTTGAGCTTGCCGAGCACCTGCACGGCCATGGTGACGGTCGCATCGACCGTCTTGGTCTCGTCATACGCCGGCCAGTCGCACTGGCAGCACATTTTGCCGTACTTCGCGGCAAAGCCGAGCCGCTCCCAGAGCTCCTCGACGATGTGCGGCGCAAACGGGCTGAGCAGGAGCAGCAGCTGCTCCATATCGCCCTTCGTGCAGCCGTTGGACGCAAACTCATTGACCATGCTCATCATGGCAGCGATGGCGGTGTTCATCTTCAGCTCGTCAATGTCCTCGGTGACCTTCTTGACGGTCTTGTGGATGATGGCCTCGTTTCGGGCCGAGATCTCCGGGGCGTCCGTGCAGCTCTCGCCGAGATTCCAGACACGGTCCAAAAAGCGCTTCGAGCCCTTGACGGCTTCGTTCGACCAGGTGACGGCCTTCTCAAAGTCGCCGATGAACATGATGTGCAGGCGCATGGTATCCGCGCCGTACTGATCGACGATGTCGTTGGGGTTGACGACGTTGCCGCGGGACTTCGACATCTTCTCGCCGCCCTCGCCGAGGATCATGCCGTGGCTGGTGCGCTTCTGATACGGCTCCTTGGTCGGCACGACGCCGATGTCATACAGGAACTTATGCCAGAAGCGGCTGTAGAGCAGGTGGAGCGTCGTGTGTTCCATGCCGCCGTTATACCAGTCGACCGGGCTCCAGTATTCCAGAGCCTCCTTGGAGGCAAGCTCCTTGTCGTTGTGCGGATCCATGTAGCGCAGGAAGTACCAGCTCGAACCGGCCCACTGCGGCATGGTGTCGGTCTCACGCTTGGCGGGGCCGCCGCACTGCGGGCAGGTGGTGTTGACCCAGTCGGTCATCTTGCTCAGCGGGCTCTCGCCGTCGTCGGTGGGCTCATAGCTGTCCACCTGCGGCAGCACGAGCGGGAGCTGCTCCTCCGGCACGGCGACCCAGCCGCACTTCGGGCAGTTGACGAGCGGGATCGGCTCGCCCCAGTAGCGCTGGCGGCTGAAGACCCAGTCGCGCAGCTTGTAGTTGACCTGCTCCTTGCCGATGCCCTGCTCCACAACGTACTTCTTCATGGCAGGGATGGCCTCCTTGACGGTCATGCCGTTGAGGAAGCCGGAGTTGACCATGACGGCGCTGTCGTCCTTGGCGACGAAGGCCTCCTTGGTCACGTCGCCGCCGGCGACGACCTCGACGATCGGCAGGCCGAACTTCGTGGCAAACTCCCAGTCGCGCTGGTCGTGACCCGGAACGCCCATGACGATGCCGGTGCCGTAGCCCATGAGAACGTAGTCCGAGACAAACATGGGCAGCGCCTTGTGCGTCACGGGGTTCATGACCTCGATGCCCTCGAGACGGACACCGGTCTTCTCCTTGTTGAGCTCGCCGCGCTCAAAGTCGGACTTATGCGCAGCCTCCTGCTGATAGGCGGCGACGGCGTCCCAGTTGGCGATGTGCGCCTGCCACTGCCTGAGCAGCGGGTGCTCGGGCGAGATGACCATATACGTCGTGCCGAAGAGCGTGTCGGCGCGGGTGGTGTAGACGGTAATATCGTCGCCGACATTGGTCTTGAACGTGATCTCCGCGCCGGTGGAGCGGCCGATCCAGTTGCGCTGCTGCGTCTTGACGCGCTCGATGTAATCCACGTCGTCCAGATCGTCGATCAGGCGCTGGGCATACTTCGTGATGGCGAGCATCCACTGGCTCTTCTCCTTGCGCACGACCTCGCTGCCGCAGCGCTCGCAGACGCCATTGACGACCTCTTCGTTCGCCAGCACGCACTTGCAGCTTGTGCACCAGTTGACCGGCATGGTGGTCTTGTAGGCCAGACCGTGCTTGAACATCTGCAGGAAGATCCACTGCGTCCACTTGTAGTAGGACGGGTCGGTCGTGTCGACCGCACGATCCCAATCGAAGCTGTAGCCGAGCATCTTGAGCTGCTTGGTGAAATTGGCGATGTTGTTTTTCGTGACAACGGCCGGATGGATGCGGTTTTTGATGGCATAGTTCTCGGTCGGCAGGCCGAAGGCGTCAAACCCGATCGGGAACAGAACGTTGTAGCCCTGCATCCGGCGCTTGCGGCAGATGATGTCCATCGCCGTAAACGGACGCGGGTGGCCGACGTGCAGCCCCTGTCCGGAGGGATACGGGAACTCGATCAGCCCGTAAAACTTCGGGCGCGGATCGCCGGTGACGGCTGCGAACGGCTTTTCCGCCTCCCAGCGGGCCTGCCATTTTTTCTCGATTGCCTGAAAATCGTACTTCATTGCGTTCACTTCTCTCTGAAAAATCAAAAAACTAAGTAAGCGGGGCGGTGTGATGACCGCCCCGAATGGCTGTCGTCAGCTCAGGCGCGCATGCCGGTGATGTCGATGACCTCGGCATCGCTCCACAGGCGCTCCAGATCGTAGAACTTGCGCGCTTCATCCTGAAATATGTGCACGATCACGCAGCCGTAATCGAGCAGCACCCAGCTGCCGCTGCGGTGTCCCTCGCGGCGCAGGACCGGTTCGTCCACGGCGTCCGCCGCCGCTTCCACAGCGTCGGTCAGCGTCTTGACGTGGGTCGTGGAGCCGGCCGTGCAGATGACAAAATAATCCGCCAGCGTCGTCAGATCATGGGTCCTGAGCAGCTGAATATTTTCACCCTTTTTCGCGTCCAGTGCCTTGACAATGACCGCGGCGAGCTCGTTAGCAGGCATCATAAGCAAACATCCTTCCTTTTCGTTACCATTTGTTCGGCCCCTGGATCGTGCCGGAGGTGGCCACGACCTGCCCGTTGGACTCATAGAGAATGTCCACGTTTGCGGACGTGATCTCCGTCGTATAGGGGTTGAGCCAGGTGTTGAGATACTCCAGCCACTCGTCCACATGGATGAACACGTAGGACATGCCGTTTTTCACACCGTTGTAGTTGGCGGGGATCGTCTCGAAGGCGATATCGTCCTCCTCGAGCTTCAAAAACTCCTTGACATAGAACATCACGTTGCCGGCCGACAGATTCGTGATGACTTCCTTTTCGTAGATGTCGATGAGCTTATTGAGGTTCGGAATGTTGTGCAGCTTCAAAAACTGGCTCGTCATGGCCTTGAGCATCTGGTGCTGCACGTCGATGCGGCCGATGTCGCCGGTGGCGTAGGTGTTGCGGAAGCGGAACACGCCCATGGTCTGATAGCCGTTGAGGTGCTGATAGCCCTTGCTCACATGGATGCTCAGATCCTGTCCGGGGTCATCATAATCCATGTCCACGGGGACGTCAAAGTCAATGCCGCCCATGGCGTCAATGAGCTCGACAAACACCTCCACATCGAAGATCGCATAGCTGTCGACCCGATATCCGACGATCTTCTCCACGCCGGCGATCATCGCCTCCACGCCGTCCTTGCCGTTGTTCTCGGCCGCGGCGTAGTACTGGTTCATTTTCTTGGGCCGGTAGGCGACGTTCACCGCCGTGTCACGCGGGATGCTGACAAATCTCAGGGACTTGTTCTCCGTGTCGAGCATACCGACGAGCACCGTGTCCGTCAGGCCGGCGGCGCGGTCCTTGCCCGCGATGAGGAAGGTGTAGCACCCCTTCTTGCGGCCGTCGGTATTGATGGTGATGCCGTCGTCCGGGTCACCATCGCTCAGACCGCCGTTGAGACTCGGCGGGCTGACCCAGTGATTCATCAGCACGACGAACTCACCGACGAGCAGCGCCAGCACCACGACCACGATGACCGCAATGCGCACCCTTTTCTTCTTGCGGCGCTTATCCTGCGCCTGCTGCGCCTTCACGCGATGATTTGCCGCGGCAGACGTCTCGGAAAACGGGTCTTCCTGAAAGCCGCTGCCGTCGTCATAGCTCTCGTCATACCCCTGGTCGCTGTAGCCGGCGTATTCATCCGGATAGCGGCCGTCATTCTGTCGTCTTTTCATAGTCTTTTTCCCTGCCTTGATACCAGTTTAATGCCTGCACCGTGTTCTCGTGCGGCGTGATGCCGCCGGCGCGCAGATCCTCGAGGCTCATCTTCAGTCCGAGCACCATGGCCGCGTCCAGATCGGTGTAAGCAAGACGCCGCAGCTCGTCCACGCCGTCAAAGTCCCGCGCCGGCTCGATGTAATCGGCCATATACAAAACCTTTTCGAGCGTGGTCATGGCGGGTTTTCCCGTCGTGTGCCAGCGGATGGCGTTTTCTATCTCAGGTGGTACGCCGAAACGCTCCCGCGCCACGGCAGCGCCGGTTTTGGCGTGCAGCAGCTTGGTATTGGCCGTTTCGACCGTGTCGTTTATGATACCATATTTTTCAGACAATAGCAATTGGTCAGATAGCTCGAATTTTTTCGTGCAATCGTGCAAAATTCCGGCTTCCGCAGCGGCATCCGGGTCGCAGCCCCAGCGCTCGGCAAGGCGGCGCGCCTCGTGCTCGCAGCCCCAAACGTGGGAAATGCGCCGCGGCTTGAGCATGGGGTACGCCTGCTCGCGCAGCCAGTTGAGGTCGGGTCTGGCGCCATAGAGCCGCTGCTGGATGATGTGCGCATACACGCCGGGCGCGAGATACTCGCTGCCGCGCCGCTGCGGCAGCAGGCGGCGCACGTCCGTGCTCGTGACCGGAAGCGGCTCTGCCGGCAGCGCGATGACGCGCGCGCCGTACGTCTCGCGCAGATAGGCGCTGAAGCGCTCCACCTCCGCGTGCTCGTCGCTCGTGCGCGCGAGCGCGACGAGCGTGACCTGCGCGAGCAGCGCACGGTAATCGTGCCACTGCTCAAACGTCGTGAGCATATCCGTGCCGACGACGAGGTACAGCTCCGCATCCGGATTGCAGTCGCGCAGCTCACGCACGGTGTCGGCCGTGTAGCTCTTGCCGGAGCGGTGCAGCTCCATGTCGGAGACCTCCACCTGCGGCTCGGAGGAAAAGGCCAGCATCGTCATGAGCAGACGCTCCGACGGCTCCGGGCTGCCCGGTGTGAGCTCCTTGTGCGGCGGGATGCGGTCCGGGATGACCAGCGTCACATCCGGCTCGATCGCCGCGCGCACGGCGCGCAGCGCCGCCGTATGGCCGAGGTGCGGCGGGTTAAAGCTGCCGCCATAGATGCAGATCTTCATTTCTTCGCCTTTTTCACGAGCTCGATCCGCGGCTTTTGCTCGTTGCGCTTATAGAGCACGAATTTGGAACCGATGACCTGCACGGGCTCTGCGCGGCAGGCCTCGGCAAGCGCGTCGCACGCCTCGCGCGCCGACAGGAGCGAATTTTCGAGCACGCGCCCCTTGACGAGCTCGCGCGCCTTGAGCGCGTCGCTCATCTGGGTGACGATGTTGTCGGTGATGCCGCCCTTGCCGATGTGGACGATGGTGTCCTCCGTCGCGGCGAGCCCGCGCAGCTGGGCGCGCTGTTTACTTGTCAGCATAGTAATTCCTCAATTCTTCTTTCAGGATTTTGAGCGCATTCCCGCGGTGGGAAATGGCGTTTTTCTCTTCCGGGCGCAGCTGCGCCATGGAGCGGTCATAGCCCTCCAGCAAAAACAGCGGGTCATAGCCGAAGCCGTTTTCCCCGCGCGGGGCAAACAGGATGCTGCCCTCGCAGGTGCCGCGTGCGCGCAGCACGTCGCCGTTCGGGAACGTGCAGCAGATGCACGACACGAACCGCGCCGTGCGGTCGGTGCGGGCGCCGAGGTTGTGCAGCAAAAGCTCGTTGCGCGCGGCGTCCGTATCGTCGTGCCGGCCGGTATAGCGCGCCGAGTGCACGCCGGGCGCGCCGTCGAGCGCGTCGACCTCGAGACCGGAGTCGTCCGCGATGGCGGCCTGCCCCGTCGCACGGGTCACGGCGATGGCCTTCAGATAGGCGTTCTCCTCGAAGGTCTCGCCAGTCTCGTCGACCTCAAAGTCGCAGCCGGCCGCGCTCTGCGGGATGATCTCGATGCCCATGTCGGCAAAGATGGCGCGAAACTCATCCAACTTATGTGCATTGTTGCTTGCAAGGATCATGACAGCAGCGCCTCCACAAATTCCGCGGGCTTGAACTCCAGCAGGTCGTCGATCTGCTCACCGACGCCGACATATTTCACCGGCAGCTGCAGATCGTTTGCGATCGCAAAGACGATGCCGCCCTTGGCCGTGCCGTCAAGCTTCGTGAGCACGATGCCGGTGAGATCCGCCGTGTCGAGAAACTGCTTGGCCTGAATGAGACCGTTCTGGCCGGTCGTTGCGTCGAGCACCATGAGCGTTTCGACGTCCGCCTCCGGCAGCTCGCGGCGGATGACGCGGGTGATCTTATTGAGCTCGTTCATGAGGTTTGCCTTGTTGTGCAGGCGGCCGGCGGTGTCGACAATGACGACGTCCACGCCGCGCGCCTTTGCCGCCTGAATGGAGTCGAACACCACGGCGGCGGGGTCGGAGCCCTCTTCGTGCTTGACGATCTCCACGCCGGCGCGCTGCGCCCAGACGGTGAGCTGGTCGGCGGCCGCTGCGCGGAACGTGTCCGCCGCCGAGAGGAGCACACGGTTGCCCTCCTTCTTGAGCTGGGCGGCAAGCTTGCCGATCGTCGTCGTCTTGCCGACGCCGTTGACGCCGACGACGAGCACGACCGACGGCTGCGTCGTGAGCAGGAGCATGGTGTCCTGCACCTTGAGGATGCGCGTGAGGATCTGCACGAATTCCTTTTTCACCTCCGCGCCGGTGGTCAGCTTTTTGAGCTCGATGGCCCTGCGCAGCTGGGCGATGGCCTTGGTCGTCGTCTCAACGCCGGTGTCGGCAAGGATGAGCGTCTCCTCAAGATCCTCGAAAAACTCCTCGTCGCCCGGCGCATAGGCTGCAAAGATGCCGGTCAGCTGGGCGTCCATTTTCGTCTTGGTCTTGGTCAGGCCCTGTTTGATCTTATCAAAAAATCCCATAGACTATCTTCTCCGTTACGATATGGTTTTAGCCGCTTCATCCAGCGAGAGCTCGATGATGCGGGACACGCCTTTTTCCTGCATGGTCACGCCGAACAGGTGGTCGGCCTCCTCCATGGTGCCGCGGCGGTGCGTGATGACGAGAAACTGCGTGCTCTTGGCAAGGCGGCGCATATACTGCACGTAGCGCGTGACGTTCGCCTCGTCGAGCGCGGCCTCGATCTCGTCCATGACGCAAAACGGCGTCGGCCGCACCTTCAAAATGGCAAAGTAGAGCGCGATGGCCACGAACGCCATCTCGCCGCCGGACATCAGGCTCAGCGTCGAGAGCGCCTTGCCGGGCGGCTGCACCTTGATCTCGATGCCGCTGTCGAGCACGTGCTCCGGATCCTCAAGCACGAGCGCCGCCTTGCCGCCGCCGAAAAGCTCCAGGAAGGTCTGGCGGAACGCCTGATCGATCGCCTGAAACTGCGTGGTGAAGATGCCCTCCATCTCCCCCGTCACATCGGCGATGATGCCAGTGAGCTCACGCTTGGCCTTGAGGATATCGTCCCGCTGGCCGGTGAGGAAGGTGTAGCGCGTGTTCACGCGCGTGAATTCGTCGATCGCGCCGAGGTTGGGCGTGCCCAGCGCGCCGATGCCGCGGCGCAGCTCGGCGATGCGGCGGCTGGCCTTGCTCATATTCTCGATCGGCTGGCGCAGCGCCTCGGCCGCCGAGCGGCTGAGCTCGTAATTGTCCCAGAGCTTGTCGAGGATCTGCTTTTCCTCCATGTCGGCCGAGAGCTTTTTCTGCTCAAAGCGCGACACGAGCCCCTGCATATCCAGCAGGTCGCGGTTGCGCGCCTGCGCGTCGCGGTCGGTGCGCGTGCGCTGACCCTCCAGCTCAAGCTTGCGGCTGCTGCACGCGGCGAGCTCGCCGCGCAGCGTTTCGGCGCGCTGGCGAAGCTCCGCCAGACGGCGCTCGTGCATCTGCAGCGTCTGCCGCAGCTGCTGCGTGCCGGTCTCGGCCTCGGCGATCTGGTCGAGACGCGCCTTGCGGTCGCCGGCCATTTCCTCAAACAGGTCGTGGATCTGCTGCGTGGTGCGCAGGATGGTCTCGCGCTCGGCGTCGAGCGACGCCGCCTCTGCCCGCAGACCGGCCAGCCGGTCGGCCAGCTCCTGCCGGCGGCGGTCAAACGCGCCGCGGCCGAGCTCGCTCTGATCGCGCTCGGCGCGAAGCCGTGCAAGCGTTTCCTCCGCCGAGGCCGCATCGGCGCGGGCGGCGGCTATGCGCTCCTGATTCGTCTTTTGCTGCGCGCGGCAGGCATCAATGGACGCATTCTGCCCCGCGATGGTCTCCTGTGCGGCGCCTTTGAGCAGCACAACCTGCGCCGCCTCGCTCTGCGCCCTGTGCAGCGTCTCGACCGCCTGCTCGAGCTGTGCCTGCACGGTGTCGAGCTGCGCGTGCGCCGCATCGAGCGCCGTCTGCGCATCCTCAAGCTCAAGCGCGCACTGCTGCTTTTCAAGCGCGAGCGCATCGAGCGTCCCGCGCAGGCGCTTGAGCTCATTGGCGCGCGACAGGATGCCGCTGCCCTTGGCGGCGCTGCCGCCGGTGAGCGAGCCGCCGGCGTTGACGAGCTGCCCGTCGAGCGTGACGATGCGGTAGCGATGGTCGTGGCGCTTGGAGATGGCGATGGCGTCTTTCATCGTCTCGGCGACGACGGTGCGGCCGAGGAGATTGCCGACGATATCGCGGTAAGCGGCGGCACAGGTGACGAGCGTATAGGCCACGCCGACATAGCCCGGCTCCTGATCCGGCACGCTGCTCAAGTGCATGGGACGGATGGTATCGAGCGGCAGGAACGTCGCACGGCCGGTATCGCGCCGGCGCAGCAGCTCGATGGCCTGTGCGCCGCAGCTCTGCGTCTCGACGACGATGTTCTGCGCCGCCGCACCGAGCGCCGTCTCAATGGCAAGGGCATAGCGGTCGCCGGTCTTGATGAGGTTTGCCACCGGTCCGCGCACGCCGCGTAGCGTTCCCTTTTCGGCCGCGTGCATCACGGCCTTGACCGCGCGGTTGTAGCCCTCAAAGTCCTTTTCCATCTCGGTGAGCATGCGGATGCGCGACTCGGTGCTGCGCAGATCGACCGTCAGGCCGGACAGCCGCTCCTGCTGCTTTGCCAGCGCCTGCTCACAGGCGGAAAGATGCTGTGTTTTTTCTCTCTGCTGCGTGCGCAGCGCGTCACAGGCGGACTGCGCCTGCTGCTGCGCGGTCTGCTTTTCCTGCGCCTGCGCCTCGAGCGCGGCCAGATGCCCGGCCGCCTCCGCAGCGGCGGTGACGATGGTATTTTCCTGATCGAGCAGCTCCTGCGATTTGTCGGCCAGGAGCGTGATGCGCGTGCGGCACTCGGCCAGCGCGCTGCTCTGCGCGCTCTCCCGGGCGAGCAGCTCCGTATACGCGCGCTCGGCCTCGCCGGAGGATGCGGCGTTGTGCTCGATGTCCTCGAGCACGGTGTCGATCTGCTGCGCGTGCTGCGCCTTTTCGCGCTCGATCTGCTCCAAGCGCTGCTGCTGCGCGTCGATCTGCGCCTGCAGAGCGCCGGCGCGGTCCGCCTGCTCGGACACCTCCACGCGCAGGCGCGCAATGCTGTCGGCGCTGTTTTGCAGGTTCGTGCGCACGACGGCCGCGGCGCTCTCGCACTCGGCGGCGGCGCTCTCCGCCTCGGAGATCTGCTCGCGCGTGCGCTCGGACTCCAGATCCTTCTCGCGCATTTTCTGAGCGATGTTCTCCGACGCCGCATAGAGCTGCTCGAGCTCGCGCTGCGCGCCGGCAAGGTTTTCCTTCGCGGTCTGATAATCGCGGTTCACGGTCTCGGCCTGCGCGTGCAGCCGGTCGAGCGTCTCCATCCAGACGGAGACCTCGGCACTCTTGAGCTCATCGCGCAGGTGCAGGTATTTCTTCGCCGTTTCGGCCTGCTTGCGCAGGGGCTCGACCTGCAGCTCCAGCTCATCGACCTTGTCGTTGATGCGCAGGAGGTTTTCCTCCGTGCGGGCAAGCTTGCGCTCCGACTCCTCCTTGCGGTAGCGGTAGCGCGAGATGCCGGCCGCCTCCTCGAAGATCTCGCGGCGCTCGTTGCTCTTGCCGGAGACGATCTCGGCGATGCGCCCCTGCCCGATGATCGAGTACCCGTCGCGGCCGAGGCCGGTGTCCATGAGCAGCTCATTGATGTCGCGCAGGCGGCAGGGCTCGCGGTTGATGGAATATTCGCTCTCGCCGCTGCGGTAATAGCGGCGGGTGATCATGACCTCGGTGTTTTCGGTGTCGAAGATGCCGGTGCTGTTATCGAGAATGAGCGACACCTGCGCGAAGCCCATGGGGCTGCGCTTTTCCGTGCCGCCGAAGATGACGTCCTCCATCTTGCCGCCGCGCAGCGTCTTCGTGCGCTGCTCGCCCATGACCCACAGGATGGCGTCCGAAATGTTTGACTTGCCGCTCCCGTTCGGGCCGACGATCGCCGTGATCTCCTGGTCAAAATTCAGGCGCGTCTTGTCCGGAAAGGACTTGAAGCCCTGGATCTCCAATGCTTTTAAGTACACAAAATCCCTCGCATACCCGGCAAAGCCCCGCGCAGGAGCGCCGCCGGTATCTCAAATGAAAATAATACAAAGTAGAGTATACCGCCAAAAACGCCATTTTGCAACGGCAGGAGCGCATTTTTTCACATCTGAAAAAATGCAGCCGCCTGCAAAAACAGGCGGCTGTCTGCCGTTATTCACTCAGCGTTTCGAGCGCGCAGCGGGCGGCGGACTGCTCCGCCTCCTTTTTCGTGCGCCCCGTGCCGCGGCCGATCTCGCTGCCGTTGAGCAGCACGGCCATGGTGAACGTCTTGTTGTGATCCGGACCGCTCTCGGCGCAGACGGCATAGGCGAGCGTCTGCCCGGCGCGGCGCTGCACGCGCTCCTGCAGCTCGGTCTTGTAGTCTGCGACGTGGTGGATCTCCCCCTCGGCCAGACCGTTGAGGATGTGCGCGAGGATAAAGCGCTGCGCAGGCTCCAGCCCGCCGTCGAGATACATGGCGGCGATGACCGCCTCCACCGCGTCGGCGAGGATGGACGGGCGCTCGCGGCCGCCGCTGCGCTCCTCCCCGTGGCCGAGGCGGATATAATCGCCCAGATGCAGCGCGCACGCCACGCCGTGCAGCGCCTGCTCGCAGACGAGCTCGGCACGCAGCCGGCTCATCTTCCCCTCCGGCATATCCGGATAGAGCCGGTAGAGCCGCGTCGCCGTGACCATGCCGAGCACGGAGTCGCCCAGAAACTCAAGCCGCTCGTTGCTGGTATAGCCGCGCGCGCGGTTTTCATTGGCATAGGAGCTGTGCATGAGCGCATTTTCCAGCAGCGACCGGTCGCGGAATGTATAGCCCAGACGAGCCTCCAGCGCCTCCATCAGTCCAGCTCCTTTGCCGCGTGCTTGTCCACGCGCATATAGGAAATGTTGGCCGTGATGTCGTCGATGATGCCGGAGTCGGCAAACGAGATCGCCTGACGGATGGCGTTATAGATCGCGCGCGCATCCGACGAGCCGTGTGCCTTGATGACGGGCTTGCTGATGCCGAGCATGGCCGTGCCGCCGACCTCGTTCGGGTCGAGAGATGCCTTGAGCGCATGGAACTCGTCCTTGATGGCGAGCGCCGCCAGCTTGGTCTTGAAGCTCTTCATGAAGATGCCCTTGAGCTGGCGCGTCATGTACTTGATGCTGCCCTCGATGCCCTTGAGCAGAACGTTGCCGGTGAAGCCGTCGGTGACGACGACGTCCACGTCGCCGTTGAAGACCTGCGAGGCCTCAACGTTGCCGATGAAGCGGATGCGCCCGGCGGCGTCCGCCGCCTTGAGCAGCGGGAAGGTCTCGTGCTGGAGCTGCGCGCCCTTGTGCTCCTCGGTGCCGTTGCTGAGCAGGCCGACGCGCGGCGCCGCGATGCCGAGCATGGTGCGGGCATAGTAGCTGCCCATATAGGCAAACTGCAGCAGGTACTCCGGCGTGCAGTCGGCGTTCGCGCCGCAGTCGATGAGCATGACGCCCGCATCGCCGTTGGGCAGCACGGGAGCCAGCGCCGCGCGGCGGATGCCGTGGATGCGCTTGACGATGAGCGTCGCGCCCGTGAGCAGCGCGCCGGTGCTGCCGGCGGAGACGACCGCGTCGCCCTTACCGTCACGCAGCAGGTTGAGCGCGACCGTCATAGAGGCGTCCTTCTTGCGGCGGGTCGCCGTGCTGGGGTCATCGTCCATGGTGATGACCTCGCTCGCATCAACGATCTCAAGGCTGGCCTGCTCGCTGCGCAGGCACGCCTCGATGGCGGCGCGCTGGCCGACGAGCACGATCTCCGCGCCCAGCTCCCGCTGCGCGCGCACCGCGCCCTTGACGATCTCATCCGGGGCGAGGTCGCCGCCCATTGCGTCCACAAGTATTCTCATAGATGAAAAACCTCCTTTTGTTTCAGC
This sequence comes from uncultured Oscillospiraceae bacterium, assembly GCA_934591895.1. Classification (GTDB taxonomy): domain Bacteria; phylum Bacillota; class Clostridia; order Oscillospirales; family Oscillospiraceae; genus CAG-103. Next base: position 79,315 of record CAKTPP010000008.1, on the reverse strand, counting down.
CCGTCCAGGATCTGCAGGCTGCGCGCCGAGATCTCCGCATTCTTGTTGCGCTTGCCGCGCACGCGGTGATCGAGCGGCGTGATGATGCCGAAGTTGATGTTCATGGGTTGAAAATCACCGACACTGCCGCCGGAAATGTACAGCGACAGCGCGCCGATGGCCGTCTCCTGCGGGAAATCGACGGGCGGCAGGCCGAGCACCTGCGCAGCCGTCTCGATGCCGACGAGCGCGCCGGACGCGCACGACTCCACATAGCCCTCAACGCCGGTCATCTGTCCGGCAAAGCGGATGCGCGGCTCTCTCCGGAGCCGGTAGTAGCGGTCGAGCATCTGCGGGGAATTCAAATAGGTATTGCGGTGCATGACGCCGTAGCGCACGAACTCCGCCTCCCGCAGCGCGGGGATCATGGAAAAGACGCGCTTTTGCTCGCCGAACGTCAGATGCGTCTGGAAGCCGACGATGTTGTACAGCGTGCCCTCGGCGTTGTCGCGCCGCAGCTGCACGACGGCATAGTTGTCCCTGCCGGTGCGCGGGTCGCGCAGACCGACCGGCTTGAGCGGGCCGTAGCGCAGGGTGTCCTCGCCGCGGCGCGCCATGACCTCGACCGGCATGCAGCCCTCAAAGACAGCGCCGTCGTCAAAGCCGTGCACGGGCGCCTCTCTGGCAGTGCGCAGCTCCTGAACGAAGGCGGTGTACTCCGCCTGATCCATGGGGCAGTTGACGTAGTCCGCCGTGCCCTTATCATAGCGGCTGGCGAAAAAGGCGCTGTCCATGTCCACGCTCTCAAGCGTGACGATGGGCGCGACGGCATCGTAAAAATGCAGGTCAAACTCCGGGCACAGGCGCTGGATCTGCTCGGCCATGGCGTCGCTCGTGAGCGGGCCGGTCGCAATGACGACCTCGCCCTCGGGGATGGCGGTCGCCTCCTCGCGCTCGACGGTGATGTTCGGGTGCGCGCAGATGCGCTCCGTGATCTCGCGGGCGAAGGCCTCACGGTCCACGGCAAGCGCGCCGCCGGCGGCGACGCGGTTGTGATCCGCGCTGGCAAGCACGACGGAATCGAGCCGCCGCAGCTCCTCCTTGAGCAGGCCGACGGCGTTGGTGAGCTCATCGCTGCGCAGAGAGTTGGAGCAGACGAGCTCCGCAAAGTTTTCCGATACGTGCGCGGGGGACATTTTCCGGGGTTTCATCTCGATCAGGCGCACCGGGATGCCGCGCCCGGCCAGCTGCCACGCGCACTCGCATCCCGCCAGGCCCGCACCGATCACAGTCACTGGGGTCATAGCGTTCCTCCTCGAAAAAGGCGGCCGTGATCAGGCCGCCTTTCCAATTATGCTTCCTACTTATGCTTCTTCCTTGGGTTTTGCCGTCTTTTTCGCAGCCGGCTTCTTGGCTGCGGGCTTTTTCGCGGTCGTTTTCTTCGCGGCCGGCTTCTTGGCGGCCGGCTTTTTGGCGGGCGCTTTCTTTTCGGCCGGCTTCTTTTCGGCGGCAGCCCCGGCGGTCTCGGGCTCGGTCTTGGCCGCCTCCGCGTCGTCCGCCGGCTTCGGCTTGCGCTTATAGCCGCGCTTATCCGGCGGCAGATAGTTCGGGCACTCGGGGTTGATGCAAAACGGCTTGTTTGCGCCCTTGCCGGCGCGTTTGAACATGGTCTTGCCGCACTCGGGGCAGTAGTCCTTTGTCGGCACGTCCCACGTCATGAAGCCCTGGATGTTCTCGCCGCCCTCGCCCTCGCCGTGACCGGGGCAGTCATGTCCGCGCTCACAGGCATAGTAGGCAAAGCCCTTGCGGGACGTCCGCTTGAGCAGACGGCCGCCGCAGGCCGGGCACTTGCCGGGCATCTCGACCACGATGGGCATCGTGAAGCTGCACTCCGGGTAGCCGGGGCAGGCAAGGAAGCGGCCGAAACGGCCGTTTTTGTATACGAGCTTGCGCCCGCAGTTCGGGCAGACCTCGTCCGACTCCTCATCCGGCACCTTGAGGTGCTTGCCCTCAAGCTGGATCTCGGCGTTGTTGAGGTTTGCGTCAAAGTCCTTATAATACTCGCGCAGCAGATCCTTCCACGCGACGGCTCCGGCCTCGATCTTGTCGAGATCCGACTCCATGTTGGCGGTGAATTTCAGGTCGACGATGTTGCGGAAATACTGCTCCATCATCTCGGTCACGACGATGCCGAGATTCGTCGGGCGCAGATAGCGTCCCTCCTTGACGACATAGTTGCGGCTGAGGATGGTCGAGATCGTCGGCGCATACGTCGACGGGCGGCCGATGCCCTTTTCCTCCATCGCGCGGATGAGCGTCGCCTCCGTGTAGCGGGCGGGCGGCTGGGTGAACTGCTGCTCCTTCGTGACGTTCCTGAGCTCCACGGCGTCGCCCTGCTTGAGCGACGGCAGCGGACGGCGCACCTCGCTCGTCTCCTCGTCCTTCGCCTCCTCGTACACGGCAGTGTAGCCCGCGAACTTCTGCTCGGAGTAGTTGGCGCGGAAGAGATACCCCGCACTGCCGGCGTCCACGACAACGTTATCGTACACGGCGTTGGACATCTGGCAGGCGGTGAAGCGGCCCCAGATGAGCCGGTAGAGGCGGTACTGCTCCGGCGTGAGGTCATGGCGCACGCGATCCGGCGTGAGCGTGACGTCCGTCGGGCGGATGGCCTCGTGCGCGTCCTGCGCGCCGGCCTTGGTCTTATACGTGCGCGGCTTGCCGGGGTGATACTCCGGGCCGTAATGCTCGACGATGAACGCCTGTGCCGAGGCAAGCGCCTCGTCCGACAGACGCTGCGAGTCGGTACGCATATAGGTGATGAGACCGATCGTGCCGCGGTCGGTGATATCCACGCCCTCATACAGCTGCTGCGCGACCGACATGGTGCGCCGCGGCGTCATGCCCAGACGGCGGGAAGCCTCCTGCTGCAGGGTCGAGGTGATGAACGGGGGCGAGGGGCTGCGCTGCTTCTCGCCGCGCTTGACGCTCGCGATCTGAAACGGCTCGGCGGACACGGCGGCAATGATCCTGTCGGCCGTGGCCTCGTCCGGGACGTCCATCTTCTTATTGTCGGCCGTGCCGTAAAAGCGCGCGGTGAACGTGCCCGCGCCGCAGTCGAGCAGCGCGTCGAGCAGCCAGTATTCCTGCGGCCGGAAGGCGCGGATCTCATTTTCACGGTCGACCACGATGCGCGTGGCCACCGACTGCACACGCCCGGCGGACAGGCCGGGCTTGACCTTGCGCCAGAGCAGGGGGCTGAGCTTGTAGCCCACGATGCGGTCGAGCACGCGGCGCGCCTGCTGCGCATCGACCAGATCCTGATCGATCTCGCGCGGGTGCCGGATGCTCTCGGTGACGACCTTCTTCGTGATCTCGTTGAAGGTCACGCGCTTGGCCTTATCGTCCGGCAGATTCAGCAGCTCCTTCAGGTGCCACGAAATGGCCTCTCCCTCGCGGTCAGGGTCGGTCGCGAGATAGACGGTGCCGGCAGACTTTGCGCGCTTTTTCAGGTCGGCGATCACGTCGGCACGATCCTTCACGGGCAGATACTGCGGCGTGAAGTCGCCGTCGATATCGACGCCCATCGTGCTCTTGGGCAGGTCGCGCAAATGCCCCATCGAGGCCACGACCTGATAGTTGCTGCCCAGATATTTTTCGATTGTTCTGGCCTTCGCCGGAGACTCGACGATCACCAGATCCGTTTTTGCTTTTGCCATCGGGTCTGTTCCAACTCCTTATGATTCCTGCGCAGTGCCTGCGCGTATATTTAACGAAAAGCGTTTGCCCGGCTCCTGCCGGACCACGCCGCGGATCTGCAGCACGGTCAGCTCCGCGAGCACCTTGCTCGCCGGCAGCCGGGTCCTGGCGATGATGAGATCCACCTGCATGGCGGGCGCGTCGATCGCCGCAACGATCTGCAGCTGCTCCGTCGTGAGCGAGCGCAGCTGCGCTTCCAAGTCAATATATGCCTCCGGCTGCGGCTTGTCAATCCTTTTCTCCGCGACCGGACGGCGCACCTGTGCAAAGCCGTCGCCCGTCTCGGGCGGAGCCTGCTGCGCTGCGGGCTCGGGTCCGGGCGCGATGCGCTCGTGCAGCGTGCCGGGAAACATGCGGCGAAAATCGCCCAGCACATCCCACGCGCACGTCGCCGGACGCGCCCCGTCCTTGAGCAGCGCGTTGCTGCCGACGGAGGCGCGGGAATCGGCGTTGCCGGGCACGGCAAAGACCTCCCTGCCCTGCGTGATCGCCTCTTCGGCGAAGAGCAGTGCGCCGCTTTTCTCCGGCGCCTCGACCACGACCGTCGCCACGGTGAGGCCGGAGGTGATGCGGTTGCGCAGCCGGAAGCCGAAGCGCGGCACGGACATATTCGGCGCAAACTCGCTCACGACCGCGCCGCAGCGCACAACGCTCTGCGTGCACGCGCCCGCAAAATCCAGATTGATCGCCGTGCCGGACACGCCCACGCAGACGCCGCCCGCATCCAGCGCGCCCTCGGCAGCCGAGCGGTCGATGCCGGCGGTGAGACCGGAGAGCACGATGCCGCCGTGACGCACGATTTCCGAGCCGAGCTTGTGCGCCGTGCGCATCCCGTAGGGCGTGGCGCTGCGCGTGCCGACGACGGCGACGGCCGCGCGGTCATCCAGCGGCGGCAGCGTGCCGCGCACATAGAGCACGAGCGGCGGGTCATAGATCTGCAGCAGCCGCTGCGGATAGGCGGCGTCCTGGATCGTCAGGGCGCGGATATGCTCCCGGTCGCAGATGGCGAGCGCGCGCTCGGCCTCGTGCAGATCCTTATCCAGCAGCAGACGCAGCTCCTCCGGGCGCAGCGAGGCACGGACGCGGTAGTCCGCCTCCGTGGCAAAATACACGTCGCGCGGCGTGCCGAAATGCTCCACAAGCGCGAGCTTCACCTTCGGCCGCACGCCGAAGCGCATGGACAGCCAGACCCAGTATTTGAGCTGCGACATCTCACGCCCTCCTCACGTCCCGGTGCGGGCGATCTCCCACATGACGACCGCCGCGGCCACCGCCGCATTGAGCGACTCCGCGCCCGGCTGCATGGGGATGATGATCTGCCCGTCGCACTGCGCGAGCAGCTGCGCGCTCAGGCCGCGCCCCTCGCTGCCGATCGCCACGGCAGCCGGCGTGAGCGGCACGCGCCGCAGATCCTGCGCCGTGTCCGTCAGCGCCGCACCGTAGAGCCTGAGGCCGTTTGCGCGCAGCAGCTGCATCAGCTCGTCCATCGCGCACGTCAGCACCGGCTGACGGAAGAGCGCGCCCATCGCCGCGCGCACGGTCTTCGGCCCGTAGAGGTCGGCGCACGCGCCGGTGAGCACCACGGCGTCCATGCCGAGAGCGTTGGCCGTGCGGATGACCGTGCCGACGTTGCCGGGATCCTGCACCCCCTCGAGCACGATGACCCGGCGCAGCGGCTCCGGCAGCTGCACCGACGGGATGCGCACGGTAAAGACCGGCCCCGGCGAGTGCATGAGCGGCGAGGCGTACTCGACGAGCTCGGCATCCGCCGCGTACTGCGCGATACCGTCCGGCAGCGAAAACGCCGCCGCCCCGCACCAGAGCACGGACGTGACCTCCGCGCCGAAGCAAAGCGCCTCGCGCAGAAGCTTTTCGCCGTCGCAGACGTACTCCCCCGCCTCCCGGCGCGCATCCGCTGACTTTGCCAGTGCGCGCAGGTGCAGGATGTATTGATTTTTCCGCGACCGAATCTGCTCCATAGTCCTGTTCTCCGCATATTCTATTACAATGTAATTAGATATTGTCCTTCATCTTATAACATCGCTCCACAATTTTCAAGACCTGACGGTCAGGAATTTGCAAAGCGGTGTAAATTTTCCGCCGCATACGCCAGCAGCGCCTCCCGCTCGTTTGCGATGCGCTCATCCATGACGGCGTCCAGACACGCCTGCAGCGCCGCGCCCACCGCCCGGCCGCGCAGGCCGAGCGCAAGCATGTCGCTGCCGTTGACGGCGAGATCCCGCAGTGAAAAGCAATCGTCCGCTGCAAGCAGCGCGTCGAGCACGCGCCCGGCCTCCCGGTAGGTCTGCACGCGTCCGGCGCAGATGGCGGACTGCCCGCAGGTATCGGCGATGTGCAGCGCGAAGAGCTGACGCACCGGCTCGACGCCGAGCTTATGCATCAGCCGCCGGATGGGCTTCGCTTCCGGCGCGATAGGCAGGTCGTGATAGCGGATGAGCTGCGTGATGCGCGTGCGCCCGGCCGTATCCATACGCAGCCGCGTCAGGATCGCATCCGCAAGCTCCGTGCTTTTGGCGGCGTGACCGTAAAAGTGTCCGACGCCGTCATCGGCAAGCGAAAAGCACGGCGGCTTTCCGACATCGTGCAGCAGCGCTGCCCAGCGCAGCACCGGCTCGGGCGGGATGTGCTCCACGACCGCGGCCGTGTGCTGCCAGACGTCCCGGTCGTGGTGCGGGTTGTGCTGCGCGAAGCCGAACATTGGCTGCAGCTCCGGGATGGGGACGGCCAGCACATCGGAAAATTCCCGCAGCACCGCACCGGCGTTTTGCCCGCAGAGCAGCTTCGTCAGCTCGCTCAGCACGCGCTCCGCCGCCAGATACCGCAGCAGACCGGCGCAGCGGTGGATGGCCGCCGCCGTCTCCGGCTCGATGGCAAAGCCGAGCACGGACGCGAAGCGCAGCGCGCGCAGAATGCGCAGCCCGTCCTCCCGAAAGCGGCGCTCCGGCTCGCCCACGCAGCGCACGACGCCGCGCGCAAGATCCTCCGCCCCGCCGCAGATATCCACGAGCCCCGTGCGCGGGTGATAAGCGAGTGCATTCATCGTAAAATCGCGCCGCAGCAGATCGGCGCGCAGGCTGCGCGTAAACGTCACGCTGTCCGGCCGCCGGTGATCCGAGTAGCCGCCGTCGACGCGGTAGGTCGTGATCTCGAGCGGCAGACCGTCGAGCAGGACGGTCACCGTGCCGTGCCGGAGTCCCGTCTCGATGAGCCGCTCACCGGCAAAGACCCGCTCGACCTGCTCCGGCTCGGCATCGGTCGTGATGTCCCAGTCCCCCGCCGCGCAGCCGCGCAGCGTGTCGCGCACCGCGCCGCCGACGACGAAGGCCTCCCAGCCCGCCGCCTCGAGGCGCTCGAGCGCCGTATGCACTTGTTCCGGCAGGGTCATCATGGGCAGGCTCCTCAGGTGTGGTGATAGATCTTCTTCTCCAGCGCGAAGATGCGCCCGCTGAAGCCGCCGGCCGGCACGCCCGGGAGCGTCTCGGCATAGATCTCCATGCGGCTGTCGATAAGGTCGATGTACGACAGCAGCTCCGCCTCGGCGCACATGGGACGCACGGCCGCGCCGAAGTCCGGCTCACCGTGGTGCGAGAGCAGCAGGTGCTGCAGCAGTACGGACTTTTCCTCGCCGACGGCAAGCTCACGCGCGACGTCCGCGACCTCCTGCGCGCCCATGACCAGATGGCCGAGCAGTTGTCCGGCAGTGGAATACTCCGTCACGATGCCGAGGTCGGAAAACACGAACTCCCGCTCCTTGGCAAAGTCGTGCAGCAGCGTGCCGGTCAGCAGCAGGCTGCGGTCGATGACCTCCGGATAGAGTCCGGCGAGAAAATCCGCCGTGCGCAGCATATTGTACGTGTGCATCAGCAGGCCGGACAGGAAGCTGTGGTGCACGGTCTTGCCCGCCGGGATGCGGCGAAACGCGTCGAGGTGGCGCGCGAGCATCGTCTCGGCGACGCTGCGGTAGTCCGCGTCGATCGGCGCCGTCGGCACGAGCAGGGACGTGTCATATGTGTCCGCAGCCTCGGCCATGCGGATGCGGTGCACGCTCACCTGCAGCGCGCCGCGGTATTCCGAGACGCTGCCGCGAAGCTTCACGACGCGGCCGGTATCGTCCGCGCGCGCGCCGATCGGGCCGCTGTAATCCCAGACCTTGATCTCCATGCTGCCCGAGCGGTCACAGATCGTGCCGCTGAGAAAGGGCTTGCCGCTGTTGGTCGTCTTGAGCGCCGCCGCGCGCAGGATATAAAAGCCCTCGACATCCATGCCGGGGTACATGTCCGCAATGAGTTTGTTGTATTCCATAGCTCTGCCTTTCTGCCCGCCGGGCGGGTCGTGCCTGATCACGCTGATCGTTTCAGATATACATTGCCGTCAATTCGCGCGCCTGTCAAGCCTTTTTGTGCAAAAACCTGCTGCACCGCCGATGCAGCAGGTTTTGTATGCGCCGCTCAGTGTGCGGTCCGGGTGACCTCGCGCGCGATCTTCCGGCCGGTCGGCGTGCCCGCAAGGCCGCCGAGACCGGTCTCGCGCAGATCGGCCGGGAGCGCATCGCCGATCTCGCCCATCGCGTCGATGACCTCGTCGACCGGGATGCGGCTCGTGATACCGGCGACGGCCATGTTCGCCGCGCTCACGGCGTTGACCGCGCCGATGACGTTGCGCTTGACGCACGGCACCTCCACCAGCCCCGCGACCGGATCACAGACGAGGCCGAGCAGGTTTGCAAGCGCCATCGCATACGCGTCCGCGCACTGCTGCGCCGTGCCGCCGAGGATATGCGTCAGCGCGGCGGCGGCCATGGCGCTGGCCGTGCCGATCTCCGCCTGACAGCCGCCCTGCGCCCCGGCGACGCTCGCGCGCAGCGCCGTGACCTGACCGAAGCCCGCCGCGATGTACAGCGCCTGCAGGATCGTCTCCTCCGGCACGTCCCGCTCGTCCGCGAGCGGGATGAGCACCGCCGGAAGCACGCCGCAGCTGCCCGCCGTGGGCGCGGCGACGATGCGCTTCATGCAGGCGTTGCACTCGGCGACCTTGAGCGCCTGCTCCGTCACGCGCTGAAAATACGTCCCGCCGAGCAGCAGGCCCTTTTCCGCCGCCGCGCGGAGCTTTTGCGCGTCGCCGCCGATGAGCCCGCTGTTGGAGCGGTCTGCTGCGCAATACTGCCGGCTGGAGGCCTGCATCGCCGCCCAGAGCGCCGCGATCTGGCGGCGGGACGCCTCAGCGTCATAGCCGTTTTCCTGACAGTCCGCGTCGCGGATGACGGCATAGAGCGGCAGGGCGCGCTCCTGCGCCGCCGAAAGCATGTCCGCAATGCTCGAAAAGCTCATACCGGTTCCTCCTGATTAAAGATCGTGATCTTCTGAATGCCCTCGATGTGCGACAGCCACTGCTCGATGTCCTTCGGGATCGGCTGGTCGCACTCGAGGATCATGACCGCATAGCCGCCCTGCTCGTCGCGGTAGAGCTGCATGGTGGCAATGTTGACGTGCCGCTGCATCAGTGCCGCCGTCACGGCCGCGACATGGCCGGGCGTGTCCTGATTGTGGACGATGAGCGTGTTGTGCTCGCCGGAGAAGTTCGTCTCTATGCCGTCGATGGAGCGGATGCGGATGCGCCCGCCGCCGACGCTCTCGGCCACGATGTCGAGCGCGCGGCCGTTTGCCCCCGTGAGCTTCAGACGCGCGGTGTTCGGGTGCGCATTGCGCATCTGCACGCTTTGAAATGTGAACGCCAGCCCCTGCTCCGCCGCGACGGCAAAGCTGCCCGGGATGCGCAGGTCGTCCGGCTGCATGCCGAGCAGGCCCGCAATCAGCGCGCAGTCCGTGCCGTGGCCGTGGCCGGTCAGGGCAAAGCTGCCGTGCAGCAAGATGTCGGCGTGTACCGGCCGGTCGCCGAGCAGCTTGCGCGCCGTCAGGCCGATACGCACAGCACCGGCCGTGTGACTGCTGGACGGGCCGACCATAACGGGCCCGAGAATATCAAATAAACGCATAATGCGCCTCCTTGGATGCAAAACAGACCGCGAATCGCGGTGTGAGGATAAAAAATATGAGTTATTATACGCGCCGCGCGCGCGAAATGCAAGCGGCACGCGCCGCTGCGCGCAAAAAAATGCCGGCCGCCATGCGGCAGCCGGCAAAGCCTGTCCGTGTCAGTGCTCCTGGATCATCATGCGGATGATCGTGCGGTCGGTCTCGCGCATGCCTTCGCTCGCGAGCGTGCCGATGTTGCGGATCGTATTCTCCACACCCTTGACGACAATGCCGTCACCGCCGTAGAACTGGCTCTCGTTCATCTGCATCTGCATACCCAGCAGCCCCGCCTCGACCGCCGAGGCGATCTTGGCCGCGCAGCTCGCCTTCGCACCGTCGCAGATCATGCCGGATTCGATGGCAATGGCGTTGACGACCGTATGCGCGATCTCGCCAAACTGCCCGCCGTAGAGATACGTCACGCCCGCCGCCGCGCCGCAGCCGGCCGCCGTCGCGCCGCAGTAGGCAGACAGGCTGCCGATGCCGGTCTTCAAGTGGATGGTGATGAGGTTTGACACCGCAAGCGCGCGATAGAGCATCTCCTGCGTGACGCCGAGCTCCTTTGCGTAGACGATGACCGGCAGAGACGCCGTCAGACCCTGATTGCCGCTGCCGGAGTTGATGACGACCGGCAGGTCGCAGCCGTTCATGCGCGCGTCCGACCCCGCCGCGGCGTAAGCCTTGGCGCGGTTGTGGACGCTCGTACCGTAAGACCGCAGCAGGATGCGGCCGATGTTCGCACCGTAATCCCCGCGCAGTCCCTCCTCGGCGATCGCCCAGTTATAATCGATCTGCCGCTGGAGGGTCTCCTGAACGTCTGCGATCTCGACCTCGTTTGCAAAGGTGACGATCTGCTCGACCGTCAGCAGGCTGCGGTCGGTCGTGTGCTGACTGCCCGACTCCTGATAGTCCTTCTGCTGCAGCACAGCGCCGTTTTTCTCCACACGGATCACGTTCGTATGGAAGCCCGCGATCTCGACGAAGGCGCTGTCCGCACCCGCCGTGACGCGCACCTGGATGTCAAACACATATTCCTTGTCCGAGCGCCCGACGGTGAACGCCGCCTGCTCCAGATAGGCGCCGACAGACTCCACCTGCTCCGGTGTGAGCTCAGCGAGCACCTGAAGCTGCGCATCCGCATTGTCGGCCACGATGCCCGCAGCGGACGCCGCTGCGATGCCGCGCTGGCCGTTCGTGTTCGGAACGATGACGCTCTTGACGTTTTTGATGATGTTCGCGCTCGCGAGCACCTCCACCGTCTCCGGCAGCGCGCCGAGCGTCTGGCGCGCAAGCGCCGCACAGTAGGCCACGGCGATGGGCTCGGTACAGCCCATGGCGGGCTGCAGCTCCTCTTTCAGGATCGCGACATACTCGCGATAGATCCGCTGTTGCATAATTTCTCCTCCGAATATGATATCTCCGTTATCTGCATTTTCGCGTTTTTCCAACAGCATCAGTATACAGGAAACACCGCCTGTTTTCAACCGGAAAAGCTGCCGGCGGCAGGCCGGTATCGCAGCGCCTATACGCTCCGCTTTTTGCAGCAGGCATTTCCAAGCGCCCAGAGCGCATAGCCGAGCACGCCGCCGGCCGTATTCGTGATGACGTCCGTAATGTCCGATCTGCGGAAAACGTGCAGAAGCGGCTGCACGAACTCGATGCCGGCGCTGAGCGCCAGTGTCAGCAGCAGGCAGCGCCAGAAGCGCGGCCGCCTGCCGCGGCAGGCATCGCACAGCGGCTGCAGCACCCCAAACGGGAGAAACAGCACGATATTGAGCACGATCTGCCGCACATAGTCGCCGTGCCGGAGGATGACATCCTCAAACGGAGCCATGTGCATGGGGATGTACGGATGGTCAAAGCAATACGGCAGCGCCGTGAGCACCGGCATGAGCGTAAAGCGCACGATCCCGGCAAGGCAGCCGTACATGAGCGTGTAAACGAGCAGCGGCCTTTTCCCCAGCCGCCGCCACTTCGGCAGCAGCCACGCGGCATAGGCGGCCGCAAGCACGGCCACATCGAGCAGAATGCCGGTCTGACCCATGCCTCCGCCCTCCTATCGCAGCCGCAGGCGCTCGACGAGCGCCTCGTCGCTCTCGGCCATGCAGGTCTGATAGTCCGTGTAGAGCACCATGCCCGGCAGCGCACCGGAGGGCTTGCGCACGAAGCGCGCCATGGTGTAGTCCACGGGCGTCTTGCCGCCGCCGCGCGCCTGCGAGTAGTACACGGCGAGGCTCGCCGCCTCGGCGATCGTCTGCGCGTCCGGCGTCGTGTCGTGCGCGCGGATGATGACGTGCGAGCCGTGCACCTTCTGCACATGCAGCCAGATGTCCGTGCGGCGGGCGGTACGGTGCGTGAGTTCGTCATTCTGCGTGTTGGAGCGGCCGACAAGGATCTCATACCCTGTGCTCGACACGAAGGCAAGCGGCGCGCGCGGCGCGGTTCGCTCCTTTTTCGCGCTGCGCGGCTGGCGCAGGTAGCCGGTCGCGTGCAGCTCGGCGCGGATGTCCACGAGGTCACGCTCGCTCTCGGCGCGCGCAAGCTCGTCGAGCACGCTGTTGAGGTACTCAAGATTCCGGCTCGACTCGGCGATCAAGCCCGTCAGGTACTGCTCGGCCGTCTTGGCCTTGCGGTAGGCTTTATAGAGCGCGGCGGCGTTTTCCTGCGGGCTCCTGCGCGGGTCGAGCTCGATCGTCACGTCCGGGCAGCCCTCGGCATAGTAGTCCTGCACCGTCACGGTGCGCGCACCCTTTTCGATGCGGTAGAGGTTCGCCTTGATGAGATCGGCCTTCTGCCGCAGCGCCTCACGGTCGGCGCAGCGCAGCAGATCCGAGCGCTGGATGGCGAGCTTTTTGGCCGTGCGGTCGCGCACGGTGCGCACCTGATGCGTCAGCTCCTGCGAGCGGCGGCGCATGGCCTCCGCCTTGTCGCGGCGGAGATAGAACTCATCGAGCAGCTCGGAAAACGAGCCGCAGCCGCGGCTTTGCAGCGCCCCCTGATACTGCAGGATCGGCACGGCGGAAAAATCCTTCGGCCGCTCGCCGTCGAGCAGCATGGTCGGCGCAAGGTTCCCCGTCCCGACCGTAAACACGAGCGCGTCAAGCTCGTGCGCAAGGCGTGCGCGCTGCGCATCATCCAGCCGCTCCAGCCGTGGGCTGGCATCGCCGAGCGCGCGGAAGCACAGCTCCCGGCACAGCAGCGGCGACACGCCGGAAAAGAGCCCCAGCAGCCACTTGTCAAGCGTCGCCGCCGTGATCGGGCCGGAGAGCAGCTCCATGCGCTGCTCCGGCGTCGTATCAAACAGCACCGGCTTTTCCTGCCGCAGCGGCATGCGGTAAAACAGTCCCGGCTGCACCTGCCGCGTCTCGCTCATGGAGGAATCCACGCGGCGCATGCAGTCGATGATGTGCCCGTCGCCGCTGACGAGGATGACATTCGACTGGCGGCCGAGCATCTCGACAACAAGCTGCTTTCTGACCGGCGTGCCGAGTTCGTCCCGCCCGTCGAGGTCGAGAATGAGCATGCGCTCAAAATCCGGCTGGGAAATACCCGTGATGCGCGCACCGACGAGGTGCTTGCGCAGAAGCATGCAGAACATCGGCGGCTCGGCAGGGTTTTCAAACGTGCCGCGCGTAAAATGCACGCGCGCGCTGCCCACGCCGCCGTGCACGAGCAGCCTGGCATTGCCGCCCTGTGTGCGCACGGACAGCAGCAGCAGATCCCGCTCCGGCTGCTGCACCTTGTCGATGCGCGCGCCGGTCAGGCTCTGTGTGAGCTCCCGTGTCAGGCCGTGCAGGAATACTGCGTCCATCGGCATATCAAAGCACCTCCGTGATCGCGGCGAACAGCTCGCGCAGCCGCTGCGTGCGTCCGAGCAGATACAGCCAGCCAAAGAGCGTCTCAAGCCCTGTGGCGGCGTGATACTGCGCGGCGTCCGCATGCTGCGGCACAGAGTTCACCTTCGCATTGCGCCCGCGCTTATAGACCGCGTGCTCTTCCTCCGTCAGCAGGGGCAGGATCGCCTCCGCTGCGCGCGCCTGCGCAGGCGCGTTGACGCGGCGCACTGTCTCGCGGTGCAGATCGGTCACGGCGGTGAGCCCGGCGGCACACAGCGCCGTGCGCATCATGAGCTCATACACCCCGTCGCCGATGTGCGCGAGGGCGAGCGTGCTGTAGGCGCCGACCTGCGCCGGCGTCATTTCCGGGGCAAAGTCCGTGCCATTGGGAAAGGCTATCGTGCCGACGGGGCGGCGCTCCGGCCGCCCCGTGTGGAGATCATGATTCATCGTCTTCAGGTTCCTCTTCGTTCTCGTCTGCAAATTCCGTCTGTGCCTGCAGCACCTCGCTCGGCGCGGTGCCCTGCACATACTGCATCTCCTGCCACTGCTGCTTCGTGATGAGGATCTTGCGCGGCTTCGAGCCCTCGAACGGCCCGACAATGCCCATCTCCTCCATCTGGTCGACCATGCGCGCGGCGCGCGAATAGCCGAGCTTGAGCCGGCGCTGCAGCATGGACACCGACGCCTGCTTCGTCTCAAGAATGACGTCCACCGCCTGCGGCAGCAGCTCGTCATAGTCGCTCTTGGCGGGCTTGTCCGCCTCGGGCGCGGGGCCGGACTTCTTATCGGCCTCGGCAGCGGATTTCTCGATCTGGGCGATGATATCGTCGCTGTACTGCGCCTCGGAGTTCTGCTTGATGAAGCGCACGACCTCCTCGCGCTCTTCATCCGACACGAACGAGCCCTGCACACGCAGGGGCTTGCCCGTGCCGATGGGCGCATAGAGCATATCGCCCATGCCGATGAGCTTTTCCGCGCCGGAGGTGTCAAGGATGATGCGGCTCTCGAGCGAGGACGAGACCGCAAAGGCGATGCGGCTCGGGATGTTCGCCTTCATGAGGCCGGTGATGACGTCCGCCGACGGGCGCTGCGTTGCGATGATCAGGTGCATGCCGGCGGCGCGGCCCATCTGCGCCACGCGGCAGATGCTCTCCTCCACCTCTTTGGCGGCGCAGAGCATGAGGTCGGCCAGCTCATCGATGACGATGACGACCTGCGGCAGCGTCTGTCCGTCGGGCTCACTCTTTTGCAGCTCGTTGTAGCTTGCCAGGTCGCGCACCTGCGCCTCGGAAAACAGGCGGTAGCGCTTGAGCATCTCCACGACCGCCCACTGCAGCGCGCCGGCCGCCTTTTTCGGGTCGGTCACGACGGGGATGAACAGGTGCGGGATGCCGTTATAGATGCCGAGCTCGACCATCTTCGGGTCGATCATGATCAGGCGCACCTCGTCCGGCGTCGCCTTGTAGAGCAGGCTGAGGATGAGCGAGTTCATGCACACGGACTTGCCGGAGCCGGTCGTGCCGGCGATGAGCATATGCGGCAGCTTGGAGATGTTGCCGATGATGCAGTTGCCGCCGATGTCCTTGCCGACGGCGAACGAGAGCTTGGACTTGGCGCTGCGGAAGGCCGGAGAGTCGATGATATCGCGCAGGCAGACCGCGCTGACGATCTTGTTCGGCACCTCGATGCCGACGGTCGAGATCTTGTCCGGGATGGGCGCGATGCGCACGTTCTCCACGCCGAGCGCGAGCGCAAGGTCGCCGGAGAGGTTCGTGATCTTGTTGAGCTTCACGCCCGCCTCAAGCTCGAGATCGTAGCGCGTGACCGTGGGGCCGCGCGTCACGTCGCGGATCGTGGCGTTGACGCCGAAGCTGCTCAGGGCGGTGTCGAGCCGGTCGCGGTTGAAGCGGATCTCCTCCGTCGCGTCGGTCTGATCGCGCTTTCCGGCGCGCAGGAACGACACCGGCGGCAGCTGATAGGCCGAGTGGTCGGCGTTCTCGCGCTCGATCGCAGAGGTGATCGCTGCCGTCTCCGCCGCGACCGCCGCGCCGACCGCCTTTCTGGACGGCTTCGGTGGGTCGTGGATCTCCTGCGCGGCCGTCACGTCCACGCCGCAGATGTCCGCCGCCTCCTCCACGGACAGGGGCTGCACGTTCTGCGTCGCCTCCGCCGGCGCGGGCTTTTTCGCGCCGCGGGCGGCCTTTTTGACCGGGATGGGGTCGATCGGCTCGTCATCCGGCTCGGACGGCGTGTCCTCGACCGGGATGTCGATGAGCTTCTTCTTTGCGACCGGCTTGTCCGGCGCCGCGCGGCGAGTGCGGCGCGGCGGCTCGGGCTGCGGCGGCGCGGCAGGCTCGTCCTCGTCGTCAAAAAGCGGCTGGTCTCCATCGTCCGGGATGTACTGTGCCGCGCGGTGCGCGCGCCATTTGGTGACGACCTTGCCGACCGTCAGATCCATGCTGCCGAGCACGCAGACCACGAACGCCGCCATCGTCAGCGGCAGTGCCGCGTACACGCTGATGCCGGCCTTGAGCAGATAGCCCACGCCGCCGGAGATGACGCCGCCGGAGGTGAGCGCCCTGCCGCCGTCATAGAGCTGACCGACGATCGCGCCGAACGTCTGCGCCGTGAACGCCACGCGGCAGAGCATGAGGTGCACGATCGTGCCGAACAGCGGCGCGATCAGCAGCGCCGCCGTCACGCGCAGGCCGAAATGCCGCTCCGGATTGCGCACGAAGACCCACGCCAGCAGCAGCATCGCAAACGGGAAGGCCCAGTAGCCCCAGCCCATGATGCCGGACAGGAAGCCCGCAAAGCCGTCGATGATGACGCCCTCGGCGCGGAACAGGCCGAGAAACGCAAGCAGCGACAGCACGATGCACACAATGGCATACGGCCACGTCGGCGCAGTCTGCGCAGGCGCCGCCGCAGCGGCAGACTGCTTTTTCGCAGGCTGCTTTTTGGGCGCTGCGGCAGGCTTTTTTGCGGCCGGAGCAGACTTTTTGGCCGCGCCGGTTTTCTTTTTTGGTGATGAAGTTGCCATGTAATAACGTCCTCTCAGAAAATCAGAGACAGCAGCATCGTCACTGCGCCGGCGCCCCAGCAGTAGTAGCTGAACGCACCGAAGTGTCCCTTCGACGTCAGGCGCTTGACGAGGCCGATTGCGACGACGCCGGAAGCCATCGCCACGAGCATGCCGATCAGATAGGCCGGCAGGAGCGACACATCGATGCCCGCCTGCGCCGCCTTGGCCAGCGACAGGATGTTCGCCCCCAGCACCGCGGGCAGCGACATCAGAAACGAGAAGCGCACCGCAAAGCCGCGCTCAAGCCCGGTGGCCATACCGGCGGCGATCGTGGTGCCCGACCGGGAGAGCCCCGGGATCGTCGCCACGGCCTGACACGCCCCGATGATGAGCGCATCGCGCACGCGCATGTTTTTTTCCGTGCGCGTGCCCTTGGGCATCCTGTCGGCCACGAACAGCAGAAAGCCCGTGAGGATGAGCATGAAGCCGATGAAAAACGTGTGGTAGTAGAGCTGCTCCACCCTGTCGTTGACCGGCAGGATCAGAAACAGCGGCAGCGTCGCGAGGATGATCATGAGCACCATGCGCGCCGCGGGAAACTGCTTGCGGCGCTGCTCGGCCGGCAGACGTGTATTGCGGAAAAACGCAAACGTCTCGCGCACCATGGCAGCGATGTCATGCCGGTAGACGATGCAGATCGATACGAGTGTACCCAGATGCAGCAGCACGTCAAAAAACAGATGACCGTCCTCCGTCGTGGACATATGAAACAGGTTTTGCAGGATCGACAGATGGCCGGAGCTGGAGATCGGCAGAAACTCTGCGATGCCCTGCACCAGACCGAGCAGGATCGCATTCCAGATGGTCATGGATACACCTCCCAGTGCGCAAACAGCAGCGTTTTATGGTAATACAATTTTTGTCATCTTACAAGAAAAACCGAACACAGCGCCCGTTTTCCATGTCGGATGCGGTCACGCCTGCGTGTCGCAGTAAGCGGCCAGCACGCCGCGATACGTCATCCAGCAGTCGAACTTCGACACGAGCTCGAACGGCGCGTGCATGCTCAGCACCGGCACGCCGGCGTCGATGGTGTCAATGTTGCGGTCGGCCATGAACTTGGCGATCGTGCCGCCGCCGCCCTGATCGACCTTGCCCATCTCGGACAGCTGCCAGACGACGCCGTTGTCGGCAAAGAGACGGCGCAGATAGGCCACGAGCTCGGCCGAGGCGTCGCTCGTGCCGGACTTGCCGCGCGCGCCCGTAAACTTGCAGATCCCCATGCCGTAGTTGAGCTTGGCCTCGGTGCGCTTGGCGCTCACCTCGGGGAAGCTCGGGTCATAGGCCGCGCACACATCCGCCGAGAGGCAGAAGCTCCTGGCAAAGCAGTGGCGCAGCGCGACATCCTGCTGCTCGCAGAGGTCTGCCATGAACGCCTCGAACGCCTGCGACTGCATGCCGGACACGCCGTCCGAGCCGGTCTCCTCCTTGTCGGCGAGGATGCACACGGCCGTGCGCTCCGGCGCGCCCTCGAGGTCGAGGATCGCGCGCAGCTCGGCGTAGGCGCACACGCGGTCGTCCTGCCCGTAGGCGCCGATCATGCTGCGGTCAAAACCGATGTCGCGCGCCGCGAACGCCGGCACGGCGGCAAGCTCCGCCGACAGGAAGTCCTCCTCCGTGATGCCGTACTCATCGTGCAGCAGTGACAGCACCGCGAGCTTCACGCGGTCGCCGCCCTCGCCGGCATACGGCATGCTGCCGATGACGATGTTGAGCGCCTCGCCGGTGATGCCCTCCTCCATGGTCTTGCGCAGCTGATCCTTGCCGAGGTGCGGCAGCAGGTCGGTGATGACAAACTGCGGCTCGTCGGGCTCGCGGCCGATGGCGACGTCGATCGTGCTGCCGTCCTTGAGCGCGATCGTGCCGTGCAGCTCCAGCGGGATCGTGACCCACTGGTACTTCTTGATGCCGCCGTAATAATGCGTCTTAAAATACGCCAGCTCCGAATCCT
Organism: uncultured Oscillospiraceae bacterium; assembly: GCA_934591895.1. Lineage (GTDB taxonomy): Bacteria > Bacillota > Clostridia > Oscillospirales > Oscillospiraceae > CAG-103. The sequence continues at coordinate 60,649 of CAKTPP010000008.1, read as the reverse complement.
CGTACATCGGCGTCTGCTTGAGGTCGAGGCGCGGGGAATCGACGTGCGCGCCCGCGATCACGCAGCCGTGATCGAGCGGCTGCTCGCCGAGCACGGCCAGCATGAGCGCCTTGCCGCGGTTGTTCACATACACCTTGGAACCCGGCTGCAGCTCCATGCCGAACGTATACGGCACAAAGCCCGCTTCCTCCGCCATGCGGATCGCCTCCCTGACGGCCTCGCGCTCGGTGCGCGCGGCGTCGAGAAAGCGCTTATACCCTTCGGCATAGGCAAAGATCTCGCCGGTCTGCTCGGCGTCGATCTGATCGTACCCGTTCCTGGGCCGGTAAAACAGCTTTTCCTTCCACTGCTTGAGTTCCTTATCTTCGCTCATGAGAGCACCTCCTGTATCAGTTGATGGCAGCGGTGCTGAAATTCGGCGAGCGTGCCGCCGTTATCCAGCACATGGCTGCAATGTTGGACAAACCATTCGTTGGGCTTCTGCGCGTCGATGCGCGCCTCGGCATAACCGCGCGTCACACCCTCGCGCGCGATGAGCCGCTCGATGCGCGCCTCCCGCGGCGCCGTCACGCCGATGGTAACGGTACAAAGCTCCGCCAGCCCGCTCTCGATGAGTGCGATGGCATCGATCGCCGCGGCCGTGCCGCCCTGCCGCGCCCACGCACGCAGGCGCGCGCGCACCTCGTCACGGACATATCGGTGCGTGATGGCGTTGAGGTCGCCGAGCGCCGCCGCGTCCGCAAACACGAGCGCGCCGAGCTTTTTGCGCTGCAGCGCCCCGTTTTCTATTGTACCCGGAAAACGCGCGCCGATCTCCGCAAGCATGGCGGCATTCGACGCCAGCAGCTCATGATACACCGCGTCGCAGTCGATGACGAGCGCACCCTGCCGCTCCAGCTCCGTGAGCGCGGTCGTCTTGCCGCAGCCCGTGCCGCCCGTGATGCCGATGATGTGCATTTTCTGCACAAGCGCGTCCCAGACGGCGTCGTCCGGCACGGCGGCGGCGCGCAGGATGCGGTACGGCGTGCACGAGAGATCGACGAGCGTGGACTCGCGCCCGATGCCGCAGGGGCCGCCGTCGATGACGGCTGCGATCTGCCCGTCGAAATACGCCAGCACGTCATCCGCCGTTTTCGGGCTCGGCGCGCCGGAGGGATTGGCCGACGGTGCCGCCAGCGGCAGCTGCGCCGCCTCGATGAGCGCGAGCGTGGCCGGGTGATCCGGGCAGCGCAGGCCGACGGTCTGCCCGCCCGCGCGCACGATCCCGGGCACGCAGTCTTTGGCGCGCAGCACGATCGTGAGCGGACCGGGCCAGAAGGCCTCGGCCAGCGTATGGGCCGCCTGCGGCACAGGGTCGCAGTAGCGCGCCATGGCCGACGCGTCGTGCACCATCAGCGACAGCGGCTTGACGCTCGGCCGGCCCTTGACTTCATAGATCTGCGCGACGGCATCGGGGTCGAGGCCGTTTCCGGCAAGGCCGTAGACCGTCTCCGTCGGAACGGCGACGAGCTGCCCGGCGCGGATGGCGTCCGCCGCCCGCGCGATCTCGGTTGTGATCCGTTGTGTTTTCATGCTTCCTCCACGGATGCGCGCAGCTTCTCGGTCTGATCGGCCAGCGTGAGCGCATCGATGATCTCGTCCAGATCGCCGTCGAGCACCTGATCGAGCTTGTAGAGCGTCAGGCCGATGCGGTGATCCGTCACCCGTCCCTGCGGGAAGTTATAGGTGCGGATGCGCTCGTTGCGCATCCCCGTGCCGACCTGACTGCGCCGCTCGGCCGAGCGTTCGGCGCTCTGCCGGGCGCTCTCGGCGGCATACAGGCGCGAGGCGAGGATCTTCATCGCGCGATCCTTGTTCTTATACTGGCTGCGCTCATCCTGACACTCGACGACCGTGCCCGTCGGCAGGTGCGTGATGCGGATGGCGCTCTCGGTCTTGTTGACGTGCTGACCGCCCGCGCCGGAGCTGCGGTAGGTGTCGATCTGCAGGTCCTTCGGGTCGATGTGCACCTCGACGGCGTCCATCTCCGGCAGCACGGCCACGGTGGCGGTGCTCGTGTGGATGCGTCCGCCGGTCTCCGTCTCCGGTACGCGCTGGACGCGGTGCACCCCGCTTTCAAACTTCAGGCGGGAGTACGCCCCCTGCCCGCTGATGAGCAGGCTCGCCTCGCGCACGCCGCCGAGCTCCGTCTCGTTGAGGTTCGCGATCTCGGTCTTCCAGCCGTGCGCGTCGGCGTACATGGTGTACATCCGATAGAGGCTATGCGCGAAGAGCGCCGATTCTTCCCCGCCGACGCCGGTGCGCAGCTCCAGAATGACATTGCGGTCATCGTTCGGGTCGCGCGGCAGCAGCAGCACGCGCAGCGTCTGCTCAAGCTCTGCGCGGCGGGCCTTGCCGGTCTCGAGCTCCTCGCGCGCGATCTCATGCAGCTCGGGATCGCCGAGCAGCGCCTGCGCCTGCGCGATCTGCGCCTCGCAGGCGGTATAGGCGCGGTACGCCTCCACGACCGGCTGCAGCTCGCGCTGCTCGCGGCAGAGGCCGGTGAACACCGCGGGGTCGGAATAATATGCGGGGTCGGCCAGCTTGCTCTCAAGCTCGCTGTACCGGTTTTCAATTTGTCGCAGCTTTTCGAGCACAGCGCCGCCTCCCTTGTTGCGATATTCGCTCAATATATCAGTGTAGCACACAGACGCGGAAAAGTAAACAGGCGGCGAAACTCTGCGAGGCGTTCGGTGAAAACGGAAGCAGGCGGTGCGCCGAAGCGCACCGCCTGCAAGTATGAGCCAAAGGTTTGTCATCCGCACGGGATGATCGCCTGACCCACGTTTTCGAGCGTGTTCAGGTCGAGCACATTGACCTGATCCGAGCCGACAACATAGAAGTAGTCGCCGATGTACAGGCCGCGGTTATTCTCGTCCCACTGCGAGACGGAGATCTCCTTGCGCAGCGTGAAGCCCGCGTCTGCCGAATAGCCGTAGACGAGGTAGCTGTTTTCCGCCGGAAAGGCGATGATATCCTTGCTGCTGTCGACCAGAATGGCCTTGTGGTTGTTGAGCGCCTCACTGTAGTCGGCGTCAATGGCCTGCGTGTGCAGATCGTGCAGCTTCGCAGGGTCGGACGTGTCGATCATGACGAGCTTCATGCCGTCCACGGTCGTATCCGCGCCGACCGACTGCGTCTCCATGCCGAGGCCGAACAGCAGTCCGTCCGACCAGACGTGCAGATAATCCGAGTAGCCGCTGAGCTTGAGCTCGCCGACCACGGTCGGGTTGGCCGGATCGCGCAGATTCACGGCGAAGATCGGGTCGGTCTGGCGGTAGGTGCACAGGTAGCCGTAATCCCCGTCAAAGCGCGCGGAGAACACCTGCTCCCCCTCCGCAAGGCCGGTCACGCTGCCGACGGTCTTGAGCGAGGCGTCGAGCACATAGACGTCGTTGCGCGTCTGGATACCGTCAGCGTCCGCCTTCGTGTTTTCAAAGTCGTGCTTCTCGTCCCGGTAGACGCTGTAGGAATAGGTCTGCTCGGTCGTGGCCATGCGCAGATAACCGTCGCGCTCGTCGAGCGAAAACTGGTTGTTGAGCGCGCCGGGCACGGCGCCGTTGGCGGCAAAGGTGAGCTTGCCGTCCGTGAGCGCAAAGCGGTTGACGACCGTGTTCACGCTCGAGGTGTAGTCCGTGACGGTGTAGCTGCCGTCCTTATAGGTCTTGCCCGCGCCGTCATCGTAAATGCTCGCGCACAGGTAGAGATTATCCTTGTTCATATACACGTTGTCGCCGCCGCCGAGCACGGACTGGCTCGACAGCCGCTCGCCGGAGGCAATGTCATACGACGCCGCGACCGCATAGGTCATCGACGCGCCGTCCGGCATGAGGCCGATGCTGCCGCAGGGCACGACCGTCTCCGTGTCGCCGTCGTACAGCCGGGGGGCAAACGTCGTCTCGTCGCCCTTTTCGGGGTTCGAGGGATAGTACGACGAGCACAGGCAGAGCACGCCATCGATCACGCGCGAGGCGATCTTGTAGCCGTCCTGCCCGAATGACCTGACGAGCACCGGCGCGGCCGGATCGCTCACATCATAGATATCGACCGCGACATAATCCTTGCCGAAGCCGGTCACCGTCTCGGATGCGCTGCCCGTAGCCGTCCAGTCGGAATAGGCAGAGATGACGACCGCGCGGCCGCCCGACAGATACAGCTCCGTCGGCACCTTTTCCCGCGTGTGCGCCAGACCGTCCTCCGTCGTCGTCTGCTCCCAGTCCTGACCGACAAAGACGTTGGACACGTCCGTGACGTCCTTGCCGTCGGCCTGCATGACGACCATCTCGCTGCCGCGCAGGATATAAATATACGTGCCGTCGGTCTTGACGATGTCGCCCTCGTCCACGCCGTCGACCTGCACGTTCGTGCCGGAGTAGAACGTGCCCTCCGAGCTCTCGCCGGCGGAGCCGGTGCCGCCGGGCTCGGTCGAGTCCGCGCCGGTATTGAGCAGCGTGTTGCGCTCGGCGATCGCCTTCTGCGCGTCGGTGAGCGCGGAATAGACCTCACTGTAGCTTTTGGCAAAGGTCAGGCCGCCGGCCGTCACCGTCTTGCCGGTCTGCCCGCCGGTTCCGCAGGCAGTCAGCAGCGCGAGCGACAGGCACAGCGCCAGAATTCCGGAAAGAAATTTTTTCATGGTACACCTCTATGGTTCAATGGTTTTCAACAGCATTGTACAGGATTGGACGCGCACGGTCAAGAAATGTTCCGAAAAAACGGAAGGACGCCCGCGAGCATCCTTCCTTCTGATTGCGTATGCAGTTATGCGCCGAGGTACGCCGCGCGCACCGCGTCGTTGCTCAGCAGCTCCTTGCCGCTGCCTGTCAGCGTAATGCGGCCGGTCTCGAGCACGTAGCCGACGTCGGCGATCTTGAGCGCCATGTTCGCGTTCTGCTCGATGAGCAGGATCGTCACGCCCTGCTTGTTGATCTCCTGAATGATGGAGAAGATATCGCGCACGACCAGCGGCGCGAGACCGAGCGACGGCTCGTCCATCATGAGCAGCTTCGGACGGCTCATGAGCGCGCGGCCGACCGCGAGCATCTGCTGCTCGCCGCCGGAGAGCGTGCCGCCGGCCTGCCAGCTGCGCTCCTTCAGGCGCGGGAAGAGGCCGAACACCCACTCGATATCCGCGGACAGGTCGTCCTTGCGCAGATACGCGCCGATCTTGAGGTTTTCCAGCACGGTCATATCGGGGAAAATGCGCCGTCCCTCCGGCACGAGGGTGACGCCCTGCGTCACGATCTGCGTCGGGTCTTTGCCGGTGATGTCCTCGCCCGCGAAGGTGATCTTGCCGCCGCTCGGCTTGACGAGGCCGGAGATCGTGCGCAGCGTAGAGCTCTTACCGGCGCCGTTGGAGCCGATCAGTGTGACGATCTGCCCCTCCTGCACTTCAAACGAGATGCCCTTGACGGCCTCGATGCCGCCGTAATTGACCTGCAGGTCTTCAATTTTCAGAATCGGTTCACTCATCTTCCACAACCCCCAGATAGGCATCGATCACGTGCTGATTGTTCTGGATCTCCTGCGGGACACCCTGCGCGATCTCGCTGCCGAAGTCGATGACGTAGATATAATCGGAGATGCGCATGACCAGATCCATGTGGTGCTCGATCAGGAAGATCGTCAGGTCGTACTTGTCGCGCAGCTCGTGGATGAACGCCGCGAGCTCGAGCGTCTCCTGCGGGTTCATACCGGCGGCCGGCTCGTCGAGCAGCAGCAGCTTCGGATCAGTCGCCAGTGCGCGGGCGATCTCGAGCCGGCGCTGGATGCCGTAGGGCAGACTCGTGGCAATGTCGTCCTTATACTTTTCCAGTCCCTGCTCGGCGAGCAGCGCCATGGTCTCGTCGCGCATGCGCTTTTCTTCCCTGGCATTGCCGCGGAAGGTCGCGGAAAAGACGTTCTGCTTGGCGCGCATATGCTTTGCCACGAGCACGTTTTCAAACACCGTCATGCTCTTCCACAGGCGGATGTTCTGGAACGTGCGCGCGATGCCGAGCTGCGTGATCTTGTCCGGCGTCGGCGCGAGGATCTTGCCCGTGCGCGCCAGCGGATCGCGCAGGAGCATCTGCTCCTTCGTCTCGTCGCCCGGATCGTATTGGCTTGTATAGAGCAGCGGGTTTTCGCCCTTGTAGAGCTTTTTCATCTTGCCGGTCGGATGGCTGCGCACCATCGGCTCGCCGCGGTATTTGACGAGGCCGTTGGTCGGCTCATACACGCCGGTGATGCAGTTGAACGCGGTCGTCTTGCCGGCGCCGTTCGGGCCGATGAGCGCCACGATCTGCCCCTCGGGAATGTGCAGCGAGAGGTTGTTGACGGCGACGACGCCGCCGAACTGCATCGTGATATTCTCCACGCTGAGGATGTCCTTACGCATCTGCTTTGCCCTCCTCAACTACGTTCTTTTTTGCCTTTTTCGCGCGCTTGCGGAACAGATCCGGCAGCTCGCGCTCACCCATGATGCCCTTGCGGAAGAAGAGCACGACGATCATGATGATGACCGAGAACACGACCATGCGGAAGCCGTTGCGCAGCAGCGGCACCTTGAACGAGCCGATGTACGCCTCGTTGTCGAGGAAGCGCAGCCACCACTCGGAGCAGGCAATGTACAGGAACGAGGCGATGCAGCTGCCGGAGACCGAGCCGATGCCGCCGATGACGACGATGAGCAGGATCTCATAGGTCATGGCCGAGGTAAAGACCTTGGCCTGCACGGTCGTTGCGAACATCGCAAAAAGCGCACCGGACACGCCCGCAAAAAACGAGCTGATGACAAAGGACAGGCTCTTGTGCTTTTCGAGATTCACGCCCATGGCCTCCGCCGCGATCTCATCGTCGCGGATGGCCTTGAACGCGCGGCCGTAGGAGGAGTTGATGAGCAGGACAATGATGAAGATGCACCCGCCGGCAAGCAGGATCGGCATGACCGCACTCAGGCGGAAAACGACCTTTCCGGCGGCATCGGTGATGTTGAAGTCGGCAAACGTCGGATAGCCCTTGAGGATGTTGGCGCCGTTGGTAACCTTGCCGAGTGCCTGCCACTGGAAGATGGCACGCAGAATCTCCGCAAAGCCGAGCGTGGCGATAGCCAGATAGTCGCTCTTGAGCCTCAGCACCGGCAGACCGATCAGATACGCGAAGAATGCCGCGACCAGACCCGCAAAGATGATGGCGACGAGCACGCCGAGCACCAGACTCACGCCGCCGCCGAAGCCGCTGGCACCGAACAGGTGCTGGAACATCTCCTGAAACGAGAAGTGGACACTCGAACCCTCGAAGAGGTAATACACGCCCTCGCGCGCGGCGTCCGGGATCATGAAGATCGCGTAGGCATACGCGCCGAGCAGCATGAAGCCCGCCTGACCGAGCGAGAACAGGCCGGTGAAGCCGTTGAGCAGGTTCATGGACACGGCGACGAGCGAGTACACCGCGCCCTTTTTGATGACCGTAAAGAGCAGCGAGCCGGGAGACATCACGTTCTCGAGCACCATCGTCACAAGCGTCAGCGCGAGCACGATGGCGAAGGTGATCCAGTTGCCGCGGCGCGCTTGTTTGTCTTTCGCTTTCAGCACAGTGATCCCCCCTCTCAGACTTTGTCCGTGGCCTTTTCACCGAACAGGCCTGTGGGTTTGACCACGAGAATGACGATCAGCAGCGCGAACGTGAACGCATCGGAGAACACCGTCATGCTGGTGCCCTTGATGAGCGTCTCGCAGATGCCGATGATGAACGCGCCGATCACGGCGCCGGGGATCGAGCCGATGCCGCCGAACACCGCCGCGACGAACGCCTTCAGACCCGGCATGGCGCCGGAGGTCGGGATGACGGTCGGGTAATTCGTGAAGTACAGCAGCGAGCCGACAGCGGCAAGAAACGAGCCGATGATAAACGTCACGGAGATGACCTTGTTGATCTGGATGCCCATGAGCTGGCTGGTCTCAAAATCCTTTGCGACCGCGCGCATGGCCATGCCGATCTTCGTGTGGTTGATGAGCCACTGCAGCAGCAGCACGAGCACGAGCACGAGCACGGGCGTGACGACCGTGACCACGTGCGTGGTCGCGCCGAGGATCGTGACCGAGTCGGACACGAACGGCAGCGACGGATACGTCTGCGGCTGGCCGCCGGTGGCGTACAGCGCCACGTTCTGCAGCAGGTAGCTCACGCCGATGGCCGAGATCATGACCGACATGCGCGGCGCGCTGCGAAGCGGCTTATAGGCCGCGCGCTCGATGACGAAGCCGAGCAGCACCGTCAGCACGAGCATGAGCGGAATGGACACATACACCGGCAGCGACGCGCACATGAACACCATCATGAGGCCGGCGCACATGAACACATCACCGTGGGCGAAGTTGATCAGGCGCAGGATGCCGTAGACCATCGTGTAGCCGATGGCGATGAGCGCATACTGGCCGCCCAGCGAAATGCCGGATAATATTTGAGCGACAAAAAATTCCATTTGTTTCCCTCTCTCTATCGTTTGCAAAGCGGAGCTTGAGCCGCCGGGAAAGCCGCGGAGCTTCCGCAGCTTTCACAGCCGCTCAAAACCCCAAAGGGGGAGCCGAAGCTCCCCCGGGGTTCCTTGCGTCTCAGTCGGCTCAGGAGGCCTTCTGCTGCGTCACGAACGTCCACGTGCCGGCAGCGGCATCGATGGTCTTGATATAAGCGGTGTCGCGGATCGCATCGCCGGTCTCGTCAAAGGCGATGTGGCCGGAAACGCCGTCATAGGTCACGCCGGGCAGCGCTTCCATGACCTTAGCCGGGTCGGTGGAGCCGGCGGCCTTGAGCGCCTCGAGCGCAACGTAGTAAACGTCATAGCCCATAGCCGTCACAGCGGAGATGGTGTCGTCGCCGCCGTTGGTGGTCTTGGCATCGGCATTGCCGTTGATGTAGGCCTTGATGCCGTCGTCGAACTTCTGGTTGCCGCCCTCTGCATAGAAGGTGGAAACGAAGACCTTGACATCCTTGCCCTTGGCAGCCTGCAGGACCATGTTGTCATCCCACGTATCGGAGCCGAGCATCGGCAGCGAGATGTTCAGGGAAGCCGCCTGGTTGACGATCTGGGTGGAGTAGGCGATGGAGACAGGTGCGAAGATAACGTCGCAGCCCTGATCCTTGGCCTTGTTCAGGTAGGAGCTGAAGTCGGAGTTGTCCTTCGGGAAGGAGTCGGTCACGACGGTGCCGCCGGACTTCTCAAACGCCTGCTTGAAGAAGGTGACCAGACCCTGGTCGTACTCGTTGCCGTTCTCGCCGAGGCAGTAGGCCTTCTTGGCCTTGAGCTCGGACGAGGCATAGTTGGCAAGAACCGTGCCCTGGAACGGGTCGAGGAAGCAGATGCGGAAGTAGTGGCTGTTGCCGGCCGTGACGTTCGGGTTCGTGCACGTCACGCCGATGGCCGGGATACCGGCCTGCTTGAACGTGTCGGACGCGGCGATGGACACGCTGGAGCCGTAGGAGCCGAGCACGAGCGAAACCTTCTCGTTGACGAGCTTGGAAGCCGCCGAGACGGCCTTGGCGGAGTCGGAGCCGTTGTCGGAGTAGACGAGCTCGACCTTATAGGTCTCGCCGCCGATCTCGACGGTCGGGGTCTCCTGGTTGGCATACTGCATGCCGAGCATTTCCTTCTTGCCGCCGGCGCCGGAGTCGCCGCTGGCAGGCTCGAACACGCCGATCTTCACGACCTTGTCGCCGCTGGCCGAGCCGCCGTCGCCACCGCAGGCGCACAGCGCAAACACCATGACCAGAGCGAGCAGCAGAGCAATCGCTTTCTTCATTGTTATTCCTCCATTCTTTTCTTTTCAGGCGATGTCCGCGCAAGGCGAACATTTGTCCTTGAAACGAATATGCATGAATTATACTATCGTTTGTTCAAAAAAGCAATATGAATTTCACGAAATATTCATATTATTTTTTCGAAACGTTCAGGAATGGAGATGCAGCCGCATTCACAGCACGAACGGGCTTGCGCGCCAGTCGCCGCCGCAGCGGCGTTCCTCCCGCGCGGGGCAGCCGAGCACGTAGAGATCGTGCGCATCCGCCGTCAGTGCAAAGATCTCCCCCGCCGGGCCGGGCAGACTGCGTCCGGCGGCAGGCTTTGTGATGACCGGCACCGATGCGCGCATGTCGATCGCGCGCAGCAGCTCCCTGCCCTGCGCACCGATGGCCAGCACCCGCGCATACGGCGGCGTGCCGCCGTCCATGCCGGCGGTCACGCCCAGCGCCGCGCACATCGTCATGCGCCGCAGGCGCGCGAGCGCATAGCGCTTGGACTTTGCCGCCGCGAGCACGCCGTCGAGCGTCGGCTCCTCGTGCGCCGCGCGGTACAGACTGTTGCCCAGCCCCTCAGCCGCGCCGGGCAGCGCGTTGTAGGCCGCCTGCGGCAGCATACGCAGCCGGGACAGCAGCGCGCTCTCGAGCGTCTCCGGCAGCACGGGGCCGCGGCCGCGCGTCTTTTCCCGGGCGCAGATCTCCGCCGACGCCCGCGGCAGGAACACGGACACGTCCTCCCCTGCGCCGATGCGCATGCGCAGCTCGGACGCCGAGCGGATGTTTCCCTCCGCAAAGCGGTCGTGCTGCGCGCCGGTGCGCAGGACCGTCAGCGGATGCAGCTCCAGCCGCTGGTCATAGATCGCCTTGAGATACTCCACGGCGAGGATATTGTTCGGCGCCTGCAGCAGCTCCGCGAGCGCGCCCACGCGCCGCGCGACCGCTTGCTGGCGCGCCGCCGCAAAGGGGATGCCGCTCTGCAGCTCCGCGCGCAGGTCATCGCCCAGCAGCGGATCGAGCAGCGCCTGCGCCACGCGCTGCAGCGGATCGAGCTCGCCGCACTCGCTGCCGAAGCTCAGATGCGTCACGACGCCGAGACTGCCCAGCAGTCCCACAGCGCCGCGCGCAAAGCCCTCCGCCGACGACAGCGACCACGGCAGCGGCAGCTCCAGCACGAGATCCGCCCCGCTGCGCACGGCCGCCTCCGCGCGCGCAAACTTGGAATACACCGCCGGGCTGCCGCGCTGCACGAAATCGCCCGACATGACGCACACGACCGGACACACCGCGCCGAGCTGCGCGCGCGTCTGCTCGATGAGCCGCGCGTGGCCGTTATGAAACGGGTTATATTCGGCCACAATACCGATGACATTGCCCATTTTCGCACCTTCTTTCGAAAAATACTTGCGTTTTCCTACGAAATGATTACAATAAGAGTGTTTGGTATCATAATACTTTGATTTTGCAGGAATTACAATATTTAATACGAGAAAGGAATCTAAGTATGAAAATTCTTGTCATCAATGCCGGCAGCTCGTCGCTGAAGTATCAGCTGATCGACATGGAGACCGAGCACCTTCTGGCCAAGGGCCTGTGCGAGCGCATCGGTATCGACGGTCACCTGAAGCACACCCCGCTCATCGGCGGCAAGCCGGTCTTTGACGAAGACCTGCCGATGCCCACCCACTCCGAGGCCATCGCCGCGGTCATCGACAAGCTGACCAGCGCCGAGTACGGTGTGGTCACCTCCATGAAGGAGATCGACGCCGTCGGCCACCGTGTCGTCCACGGCGGCGAGAAGTTCGCCTGCTCCGTGAAGATCGACGACGCCGTCATGGCCGCGCTCGAGGAGTGCACGCCGTTTGCGCCGCTGCACAACCCCGCCAACATCACCGGCATCAACGCCTGCCGCGCCGTCATGGGCAACGACGTGCCGATGGTCGCCGTGTTCGACACCGCGTTCCACCAGACCATGCCCGGCAAGGCCTATATGTACGCCATTCCTTATGAATATTACCAGAACGACGGCATCCGCCGCTACGGCTTCCACGGCACGAGCCACCGCTACGTGTCCGCCCGCTGCGCAGAGCTCATGGGCAAGCCCATCGAGGAGCTCAAGCTCATCTCCTGCCACATGGGCAACGGCAGCTCCATCTGCGCGATCGACGGCGGCAAGTGCGTCGACACGTCCATGGGCTTCACCCCGCTGGTCGGCCTGCCGATGGGCACGCGCTGCGGCGATCTCGATGCCGGCGTGATCCAGTTCATTATGAATAAGTACGGCATCAGCATCGACGAGATGCTCAACATCCTCAACAAGAAGTCCGGCGTGCTCGGCGTCTCCGGCGTCAGCTCCGACTTCCGCGATCTCGACAGCGCCGCTGCCGACGGCAACGACCGCGCCCAGCTCGCGCTCGACATGTTCCACTACTGGGTCGCCAAGGTCGCCGGCTCCTACGTCGCGGCCATGAACGGTGTGGACGCCATCATCTTCACCGCCGGCGTCGGCGAGAACAGCAAGTCCTCCCGCGCCGCCATCGCCGAGTACTTCGGCTATCTGGGCGTGAAGATCGATCCCGTCGCCAACAGCAAGCGCGGCGAGGACATCATGATCTCCACTCCCGACTCCAAGGTCAAGGTGTTCGTCATCCCGACGAACGAGGAGCTCGTCATCGCCCGCGACACCAAGGCCATCTGCGGCTGAGTTTCCGCATTCGCAAACCCACGGCGCTGCGCTCAGCGCCGTGGGTTTTGCATGGGCAGAAACAAGTTTGCCTTCCCCGAGAAAAAGTTTGTCTTTCCCGAGAAAAGCGTTGACAAATACGCGGCGGAATGGTAAACTGTCAAGGCCGCATTGAGTGGGTACAAAGCGGAGGTTTCCTCCCGCCCACAAGAGCGAGACTCTACAGAGAGGCAGGTGCAACGAGTTTGAAGCACGCTATCATCGTTACCGGCGGTAAGCAGTACCGCGTGGCCGAGGGCGACGTCATCTTCGTCGAGAAGCTGGATGTCGAGGCCGGCGAGGCTGTGAAGTTTGACCGCGTTCTGGCTGTCATCGACGAGGACAAGGCTGTTTTCGGCACCCCCGTGGTGGAAAACGCCGTCGTGTCCGGCAACGTCGTCAAAAACGGCAAGAGCAAGAAGATCCGCGTTTACAAGATGAAGCCGAAAAAAGGCTATCGCAGAACGCAGGGCCACAGACAGCCCTATACCAAGGTCGAGATCACGAAGATCGAGGCCTGATTTCCGCAACTGATTTTGACACATGGAGGTGTAATTCGAAATGGCACATAAAAAAGGCATGGGTTCCACCAAGAACGGCCGCGACAGTGAGTCGAAGCGCCTTGGCCCCAAGAGAGCCGACGGTCAGTTTGTTCTGGCCGGCAACATCCTCGTCAGACAGCGCGGAACGAAGATCCACCCCGGCATCAACGTCGGCAAGGGTAAGGACGACACGCTCTTCGCCCTCGTGGACGGCGTCGTGAAGTTCGAGCGCAAGGACAAGGATCGCAAGCAGGTCTCTGTTTACGAGGAGATCGCACAGTAATCGCAAACGGGGTGGGCATCGCGCCCGCCCCGTTTTTCTATCCCCCGCCGGTCCTACCGGCAACGAAAGTGAGGAATGACCATGGCTTCGCCATTTGTTGATAAAGTGACCATCACCGTGCGCGCAGGCAGCGGCGGCAACGGCGCGGTGACCTTCCACCGCGAGAAATACGTGGCCGCCGGCGGCCCGGACGGCGGCGACGGCGGGCGCGGCGGCGACATCATCTTTGAGGTGGACGACAACATGTCCACGCTCATGGATTTTCGCTACAAGCGCAAATACGTGGCCGCCAACGGCGCCGACGGTCAAAACAAGCGCTGCTCCGGCCGCGTGGGCGAGAGCCTGCGCATCCGTGTGCCGCGCGGCACCCTGCTGCGCGACGCCGACAGCGGTGCGATCATGCACGACATGTCCTCAGGCGAGCCGTTTGTGGCGGCGCGCGGCGGGCGCGGCGGCTGGGGCAACCAGCACTTTGCCACGCCGACGCGGCAGGTGCCGCGCTTTGCCAAGCCCGGCCTGCCGGGCGAGAGCCACACGATCCTGCTTGAGCTGAAGCTGCTGGCGGACGTGGGGCTCGTCGGCTTCCCGAACGTGGGCAAGAGCACGCTGCTGTCGGTGGTGTCCAAGGCGCACCCGAAGATCGCAAACTACCACTTCACGACGCTCTTCCCCAACCTCGGCGTCGTGTACGTGACGGAGGGCACGTCCTTCGTCATGGCGGACATCCCTGGCATCATCGAGGGTGCGAGCGACGGCGCGGGGCTCGGCCACGACTTCCTGCGCCACATCGACCGCTGCCGTCTGCTGGTGCATCTGGTGGACGTGTCCGGCAGCGAGGGGCGCGACCCGATCGAGGACTTTGAGGCAATCAACGCCGAACTGCGCGCCTACAGCGACGTGCTCGGCTCGCGGATGCAGATCGTCGCCGCCAACAAGTGCGACCTGCTCGGCGGCGACCGCACGAACATCGACCGCCTGCGCGCGCACGTCGAGGCGCAGGGGTACGAATTCTTCGAGATGAGCGCCGCCGCCCACACCGGCACGCGTGAGCTCGTGCAGGCGTGCGCCGCAAAGCTTGCCGAGATCCCGCCGATGCCGCCGTACGAGGCCGACTACGTCCCGCCCGAGCCGGAAGTCGGCACGAGCGACGAGCTGCAGATCCGCCACTTCGACGATCTCTGGGTCGTGGAGGGGCCGTGGCTGCAGCGGCTGATGAGCTCGATCAACTTCGGCGACTATGAGTCGCGGATGTATTTCGACCGCGTGCTGCGCCAGTCCGGCCTGTTCGACCGGCTTGAGGCCATGGGCATCGAGGAGGGCGACACGGTGAGCATTTACGACCTCGACTTTGAGTTCCGCTTCTGAGAAAACCGAGATCCCCGCCGGATGCGCTGCATCCGGCGGGGATCTTTCCGTACTGGACGTTATTCCGTTGTTTCCGGCGGCTCCTCCGCCGCTGCATCCGCAGTCTCCTCCGGCAGGACCACCGGCACGAACTGCTTGGCGATCTTATTCTTGCCGGACTTGGCGCTGAAGTAGCCGATGATGCTGAACGTGAGCGCACCGATGAAATTGACGAACAGGTCCTGCATCGTGTCGTACAGGCCGATGTCCAGATACCCGCCGAGGCCGAGCGACTGGCCGTTGACGGCGACGTCCGTGATGTGATCGATATAGATCGGGATGTTGCTGTTGGTCGGATCGAGCGTCACGGAGGCGAACGCGTGCACGACCGTGTCCTTCTGCATATCCATGTGGAACAGATAGTCCATCGAGAACTCAAAAAACTCCCACAGCACACCGACCGTCATGGAAAAGCAGAACGCCACCAGCGCCAGAAACACCGGCGAGAGCTTGAAGTGCTGCGGCTTGTTGCGGTTGAGCAGGTCGACCATGGCATAGCCGAACGCCGCGCTGATGAAGCCCGTCGTCGTGTGCAGCATGGAATCCCAGTGCGGATAGGTGATGAAATAGCTCTTGAGCTCGCCGAGGATCTCCGCCGCAAAAATAAAGATCAGGATGATGATCTCCAGCGTGCTCGGCAGCTCGATGCGGAAGTTGCGCTCCACAAAGCGCGGCAGCATGAACAGGATCAGCACCAGTATGCACACAAACGTGCTCTCATAGTTTTTGTGGATGATCGTCATGACCATGACGCCGATGACGATCAGACGCAGGATCCAGTAGACGGCGACGACCGCCGGCTTCGCCTTATAATTCTGATTCTCCCGCTCGACCTGTTCCAGCTTCTCTGCGATTTTCCGGCGACCCATATGCGCGTTCCTCTCTCTTTCCCTCACATAATACCGGCAGCGTCACGCCGCAGCGGGCGCGTGCCGGCGGTCAACGCCGCGGCGCGCCGCGACATAGATGACCAGATACAGCACCAGCGACAGCGCAAGTGCCGCAAACACATCCAGAATGGAGTGCTGCTTGACAAACACCGTGGCCGCGCAGATGGCGGCGGCAACGATGAACGCCGGAATGCGTGCTTTCCTGAGATATTGACTGTCAAACACCGCAGCCAGCACGCCCATACAGCCGACGACGTGCATGCTCGGCAGGACGTTCGTCGGGGTATCGGCCGTGTAGATCGCATTGACCAGCCAGCCGCAGAGATTGCTCGTATCCACGACTGCGGGACGCAGGAGCTGGCAGTTTGGCCAGATCATGCAGATGATCAGCGAGATGGAAAAGCCCGCGATGATGAACGCACCGTAACGGATGAACGCACGGCGGTCGTTCTTGAGCAGCATCACGACGACCGGGAAGATCAAAAACGGATACCAGAGCACATACGCCAGAATGAATCCCGGCAAAAACGGGATCTTATCGTCCAGCGGCAGATACGACACCCAGCAGCCGTCGGTCGTGGGGACCATGCGCTCCGCCAGAGCGAACCAGATCAGATAAACCGGCACATACAGCACCAGCAGCACATATTTATGTTCTTGAATATATTTCTTCACAAAACCGTCTCCTTGTCCATATCCGTGCGTTCAGCCGCCGGCCTCGATCTCCGTGATGCGGCTCAGAAGCCGGATCAGCTCCTGCGCATCCCGCTCGCCGAGCTGCCTGAGCACGCACTGCACATGTGCGCACAGTGACGCGTGCGCCTGCTCCGCCGTTCGCCGGCCGAGATCCGTCATATGCACCACGACGCGCCGCCGGTCGCAGCAGTCGGTGCAGCGGCGCAGCATCCCCTTTTCCTCGAGTGCACGCAGCATCGCCGCCGTGCGCGGCGCGCTCACGCCAAGCACCTCACGCAGCGCCCCCGGCGTGCTGCAGCCGTTTTGCGCGCTGAGATAATTGAGCAGGAAATTCTCGCCCTTGAGCGGCTCCTGCACGCTCTGCGGGATGCAGGAACGGTTCAGAGACGTGACCGCAAGCAGCATTTGCTCGGTCAGTTGCTGCAGTTCCATGAGGCCGCCTCCTTTTTTGTTAACCCCGTTAATCAGCATTTTGTTATGTTAGCACCCCACCTGTCAATTGTCAAAGCCATTTTATGGGGATTCTCGCGCCTTTTTACCGGCGGTTACCTGCCATCCGCCGCATCGCCGCCGGATATCGGGCACGGAGCTGCGAAAAAAGTGCGCAAATTGAAAAAATTTTGGCACATTTGCAAATTGATGCAACATTTTCCCCGCCTCAAGCATTATAGTTATTGACGGATGTTTATCAGTATGTTATTTTATGAATATACTGTAAACATTGCGTTTTTACCCACAGCAGCCATGCCCTCGCATTCCCGCGCGATCTCTTTTTTTATCGATCACCAGTTATTGTGAAAGGCGGATGTAATCAACATGAAAAAAGCAACCCATCGCAAGCAGGCACTCATGATTGCCATCTTCTTGCTGGCATTCACGCTGTCGCTGTTTTCGTTCGGCACGACCCCGGCGGCCGCCGGCGACGTGGCGGGCGTGAGCACGCACCTGTTTTTGACGATCCTGCGCGACTACGACCATGACGCGGCCTTCTCCGTGACCTACACGGACGCGCTCGGCACGCACACAAAGCCCTACCGTGCCGGCATGGAGGTGACGGCGTGGTCCCCCGTGACCATCACCTGCACCAACCACCATGTCTACGACTGGAGCATTGATGCCGACGTGCAGGAGGCCACCATCGTCGGTGTCGGCGGGATCACCTACCCCGGCGGCACGGGCATCCACGTCAAGGGCACGAATACCATCAAGGCGTTCGCCACGAACTTCGGTCTGCACTACATCAACATCGTTGTCATCCTCGGCGAGGGCAATGACAACGGCGGCGACAACGGCGGCGGCGACAATGGCGGCGGTGACCACGGCGGCGGCGATAACGGCGGCGACAACGGCGGCGGCGGCGACAACGGCGGCGGCGACAACGGCGGCGGCAATAACGGCGGCGGCGACAACGGCGGCGGCAATAACGGCGGCGGCGACAACGGCGGCGGCAACAATGGCGGCGGCAACAACGGCGGCGGCAACAACGGCGGCGGCGACAACGGCGGCGGCGATAACGGCGGCGGCGATAACGGCGGCGACAATGGCACCGACCCCGACAACCCGGGCGGCAAAGATCCGAACGGCAGCAATCCGGACGGCGGCAACCCGGACGGCGGCACCCCGGACGGCAGCACCCCGGACGGCAGCACCCCGGACGGCAGCACCCCGGACGGCAGCAAGTCGAACACGCCCAAGACCGGCGACACACGTCTGATCTGGCTGGTCATTGCGCTGGCAGTGATCTTCGTGGCGACCTTCGCTGCGACCTACTACAACCGCAGGAAGAGCAAGCACCACGGCGCCTGATTTTTTCCCTCATGCAGTTAAAATGGGCAGCGTCAAATGACACTGCCCATTTTTTATCAGGAGTTTTGTATGAAAAAAACCGTTCTCATTGTGATCCGCACCGTCTGCATCGTCGGCTTTCTGATCTGTGCCGGTGTGCTCGGCTGGTACTGGCACAGCGACCGCAGTGACCGAGCCGTCGCCGAGGCGCTCGCTGCCGCGCACGACGCGGCCAGCGCGGAGGCCATCGAGCAGGTGCGCGCGGTCGCGGCCGACAATCCGGACACGATCGGCTGGCTGCACATCGACGGCACGGACATCAACAATGTCGTCATGTTTGCCCCCGACACGCCGGGAAAGTATCTGCACATGGACTTCTACGGCAAGTGGTCATACCGCGGCACGCTGTATGTCGCCGAGAACTGTGACGTGCGCACGGCAGACAACATCCTCATCTACGGCCACCACATGAAAGACGGCAGCATGTTCGGCTCCCTGATCTCCTACAAGGACGCGGCGTTTCGCGCTGCGCACCCGATCGTGCAGTTTGACACGCTCTACGCCTCGCACCGGTACGAGATCGTGGCCGCAGTCGAGACCGAGATCCCGCCGGAGGGCTCGAGCGCCTTTCGGTACTATGACTGCGTCGGAACGGACGCGCAGCAGTTCGCGCAGTATTGCGCGTTCATCGAGCAAAACCGCTGCTACGACACCGGCATCGCCATCCGGTCCGACGACCGGCTGCTGACGCTGTCCACCTGCGCATACCACACGGCAAACGGCCGCTTTCTGGTCATCGCGCGGCAAATCGACTGATCCAGAATGCAGCAAAACCCCGCCATCCGGTCGGATGGCGGGGTTTTTGTCTGCATCTTACTTACAGGGCAGCCTTCGCCTGCTCGCACAGAGCGGTGAATGCAGCGGGGTCATGGATCGCAGTCTCGGAGAGCATCTTGCGGTTCATGTCGATGCCAGCCAGCTTCAGGCCGTGCATAAAGGTGGAGTAGTTCATGCCGTTGGCCTTGCAGCCGGCGCTGATACGGGTGATCCACAGCTGACGGAAGTCTCTCTTCTTCTGCTTGCGGCCGACGTAAGCATAGCGGCCGGACTTCATCATCTGCTGGTTGGCCATCTTGTAGTGGCGGGACTTGTTGCCCCAGTAGCCCTTAGCCAGACCGAGAATCTTTTTTCTATGTTTGCGCGTCATCATCGCGCCTTTGACTCTTGCCATTGTTGTTTCCTCCTATTGTGCGGTCAATCCTTATTTATAAGGAATCATTTTTCTGATGGTCGCTTCAGTAGTCGCATCCGCATAAGTGGTGGAACGCAGACGACGGCAGCGCTTGGTGTCCTTCTTCGTGAGAATGTGGCTCTTGAACGCATGGGCACGCTTGACCTTGCCGTTCTTGGTGAGATTGAATCTCTTTTTCGCGCCACTGTGAGATTTCAGTTTGGGCATTGTATTGGCTCCTTCCTTGGTTTGCTTACTTCTTATTATTGGTGTTCTGCGCCTTGGGCGACAGGAACATAGACATATTGCGTCCCTCGAGCTTGGGCTGCTTGTCGAGGTTTGCGATCTCGGCGCACTTGGCAGCAAAGTCGCGCAGCAGCTGCTCGCCGATGTTGGTGTGCGCCATCTCACGGCCGCGGAAGCGGATGGTCACCTTCAGGCGGTCGCCGCCCTGCAGGAACTTCTGGCCGTTTTTCAGCTTGGTGTTGAAATCGTTCTCGCCGATGCCGGGCGACATACGGATCTCCTTGACCTCGATCACGTGCTGGTTCTTTCTGGCCTCTTTCTCGCGCTTGGCCTGCTCAAAACGGTACTTGCCGTAATCCATGATCTTGCAGACCGGCGGATTCGAGCCAGGAGCGATCTTCACGAGGTCGAGATCCTTTTCGATCGCGATCTCGAGCGCAGCGGCAGAGGACATGATGCCCAGCTGCGCACCGTCGGCGCCGATGACACGGACTTCCTTGTCGCGGATTTCTTCGTTGATCTGGTAGTTTGCAGTTGCGATACGAACACACCTCCATTGGTTGCATCGGGAGCAGTCGCTCCAAAACAAAAAAGCACGGATGCCTGACACATCCGCGCGCATAAAACACATACATCTCCCATCGGGAGCGGGTTTTATTGACCGCGGACCGCCTTTGCGGCCGGGTGAGGCAGCCCATAGGGCGCCCACTTTGTTGTCAGCTTTTATACTATAGCAGTCCCCACGCGGTCTGTCAAGCATTTTCTGTATCAAAGCGCAAAAATGCAGTCAAAGCGCACGGGAGCGGCGCAGCAGCGTGCCGCTCCCCTGCTTATGCGCGGCTCAGTAGGTCGTGTCCTGCGTGTCCGGCTCCTGCGCAGTCTGCTCCTGCGTGTCCGGCTCCTGCGCAGTCTGCTCCTGCGCAGTCTGCTCCTGCGCCATGGCGATCTTCACGATGCGGCTCGTGCCGAGCCGGTCGGCGCCAAGGCGGATAAACTCCTCCGCGTCGGCAAGGCTCGCGATGCCGCCGGCGGCCTTGACCTTCACATGCGGCGGGCAGCAGGCGCGCAGCAGGCGCACATCGTCCGCCGTGGCGCCGCCGGTGGAAAAGCCGGTGGAGGTCTTGATATAGTCCGCGCCGCTGTCGGAGACGATGCGGCAGAGCATACGCTTTTCCTCCTCGGTCAGCAGGCAGCACTCGATGATGACCTTGAGAATGCAGCCGCGGCTGGCCTCGCGCACGGCGTGGATGTCGGCCGCGACATCGTCCCAGCAGCCGTCCTTGACCATGGCCAGATTGACGACCATGTCCACCTCGTCGGCGCCGTTGCGGATGGCCTCCGCCGCCTCGAACGCCTTGACGGCCGGAGTATTATACCCGTTCGGGAAGCCGATGACCGTGCAGATGCGCAGGCGGTCGCCGACATATTTTTTCGCCCCGGCGACGTGGCACGGCGGGATGCACACACTGGCGCAGCCGTAGCGCATGCCCTGATCGCAGAGGGCGCGGATCTCCGACGCGGTGGCGTCCACGCGCAGGAGCGTATGATCGCAGCGGGAAAGAATCTCTCGAAGTTCCATGATCGTCCGTCCTTTCTGATGAGCAACGATAATTGATAAGAATATTATACCGCGTCCGGCCGCTTTGCACAAGACGCATATTTGCCGTCCGCTTCACATAGGCTGTGATACCCAACAAGAGAGGTGCAGCACATGGATGAACTGGAACGAAACAACTATGCCGAGCTCTGCGGCACGGCGGCGGCGCCGCCCGTACTGTCGCACGAAAACCGGCAGGAGCGCTTTTTCACCTTCCCGCTCGAGACACAGCGGCTCTCGGGCACGGTCGACCGCGTGAACGTCGTCGTGCGCGAACGGCTGCTGGCCGAAATGCCGCCGGAGGGACCGGCAAGGCTGTGCGTGACCGGCGATGTGCGCTCGTTCAATAACCGCCGCGGGCCGGGTGCAAAGCTGGTCATCACGGTGTTCGCGCACGACATTTCCCCCTGTGACGAGCCGTATGACCGCAATCTCATCCTGCTCAGCGGCACGCTCTGCAAGCCGCCGAACCTGCGCACGACGCCGATGGGGCGCGACATCTGCGACCTGATGCTCGCCGTAAACCGGCACTACGGCCGCAGCGACTACCTGCCGTGCATCACCTGGGGTGCGCGCGCATGTGAGACCGCGCTCTGGGACGTGGGCACGCGCGTGTCCCTCGAGGGGCGGCTGCAGAGCCGCAGCTACATCAAGGTGCTGGACACCGGTGCCGTCGAGCGCACCGCGTTCGAGGTGTCCGTGCTGGACATCTGCCGCCTGTCGCCGCCAGACGACTGAGCGCACATACCGCCCCGGCAAAGCGCGCCCCGCAGAAGGATCTGCGGGGCGCCGGTCATTTCATCCATGTTATCATCCGGCGAGCGCGGACACGAGCACCTCAAAGTCCTGCACGCTGCCGTCCGCTGCCGTGCCCTGCATCCCGTTCATTCACCTCACCGTCCTTTCTTAAGAAGTTCCCCTCCGTCTGGCCTCCGGAGGTTCCCCTCTGCCTTACGAGCATTATTACAAACTATTCTGTTTATCTTGTTAACCTCTTATTTTAACTTTTTCGGATATTTTTGAAAATTTTCATTTGATGTTTTCGCCTTTTTGGTTTACTATATACGCAGGAGGTGATAATGTGACTGCACGGAAGATTATTGAAATGGCGGTTGCGTATTGTGGGATTAGCAATTCCGAACTTGCGCGGCGCTTGGAATGGTCACCGCAGCTTCTCAACAAGCGTCTGAACACTGGCAAGTTTACGGTTGATGAGTGGCAGCGTATAGCTGATGCGTTGGGCGCGACAGCAAAAGTCGGCTTTTCTTTCCCCGATGGCGGGAGTGTTGGGCTATGAGAACACAAAAGAGCCTCTGGCGATTAAACGCCGGAGGCTCTTTTCGTAATTTTCGCGTAATACGCGTAATAATTTATATAATCATTCTTTCTCTTTTACTATTTCAATCCAGTACCCGTCCGGATCCTCTATAAAATAGATGCCCATAGCCGGATTTTCAAAGCAGATGCAGCCCATGGCCGCGTGCTTGGCGTGCGCGGCGTCCATATCCGGCACGGTGAACGCGAGGTGAAACTCCCCCTCGCCGAGGTCATACGGCTGCGTGCGCTCGCGCAGCCATGTCAGCTCGAGCTGAAACGGCGAGTGCCCGTCGCCCAGAAACACGAGCCGGAACGAGCCGTCGGACGCGTCCTTCGTGCGCACGGGCTCCAGACCGAGCGCATCATGGTAAAACTGCACGCTGCGCGCAAGATCAAGGACATTGAAATTAAAATGATTGAAGGTAAACATACCGCGCCTCCCAAATAGAATCTCTGTGTCACAAGTATAGCGTCCGGCGCGCGCGTTGTCAAAGCGTGCGCGCAAAAAACTGTTGGAATTTCATGCCGCGCACGGTATAATATTTATATCAGACTGAGATATTGGAGGCGCGCCATGGATACGACAGGACGCGCTCCCGGCTTTTTGACGAAGTCGGAGCTGCAGGAATTCCACACCGGTGCGGCCGCGCACGCCTACCGCACGTTCGGCTGCCACGCCCTGCCCGGCACGACGGAGCACCGCTTCGCCGTCTGGGCGCCGCACGCGCAGCGCGTCGCGCTCGTGGGCGACTTCAACGGCTGGGACGCGGCGGCAACGCCGATGGACCGGCTGCCAGACGGCACATGGGTGCAGACCGTGGACGGTCTGCGCGACGGGGCGCTGTATAAATACGCCGTCACCGGCGCAGACGGACAGACGGTGCTCAAGGCCGACCCCTTTGCCGTGCACTGCGAGACAGGGCCTGCCACGGCGTCGAAGGTCTGGTCGCTCGAGGGCTACGTCTGGCGCGACCGGAGCTATCTGCGCCGCCGCGCCGCGCGCGATGTGTACCGCGCGCCGATGAGCATTTATGAGGTGCACCTCGGCTCATGGCGGCGGCCGGAGACCGGGCTGCCGTGGTACCGCTCGGTCGCGGATGAATTGGCGGACTACTGCCGAGAGATGCACTACACGCACGTGGAGCTGCTGCCCGTGACGGAATACCCCTACGAGGGGTCATGGGGCTATCAGGTGACGGGATACTACGCCCCGACCAGCCGCTACGGCACGCCGCAGGACTTCATGTATTTTGTCGACACGCTCCACCGCGCCGGCATCGGCGTGATCATGGACTGGGTCCCGGCGCACTTTCCGAAGGACGCGCACGGGCTCGCGCGCTTTGACGGCACGCGGCTCTACGAGTGCAAGGAGGCGCGCATGGCCGAGCACCCGGAATGGGGCACGCTCATTTTTGACTACGCCATGCCGGAGGTGCAGAGCTTTCTCGTCTCGTCGGCGATGCTGTTTTTTGACCGCTACCACATCGACGGCATCCGTGTCGACGCGGTGTCCTCGATGCTGTACCTCAACTATGCCCGGCGCGACGGCGAATGGACGCCCAACCGCGACGGCGGCAACATCAATCTCGGCGCGGTCGCCTTTCTGCAAACGCTCAACACGACCCTGCTCACGGCATGGCCCGGCTGCATGACGATCGCGGAGGAGTCGTCCGCCTACCCCGGCGTGACGAAGCCGCCCTATGACGGCGGTCTCGGCTTCAGCTTCAAGTGGGACATGGGCTTTATGCACGACACGCTCGACTATCTGGAGCTCGACCCCTACTTCCGCAAGTATCATCATGACAAGCTGACGTTCTCGATGATGTACGCCTTTTCCGAGAACTTCATCCTCGCGTTTTCCCACGATGAGGTCGTGCACGGCAAAAAATCGATGCTCGACAAGATGTACGGCACGTATGAGCAGAAGTTTGCCGCGCTGCGCGCGCTCTACGGCTATCAGTTTGCGCATCCGGGCAAGAAGCTCACGTTCATGGGCTCGGAATTCGGACAGTTCATCGAGTGGAACTATAAGCAGGGGCTCGACTGGCTGCTGCTTGACTATCCCATGCACAAAGCCATGCAGCGCTGGTGCAGCGCGCTCAACGCCTGCTACCGCGACCGGCGCGCGCTCTGGGACATCGACGACGGCTGGGACGGCTTCACGTGGCTGAACGTGGATGATGCCGAGCGCAGCGCCATCGCCTTTCTGCGCACGGCGCGCAGCGGCCGCCGGGTCGTGTGCGTGTGCAACTTCACGCCCGTGCGCTACGACGGCTTTGTCATCGGTCTGCCAAAGCGCGGCGTTCTGCGCGAGCTGCTCTCGAGCGACGCGGAGGACTTCGGCGGCTCCGGCGTGCACAACGCGCCCGAGATCCGCAGCGAGGACACGCCCTTCGGCGCGCTGCCGTGCCGCGCGCGCGTGACGCTGCCGCCGCTTTCGACCGTATACTTCACCTTCACGAACCGGTAAAGGAGGGACGCCATGAAACCCGAACTGCGCACAGCGCTCGCCGAAAAGGGGCGCTGCGACCTGCCCGGCGTGCTGCTGGCAGCCGCCGAGTGCGCGCCGCTGGCCAAGACCGGCGGTCTTGCGGACGTGGTCGGCACGCTGCCAAAGAGCCTTGCGGCGCTCGGCTTTGACGCGCGCATCATCACGCCGTATCACCGCGTGATCAAGGACAGATACGCCGCTCAGGTCACGCATCTGACAGATTTCTACATTGACCTCGGCTGGCGGCATCAGTACGTCGGCATCGAGCGGCTGCTGCTCGACGGCATCGTCATCTACCTCGTGGACAACGAGTTTTACTTCGGAGACCGCATTTACCTCGGCGGCGAGGCCGAGGGCGAGCAGTACGCCTTTTTCGCCCGCGCGATCTTAGAGGCGCTGCCAAGACTTGACTTCACGCCCGAGGTGCTGCACTGCAACGACTGGCACACCGCCGTGCTGCCCATGCTGATGAAAACGCAGTATGCCGGCCGGATGCAGTCGCGCATGCAGACGCTGCTGACGATCCACAACATCGCCTATCAGGGCAAGTTCAGCTTCGAATTCGTGCAGGATCTGCTTGGCATCGACGCGCGCTACTACACGCCGGAGTTCATGGAGCTCAACGGCTGCGCGAACCTGCTCAAGGCCGGCTGCGTCTTTGCCGACCACATCAACACCGTCAGCCCGAGCTATGCGGGCGAGATCCGCACGGCGGCCTACGGTGAGGGGCTCGAGGGCATCCTCAACGCGCGGCAGCACCAGCTGTCGGGCATTCTCAACGGCATCGACACCGCCGTGTTTGACCCCGCGCACGACGGCGGCATCACCGCGCCCTACTCCATGGACGACATGCGCGGCAAGGCGGTCTGCCGCGCCGCGCTGTGTCAGGAGCTCGGGCTCGAGATCGGCGAACACACGCCCATCGTCGCCATGGTCACGCGCATGACGCCGCAAAAGGGCTTTGACCTCGTGCAGTGCGTGCTCGACGAGCTCATGGACGGTGAGGACATGGCGTTCGTGCTCCTCGGCACGGGCAACGCCGAGTATGAGGACTTCATGCGCAGCGCCGAGTGGCGGCATAAGGGGCGTCTGTGCGCCTACATCGGCTACGACGAGGCGCTGTCGCACCGCGTGTACGCGGGCAGTGATTTCCTGCTTATGCCGTCAAGCTTTGAGCCGTGCGGCCTGTCGCAGATGATCGCCATGCGCTACGGCACGCTGCCGATCGTGCGCGAGACCGGCGGCCTGCGCGACAGCGTGCAGCCGTATAACCGCTTCACCGGCGAGGGCACCGGCTTCTCGTTTGCAAACTTCAACGCCTACGAGCTCGCCGACACCGTTCGCCGCGCGCTCGCGCTCTATCACGACGAGCACGACGCCTACCTCCGCGTGCAGCGGCAGGCCATGGTGCAGGACTTCAGCTTCACGCGCTCGGCGGAGGATTACGCGCACCTGTACCTGCTCCTGCTGCCGGAGGATACCGCGCCGAAGCACGACGCGGGCGACGAGGCGTTCCGCCGGCCGCTCGGCGCGCTGGAGACCGGCGCGGCCGTGCGCCTCGCCTTCACGGACACGGAATCGTTCGTGTTCGACGCCGCCGTAGAGCTCTACGGCGATGCGTACAGCGACACCGTTGCCATGGCGCAGACGGCTGCGGGCTTTGCCGCGTCCGTGACCGCGCCCGCAGCACCGCAGGCGCTGCGCTACCGCTTCCGCGTCGCGTGCAGCGACGGCGGCATCCGCTGGCTCTGCGCCGCGCCGGACGGACGGCACGCCCGCCTGTGCGACGAGCCGGAGGACGGCTGGCGGCTGACGGTCTACCGCGCCGGCTTCACGACACCGGAGTGGTTCCGCACCGGCGTGATGTATCAGATCTTCCCCGACCGCTTTGCTCGCGACAGCTCAGTCACCGCGCAGCGCGGCATGGAGCACCACCGCCGCATGGAGCAGACCGTGCATGCGCACGCCGACTGGGAGGAGCCGGTCGAGTGGCAGGCCAACACCCCGGAGGGCGAATACGCGCCCATCGACTTCTACGGCGGCACGCTGCGCGGCATCGCAGACCGGCTGCCCTATCTGCAGAAGCTCGGCGTAACGGTGCTGTACCTCAACCCCATCTTCGAGAGCGCCTCCAACCACCGCTACGACACCGGAGACTACCGGAAGGTCGACCCGATCCTCGGCACGAACACGGACTTCAGGAAGCTGTGCGCCGCCGCCGGAGACTGCGGCATCCGCATCGTGCTCGACGGCGTGTTCGCCCACACGGGCGCGGACAGCCGCTACTTCAACCGCTTCCGGCACTATCCCGGCTGCGGTGCGTATAACAGCAGCAGCTCCGTCTACGCGCGCTGGTACGATTTTGCGCACTACCCCGATGACTACAGGTGCTGGTGGAATTTCCGCGACCTGCCCGCCGTCAACACCGCAAACCCCGACTGGCGCAAATACATGATCACCGGCGAACGCAGCGTTGTCAGAGCGTGGCTGCAGGACGGCGCGTCCGGCTGGCGGCTGGACGTGGCCGACGAGCTGCCGGACGATGTGCTGCGCGACCTGCGCACCGCCGCCAAGCAGACCGATCCCGACAGCGTGCTCCTCGGCGAGGTGTGGGAGGACGCCGTGACGAAGGTCAGCTACGGTGCGCGGCGGCAGTACGCGCTCGGCGATGCGCTCGACAGCGTCATGAACTACCCCCTGCGTGACGCGCTGATCGCGTTTCTGACCGGACGCAGCACGGCGCGCGCGCTCGCAGACCTGCTGCTGAGCCAGCGGCTGAACTACCCACAGCCGCTGTACTATGCGCTCATGAACCTGACGGCAAGCCACGACGTGGCGCGCACGCGCTCGGCGCTGGCGCTGGACTTTGACCCCCGCAGCCGCACGCGCGCGCAGCTGGCAGCGCTCGACGTTACGGACGCCATGGCGGCGCGCGGCGCGCAGCTGCAGCGGCTCGCGGCGGCCGTGCAGTTCTGGCTGCCGGGGATCCCGTCCATTTATTACGGCGATGAGGCCGGGATGCAGGGCCTGTGCGACCCCTTCAACCGCGCGCCGCTGCAGATGTGCGACACGCAGATGCTGCAGTGGTATGCAAAGCTCTCGGCGATGCGCAGCGCGCACCCGGCGCTGCAGCGCGGCGAGGTCGCCGTGTTTGCTCCGGCAGGCGATGTGGTGTGCATCCTGCGCATCACCACGGACGGGCGCGACGCCTTCGGCGCAGAGGCCGGGGACGAGGCGCTGCTGCTGGCCGTCAACCGCGCGGCGCACCCTGTGCGCTGCCATGTGGAGCTCACCTGCCCCGGCGCCGGTCTGAGCGAGGAGGCACGCCTCTCATTCGTGCGCAGCGGCTATGACCGCGCGCTCGAGTGCCTCACAGGCGAGCGCGTCGTCATTCGCGACGGTGTGGCCGCGTTCGACCTGCCGCCGCGCAGCACAAAAATCTACAGATTGGAGAACTGACATGGAACTGAAACTGGATCGCAGCAAAACCTATGGTCTGGCGCTCGAGGGCGGCGGCGCAAAGGGCGCCTATCAGATCGGCGCATGGAAGGCGCTGCGGGAGGCGGGCATCCGTTTTTCCGCCGTCTCCGGCACGTCTGTCGGCGCGCTCAACGGCGCCATGATCGTCATGGACGACCTGCAAAAGGCCGAAGACGTCTGGAATAACATCCACTTTTCCCAGGTCATGGACGTGGACGACGAGGAAATGCGCCGCCTGATGAGCCGCGACATTCCGCTGTCCGAGCTCAAGAGCACCCTGCGCAGTGTGGCCGAGATCATCCGCAACCGCGGCTTTGACGTGACACCGCTGCGCAACTGGGTCTCCGAGGTCGTGGACGCGGACAAGATCTGCCGCTCGGACATGGACTTTTTCATCGTCACCTACTCCCTGTCCGACCATCAGGAGCTGGAGCTGCGCGCCTCCGACCTGAGCCGCGACGAGCTGTGCGACATGCTGCTCGCAAGCGCGTACCTGCCGGCGTTCCGGCTCGAGAAGCTCGGCGGCAAGTACTACGCCGACGGCGGCGTGCAGGACGTTGTGCCCATTCACGCGCTCGTGGAAAACGGCTGCAAGGACATCATCGCGCTGCGCATCTTCGGCTTCGGCATCGAAAAACGCTTTCACATCCCGGACGACGTGCACGTGACGACCATCGGTCCGACGGTCGACCTCGGCAGCATCCTGAACTTTGACGCCGAACAGAGCCGCCAGAACATGCGCCTCGGCTATTTTGACGCCCAGCGCGTGCTCTACGGGCTCTACGGCAGCACGTATTACATCGACCGCACCATGTCCGAGGACGCGGCGCGCCAGCAGCTGCTCGAGTACATCGGGCTCGGAGAGCACTCCCTGCGCACGTTCCACGAAAAGGCGCTGCCGCAGATCGCAAAGGCGCTCAAGTGCGACGGGGATTATTACGACCTGCTCATCGCCGTGCTCGAGCATGACGCGCGCGCACTCGGCATCGGGTCCGAGCGCATCATGACGGACATGGAGCTGCTGCAGGCGGTGCTCTCACAGCCGGAGCCGCCGGAGCAGACGCCGGAGGCGGAGACCGAGGCGCCCGCAGCCCCGGATGCAGACGCGGACGCCGGCGCGGACAGCGAGCCCTCCCCCGCCGACGAAGTCGCGGCCAAGGCCGCCGAGCTCTCGCGCGACATTGAAAAGCGGCTCAACCGGCTGCTCGGCAAAATGCGCCCGCGCCGCAGCCGGCCGGACGCACCGCAGGCAGCAGAGCCGGAAGACGGAGCGGACACATAAGCCGGCATCTGCCACCGAATAACGGAAAGAACCACTGCTTTCGAAAAACGAAAGCAGTGGTTCTTTTGCTATATCCGGCCGCTGCGCCGCGGCAGACCGGCACAGCGGCTGTGGTGTTTGCAGATAACGCGCTTACTTTGCGAGCAGCTCCGAGCAGGCCTCGCCGAGCAGACGGATGCCCTTTTCGATCACCTCGTCGCTGCTGTTGGAGTAGTTGATGCGGAAGCTGCTGACGTTGCGTGCCTTCTCATAAAACGGGTCGCCCGGGCAGATGGCCACGCCCTTCGTGAGCGCGACGCGGTAGAGATCGACCGCAGACATACCGTTCGGGAGCTTCGCCCACAGGAACATGCCGCCCTCGGTCGGCGTAAACTCCACGCCGTCCGGAAGGTACTTGCGCATGCAGTCCATCATCAGCTCCGCCTTGTGCTTATAGAGCACTTTCGTCTTTTCGATGTGCGCGTCGATGTCGTTGTCGGCAAGATACTGCGCGAGCACGAGCTGCGAGAAGATGTTCGTGTGCAGGTCGGCGGTCGCCTTGTAGCTCAGGAGCTTTTCGCGCAGCTCCTTGTTGCGCACGCACACCCAGCCGATGCGCATGCCGGGCGCGACGATCTTGGAAAACGTGCCGAGCATGCAGCACTGCTCTCCGAGCTCCTTGCCGAAGCTGTCGGTCGCGGTACCGGAAAAGCGCAGCTCACGGTACGGGTTATCCTCGAGCACGACGATGTCCGTGCCGCGGAAGATCTCCACGACCCGGTCGTGCACCTGCTGGCTGTAGCTCAGACCGGTGGGGTTCTGGAAGTTCGGAATGACGTAGGCAAACTTCACGTCCGGGTTTGCCGCAACGACCGCTGCGAGCGCGTCGCAGTCGATCCCGTCGGAGTTGATGGTGACGGGCAGGATCTCAGGGTCGAAGAAATGGAACGACTGGAGCGCGACCAGATAGGTCGGGTCCTCGACGATCACCTTGTCGCCGGGGTCGAGCATGCACGCGCCCATCATCGTCAGCACCTGCTGCGAGCCGTTGGTGATGATGATATCGTCTGCCTGCACGCCGGAAACGCCCATCGTCTCATAGCGCTTGGCGACCCACTCGCGCAGCGGCAGATAGCCCTGCGTGCCGCTGTACTGCAGCGCCATGACGCCGTTTTGCTCGAGCACCTTGTGCGCCGCCTTGTCCATCTCCTCGACCGGGAACGAGACAGGGTTCGGAAGTCCGCCCGCGAAAGAAATCAGATCGGGAGAGGCCGCTGCCGCAAGAATGCTTGCCGTAAATTCGCCCTGAAAATCGGGACGAAGGATTTTGTTGGAAAGTCTGGGATGCATAATTTCTCCTTTCATGGGCGCTTGTGGTATTCTGTTTTATCGACAGGCAAGCCCTCATAATGGGACGATTATAACACGCTGAGACCGTCTGACAAGGGAATTTTTTTGATGAGGCGCAAAATATGTAGACTTTCACAGAAAGACACGCACCGGCGAAATATCCTACTGGATAAAACGTGCATCCGCACCGTGCGGACACGGTGCGGATGCAAGACGTTTTATTCGGTTTCGTTCAGGTCTCGCAGCGCCTGTGCGACGGCGGCGCGGATCTCATCGAGCGGCTGCCCGCTCTCGCGCGCGAGCCGCGCCAGATCGTCATATTCCGCCTTCTCGCGCGTGACGCCATAGCCCTGCGCCGTTTTGACGCGCACCGCGCCATAGCGCGTCTGCACGGTCTGTGTGCGTCTGGCGAGGCTGTAGCGGGCACAGGTACGCTCACGCACGCCGAGCGTCGTCGTGTGGCGAAAGATGCAGCGCAGCATGGCGTCCCGCTGCTCCGGACGGCAGAGACAGGTGAGCAAAACGCCCGGACGGCTCTTTTTCATGCCGACGGCGGTGAAATACACATCCAGCGCGCCGAGTGCGAGCAGCGCCTCCATGGCAAAGGCGAGCGACTCTGCGGGCAGATCGTCGATGCTGCAGCACAGTTCCACGACCTGCTCGTCGCCGCGCCCGCTCTCGCCGATGAGCACGCGCACGACGTTTGCCGCAGCGAAATCCTTCCTGCCCGTGCCGTAGCCCGCGGCGGAGACGCACATCTGCGGCATCGCGCCGTAGTCAGACACAAACTGCCGCAGCAGCGCCGCGCCCGTGGGCGTGCACAGCTCGCCCGTCACACTGCCGGCATAGACCGGCACGCCGCGCAGCAGCCGCTCCGTCGCCGGGGCGGGCACGGGCAGCACGCCGTGCGCGCAGCGAACCTGACCGCTGCCGACATTCACCGGCGAGCAAAGCACGCGCTGCGGCTGCAGCGCATCCATGAGCGCGCACACGCACAGCACATCCGCCAGCGCGTCGAGCGCGCCGACCTCGTGAAAATGCACCTGCTCGACCGCGCAGCCATGCACCGCGCTCTCGGCATCCAGAAGGCGCGCATACACCGCCCTGGCGTTTTCCCGTATCTGCGGCGAAAGCGGCACGGCATCGAGAAAGGCCATGATCTCTGCCGCGCCCGCGCCGCCATGTGCGTGCTCCGCACACGGCGGGCAGTCACCCTCCTGCTGTCCGCGGATGCGCACGGTGACGTGCGTGCCGCGGATGCCGCACTTGGTATCCGGCGCGGCGGACACCACGGCCCTGCCGCCGAGCGCCGCGTTCATCCCGGCAAGAAATGCCGCCGGATCGGGATGCAGCTCCAGCAGCGCCGCCGTCAGCATATCGCCGGCGCAGCCCATGGAGCAGTCGATATATAAGGTTTTCATTCGCTCTGCGCCCTCGCTTTCGGGTCTAATCGGATAGTTGGAAAATATTCAGACAGCCCTGCGGTGATCTCCGGCCACAGAGCCCGTGCCGCCGCGTGCTGAGCCGCCGGAAGCTGCAGCAGCGCGCCGCCGTCACGCAGGCGCACGCGCAGATCCGTGAAGCCGAGCGCGGCCAGATACGCCTCGCTGCGCTCCACCGCCCGGAGCTTTTCGGCCGTGATCGGCTCGCCCGTCGGCACGCGCGTGGCAAGGCAGGCATAGGCCGGCTTGTCCCACGTAAAGAGTCCGGCCTCCCTGGAGCGGCGGCGCACCTCCGCCTTGGTCAGGCCGCAGAGCCGGAGCGGCGAGAGGACCTGTGCCTGCTCGAGCGCGCGCATACCCGGCCGGTCGCCGCGGTCATCGCTGGCGTTCGTGCCGTCGAGCACGACGGAATACCCGTCCGCCGCAGCGGCCGCGCGGATCGCGCCGAAGATGCGCCGCTTGCAGAAGTAGCAGCGATCCGCCGGATTCGCGGCAATGGCGTCCTCGCACAAAACGTCCAGCTCCAGCTCGCGCAGCGGCACGCCGAGCGCCGCCGCCAGCCGCCAGGCATCCGCGCGCTCAAACTCCGGCTGAAACTGCGAGCGGACGAAATACGGCATGATATCCGCGCCGCACGCAGCGGCGCTGTAGAGCACGAACGCAGAATCCGCCCCGCCCGAAAACGCGAGCGCGGCCTTCGGATGCTGCGCAAAAAAATCAATAAGTTCCATGGCGCGCCGTCAGTCGAGATGGTTGATCATGCTGGCAAGATAGCCCGCGCCGAAGCCGTTGTCAATGTTCACGACGGACATACCGCTTGCGCAGGAATTGAGCATGCTCAGCAGCGCCGCGACCCCGCCGAGCGACGCGCCGTAGCCGACGCTCGTAGGCACGGCGATGACCGGACAGTCGGCAAGGCCGCCGATGACGGACGGCAGCGCCCCCTCCATGCCCGCGACCGCGACGATGACGCGCGCAGACATGATCGTGTCCAGATTGGCGAGCAGCCGGTGAAGGCCCGACACGCCGACATCATACAGGCGCGTGACCTCGTTTCCGAGCGCCTCGGCCGTCAGCGCCGCCTCCTGCGCAACGGGGATATCGCTCGTGCCGCCGGTCGCGACGACGATGCGCCCCTTGCCGCAGGGCGGCGGGAGCTCACCGACGACGCCGACTCTGGCGGCGCTGTCATAGTGCAGCGGCAGCGTCGTTTCCAGATAGGCCGCCGCCTCCGCCGACAGGCGCGTGATGAGGATCGTCCGCTGGCCGCTGCGCAGCATCTCCCGGGCAATGCCGAGAATGTGCTCCTTCGCCTTGCCCTCGCCGAAGATGACCTCCGGCACGCCCTGACGGATGCCGCGGTGGAAATCGACCTTTGCATATTCGCCGATCTCCTGAAAGGGCTGCATCTTCAGCCGGAGCGCCGCATCGTCCGGGGTCACGCTGCCGTCGGCGACCTGCTGCAGCAGCTGTGTCAATTCCTGCTTATCCATTGCGTTTGTTCTCCTTATCGCGCGTGGTTTCCCGTCAGCGCCGAAATGCTGTCTGACAAATTACAATATACCGCACAGGCCGCGCATCCGCAAGAGGGAAAATCGCATTGCGAAATCCCTATATAACCTGAAAGCCGGAGCGCTGCCGCTCCGGCTTTGCGCGCATCAAAAGAATTTTGACACGCGCTCAAACGAGACCCACTGCGTTGGGCTCTCGTTTGAAAAGGCTGCGGCTCGCTGCAGCGCACGCGCTGCGCGCGCACGTTTGCGAGCCGAGCGGTATTTTCCCCGCCGTACACGCCGCCGGGGAAAATGATTGGACGCCATTTACGCCTGCGGGCGCAAACTCTGCGAGGCCTCGATATAACCTGAAAGCCGGAGCGCTGCCGCTCCGGCTTTCAGAGACTATGGTATAGATCCTCCGCGTGCCTCAGTGGCAGCCGTGATGGCCGCAGCCATGGTCGCCGCAGGTGTGGCCGCCCTCACCGTGCTCATGGTCGTGGTGATCGCAGTGAACGTTCGGGTCGTAGCCGAGATTGCCGGCCAGCAGCGCATTGACAGCCGCGTCGGCATCGCCGCTGACGCCGCCGAAGAGCCGGATGCCGGCCTGCGCCAGCGCCTGCTGCGCGCCGCCGCCGATGCCGCCGCAGATGAGCGTGTTCACGCCGTGCTGCATCAGGAAGCCCGCCAGCGCGCCATGGCCGCTGCCGTTGGTGTCGACCACTTCGGAGGCGACGATCTTGCCGTCGTCGATCTCATAGAGCTTGAACTGCTCGGTGTGGCCAAAGTGCTGGAAGATCTGGCCGTTTGCGTAGGTAACTGCAATTTTCATGTCTGGTTCTCCTTTGTGTTGTTGCATATTCGAATGGGGTTGTTCTGACTTTGTCCGGCAGCACTGCGTGCAGCGCGCCCGCTCCTGCCCGCCGCAGATGCGGTAATTGCCGCCTGTGATGACGAGCTTTCTGCCGTGAACGAGGCACGCGGCGATCTTGCGCCGGGCGCTCTCATAGATCTCCTGCACGGTGGAGCGGGAGATGTCCATCTGCGCGGCGCACTGCTGGTGCGTGCGCTGCTCGAGATCGACGAGCCGGATGACCTCATACTCATCCAGCGTCAGCAAAATGGGGGCTTCCTCCTCGCGTCCCTGCGGGCAGAAGGCATCGACCTGCGGCGCATCACAGATCCGCCGGCATCTCGGTGGTCTCGGCATAGCGTCACCTCCAGAGCTGTTGTTTTCGGTATATGCCGATTATAATGCCGCTATACGCATTTGTCAACACCTTTGTGCGCGCCGGCGGGCAGCAAAAAAGGAAAGGGTGCCCGCCCTTTCCTTTTTTGTACGGATCAGTGCCGGTCGGCCACGAGGCGCTTGGCCACGTCGGTCAGCATCGAGTAATAGCCGAGCTTGTTGACGTGGATACCGTCGCCGCCGCCGCAATCCGGGTTGAGACCGCCCGTGTCGTTGCGCAGGTTCGTCGTGACGTCGATAAATCCGTAGCCCGCCTGCTCGACGGCAGCCTTGGCCGCGGCATTATAGCGGTCGATCTTCTCGTTCGAGGCGAAGTTCGACCCGGCATCGATCGGCGTGATCGATGCGACATACAGCTTTGCCGACGGCAGCTCCGCCTGCGTGTCGGCAAGGAAGCTGAGGTAGTTCTGGCAGTAGGTCTCCTCGCTGGTCATGTTGATATCGTTCATGCCCATGGAGAAGATGACATACTTCGGGTCGATGACCTTCAGCGCCTCGAGCGCGGTATACGTACCGCCGGCGATGTCAAACGTATATTCCCGCAGGCTGCGGATGCCGACGTTTCCGGTCGCAACGACCATATCCTTCGGCAGCACGTCATAGACGAACAGGCCGCTGCAGATACTGTCGCCGACAAACGCGCAGTCGGACAGCTGCACCAGCTCGTCGTTGTCAAACGAATAGCCGCCGTACGGCGGCAGCTCGATCGACGGCGTCGCGCTGACGGTCTCCTCCGCAGGGGGCGCGGTCGGTGTGGGCGTGGTCTCCGCCGGCGTCTGCTGGCTGTGTGACTTACTGAGCGCCATAATTACCGGGATCGACACCGCCACGAGCACCACACACAGGATGATGATGACGTTGCGCGCCGTCTTTTTCTGGTTGCCTTTGCGTTCCACTTGCTGAAAACATCCCTTCCAAACAAACTGTTCTCTTACTATAGCACGCAAAACCGGTTCTGTCGAGTGGTGTCACATATGTTTTCGCGTCACAAAAACGGGATGCGGCAAGCGCTCAGCCGCATACGTCGGGACGCTCCTTTCAAATGCGCGCCAATGCCGCGTTTTTGTACGCAGCGTCGTCGGTCACTTCCCGGATGAGGCGGAGCTTTTCGGGGAAGCGAACGGTCTGGGCTTCATCCCGCAGCTCGATCTCAACGATCGCTCGGTCATCCCAGAAGGGGTATACATCGATCTCAAAATACTGGTTGTCATACGTCAGGCAGTAGCGATCCTTCCGGATCGGCCGCCGCGTCGGGTCGGCGTCCATCAGCAGGCGCAAATACTCCCGCTCGGACAGCCGCCGCTCGATCTCCACGCGCTTGAGATCCGAGACCGTCCGCTTGGTGGTCAGGTAATAGACATAGTGCCCGTCAGCCCCCCGCTGACGCACGCGCGTCTCCTCGCCCGGCGCGGAGGTCAGATACGTCTGGATGATCTCGACCTTCCGGCAGTTGGGCAGAGACGCGAGCCATTTCATGTCCGGGTATTCGATGAGATATTTGCGCTCGATCTCCAGCGGCTCCGGCTCGCCGAGGAAGGCGGAGATCTCGGCGATGAGGCGCTTGAGCTTGTCCTCAAAATCCGTCGCATTATCAATGACACGTAGATGCGGATGCCCTGTCCACGCGGCAATAAGCCGATCATCCAGCGCCGCCGCCTGTTCCGGCGTCTCCGTGCGGGCCGCATTGTTCGCCGTCGTGTAAAACTCAACCGCGCCCTTTGCCGCCGTTACCAGATGAAACACCGCATCATAGCCGTCACGCAGCGTGATCTCATCCGTGCCCAGATGCGCAAGGACGGCGGCAAACTCCACGCTGTCCATATACGCCTTGTTGTCCAGCGCACCGCGGTCACACACGATGAGCACCTTGCCGGCGTTCATGGTTTTCGCCGCCTGCTCAAAAACGCGTTCCTTTTCAAGCTGCAGGTGCATCTGGCATTTCTGATAGTCCGAGTTTGAGCCGCACGTCCACGGGGCGACACCGCCCGTGATCAGCTCCGTCGCCGTCTCCGGCACGAACAAAACCACATACCCCTTTTGCGTAAACGCGTTCTGGATCCAGCTCATGGCAGTCGTCTTGCCGGCGCTCGGTCCGCCTGTGATCACGATTTTTTTGACATCCACGTTCTTTTCCCCCTCCCGGATACGCAGCAGCTGCTCCACACTCACCTGAAAGAGCGCGGCCAGTTTCCGCGCCGTCTCCAAGCCCGGCTTTGCGCTGCCGACCTCCCATTTGTACACCGCCGTGATATGTCAAGTATACCATATATCCCCTGCTTTGCAACCAATTTCGGGAATTGGAAATTCCCTGCCGCTTTTCGCAGAAACGCCGCGCAGCGTGCAGGCAAAAAGCAGGAGCCGGTCATAGGGAAAATGCACAGTGTAGGGCTGCTGCAATTGTGCGTTTTTCACAGCGGTACAGCGTCTCCGCTCCGTGTGGGAGCGTCTCCCGGCACATGGTGCGCCGGAGTGTGGGAGCAAAACGAACATAAACAGAGGGCATTCTCCCGCTGTCATTGTGACTCCATCCGAAATCGCGCAAATGCCTTGAAAAAATATTGTTTTTCTGAGCCGTTCGGTCTAATATCACAGTATAAAAACGCTCTGCCAAAAAAATCAATTCATCATGGAGGTATCGCTATGCAGAAGCTGGAACAGCTGTACGAAGGCAAGGCCAAGATGGTCTTTCGCACCGACGACCCTGACCTGCTGATCGTCGAATACAAGGACGACGCCACCGCGTTTAACGGCGAAAAAAGAGGGACTATTGCCGGAAAGGGCGTCATCAACAACCGGGTGACCAACCACCTGATGACGCTGCTGGAGGAGCAGGGAGTGCCCACCCACTTCGTGCGGGAGCTTTCCGACCGGGAGACCCTCGTCAAGAAGGTCACCATCGTCCCCCTCGAGGTCATCATCCGCAACATCTCCGCCGGCTCCTTCGCCAAGCGGTACGGCGTGGAGGAGGGCATTGTGTTTGATGCCCCCACCATCGAGTTCTCTTATAAAAACGACAGCCTCGGCGACCCGCTCATCAACTCCTACCATGCGCTGGCTCTGAAGCTGGCAACGGCCGAGGAGCTGGAGCAGATCAAGGCGCTGGCCTTCCGGGTCAACGACCTGCTCAAGGGCATCATGAAGGGCATCGGCATCGACCTTGTGGACTTCAAGCTGGAGTTCGGCCGTCTGCCCGACGGCAGCATCGTCCTCGCCGACGAGATCAGCCCCGACACCTGCCGTCTCTGGGACGAGACGACCCACGAAAAGCTGGACAAGGATCGTTTCCGCCGTGACCTCGGCAATGTGGAGGGCGCGTATCAGGAGATCCTGCGCCGTATGCTCGGCGCGTGACGGATCGGCGGTTCTATGTTTTCTGAAATTCATGAGGAGTGCGGCGTTTTCGGCATTTACAGCGGCGGCACGGCGGACGTTGCCGGGCTGACCTACAGCGCCCTGTTCGCCCTCCAGCACCGGGGACAGGAGAGCTGCGGCATCGCCGTCAACGACGACGGCGTCATATCGGGATATAAGGATCTCGGCCTTGTCGGTGAGGTCTTCTCCCCCGAGCGTCTGCAAAAGCTCGGCGGAGGCCAGCTGGCGGTGGGGCACGTCCGCTATGCCACCACCGGCAGAAAGAGCCGCGAAAACGCCCAGCCCCTGATCATCAACCACGTCAAGGGCAGCATGGCACTCGCCCACAACGGCAACCTGACAAACGCCGCCGAGCTGCGGGAGGCGCTGGAGCTCAACGGCGCGATATTCCACACCACCAGCGACACCGAGGTCATCGCCTACACCATCACCAACGAGCGCCTGCGCACCCCCTCCATTGAGGACGCGGTCTCTGCCGCCATGGACAGGATCAAGGGCGCGTACTCGCTGGTCATCATGTCGCCCCAGAAGCTGATCGCCGTCCGGGATCCCCACGGCTTCCGGCCGCTCTGCATCGGAAGGCTGGGAGACGGCTGGGTCTTTGCCTCCGAGAGCTGTGCGCTCGACGGCATCGGTGCGCAGTTCGTGCGGGACGTGCGCCCCGGCGAGATCGTCATCGCGGACAAGGGCGGTCTGCGCAGCATAACCACACACTGCGGTCAGTGCCCCCGCTCGCTGTGCGTCTTTGAGTACATCTACTTTGCCCGTCCGGACTCCGTCATTGACGGCAGCTGCGTCCACACCGCGCGGCAGCGCGCCGGAGCCTTTCTGGCGCTGGAGCACCCCGTTCAGGCGGACGTGGTCATCGGCGTGCCGGACTCCGGCCTGGATGCCGCCCTTGGCTATTCCAAGCAGTCCGGCATCCCGTACGGCGTGGGCTTCATCAAAAACAAGTATATCGCCCGCACCTTTATCCAGCCGGAGCAGAGCCAGCGGGAAAAATCCGTAAACATCAAGCTCAACACCATCTCCTCCACCATCCGGGGCAAGCGCGTGGTGCTGATCGACGACTCCATCGTCCGCGGCACCACCTGCGCCCACATCGTAAAGCTCGTCCGTGAGGCCGGTGCGGCAGAGGTTCATATGCGCGTGTCCGCGCCGCCGTTTCTCAACCCCTGCTATTTCGGGACGGACGTCGACTCCCGCGAGAACCTCATCGCATGCAGCCACACGATCCCGGAGATCGCGGAGATCATCGGCGTCGACTCCCTCGGATATCTCAGCACCGACAGCGTGACAAAGCTCGCCGAGTGCGGCAAGGGCTTCTGCACCGGCTGCTTCACGGGGAAATATCCCGTTGAGGTGCCGGAGAAAAAGGCCAAGCTCCGCTTTGAGCGCGGACTCAGCGAAAGAGAATGACGCCCCCGCGTACCTTCAGCCGATGTCAGCAAAAACTCGGCTGCTCGTGCATGCAAAACCCCCCGCGCTTGTCATTGCGGCAAGCGCGGGGGTGACTTTTTTGTGCATCAGGCGTTACCGCCTGCACTTCCGGTTGATGCGGATCAGAAAGAACACAATGACCAGAACCAGAAAAAGCAGCGCGGCGATGATCTGTGCTTCATGCGAATTCCTTCCATCAACAGTTCCCAAGTGTTGTCAATTACAGTGCTTCCGATGCGTTTTCTATTGATATCGTTTTCTTTTTCCGCTACAATGAATGCGTCTTTAAAATCGGAGAAACAGTGTGTTCACAAACTCCTAGAAGCGTCGGAAAGGAGGTCTGTATCATGAGTGTAAAAAAGAAAGGGTTATCTCCCCAGCGCTTGTACAATCTCATGCAGCTGCTGTACTGGACCGGCGGCTGTGCCTTTGTTGGCTTCGCAGCCGCTTTCCTGCAAGAGATCGGTTTTCTCAACGCCGAGATCGGTACGATCAGCGCAGCCTCATCCGTGATTGGCTTCGCTTTAATGCTTTTCGTCTCCGCGCGCATCGACCGTACAGGCGGCCAAAGCGCATACTATGCCCTGTTCATCACTGTCACCGCACAGACCTTGCTGCTTCCCGCAATTCTTTGCCCCGGCAGGCCCTGTCTCACGGTGTCCGCTGGATACACGCTCTATCTGTCGCTGACCCAGGTGCTCGGCAGCCTGGTATCGAAGATCTATCTGGACCTCCGGGGGGAGGGTATGGAAATCGACTTCGGCTTCGCCCGGGGGCTCGGATCTTTGGGCTATGCACTGGGATCCCTGCTGCTCGGCTATCTTCTGGAGATGCTGCACGCCCTTCCCCTGCTCCTGCTGGCGCATGGTCTCTTTGTTCTTCTGGCCATCGCAGCGGAGTGCATCCGCCATAACGGTATCCATGCGGAAACGGCCACGAGCCGCGCAGAGGAAGGCGGTTTCCAGATCTCCGCTCTTTCCTCCATTCTGAAGAGTTCTCCGTGGTTCCTTCCCTTGGTGCTGGGCATTGCGCTGGTTTCCTGCGCCAACAAGTCCCTGACACTTTTCCTTGTCAATGTGGTGCAGAACGTGGGCGGAAGCATCGCTTCTTTCGGCGCTCTGGGCGCCTTCCTTTCCTTTCTGGAAGTGCCGGTGATCTTCCTCTTTTCCCGGTTTCGGAAAAAGTGGAGCGTTGCTGCGCTCCTGTTTGCCAGTATGCTCTTCTACACCTTGAAGATTGCCGGCTATTGCCTGGCCGCCAGCGTCGGTGCGCTTTGGGGCGCCTCCCTGTTCCACGCCTTCTCAACGGGTCTGCTCCATCCCGCTTCGGTGGAATACGTCCGCGAAACAATCCCCCACCGGAACAGCGCGACCGCCCAGAGCATGATCAACGGGGCGCCGCTCCTTTTCTCCTTCTTCGCGTCGATCATTTTCGGGAAGCTGCTCGACCTGAACGGCACTGATCTGGTGCTGCGCCTCCTGCTGTTTCTGGCGGCTCTGGGTACACTGATTTGCTTCCTGGTCCTGTATCGGAGAGGAAATGTCCCGTCAGCCGATACGGACCCCTGATTCCCCCTAAAACGTCCCGACAAAATGACATCCGCGACATCCGCATGGTGCCGCCCATGAAGTGATTCTTGTCTGACAGAGAAAAAAGAGCACACTGCCGATGCAGTGTGCTCTTTGCGGTTGGTTTCAGCCCTCAAAAGAGCCGAGCAAGGAGGAAAGTGAAGAAAGGGGGACATCAGATGTTGAAGAAGTTGCTGATGACGCTCTGGCCATGGTAGATGTCGTTGATGCCCAGCGTGCAGGCCATGGACCAGACGACCAGGCAGCTGTTAAGCATGGCGCCGCTCCAGATCGACTTGGTCATGCGGTACAGCTTGCGGGACAGATACACGGTGATCGGCACGAAGACATTGAACTGGTAGCTGCAGATGAAGCTGCTGAACAGGGTGCCGTCGTAGCTGGTCTTGGCGATGAGAATATTGATCAGGCAGATGATCCACACACCGGCAGAGTTGACGATGATGGAGATCAGCGTGTCTTTCCACTCGGGAATATCCGTGCGGTGTGAGAAGTTGACGGCCATGCCCATGATGATGTACATTGGGAAGGCAAAGATGAGGTACTTGAGCGCGATGAACCAGTGCTCGACTT
This sequence comes from uncultured Oscillospiraceae bacterium, assembly GCA_934591895.1. Taxonomy (GTDB): domain Bacteria; phylum Bacillota; class Clostridia; order Oscillospirales; family Oscillospiraceae; genus CAG-103. The sequence continues at coordinate 18,395 of CAKTPP010000008.1, read as the reverse complement.
TCATAGCAGAGAAGACAGTCATCCAGGAGCGGTAATCCTGGTCGAACAAGTACTGGATGACCATGAGAGAGCCGTAGGCAGCACAGAGGAGGAGCAGCGCGACGGCAATATGCTTGAGGATCTTCTTCGGCGCGATCAGGACGTTCAACTCAGCCAGGCCGGTCTTTCCGGTGGTCTTCTTGCTGATCAGCACGTTCACGATGAGCATGATGACCGAGACGACGGTCATGGAAACGAGGAAGTACATCGTCATCGTGGCGGTACGGCCGAGCGGAAGGAACTTACCGGGATTGTAGAGGAAGAAGCCCTTCTTATTGGTCATGTAGATGGCGATGGCGGTCAGGATGACGGTCAGGATGCCGAGCGCCCACACCAGCTTCTTGTTCGGCGCGGGCTCATCCTCCGCCTCGCAGACCGCGTCCGCGTAGCTCGGGCTGCGGAAGAGGATGCCGGCAAGAGCCGCCAGCATGAAGATCATGGAGAGCATCGCGATGATGTTGAAAAACGCGCGCCAGCCCCAGGTCATGTTTGAGGTATCCAGCGGAGCGGCGTCCGCACTGCCGAGGTCACCGCGGTTGTACTGCAGGGACTGCTCAAAGTACTTGACCAGGTCGGAGGTGGTGTCGTTGGAGAAGAAATTCTTGGAGTGGGTCTCAGGATTGCGGATGATGATGCGGGTGGTGCGGTTGGCCAGCGCATCGTTCAGCGCGGCGTTCGAGGCGGTCGAGGTCTGGTAGAGTTGGCCGCCGGTCGTGCTGTGGTTGGTCACATCATTGAGGATATACCACTCTTCGAGCACGATGTCCTTGCCGTCGGTCTCCCAGGCTTCCTTGGAGGTGTCTCTGGACGGGTAGTCGTAGTAGCCGGTGTCGTAGTCGCCGTTGAGAATGCCCATGTTGACCTGGCAGTTCCTCTGGACTTCGATGCCGCCGACCGTGACGGGCTGCTTGTGGGTGATGACCGAGCCGTCGCCGCCAATCAAGCAGATAGCACGGAGCTCGTCGTTGTACAGCTCGGTTTCCGCGGCCGCGAGGTCGTTGAAGTACTTGAGCTGATCCACGTTCAGCCGACTCTCGGCCAGCTTGTAGGCATCTTCATTGATTTCATCTTCCGTGAAGGTCTCGCCGAAGGTATCGTAGAGGACGTTGATCAGGCGGTCATTCAGAGAGAGGTAGCCGCAGTCCATGACGGCCGCGTAGCCGGTGCGGCGGGAGCCCATCGAATGGCCCGCCATACCGATCCGGGTGGAGTCAACGAAGCTGAGGGAGCTGAGGAATGCTTTGGCGTCGAGCAGACCCATCGGCGTCAGATTTCCGTCCAGGCCTTCAATACCCTGGTCGTTTTCATCGTAGTCGGGCTGGGCGCTGGTTCCGGCGCCATAGGCGCTGACGTTCAGCACCACGAAGTTTCTGCGGGCGAGCTCTTCCGCCCAGATTCTGGACGACATGTAAGTGCAGCCGCCGCCGTGGGTAATAACAATTCCGGGATAGAGGTCCTTACTCGTGGTGCCGGCGGGATAATAGAGCTCGCCGTCGAGCTCTGCGCCGCGGGCGTCAATGGTAATGCGTTCCACTTTCAGATTACCAAAGTCCGTCTGCACAAGGCGCGCGAAGAAGCTGCTGACCAGAATCAGGATCAGAAAAAGCACAAGCAGCTTTTTGCATCCCTCTCGGGTCTTGAAGGTGAGGCCTTTCATTTTTTATCCCCCTAAATATTATTACATCCACATGGATGTAATTGCAGTATAGCAGTTTATCCAATTGAATACAATTGGCATAGTTCCTAAATCATTCCTTCGCATTTTAGACAGAATGAACAACAGATAATACATAGACAAAAGAAGAAAAGTATGGTACTTTGTTAATGTATTTTTTCTGCCCCATCGTCTGCTCGCAGCTTCCGGCAGAGAAGTGCTCCGGGCAGGCGGCTTTTCCCCTGCTTTTGATTCGGCGACGCTGGCAGACAAGAAAGATTGGTGAATTTGATGAGCGAATGGATGGGAAGATACCGTCCGCTGGTTTCCGCGCTTGTGCAGCATGTGAACTATATTTCCAGAGCTACTTCGGCGTTTCAGATCTATGAAGACATTTACCTGGTGCCCAACGAGTGGCAGGTCTTGGAATATGTTGTTGTCCACCGGGACAACAATGAATACATGAATAATATGATCCATGCTCTGTCGATTCCGCAAAGCTCCTTCTCCCGGATCCAGAAAAAGCTCTGCGGCCTGGGTCTCATTGAGCGTTATCAGACCACGGACAACAAGAAAAACATCATCCTCAAGCCCACTGAGCTGGGAATCAAGGCTTTCGAAAACCATTCGGCCGAGATGTACCGGAAGCTGTGGAAGCCTTTCTTTGATGCCTTGGAAGGCTTCAGCGATGAGGAGCTCCAAACCTTTACCAAAGCGCTGCAGATCCTCTCCAGGAATGCTCAGATAGACGAGTATCAGACCCGGCCCGCGCTGGTGAAGTATAACAAGTAAAACACGCCGCTTTTGTCCTGAACATCATAAACCGGCCTCCGAACAGCCTCAAAGCCGGTCCGCGCACCTTTACGCCGATGTCAACAAAAACCCGGCCGCTCATGCATATAAAAACCCCCGCGCTTGTCATTGCGGCAAGCGCGGGGGTTGACTTTTTGTGCATCAGGCGTTACCGCCTGCACTTCCGGTTGATGCGGATCAGAAAGAACACGATGACCAGAACCGTCAGGACGATGCCGAGCACCACGAGCCATGACGCGTCCACGATCGAGCCGAGAATTCCGACCGCCATGCAGCCCACGCAGGAAAACATCATCCGGCTCATGTCTCTCAGGATCCTGCGCGCATCATACCGTGCCTTTTCCTCCTCCGGCAGCGTGTTATAGCCCGCAATCAAAAATGTGCCCTTGCCGCAGGCGAACACAACGCCCAGAACCAGAAAAAGCAGCGCGGCGATGATCTGCGCTTTCATGCAAATCCCCTCCCGTCATCGGATGCATGATCTCATCCCTTTTCTTTGAATAACAGGAAATCCCCCCCATGACCCAACGGTCACGGGGAGGATTTCTAAAATGTGGTGGAGACGGAGGGATTCGAACCCTTGACCTCTCGGATGCGAACCGAACGCTCTCCCAGCTGAGCTACGCCCCCACAAGGCTTGTTCATTATAGCACATTTTTCACATTTGTAAAGACCTTTTTTTCTTCCGGCGCATTTTTGTGCGAAAAAGTCCCGAAAAAGAAAATTGCTTCCCGCTCTTGCGCAATTGCCGCTTTTGTAGTAGAATATTTGCACGTGGCCATTGACAAGGCTGCACTAGTCGGGGAGCCAGCGGTGTCCTGTACCTGCAATCCGCTATAGCAGGGATGAATTCCCGCCCCCGGATAGGTTGATGTGTCGTCTGCCCGCAGTAAGCGGCGTTGAAGGTTCGGTCCCGCGCAACGGAGCCTTGTGAACCATGTCAGGCGGGGAACCGAGCAGCATTAAGCAGGTCACTCCGTGTGCCGTGGGGGCGCCGAGCCCGAGCTGGCTGCTGTGGTAACGGGCATGTCGTCTATTCAAAGGTGGGTGTGCAGTCTTGTCAATGGTCACGTTTTTTATGTTTTCCGTTCCCGGAGGTGACGCGCGCAAATGATGTATCAGGCGCTCTATCGCAAATACCGGCCGAAGACGTTTGACGATGTTGTCGGTCAGGAGCATATTACCGAGACGCTCAAAAAGCAGGTCGAGACCGGACGGCTGTCCCACGCCTATCTGTTCATCGGCACGCGCGGCACCGGCAAGACCACCTGCGCCAAGATCCTGGCCAAGGCGGTCAACTGTGAGCATCCGGTCAATGGCAACCCGTGCAACCGGTGCGCCGCCTGCCGCGGCATCGACGACGGATCGATCCTCGACGTGGTCGAGCTTGACGCCGCGTCCAACAACGGTGTCGACAACGTGCGCGCCCTGCGCGACGAGGCGGTCTTTTCCCCCGCCAGCGTGCGCAAGCGCGTGTATATCGTCGACGAGGTGCACATGCTCAGCAACTCGGCGTTCAACGCCCTGCTGAAGATCCTCGAAGAGCCGCCGGAGCACCTCATGTTCATCCTCGCAACGACGGAGCTGCACAAGGTCCCGGCGACGATTTTGTCCCGCTGCCAGCGGCACAGCTTCAAGCGCATTCCGGTCGACACGATCACCGCGCGCCTGAACTTCGTCGCGCAGCAGGAGCACCTGAATCTGCAGCCGGATGCAGCCGCGCTGCTCGCCCGCATGGCGGACGGCGGCATGCGCGACGCGCTCACGCTGCTCGACCAGTGCTGCGGGAGCGAATGCATCTCGACCGACGCGGTCATCTCCGCCATCGGTCTTGCCGGAAACCTGCGCACGGCGCAGCTTCTGCGAAGCATCGCCGCCGGTGACACCGCGGGCGCACTCGAACAGTTCCGAGAGCTCTGGCAGGACGGGAAAGACCCCTCTGCCCTGCTCGACGAGCTGAGCATGCTCCAGCGCGACCTGCTCATGCAGGCCGTTGCGCCGCGCGGCGGACGGGAGCTGCTCTCCGGTGCGTATGACCCGGTCACGCTCGAGGGGCTCTCCGGCGCGTTTTCGACCGCGCAGCTGCTGGCAAACCTTCAGAGCATCCAGCAGACGCTCGGCGCGATGTCGTCGCAGCCCAATCCACGCATCGCGGCGGAGCTGTGCCTGATCCGGCTCTGCCGGCCGGAGCTGTGCGACGATGTGCCGACGCTGTGCGCGCGCATGGACAAGCTTGAACAGGCCGTATACAGCGGGGCGAAGCCCGCACCGCGCACAGCTGCGCCCGCGCCGCCGGTCTCCGCACCGGAGGCGAAGCCTGAACCGCAGCCGGTACATGACGACGTCCCCCCCTGGGAGCCGCCCGCACCGCCGGTCTCCGCGCCAAAGGCAAAGCCCGAGCCGCAGCCGGTATACGACGACGTCCCCCCTTGGGAGCCGCCGGAGCCGCCGGTCTCCGCGCCAAAGGCAAAGCCCGAGCCGCAGCCGGTACACGACGACGTCCCCCCCTGGGAGCCGCCGGAGGCTGCTCCCGCTCCCATTCCGGAGCCGACCCCGGAACCCGCTGCGAAGCCCGATCCCGAACCGGCCTCCGCGCCCGCGCCGAAAGCTGCCCCCGCAGAAGCCGGCGCGTTTGACTGGCAGGCGCTGTGCGCATACATGGAGCGCGAGCTGCCGGTCGGCACCTACTATTTTCTGCTCGATCCGCTGCAAGCGACCGGCGAGCTGAGAGACGGCACGCTGACACTGCATTTCAGCCAGCAAATGGTTTTCCCGATGTTCAACAAGCCCGAGATCGCGGAAAAGTTCCGTCTGGCCGTGCAAAAGCTGACCGGACAGAATGTCCGCGTGGTCATGCAGCCGATGGACACGGTCACGCAGATCAAGCAGCGGCAGATCGAGGAGCTGACACGCTTCCCGAACGTAACGATCCGATAAAAAATTTTTTGATTCACAGGAGGATACAAACATGGCAAGAGGCGGTTTTCGCGGCGGTTATGGCGGCATGAATCAGGCCAACATGATGAAGCAGGCGCAGAAGATGCAGCAGGACTTCCTGCGGATGCAGAAGGAGCTGGAGGAAAAAGAGTTCACGGCGAAGGCCGGCGGCGGCATGGTCACGGCCGTTGTCAACGGCAACCGTGAGGTCACCAAGATCGAGATCAAACCCGAAGCGGTCGATCCCGATGATGTCGAGATGCTCGAGGATCTGGTGCTGGCAGCCGTCAACGAGGCGCTGCGCCAGTACGAGGCGGCCTCCGACGCCACGGTCAACAAGATCGCCGGCGGCATGAAGCTCGGCTTCTGATCAAACAGCAGCACGCACCGTTTTGTCAAAACGGTGCGTGCTTTTTATTTGCGCAAAAATGCGTGCTCCTCGCGCTGGACAAGGCCGAGCGCCGGGTCAAAGCAGGCGCGGCCGCGCAGGACGCAGGTCTTGCCGTAGCGGGCGCGGAGGTTGTCGAGCGTGATATCGAGCCGGCGTGCGCGCGCGCGGCGCTCCGCGTCCTCGAACAGATCCATCTGGTGCGGCGCGCACGCCGGCACAAGATCCAGCGCGCGCACGCCGATGCTGCGCAGCGGCTCAGGCCACAGGTGCGCCTGCCCGCACAGCGCCAGCGCCGCGTCCAGCACCTCGCTCGTCAGATCCGTCGCATGGCGCAGCGCCATGCGGTGGCTGCACCAGCGCAGGTCCGCCGTGCGCACGCTCAGCTCCACCGTGCGGCACTGATACCCCTCCAGCCGCAGACGCGCCCCCACACTCTCGGAAAGCGACAGCAGCGCCGCGCGCGCATCCGCCTCGCAGATCAGGTCGCGCGGCGCGGTGGCGCTGTTGCCGATGGACTTCGGCGGCGGCAGATCCTCGACCCGGCGCACCGGCGCGGGATCATAGCCGTTGGCATAGGCGTGCAGCTGCACCCCGCTCTTGCCGAAGCGCTGCCGGAGCATATCCGCATCCGCCGCCGCGAGCGCGCCGACCGTGCGGATGCCCAGCCGCTCGAGCTGCCGCACCGAGCTGCGCCCGGCAAAGAGCAGGCTGCCCACCGGCAGCGGCCAGACCATGTCGGCAAAACGCGCGCGGTCGATGACCGTCACGGCGTTCGGCTTGCGGTAGTCAGAGCCAAGCTTTGCGATCACCTTGCACCACGACACGCCGACGCTCACCGTCAGCCCCGTGGCGTCGAGCACGCGCTGGCGCACCGCCTGCGCCGTCTGCAGCGCGTCCTCATGGCCGACGCAGCCGGTCATGTCCAGCCAGCACTCATCCATGCCGAACGGCTCACACCGGTCAGTGAAGTCGGCATACACCTGCCGCACACGGCGCGAATAGTCGTAGTACAGGTCAAAATCCGGCGGCAGGATCGTCAGCTCCGGGCACTGCTGCCGCGCCGCCCAGAGCGTCATGCCCGTGCGCACACCGGCGGCGCGCGCCATCTGATCCTTGGCTAAAATGATGCCGTGGCGCAGCTCCTGCTCCCCGCCGACCGCCACCGGACGGCCGCGCAGCTCCGGATGACGCAGCAGCTCGATGCTTGCATAACAGGCGTTGATATCCGAATGTAAGATCATGCGTTCCATTTTCGGTTTCTCCTACAAAGAGATTGTCTTTATTATAAATCTCTTTATAGGATATTTAAAGCGTTTTCTTGTCTTTTTCGGATATTTTTCTTGTGTTTTTTCGTCGGATGCGATATATTGTGCTTGAGGTGCTGCATATGTACAAAACCTTTGGCGAAACGATCGCTTCCCTGCGCCGCGCGCACGGTATGCGCCAGCAGGCGCTGGCCGAGGCCATGGGCGAGGCCGGGATGCCGGTGTCGAATCAGGCGGTTTCAAAGTGGGAAAATGACGCCACGCTTCCGAACGCACAGCAGTTTCTGACGCTGTGCCGCGTGCTGGACGTGGATGATATCGCGGGCGCGTTCTCCGGCGGGGATGCCGGCGGTCTGCTTGCGGGGCTGAATGCGGAGGGGCGCCGCCGCGCGCTGGAATACATCGCGCTGCTGCGCGAGAGCAAGCGCTTTGCCGCCGCGCCCGAAACGCCCGCGCTGCGCAGCCTGCCGCTGTACTCACTGGCCGTCTCGGCCGGAACGGGGCAGTTTCTTGACGGCGAGAGCTATGAGATGCAGCCGGTCGGCCCGGACGTGCCGGAGGAGGCAAACTTCGGCGTGCGCGTGGCGGGCGACAGCATGGAGCCGCGCTTTCACGACGGGCAGACCGTCTGGGTGCACCAGCAGCCGACGCTCGCCCCCGGCGAGATCGGCGTGTTTCTCTACGACGGCAGCGCCTATCTCAAGCAGCTGCGGCGCGACGGAGGGCGCGTCTGGCTGCACTCGCTCAACCCGGCCTATCACGATCTGGAGATCTCGGATGCCTTCCCCCTGCGCGTGCTCGGCAAAGCCGTGTCCTGACAAAAAGCAGAAAAACTCCCTGCGGGACTCAGAGCCCGCAGGGAGTTTTCGTATCATGCCTCGTTCCAGTGCAGCAGCCGCGCGCTCAGCTCCGCGACGGTCTGCACCACCGCCGCCGCGCCGGCGGCCTCCAGCTCGCCCGGCTCCGCATAGCCGTAGTACACGCCGAGGCACGGCACGCCGCAGGCGGCGGCGCCGATGACGTCATACTTCCGGTCGCCGACCATGAGCGCCGCATCAGGCTCAGTCTGCGTCTCGGCGAGCGCGGCCGCGACGGTCTCGGCCTTCGTGCTGCGCGTACCGTCGTATTCGCAGCCGATCACGCAGTCAAAAAGCTGCTCGAGATCGAACCGCTGCAGGATCGAGCGCGCCATCGGCGTGGGCTTTCCGGTCGCGACCGCGACGTGAAAACCGTGCGCACGCAGCTGCCTGAGCAGCTCCGGAATACCGGGATAGAGCGTGCACTCATAGATGCCGACAGGCAGATACCGCTCCCGGTAGCGTGCGACCGCCGCCTGCGCCTGCTCGGGCGTCATGGCATACAGCTCCGAGAACGAATCGAGCAGCGGCGGACCGACAAACTTGCGCAGGCGCGCCGTGTCCGTCTCGTGGATGCCGAAGCCCTCGAGCGCATACTGCACGCTGCGCAGGATGCCCTCACCGGTGTCAAAGAGCGTACCGTCAAAATCAAATAATATCGTCTGGATCATAAAAAATCTCCGTTGTCATGATGAAGAAAGCATAGCATCCCGGGGCGAAATTGTCAACGGCTGCGCCGGCTGCATACGCTGTAGCAACCATGAAAATGTGAGGTTTCGCCATGAACAACGCACTGGAAACACGCTACTTTCTCAGCGCCATGACCGGCGCGGGCTACTACGCGCTGCACCGGCAGTTCCTTCGGCCGCCGGAGCGCTATTTCTGCATCCTCAAGGGCGGGCCGGGCTGCGGCAAGTCCACCTTCCTGCGCCGCGTCGGCGACGCGGGGCGCGCCGCCGGGCTCTCGGTCGTCTGGCTGCACTGCGCGGGCGACCCGGCCTCGCTCGACGGCGTGTATTTCCCGCAAAAGCACGCCGGCTTCTTTGACGGCACGGCGCCGCACACCGTCGAGCCTGCCCTCTTCGGCGCGAGCGGCGAATATCTCGACCTCGGCGCGTTTTGCCGCACGGAGGCGCTCGATCCGACGCGCATCCGCGCCCTGAACGCCGACTGCGCCATGTTTCGCCTGCGCGCGCAGCAGTACCTGACGGCGGCCGCCGCGCTCGATCCGCGCGCGACGCCGGGGCTGGTCTTCCCCGAGGACCGCGAGGCGGCGCGCCGGCGCGCCAAAAGCGTCTGCGCACGCGAATTCGGCACACCGCCCAGAGACGCGAAGCCCGGCCGGTGCGACCGCCTGTTTCTGAGCGCCATAACGTCCGAGGGGAAAATATTCTTTCCGGAAACCGTCGCCGCGCACTGCACGCGCGTGTACCTGCTCGACGACGAATGCGGCCTGGCGGAGGAATTTCTGCACGCCGTGCGCACACATGCTCTCCGGTGCGGTCTGAACGTCATCTCCTGTCCGGATCCGCTCGTCCCGTCGCGCACGCAGGCCGTGCTCGTCCCGATGTGCGGCGTCGGCTTTCTCGCCGCAGCGGCCGAGGATGTGCCGGACGGTCTGACGCAGCGCCACATCCGGCTCGATGTTCTGCCAGATCCGGAGCGGCAGCGCACGCTGCGCCGCGCGATGCGCAGCGACGCCCGCCAGCAGCGGCTCGCCCTCGAGCGCGCCATCGAGCAGCTGCGCATGGCGGCTCTGCTGCACAACGAGCTGGAGGCCGTCTATCGCCCGTGCATGGACTTTGACGCGCTGACCGCCTTCACCGAGCGGTATCTGCAGACCTTTCCCGGCGTCTGAGCGCAAAAAGCCCCGGCGGAACAGCGCTGTTCCGCCGGGGTCGTCATATCGCTCAGCAGCAGGGGGAAAAGCAGGGGTTGCAGCACAGGTTCAGCAGGCACATATCCGCGCACCAGCTGCCGGTGCCGAAGCCGCTGTTCGGATATCCGGCGCTATAGGCCGCATAGGCCGTTCCGCCGCTCTCGAGCTGGTGCAGCAGCCGCTGGATGTCCGGATTGGTCGGATCCATCGCAGCCGCGCGGCGCGCGTCCGCAAGCGCCTGCACGCGGTTGCCCGCACCGGAGTTTGCCATGGCGCTCAGAGCGTACCAGTTGGCGTCGCGCTCGGCCAGCGGCACACCGGAGAGCGCCTGCAGCGCCTCGGCAAAGTGGCCGGTCTGGATGTAATTTGCCGCCGCCTGATATTCCGGCCGGATACCGGGGTCGCGCTGCGCGCCCCAGCCGCCATATGCACCGTAGCCGCCCGCCTGACCGTAGCCGCCGGACGCACCGTAGGCGTTGGCGGTCCCGTTTTTGATCGCGTCATAGGCCGCGTTGACTTCGTTCATTTTTTCCGTCGCGCGCGGATCGTCCGGGTTCAGATCCGGATGATATTTCTTGGCCAGCCGGCGGTAAGCCGCCTTGATCTCCTCTTCGCTCGCGTTTCTGGAAACACCGAGAACTTCATATGGATCTCTCATTCGGCGCTCCTCCCGATCTTCTGTTTTTTCATGGCCGCGTCATACCGCAGCCACACGCCGGAGTATAGAATATTGCGCAGCAGCCCGACGTCCTGCAAGACCGGCAGCGCCTCGAACGCCGTCGAGCATTCGCCGAGCAGCATCCGCAGCAGCGCGTGCAGATCCGCATCCTGCGGCAGCGCGCGCAGCGGATTGTAGTGCCCGCGGCGGCGGTCCTCCGGCAGGTCGATCACCGCGTCGAGCAGGTAGATAAACCGTCCCAGCGCCTCGCCGAACGGCCTCAGGCGGGCATCCCAGAGCTCGTCGGTCGCAAACAGCTCGCCCATCAGGCGCCCGAAGCAGTTTGCCGCAGCGTCCATGTCGCCGGTGTCGGCCTGTTCGATCTCGCTCAGCTGCGCCATGCACTGCTCGATTGCGGCGCACTGCCGCGGCCAGCGCGCACGCGCGGCGGCGCACTGGCGGCTGAGCGCCTCGGATTCCCAGTATTTCAGCGCGCTGCCGTCATCCTGCCAGTCGTCGCGGCAATTGTAATACGCCAGCACGACGTTCATGTCGGCGGCGTAGTCCGTGTAGCGCGTCTGCCAGTAAAAATGCCTGCGCAGCGGGTGCGCGGGGCACAGCTCCATGCCGCGCTCCTCGTCGGCCTCATACAGCGCCGAGAGCAGCAGCACCAGAAACGTCATGTCATACGTCAGCGTCAGGCGGCCGGAAAAGCCGTGGCGCTGCTTGAGCACCCGGCACAGCCCGCAGTAGCAGCCCTTGTAGCGATCCTTCTGCGGCTGGGTCAGGCCATCAAGATTTGCGATCACATACCCAAACATCTGCCGCCGCCTCAGGTCTTGCGCTGAAAGGACGTGCCGCACTTGCGGCAGACGATGTTGATCTTGCCCTTGCCGCGCGGCACGCGCAGACGCGTCCTGCACGACGGGCATTTATAGAAGCGGTAGTCGTGCCGCTGATGCCAGCGGTCGACCGCGCCGCGCCACGCGCTCGTCACCTTGTAGCGCTGGCGCAGATACGCGCCGTTTTCCTGCTGGCGGCGGTAGACGTTGCGCGAGAGCATCCGGAAATAGGTCACGATCAGGCCGAGCACGGCCAGCGACCACAGAATGCGCGATGCGTATCCATGCACGAACATGCTGACGACCAACAGGATCAGCGTCAGCACGGACAGGAGACGGTTGAGTGCGTCCATACCGTTTCTGCCCATCATCCATTTTGCAAACCGTTGTCTCATGACCGATCACCTTTCCAGGCTGCTGAATTTCATTGTTGTATTTTATCACACGGCTATGAGAAATATATCAAAGAACTGTAAACACCGCACTTTCCGGCAAAAAAATTGCATTTTTCCGCGACGGCATGCTATACTGCAGAAAAAACCAAGGAGGCATGACCATGCAAACGCCCGATGCAACCCCCGTCGCACTCGATACCTGGCCGCGGCGTGAGGCATACACGTTCTTCTCCGGCCTGTCCGACCCGTTTTACAGCGTGACCGCGACGCTCGACATCACGGCACTGCATGCCTATACAAAGCGGCATGGCATTTCCTTTTATTATGCGCTCGTCTGGCTGTGTACGCAGGCGATCAACCACACGACCGCGTTCCGCTATGCCATCCGCGGCGGACAGCCGGTGCTGCTCGGCCGGCGCGAACCGAGCTTCACGGATCTGCACCCCGGCGCAGAACAGTTTCACATCGTGACGATGCCGGCCGACTGCACGCTCGACGGCTTCTGCCGCGACGCACGCATCAAGAGCCGGGCACAGACCGAATTTCTCTCCGCCGCAGCCGAAAGCGACGCGCTGATCTATTTCAGCAGCCTTCCCTGGATCACGCTGACCGCGCTGACGAATGAGCGCGACTTCGACCCCGACGACGCCATTCCGCGCATCGCCTGGGGCAAATATTACCGGGAAGGCGCGCGGGAAGTGCTCGGTCTCTCCATCGAGGTCAACCATCGGCTGATCGACGGGCTGCACATCGGGCAGTTCGTTCAGGATCTGCAGCAGCGCATCGACACGCTGGGTGCGTAGCGCCTCCCCCGCCGCACAAAACAATTCCCCCGCTGCCTGACGCTCGTCAGGCAGCGGGGGCTCTGTTTTATTTCGGATCAGCCGATCCGCCGGAGACCCCTTACTCGGCGTCCGCGACGATCGTGCCCTTCTTCTTCGTGGCGGCGCTCACGATCACCATGGCGATGGCGGAGACGAGAATGCCGATAAACGCGAAGTTCAGGGAGGTCTTCATGATCTGCGCGACCGCGCAGCCGATCAGGCCGAACACCATGCCGGCGACGATGCCGGGCGTCGTGATGAAGTGCTTATTGCGCAGGCCGTAGCTGAGGAACACCGGGCAGGCCAGCGCCGCCGCGGAATAGGCGTAGGTATTGGTCAGCCAGTTGAGCGTGTCCGTCCAGACAAGGCACATCAGCAGCGCGATGGCCATGAGCACGGCCGACAGCACACGGGAGATCGTGACCATCTTGCGGTCGGGGATGTTCGGGTTGATGGTGGAGATGATATCGCGGGTGATGTTGGTGACGGAGGTCTGCACACCGGAGGAAGTCGTGGACATCAGCGTTGCAAAGACGAGCGCTGCAAACAGCGCCATGACACCGGTAGGCAGCTTGCCCATGAACCACGCCGTGGGGCCGTTGGCGATCTCTGCAATGTTGAGCGAGCGGAGCGAGAGGCCCATGTAGACAGCCCAGACAAAGCTCAGCAGGGACAGGGCTGCGGAGAGGATGAGGGACTTGTTGACCTGCTTCTCTTCCTTGATGGCGCAGACGCGCTGGAAGTAGATCTGGTTGGTCATGCCGCCGGGCAGAACCGCGAAGATCCAGAGCATGCAGGTCGCCACGCCGATGTTGTCGACGATGGAGCTCGAGAAGCTGAGCATGGACGGGTCGATCGTGTTGAGGTTGCTGACGATGTTGGAAACACCGCCGCCCATGATCGTGACGAACACAACGCAGACAATGCACATGGCGATCATGAAGCAGGAGAAGATGAAGTCCGTCCACGCGACGGTCTTCAGGCCGGACGGCATGACGAACGCCAGCGCGAACACGGCAAACAGCACGCACAGCAGCGTGTAGTCGATGCCAGTCAGGTTGGAGTAGATATTGCCGAAGGCCGTGATCTGGGAGGTCACCCAGCCGAACGGGACAAAGACCGTCATGACGCCGGCGACGATGCGGATGAGCTTATTGCCATTCGTAAAGTGCGCAAGCACATCGGGGATGGTGGTGAAGTTGTTGCGGCGCAGCCACTTGGCGAGCACCATGATGATGATGAACGGCAGCGACGCCAGCACGCCATAAATGAAATGGCCGATGCCGCGGGTGTATGCATTGCCGACATGCGCCACAAGAATGCCGCCGCCCATTGCGCTGGCAAACTGCGTGCCGATGACGACATAGAGCGGGAGGCTGCGGTCTGCGACCTCCCAGTCGGCCTGGGTGGTCTTTTTGCGTCCGGAGATGATGTAGGTCGGAATCAGCGTCAGTGCGATGACTGCGACCGTTGCCACCAGGATGAGGATCGTGGTTGAGTTCACGTAGGTTCTCCTTTCTGAATTTGCGAATTCTGTCTCTCTATTGCTGTCCCTTGCGGGTATGCTCCACACACGCGGCGCACATCCAGAATAATGCAGCGCTTTAGTGTGTCAAACAATAAGTGGATTTTAGCACAGGCATATACACGTGTCAACAAAAAGGGCACAATTCCTACAGACAAAATTCCCTTCAAGAATTGTATATACTTTTGTTGAACATGCACATTTTTATCGTGCCTGATTTTTACATTTTAAACAACGAATGATTTATACAATTGCACAATTGACTGCATCGAAAAACCGCGTTATACTGAGCAGCAGCACGTTTATAAGGAGGCACCCAGACCATGGCGCAATTGAAAATCAGTGAAACACAGCGGACCAAGGGCGTGATCCTCGCCCTGATGTCCACGCTGTCTTTTTCTTTTATGATGGTTTTTGCTGCTCTGAACTCACCGGAGATCCCCGTGTGGGAACAGACATTTTTCCGCAACCTGATCGGCATCTTCGTGGCGAGCTTCATCCTCATCAGGGATCACCAGCCGCTCTTCGGCGAGCGCAAATACTGGCCGCAGATGTTCGCCCGTTCGTTTTTCGGCCTGCTTGCCGTCATGCTGCTGTTCTACGCATCGAGAAATGCGCTTCAGGCGGATGTGAGCATTATGAACCGCATCTCCATGTTCACGATCTCGATCGTTTCGGTCGTGTTTCTGCACGAGCGGCTGACGAAGATGCACATTCCGGCCATGCTGATCGCTTTCGCCGGCGCGTATATCGCGGCAAACCCGCGCTTTGATTCCGCGTTTCTGCCGCTGCTGGCCGCCTTCTGCACGTCCCTGTGCGACGCAGTGTGCTATCCGCTGCTGTCCTACTTCTCGGGGCGCGTCAACGCTTACAGCGTGGTCATGTTCTTCTGCACGTTCAGCACGATCGTGTCCGGCATCTGCATGATCCCGACCTTTGTCGTGCCGAGCGGTCCGGATCTGTTTTACCTCATCATGATCGGCGTCACGGCGGCACTCGGCCAGATCCTGATGACGCTGTCCTACCACTATGCCCCTGCCGGTGAGCTGAGTATTTATAACCTCATGGGCATTCTCTTCAGCGCGCTGCTGGGCTTTTTCATTCTGCACCAGATCCCGACCGCGCGCACCTTCATCGGCGGCGGGCTGGTCATTCTGGCGTCCCTGCTGCTGTTCTTCTACAAAAAGCGCTGGCTGAAAGCGAACGACTCCTCCGCCGGCTGAAAACACAACGGATAAAACAAAAGCACGGTCAGAGCTTTGACTCCGGCCGTGCTTTTTTCAGACTTTCGCTCAGCCGTTGCAGAGCGCAACGAACTCGTCGAAGCCAATATCCTCGCTCAGGCCGAGCGCTTCCATAGTGTAGCCCTCCGCCATCACATCGCCGACAAGCGCCTCGCCGAGCGTGCAGACGGAGTCAATCACCGGGGTCGGAACCTTGGCGATCTTGCCGAGGATCTGCACGGAGCGCAGGCTGAACGGCACATCCTCGAGCAGGTAGCGCACCTGCAGGCTGCTCGGACCCATGATGCCCTTGTAGCATTCGGCGTTCTGGAGCATCGTGTAGAGGTCGCCCTCATAGCTGTACTCGAGCGCGAAGGCCGCCTCGGCGTCCGGAAGCTTGACACCGTAGGCCGCGCAGATGGCCATTCTCTCTTTGTCGAGCGCCTTCATGAGCGTGATCTGGCTGGGAACCATGTCGTTGTAATAATTGAATTTCTCGCCCTTTTCGATCTGGGCGGTATACAGCAGCGTCGGGCCCGGATGGAAGATCAGGTTGAGGTTATCGAGCGCGAGCTGGATGCTGTTATCAATGAAGTGGTGCTGGCTGAAGACCGGATAAATGGCCTCCTTGATGATCTCGCGCTTGCTGTTCGGGATGGCAACGATGCTCAGCTCCGTCTTCTGGCCGGTGACGAACACATCGCCGGTGGTCTGAATGCGCGCGGCA
Source organism: uncultured Oscillospiraceae bacterium (assembly GCA_934591895.1). GTDB lineage: Bacteria > Bacillota > Clostridia > Oscillospirales > Oscillospiraceae > CAG-103. The sequence goes on along the minus strand of CAKTPP010000008.1, from coordinate 2,366 downwards.
AACAGCAGCGTGCTGGTCGCAGCGAGCGAAATGTCCGCCTTGCAGCCCGCCTCAGCCAGCGCTTTCTTAAACGCAAGAATGCCCAGGCCGGAAACCGGGTCGATGACGACGATCTGGCCGTCAACGAGGTGCGGCGCAAGCTTCTGCGCGATGGAGACGTGGTAGATCTCCGGCAGGATGATGAAGATCACCTCGCAGCCCTCTATGGCCTTGGCGATGTCCGTCGTCGCAAACTGGATCTTGCCGAAGCCGGGGAAGTCGGTATTGCCGTAAATGTTGACGCCGCCGAGCTCGTTGAGCTTCGCGACCGTGTCATCCATAACATCGAAAATGCGGGTCTGATAGCCCTGATTGGACAGCCATGCGGCCGTCGTCTGGCCGCCGTTTCCGGCGCCGATAATGGCAATCGGTTTGTTTGTCATGTCTTATACCTCCAGATGAAAGATGATTCGCGTATCAGCCGTTGACAAGCTTCAGGAACTCGTCGACCGTCATGTTCTCGTCCAGTCCCAGCGTTTTGAGCGTATAGCCCTCGTCCATGTCACCGCCGACGAGCGCCTCACCGAGCGTGCAGACGGCGTCGATGACCGGCGTTTTGATCTTGGCGATCTGACCGAGCGCCTGCAGGGAGCGCAGGTTATACGGAATGTCCTCGAGCAGATAGCGCACCTTGAGCGACTTCGGCCCCTTGATGCCCTTATAGCATTCGGCATTGTGCAGCATATCGTAGAGATCTCCCTCGTAGCTGTACATGCGCGCGAAGCTGTCCTCCACATTCGGCGTGTCGACATGATAGATGCTGCACAGCTCCATGCGCTCCTTGTCGATGGCCTTGATGAGCTTGATCTGGCTCGGCGTCATCGAGTTGTAGTAATCAAAGGTGACGCCGCGCTCAATGAGCGAGGTGTACAGCAGCGTCGGACCCGGATGGAACGCAAGGTTGAGGTTTTCCATAGCCGTGTCGATGATGTTGTTGGCGAAGATGTGCTGGCTGAAAACGGGGTACATCGCGTCCTCGACGATCTGCTTGCGGTTGCCTGGGAAAGCAACGATGCTCAGCTCGGTCTTCTGACCGGTGACGAGCACGTCGCCCGTCTCCTTGATGCGCGCGGCAAACAGCAGTGTGCAGGTCACGGCCAGCGTCACGTCCGCCGTGCAGCCGGCATCGGTGAGTGCCTTTTTGAAGGAGATCGCGCCCAGACCCGAGGCCGGATTGAGCACGACGATCTGACCGTCCTTGAGATACGGAGCCATTTTCACGGCCATGGAATCGTGATAGTTCTCCGGAAGGATGAGCAGAATAAGCTCGCAGCCGTCAATGGCCTTCTGCATATCCGTGGTTGCAAACTCGATCTTTCCGAAGCCGGGGTAATCCGTGTTGCCATAAATATTCACGCCGCCCAACTCATTGAGCTTTGCAACGGTATCCTCCATCACATCAAAGATCCGAGTCTTGTAGCCCTGATTGGCAAGCCATGCCGCGGTGGTCTGTCCACCGTTGCCGGCGCCAATGATAGCGATGGGTTTATTTGTCATGTGTGTTCCTCCTTAAACGTGGATTCCAAAGTGGCATCGCCACCTGAATGTGTCAATACTACAACATTTCAATGCGTTGGTCAACCGAAAAAATATACAAAGTAGTGATTAAATAATCACCGTATCATGTCGATGTGACGTTCCGGCTGAGTATACATCCAAGAATATGCATGATTGGCAGGCAATGGGTCGTGCTGCTGCATCAGACACTTGTCGGCGGCACGAGAACGAGCCGCAGCAGCTGCCCGTGCAGCCGCAAAGCTCCGGAATAAATCGAAGACAGGTAGTAGAGTCTTCACATGCCCAACTCACATAATAGAACTGAAATAATACCAAGCACATCGGCCAAATAGGAAGCCAAGCACCGAAAAAAACCGCATCGGCGAAAACTTCGCATATATCAAAAGCGCCGCAGACAGATGTCTGCGGCGCTTTGGCAGGGGAAGAAGGCTTCGAACCCTCGGCCTACGGTTTTGGAGACCGTCGCTCTACCAACTGAGCTATTCCCCTAAATCACACATATTGAATTGGTGGGCCTTCAGGGACTTGAACCCGGGACCGACCGGTTATGAGCCGGTTGCTCTAACCAACTGAGCTAAAGGCCCATATTCAAAGAATGCCGCCACGGTCGGTGACGGCAATATCTCTGGCGCCTCCTGTAGGATTCGAACCTACAACCCTCCGGTTAACAGCCGGATGCTCTACCGTTGAGCTAAGGAGGCATTAAGCAAGGGATTCGCCTGAGCGAATCCCTTGTGTTGGCATTGACCTATCTTCCCGGTCCGTCTCCAGACAAGTATTGTCGGCACTGGTGAGCTTAACTTCCGTGT
>CAKTPP010000007.1 GCA_934591895.1 uncultured Oscillospiraceae bacterium | reverse complement strand
AGTTTTTTGTCTTCATCATCGCCACAAGGCTTCTTTGGAACCACTCGCCTAGCGAGTGGTTTTCGCTATACAAAAAAGACTCGTGATCTTCACGAGTCCTTTTCATATTCGAGCCGATACAGATCGGTTCGCCGCGCACCCAGAACCGGGATCTGCGCGCGGACGGCGTCCGTCTCCGCAAGGTCAATGTCACAGATCAGCAGCGTCGGCGCTGCACCGGCCTGTGCCTGCACGCGCCCCCATGGGTCACACACGAGCGAGTGCGCATAGGAGACATAGCCCGCCGTTTCATCCCGCGCCGGGGCAGAGCCCGCGAGGAAGCACTGGTTATCGAGCGCCCGCGCGCGAAACAGCAGCTCCCAATGCGCCGGACCGGTCGTCATATTGAACGCCGCCGGAACAACGATCAGCCGCGCGCCCTCAAGGGCAAGGATGCGAAACAGCTCTGCAAAGCGCACGTCAAAGCAGATGGCAACGCCAACCTTGCCGAACGGCGTGTCAAAGAGCGTGTAGTGCTGTCCGGGCGAGAGCGTGTCGGACTCGAAAAACCGCTGACCGCCCGCCACATCAATGTCAAACAGATGCACCTTGCGGTGCTTGGCCCGCTGCGTCCCGTTCGGATCAAAGACATAGCAGGTGTTGTAGATCGCGTCCCCGTCACGCTCCGGTACGGAGCCCGCGACGAGCCAGACGCGGCACGCGCGCGCAGTGTCGCGCAGAAGCTGCCACGTCTCACCGCCCTGCGGCTCGGCGTATTCTACAAATGCTGCGTTGCTGTATGGACAGCACCACATCTCCGGCAGCACGACCAGATCACAGCCGGCCGCGGCGGCATCGCGCACATAGCGGCGCATGGCCGCGTGATTTTCCTGCCTCGATGCCGTGACCGGCATCTGGCACAGACCAAGTTTCATGGTATCCCCGCTTTCGCATGATCGATGCACCCAGCATAGCGGAAAACGACGGCGCTGTCAAACATTTCTGTCCGCGTGCACATCACTGCCGCAATGTGGGCAGTACGTTTTCCTGCCGGTGAAAAACATCATGCCGAGGTAACGGCGGCAAAACGGACAGCGCTGCGTACACAGGGCGATGATCACACCGGCTATGATGCACCCAAGCGCTGCATATACCAGCACCCGGACGCCATAGCAGCAGCTGCTGCCGTATAAACCCAACCCGAACATAACCAGAATTGTCGAAACGCCATCCCATAATCGCATCCGCTTCATGCCGCTGCCTCCCTGATGTTTTGGAGACAGCATAGCACATTCATGTCACTGCCGACACCGCGACCGTGTAAAAAGCGGGTAAAATGCAGAGCTTGCATTTCACCCGCGAGCACGTTTTATAGCGCCTGACTGACCGCCGAGATCACGATTCCGGCCACAAAGCCGATCAGCGTCCACTTTTCGATCGCCTTGGCGCGCACCGGCGCCGTCTTTTTGTAGCTCAGGTACAAAATCAGACCGATCAGCGGAAACAAGAATGCCAAGACATTCAGCCCCGTTGACGGCTGATCTTCCTGCTGATTGGCCGGCTCCTGCACTGCACAGCCGCAATTCGGACACATGACTGCCTGATCGACCAGCTGGCTTCCACACTGCTGACAGTATTTCATCTCTTTCCCTCCGTTTCTATCGCGGGTGGAGACGCGCTCCACGCTTGCATGTTATCACAGCGCGACGGAAACGGCAATTCGGAATACACAAAATGTTCACTTTTGGGGCAAAACAGCACATTTGTGTATAATTTATGGAAATTCAAAGCGACGCATGCCGCTCATCCTGCTCCACAAAGGCAAAAAATGATGGAGAGATGCAAGCATCTCTCCATCATGATCGCTGATAAAACAGAAACAGGCAGCTCACTCTTCCCAGTTGTGCCACACGTTCTGGACATCTTCGTTGTCCTCGAACATGTCGAGCATCTTCTGAAGGTTTTTGATGTCGCCCTCGTCGGTAAGCTTGATGGTGTTCTGCGGCACCATCTCGACCTGCGCGCTCAGCAGCTCATAGCCAGCGTTTGTGAGCGCCTCGGCCACCGCCGCAACGTCATCGGGATCGGTATAGACCGTGTAGACGCCTTCGTCGGGCGCAAAATCGGCCGCGCCGGCTTCGAGCGCATCCTCCATGACCTTGTCTTCCTCGAGCTCCTGATCCTCATCGTTGATGACAATGACGCCCTTTTTGTCAAACGACCACGACACGCAGCCGGTCGCGCCCATGTTTCCGCCGTACTTATCAAAGTAGTGACGTACCTCGGAGGCGGTGCGGTTGCGGTTGTCAGTCATCGTTTCGACGATGATAGCGACACCGGACGGACCGTAGCCTTCATAGGTGATGGATTCGTAGTTATCGGTGTTGCCGGAGCCGAGCGCCTTATCGATCGTGCGCTTGATGTTATCGTTCGGCATGTTGGCGGCTTTCGCCTTGGCAATGACAGCCGCGAGGCGGGAATTGTTATTGGGGTCGCCGCTGCCGCCCTCTTTGACGGCCACGATCATCTCGCGGGCGATCTTCGTGAACGCCTGCGCGCGCTTGGCGTCCTGCGCGCCTTTGGTTTTCTGTATGTTATGCCACTTGGAATGTCCGGACATAGTTACAACTCCTCTTGCTAAAATGCTTTGAACATTTTAACACAAACAAAGCCGCGTGGCAAGGAAAATCCGCATTTTTGCGCGAAAACTACACCTCCGTCTTCGGGATGAGGAGATATTGCGGCTGCTCGGCCGGTGCATCGTCCTCCGAGAGGCCGTTCGTCTCGCGGATACACCGCTCGCTCGAGCAGTAACGCTTGGAAAGCTGCCACAGATCTTCCCCGCTCCAGCGCACGATCGTCAGCGAAGGCACGGCTGCATACGGGCTCGGGCGCTCCTGCGCCGCCGCACCGGTGACCTGCCGGAAGTCGGACGGGGAAAGCAGCGCCATGCCGGCCGTGACCGCCGCGCGCAGCAGAAAACCGTCTGCCGTCGCCGTGACCGCCGCCGGCTCCGGCAGCGCATACAGCAGCTCTCTGCGCGCGCCGTCATCGGCCTCTATCGGCAGGTGCAGCCGTTTTTCCATGCAGGACACGTGCTGCTCGGCGTCCGTCACGAGCAAACGCACAAGTACATCGCAGCCATCGGCCGCAGCGCCGCAGATCTCGGTGCGCTGCGCGTGCACCGTCAGCGCGGCCGCATCACACGCAAGCGTACCCTCCGCCGTCAGACGCAGCGGCTCTGCCGGCTGCACCGTTCCAGCCGGGATCGTCTCCCATTCAAGCTGCAGCTGCGCGGTGTTGCAATAGGCATCCGTCACGCACGCAGCCGTGAGCTCACCGAAGCACACCGTCTGCGCGACCAGATGGTACTCCGCCTCGAGCGTCGCGCCGTCGGCTGCGGTGCTCACGTTCAGATAGGCAGCCGTCAGGCTGACACTTGCCTGCACCAGACAGAGCTCGGCATCCGCCGGACAGTCAAGCAGCTGCGAAAACGGCGTCTCGAAGGTCTCGACGATCGGACAGGGCTGCCCCTGCTGCAGATAGCTGACCGTCGCGCGCACACGTCCCTGCACGACTGCGCGCCCGCCGGCAATATGCACCTCGTCGAGCAGCACCGTCTCCGCATGGCACAGCAGGCGGTCGGTTTCCGGCTGTCCGGCGGCAAAGCGGTGCATTTGCGTTGCCGTGAACGTCTGCTCCTCCACGGCCACCGGCACCTGCACGCACAGCGGCTCTGTGCGCGTGAACACGGCGCCGCCGTCGCTCTCGATATGCTCCGTGAGTGCAAGCTCCGTCTCCCGGTAGGCGCGCAGGCACAGACTCAGCCGCGCCGTCACACGTACCTTGCGCGAATTGACCGCGCGCGCATCCAGCGCAGCAAGCGTACAGCGCAGCCACGGGCGCACATCCTCTGCGAGCGTCTCGCCGCTGATGCGCACCTTGACCGGCAGCTCCACGGGGAAGCTGCGCAGCGCGCCGGTTTCCTCGGCATAGACGACATCCGCCGCAATGCAGCCCTCGATCTGCGCGCTCTTGTCCGAAAACGCGAGATTCCAAAGACAGAACGTGCCCTCAGTGACCACGAGCGCACTGAGGTCGCCGAGCGCGTCGGGCACGACGGCATCGATGCTGCATGTCTCCTCCTCGGTACGGTCAAAGATCCGCGTGTACTGTCTGTGCTTCTGCTTGCCCAGTTGTAGTTCCATAAAGATGTGCTCCTTATCGTTTTTGTACATCCTTATGCCGGACACGCGGCGGTTATGCCGCCGTCAGCACCGGAGCAGCCGCACACCTGCCGCAATGAGCGCGCCGCCGAGTGCAAACCACCAGAACCCCGCCGGCAGCACGAGCGCCAGAATGATAAAGATCCCGGTGACCACACACGCAACGCCGATCCAGAAACAGATCCCCCGCCGTCGAAACATAAAGCACCGCCCTCCGCTTGCAGGTTATCCCTACAGGATATGCGGAGGACGGTGCGTTTGTGCGTTATTTTTTCTTTTCCCAATCGCAGACCTGTGCCGAGAGCGCATACAGGCGCGCATAGCTCTCGTGGCGCTCGGGCGCGATCTCGCCCGCCTCGACGGCGGCGAGCACCGCACAGCCCGGCTCCTTCAGGTGCGCACAGTCGCGGAAGCGGCACTTGCCGATATACGGCCGGAATTCCCGAAACGCATACTGCAGATTCTCGCACGAGATGGGGTCGACCATATCCACCTCAAAGGACGCGAAGCCCGGCGTGTCGGCAACAAAGGTGTCCTCTCCAAGGGCGTAGAGCTCGACATGGCGCGTCGTATGCTTGCCGCGGCCGAGCCGCTCGCTGACGGCGCCGGTCGCAATGCCGAACGACGCGTCGAGCGCATTGAGCAGGCTCGATTTGCCGACGCCGGAGTTGCCGGTGAAGGCGCTGGTCTTACCGCGCAGCGCATCGCGCAGCGCATCCATGCCGAGGCCGGTCGCGGCGCTCGTGCGCAGGACGCGAAAGCCGATGGAGCGGTAGATATCATAGAGATGCTCCGCCGGATCAAGGTCGCACTTGTTGAGGCAGACGACCGGCTCGCAGCCCGCGTTTTCCGCAATGGCGACCACGCGGTCGATCAGAAACGGATCAGTGATCGGATTGACATTCGCGCCGATCATGATGAGCTGGTCGATGTTCGCAACCGCCGGACGGATGAACGCGTTGCGCCGCTGCTCCACCGCGTCGATGCGCCCCTTGCCGTGCGCGTCGAAGCTCAGCTGCACCCGGTCGCCGACCAGCGGGCTGCACCCGTCGTACCGGAAGCGGCCGCGCGCCTTGCACTCCACGATCTGATCGCCGGCGGCCACATAGTAAAAGCCGCTGAGCGCCTTGATGATGACACCCTGCACCATAAGCAATGTGCTCCTTTGTCTGTTACGGTTTTTCCGGCCCGTCGGAGACCCAGATATAGACCTTGCTGTACTCCGTGAGCTTTGTGTTGGCCGGTGCGCTCTGCTTGAAGACCGTGCCCTGCTTTGCGTCATTCGCCTCTTTGTACGTGCCGCCGTAGCAGAGGCCGCTGCTCTCGATGCGCGCGATCGCAGCCGACTCCGTGAGCGTAGACAGGTCGGGCACCGTGACCTCCCGCAGCGTCGGGCCGCCGCTGACGATGAGCTTCACGCCCGTGCCGACCGCCGCCTTTTCACCCGGCGCGGGTTCGGAGCGGATGACGTACTTTGCCGTCACATCCTTGGACGCCTGAAACTCCGTCGTGACCGTAAAGCCGGCCTTTTCGAGCATCTCCGTCGCCGCCTCATAGTCCTCATTGACCACATACGGCACCTCCGCCATGACGACGCCAGTGCTGACGGTGAGCTGCACGCTGATGCCCTCCGACACGCGCATACGGCTCTTTCCGGCCTCCGGATCCTGGGCGATGATGACACCGTCCGGCACCTCCGGGTCAACGGTATACACGACCGTAAAACGATAATCGGAATACTGCTTGTCGTTGACGACCGCCTCATAGGACTTGCCGATGAAGTTCGGCACATCCACGCGCTCCGCCGTGCGGAACAGATCCTCCAGCCAGAAGTTCCAGAGGAACACGAACAGCAGCACGGCAAACACGCCGACCGAGAAAATGCCCGTAAAATAGCTCACGCGCTTGGCACGCTTGCGCCGGCGCAGATACTCCTCCTCCGAGAGGTCACGCCCCACGCCGAAAAAGGACTCTTTTTTCTCCGCGTTCTCCTTGCGGCGCTCAGCGAGCGGGCGCTGCTGATTGAGATGCTTTTTGCAGGCGTTGAGTGCCTTGAGCAGCTCCCCCGCCGACTGATAGCGCTTGCGCAGGTCAGGCTCCATCGCCCTGAGCGTGATGCGCTCAAGCTCCTCGGGGATATCGCTGTTCCACTCGCGCGGCGGCTTTGCGCTGCCGGCAATGTGCTTGAGCGCGATCTCCTCCGGCGTGTCGGCATCATACGGCAGGTGGCCGGTCGTCATCTCATAGAGCACAACACCGAGCGAATACAGGTCGCTGCGCGCGTCGGCCGTGAGCCCCTTCGCCTGCTCGGGTGCGATATAGTGCACCGAGCCGATGGCCTGACCGCTGCGCTCCTCATGGATGTTTTCCAGCGCGGCGATGCCGAAGTCCGCCACCTTGACCATGTCATCGTTCGTGATCATGATGTTCTGCGGCTTGATGTCGCGGTGGACGATGCCGTGCGCATGCGCGTGCTGGAGCGCTTTTGCGATCTGCGTGGCATAGCTCAGCGCCTCCTGCGCGCTGAACACGCCGCGCTCCGCGAGGCGCTGCTTGAGCGTCACGCCCTCGATGAGTTCCATGACGATATACTCCGTGTCGCCGCTGTGCCCCACGTCATACACCGAGACGATGTTCGGCTGCGAGAGCATGGCGACGGCGTGTGCCTCCGCCTGAAAGCGGTTTTTCAGCTCGGCGTCCTCCGCCATCTCGTCGCGCAGGATCTTGACGGCGACATAGCGGTGCAGCTTATGGCACATGGCCTTATAAACGACCGACATGCCGCCGCTGCCGATGACCTCCAGGATCTCGTAGCGATCGTCCAGCATCTGGCCGATATAACGATTCATTGACTGTTCCATAGTGTTCCCCCGTTGCCGCGCTTAGCGGAAAAGAACCAGCGCGGTCACATTGTCGTGCGCACCGCGCGAGAGCGCCGCCGCGATCAGGCGGCTGCAGATCCGCTTTGCGTCTCTGGAGCTGCGGCAGTAATCGTGCAGCTGCGCATCCGTGAGCGTGTTCGACAGCCCGTCCGTGCACAGCAGCAGCCGCGCTCCGAGCGGAAACGGCATGCTGCGGCAGTCGGGCTCGACCTTTGCCCCGACGCCGACGGCGCGCGTGATCACATTGCGGCGCGGGTGGCGGTGTGCCTGCTCCGGCAGCACCTGACCGCTCGCGACCAGCTCCTGCACGAGCGAGTGATCCGTCGTGATCTGCTGCATCCGGCGCAGTCCGACCAGATACGCGCGGCTGTCGCCGACGTGCAGCACCGTGAGCCGTCCGTGCCGCACACAGGCGGCGACGATCGTCGTGCCCATGCCGCGCAGCTCAGGATCGGCGCAGGCGCGGCCATAGACCGCCTGATTGGCGGCATCACAGGCGGCGCGCATCGCAGGCTCGACCGCGCTGCCCGCCATCATCTCCCGGCGAAACTGCGCCAGAAAGGTCGACGCGGCAAGCTCGCTCGCAAGCTTTCCTCCGGCGGCGCCGCCCATGCCGTCGCAGACGACGCCGACAACGCAGCCCCTGCGCCGTATGCGCGCGCCGGCGGCGCGATCCTGATTTTCCTTGCGGACAGCTCCCCTGTCCGTCTTTGCAAAGCATTGCATGGGCTCTCCCCCTTCAGGCGCGGTGATCCGCGACCTTCTTGCGCAGCTGGCCGCAGGACGCGTCCACATCGCTGCCGAGCTTGCGGCGCACGGTCACGTTCACGCCGTCCTGCTCCAAAATGCGTATGAATGCCTTGAGATGCTCCGGCGTGGACGGCCGGAACGCGCGCTCCTCCACGTGGTTGAGCGGGATGAGATTGACATGTGCGCAGACGCGCCGCGCGTGCTTAGCCAGCAGCCGCGCGTGCTCAGGCGTGTCGTTCACGCCGTCGATCATCGCATATTCGAAGGAAATGCGCCGCCCGGTCGCCTGATAATATCTGGCGCAGGCGTCAATGAGCGCCTGAACGCCGCGGCCGCGGTTGGCCGGCATGATCTTCGAGCGGGTCTCGTCATCCGGAGCATGGAGCGAGACCGAGAGCGTGAGCTGCAGGTCGCGCGCCGCCAGCTCGTCAAAGCGCTCAATGAGCCCGCACGTGGACAGTGAGATATGCCGCATGCCGATATTCTCTCCATCCGGGTGGTTCACCAGCTCGAGAAAGCGCATGACGTTATCAAAGTTGTCGAGCGGCTCGCCGATGCCCATGAGGACGATGTTGGAGATCTTGCAGCCCGACTCGCGCTCGGAGTAAAGCACCTCGTCGAGCATCTCCGAGGGCTCAAGGCTGCGGATCAGGCCGCCGATCGTGGACGCGCAGAACGCGCACCCCTGCCGGCAGCCGACCTGCGAGGAAATGCAGACGGTGTTGCCGTGCTTGTAGTGCATGACGACCGTCTCGACGGCATTGCCGTCGCCAAGCTGCCAGAGGTACTTGATCGTGCCGTCCATGGCGGAGACCTGCTTGCGCAGCATTTCCAGCTTTGAAATGTAAAACTGCTCGGAGAGCGCAGCGCGCAGATCCTTGGACAGGTTCGTCATCTCGTCAAACGACGTCACGCCGCGCGCGAGCCACTGGAAGATCTGCTTGGCACGGTATTTCGGCTGCCCCATTTCGGCGAGCGCCGCCGCGATCTCATCGGGGAGCATGGCTTTGATGTCTCTCATTCGTGTCTCCTCAGCTTACAGACAAAAAATCCGTCCGTTTCATGTTCCTGCGGCCAGAAGGTAAACATTCCGCCCGCCGTATCCGCCGCCGGGAGCGGCAGCGAAAACGCTTCCGGTGAAAACTCCGGATGCGTGCGCAGAAAATCCCGCACGACATCCTCGTTCTCGCGCGCAAGCACCGTGCACGTGGAATAGACCAGCACGCCGCCGGGACGCACGCACGGCGCGAGCCCCTCGAGAATGGCGCGCTGGATGGCCGGCAGCTGCGAGAGCGCCGCCGGGTCCTTGAAGCGGATCTCCGGCTTCTTGCGGATAACGCCGAGCCCCGAGCACGGCACGTCCGCCAGCACAACGTCCATCGCGCCGGTCAGGTCGGCGTCCGGACGGCGGGCATCCATCGTGCGCGTCGAGATGCATGACAGGCCCAGCCGCTCGGCACCGGCGCGGATACGCTTCCATTTATTTTCGTGTATATCGCAGGAAATCATACATCCCTGATCGCGCATCTGCACCGCGGCGGCAAAGCTTTTACCGCCCGGCGCGGCGCAGGCATCGAGCACGCGCATCCCCGGCCGGACACCGGCGGCAAGCACGGCACAGTGCGCGGCCGCATCCTGCACATAAAACCAGCCGTCGGCAAAGGCGCGCGCGGCCGCAAGATTTCCGCCGCGGCACAACAAAGCGTCCGGCAGCCACGGGTGCGGCTGCGTCTCGATGCCGTCGGCGCGCAGAGACACTGTCAGGGCATCGGGCGTCGTTTTCAGGGTGTTCACCTGCAGGCAGGCCGGTGCGTCGGCGTTGTTTGCCGCGAGCGCACGCGCGGCAAAGTCATAGCCGTGCGCGTCAATGAGCATCTGCGCCAGCCACTGCGGATGGCTGGTGCGCACGGCAAGATAGGACGCCGTTCCGGCTCCCGGAATTTCCGGCAGCGCGTCGCGGTGCTCCGCCACGCGGCGCAAGACCGCATTGACCAGCCCCGCCGCGCGCGCACAGCCGCCCTTGCGGCAGAGCGCGACCGCCTCGTTTACCGCCGCGCGCGGCGGCACTTTATCCAGCAGCACGATCTGATACGCCGACAGCCGCAGCAGGTCAAGCACCTTCGGCTCAAGCTTTTGCAGCGGTGTCGTGCAGTATGCCGCAAGGTAATGATCCAGCAGCGCCAGATTTTGCAGCGTCCCGTAGCAGATGCGCGCCGCGAGCGCGGCGTCGCGCGGCTCGAGCTGCGCATTCTGCAGCACGATGTTGAGCGCAGCGTCCGACCATGCGCCGTTTTTGCGCCAGCGCTGCAGCGCGGTCCACGCCGCTTCCCGAGCAGTCATGGCCATGCTCAGCCCTCGACGGGCAGCGTGTGCCCGAGCAGGTAGTCGGCTGCGGACATACGCTTTTTGCCCGGCGCCTGCAGCTGCGTGATGCGCACCGTCTGCCCGCCGGCACAGGCGACGGTGACGCCGTCCTTACCGGCCGCCACGATCGTTCCGGGGGCCTTGCGCGTCGTGCGGTCCGAATAATCGGCGGCGTGGATCTTAAACGTCTGCCCGCCGAGCTCGGCGGTCGCGACCGGCCACGGCTCGAGGCCGCAGATGTGCTTGATGATCGCGCGCGGGCTCTGATCCCAGTCGATGGGCGAATCGTCGCGCGTAAGCGGGCGGGTATACGTCGCCGCGCTGTGCTCCTGTGGTGTGCGCGGGGCGATGCCCGCATCGATATCCCGCAGGGTGCGCACAAGCAGATCCGCGCCCATGACGGCCAGCCGGTCAAAGAGCTCACCGGCGGTCTCGAATTCACCGACCGGCGTCTGCTCTGTGTAGATCACGTCGCCGGTGTCCATCTCGCGGTCAAGATACATCGTCGACACGCCAGTCACCGCGTCACCGTTGAGCACCGCCCACTGGATGGGCGCTGCGCCGCGATACTTCGGCAGCAGCGAGCCGTGCACGTTGATCGCGCCATGGGGCGCGGCGGCAAGCAGCTCGTCCGGCAGGATACGGCCATAGGCCACGACGACGAGAATGTCCGGCTGCAGACCCTGCAGCGCTGCCAGCGCCGTGCCGTCGCGCATCTTTTCCGGCTGAAAGACCGGCAGACCGTTTGCCAGCGCGATCTCCTTGACCGGACTCGGCTGAAGCTTCATGCCGCGGTTTTTGGGCTTGTCCGGCTGCGTGAACACGCCGGCCACGTCGAAGCGCTCATCGAGCAGGCGCTGCAGGGACACGGCCGCAAAATCCGGCGTGCCCATGAAAACGATGCGCATGCGCCTCACCTCTTCGTCTGCTGCTCCAGCTCCTCGGGAGCGAGCATCCGCGTGGCCTTGTCGATGAACAGGATGCCGTCAAGATGATCCAGCTCGTGGCAGAATGCGCGCGCCGTCAGGCCGTGCCCCTCGACCTCGAACCACTCGCCGTGACGATCCTGCGCGCGCACCTTCACATAGTCCGGGCGCGCAACGATGCCGTACTCATCCGGCACGCTCAGGCAGCCCTCGGCGCCGACCTGCTCACCCGCCGTCTCAACGATCACGGGGTTGATGAGCTCAATCATATACTCGTCCTCTTCGTCGGGGACGTTCGTTTCCAGCACGATGACGGCGCGGCGCAGCACGCCGACCTGCGGCGCGGCAAGGCCGACACCGTTGGACTCGGCCAGCGTCTGGCGCATATCGTCGAGCAGCATGTGCAGGCGGGGATTAAAGTCCTTGACCTCGTGGCAGTGCTTGCGCAGCTGGGGGTCGCCGTTTTTCAGGATCATTCTTGTAGCCATTGTATACCTCTCCTTAGTCCAGCGGGTTGTCATCGGCAAAGACGGTGACATCGCGGAATGATTTTTCTGTGTTGCAGTACATGACGATATTCGCCGCCGCGCGGCGCACCGCCTTGCTCTGATTGCAGTAGAGCGTGACGCGGTAACGGTAGCGGTTGTTCATGCGCACGACCGGCAGCGGCGCCGGTCCGAGCACCTCCGCGCGTTCACCGACGGTCTGCCGGAAGTAATCGCGGATATAGGCGCAGCAGCGCACGACCGCATTTTCCTGCGCGCCGGAGACCGTGACGGCCAGCACCTCGCTGAAGGGCGGCGTACCGTTGAGCCGCCGCAGGGCGATCTCCGAGCGGTAAAACGCATCGTAATCCTGCCGCGCGGCCTGACGGATGGTCTCGTTCGCGGGGGTGAACGTCTGGATCACGGCGCGGCCGGGTGCGTCGCCGCGTCCGCTGCGGCCGATGACCTGCGTGATGAGCGAAAACGTGCGCTCATTGGCGCGGTAGTCGCCGACATACAGGCTCTGGTCGGCATTGAGCACGCCGACGAGCGTGACATTTTCAAAATTCAGCCCCTTCGTGATCATCTGTGTGCCGATCATGATGGGGATTCGCTCGCGCACGAACCGCTGCAGCAGCGCCTCATGCGTGCCGGCCATGGCGATTGCGTCGGCATCCATGCGCAGGGTTTCCACGCCGGGAAAGAGGGCGTGCACGTCCGCCTCGATGCGCTCCGTCCCGTCGCCGAGAAAGCGCAACTCCCCGCCGCAGACCGGACACCGGTCATCGACGCGCTGCCGGTAACCGCAGTGGTGGCAGATAAGCATCTGATTGCCCTGATGGTACGTCAGGCTGACGCTGCAGTTCGGGCACGAATATGTCGCGCCGCACTCGGCACAGGTAACGAGCTTGCTCGCGCCGCGCCGGTTGAGAAACAGGATGCTCTGCTCGCCGCGGCGGAGGTTTTCCTCCAGCTCGGCATAGAGCACGGAGCTGATCGAGCCGGAATTGCCGTTTCGCAGCTCCTGCTTCATGTCGGCGATGATGACATCGGGCAGCTTGCGGGCGTTGAAGCGATCCGGCAGCGTGAAGTAGTGATAGCGGCCGGTCTCAGCGCAATAGCGGCTGACGACGTCCGGCGTCGCCGAGCCGAGCAGCAGCAGCGCGTGATGCTGCGCGCAGCGGAATTTCGCCACGTCGCGCGCATGATAGCGCGGTGTGCTCTCGGATTTGTAGGTGTCCTCCTGCTCCTCGTCGATGATGAGCAGGCCGAGGTTTTCCATGGGCGCAAAGACGGCGCTGCGCGTGCCGACGACGACGCGCGCGAGACCGGCGCGGATGCGCTTCCACTCGTCATAGCGCTCCGAGAGCGGAAGACCGCTGTGCAGGACGGCGACCGCATCGCCGAAATATGCGGAAAACGCCTCGATCATCTGCGGCGTCAGCGAGATCTCGGGCACGAGCAGGATCGCCCCCTGCCCCGCTGCGAGCGCCTGCTCGATCAGGTGCAGATACACGAGCGTCTTGCCGCTGCCGGTCACGCCGAACAGCAGCGCCGCCTGTGCATCCGGCGAGCGCAGCAGCGTCCGCAGGCCGGAAAACACCTCGGTCTGCGCCGCCGTGAGCGCAGGGATAGGCTGCGGCTGACCGGTATAGTGCACCGGGCGGCGGAAATAGGGCTCGGCGTCGATGCGCACGAGCTCCTGCTGCACGAGCGCCTTCATCGACGATTTTGGTGCGCCGGTAAACTGACACACCTCGTCTGCCGAGGCGCGTCCGATCGTACACAGCAGCTCCAGAATTGCGACCTGATGCGGCGCGCGTCTGCGGCGGCGGATCTCCTCCTGCGCCTCCTCGAGCGAGACGGCAAGGCTCGCATACTCGAGCTGCTTGTCACGCACGACGCGCTTTTCCGCCCCCTCGACGGTCAGGAGCTTTTGCCCCACGAGCCAGTGCAGCGCGCTCGCGGGATCCTTGTCACCGAACGCTGCCTGCAGTGTCTCCAGCGGGCAGCGACCGCCGTGCGCAAGCACGGTCTCAAGCGCCAGCCGCCGCTGTCTGGAGCGGCCGCACAGCGCGAGCGCCGCGTCGGCATCCAACTCCGGCACGGCACAGTAGACCGTGCTGACCCGGTACCAGACGCCGGCCGGCAGGATCGCGTGCAGCGCATCATAGATGGTGCAGAAAAAGCGGTCATGCATCCAGACGGCAAGCCGGATCAGCTCCGGTGAGAGGATGGGCTCGGGGTCGAGCTGGCGCGTGATGGGCTTGAGTTTTGGATCGTCCTGTGCCTGGCCGAGCGCGAGCACCATGCCCTCACACGGGCGGTTGCCGCGTGAAAACGGCACCATGACGCGGCAGCCGGGGCGGAGCGTCTCCGTCAGCGGCTGCGGGATCTTATACGTATACGGTCGGTCAAACGCAAACGTTGCAGCCAAAACGGCGACCTTTGCGACCGGGATCTGCAGCATCTGCGCGCCCCCTCTCCGAAAAAATCAGGCGGGTAGTGCCCGCCTGAAGGATTATTCCTTGTGCACGACCTGAAGGCGGCCGTCATACACCTCGTCGATCGCCATGGACACCGGCTTGGTATCCAGCGGCTCGCCTGCGGCCTGCGCGGCGGCTGCGATGTTGCGCGCGCGGCGCGCGACCAGGTTCACAAGAAGATAGCGGCTGCCGGCCTTTTCGGCCAGAACGCTCATGGGGGGATACAGCATCATTTTTCAAGCACCTCTGTAAAATAGTTTTTCCGATCGGGATAGCGGCAGCACTCTGCCGTGATGATGGCGTCGAGCTCTTTGGCTGCAACGTCGGGATCGTCGTTGATGACGACATAATCATAGGTATACGCAAGCGCGCATTCACGCCGCGCCTGTGCCAGCCGCTCGCAGATCTTCTGCTCGTCATCCGTGTGCCGGCCGCGCAGGCGGCGCTCAAGCTCCGCGAAGGACGGCGGCATCATGAAGATGCGGATCGCGTCCGGACGTTTCTCGCTGATCTGGTGCACACCCTGCACATCGATATCCAACAGGACATGCATCCCCTCGGCGCAGCGCCGCTCCACATAGCTCTTCGGCGTACCGTAGCAGTTGCCGACATATTCGGCGTGCTCAAGCAGCTCGTCCGACGCGACCATGGCGTCAAACGTCGTGCGCGTGATGAAGAAGTAATCCGCTCCGTCAGCCTCACCGGGGCGCGGGGCGCGCGTCGTGACGGAGACGGAAAAGCACACGTCATCGCGCAGACGCATCAGGCGCGAGATGACCGTGCTCTTTCCCGTGCCCGAGGGGCCGGAGATCAGAATCAGCTTCCCTGTCTGGTGGTTCATATCATATCTCCTCCGGTTTCCAGATCTGTGGCCTCGACGCGGGCCTGTACCGCATCCGGCGGCAGCGCCGAGAGCACGGCATGGCCGGTGTCCATGATGAGGACGGCCTGCGTTTTCCGGCCATAGGTCGCATCGATGAGCATGCCGATCTCACGGCTGTCCTGCACGATGCGCTTGATGGGGGCGGAATCCGGACTGACGACAGCCAACAGCCGCTCCGAGGAAACATAGTTTCCGTATCCGATGTTGATGAGTTTCAAATCGCCGCTCCTTACTCGATGTTCTGGATCTGCTCACGGATCTTCTCGATCTCGGACTTGAGATCCACGACCACCTTCGCGATGTCCGCGTTCTGGCACTTGGAGCCGATGGTGTTCGCCTCACGGTTGAACTCCTGAATGAGGAAGTCCGCCTTGCGGCCGACCGGCGAGCCGCTCTCAAGCATCTGGCGCAGCTGCGCAATGTGGCTGCGCAGGCGCACCGTCTCCTCGTCGACGGCGACATGGTCGGCAAAAATGGCGGCCTCGGCGATGATGCGCGCCTCATCGATATCGGTCGCAGAGAGCACCGCCTCAAGCTTCTGACGCAGACGCGCCTCATAGGCGGCAGTCGTCTCGGGAGCGGCCGTTTCGACCCGCGCGACGAGTGACTCGATGCGCGCGAGCTTTTCGGCCACGTCCGCGCGGAGCTTTTCACCCTCGCGCTCACGCATCTGGTCATAGTCCGAGAGCGCCTGCTGCGTCAGCTCAATCAGGCCGGCGCGGATCTTATCCTGATCCGCCTCCGCCTTTTCCACGGACAGAATGTCCGGAAAACGCATGAGCGACATGAGCGACATGTCGTTTTTCAGATCGTAGCGCACGGCGAGCGCGTTGAGCGTGTCAACATAGGCGCTCAGCAGCGGCTCGTTCACACGCAGGACGGTGTCGGCCGCCTGTGAGGAGTCGATCGTGACGAACACGTCCAGCTTGCCGCGGCTGACGTGCTGCTGGATGGTGGATTTGACCGCGTCCTCGGCGAAGAGGAAGCTGCGCGGCATGCGCACGGCAATGTCCAGATAGCGGTTGTTGACGCTCTTGAGTTCGACCGTGACGTTCAGGCCCTCGACGACGCCCTTCGCGCCGCCGTAGCCGGTCATACTTCTAATCATTTGCTCTTACCCTTCTTATCTCAGGTCTCCATGACCTGAATGATCTCAAATGTAATGGGGCTCGCTTTCTTACGGCGCTGGTACACAACGTTGCACGCTACGCCGAGTGCAAAAAAGGCAAAGCCGATCAGCACACAGCCGCCCTCACCCCAGCCGAGCGCACTGCCGATGGCATAGCCCAGAAACAGGAGCACGAACGGAACCAGATACAGCAGTGCGGCCGCGCCGAGCACATCCGACGTCTTGCTCTCGATGACGACCTTCTGACCCGGAAGCGCCGAGACCTTATTGAGCGCCTCGGCCCGAATGCGGCTCTGGAACACGCACGCCTCGCACGACTCACACGTGCCGCCGCAGGCAGTGCCGCGCTCCACCTCCACCTCCGCCACGTGGCGGCTGATCAGTCTGGTCACCACAGCATTCTGCGTCATCGTATCATCCTCCTGTAAAACGCACATTCACGACATACTCTCCGACCGCACCGGCGTTGGAGAAGCCGTCCACATAGATTTTTGCCGGAACGGCGACCGTGCCGCTCGTGGCCTTGTAATTGGTCAGATCCACGACCACGCGCACGTTTTCCGCCGCGATCTGCGAGATCACATCCTCCGGCGCGCGCACGGTCACGGGCAGCGACGTCGTCATGATCTCGACGCTGCGGGTCGTGCCGGTCGTCGTGATATTGGTCGCCGTGATCTTCTCCGTCGCCAGACCGCGGACAGAGACACGCACCGTCGCCTCCGTGACGCCGCTGAGATTACGCAGGTCATTTTCCAGCGGGATCGTGACCGTCGTCTCATACGATGTGGCAAAGCCGGACAGATCGATCGTCGCAACGACGATCTGATTGAGCTTGCTGAGCACATCCGTGTCGCCGGCGACCTGAATGCTCTTCGGCTCGATATCGACGACGCAGTTTTCCTCCGTCGCTCCGGCGCCGGCGACAAGCGAGACCGTGAGCGGCAGATCCTTATTCATCAGCACCGGCATCGACACGCTGACCGTGTCATAGTTGCCGGAGATCTCCTTGGGCTTGAGCTTGTTGCCGTCCTTATCCAGCAGGACATAGGGGCAGTTGGTCGGCGCGATGGACTTATCCAGATCCGTGCGCGTGACATACACGCAGATGCTGTCGACCTCATCGAGCTCCTCCTGCGGGCCGTAGAGCGTGATGGACGACGGCTCGACCTTGATGGGCTCGGCCGTGTAGCCTTCTTTCACGCTGCCGGTAAAGACCCCCTTGACCTCCAGCGTCTTGTTGGCCTCCTGCACGACGGAGAAGCTGATGGTCTCAGGCGTTTTGCTCAGGACCGTGATGCTGCTCTTATCGACATTGGTCGGATACTGCAGCGAATAGCTCACCTGCATCTCGCGCGCCTGCGAAATGCCGGACACGTCAATGACCGCAGACAGATCTGCCGAGCTGAGATTTCCGAGCACGCGCCGCGTACCCTTGAGGCGCACGGTCACGCTGTCGGCGTCGGCGTCCGTCACGATCAGGCCGCGCGCGGCGCGCAGATCCTCCGCGCCCTGATACACGACCTTGACATTGGAAAACGTCATTTCGATCGTCGTCTCCTCCGTGGACATGATGTATGTCCAGAGCAGGAACGAGGCGAGCAGCGAAATGATGATCCAGAATGCTTTACTGCCGATGATCTTGTTGATTGTCGTCTTTTTTGTCATAGCGGTTCTCCCGGCGAAGCGGATTGAGTTTCTTTACGAAATCGACAAAAATGTCCCAGCGCTTGCGCTGCTGCTCCTCCTCGGGCAGCAGCTCGCTGCGCAGGATCGCCTCAAACGTCTCTGCGGAGAGGCGGCGCTTGAGCATACCGTCCACGGCGATGGAGATGCCGCCGGTCTCCTCCGAGACGATCACGACCACAGCGTCCGAATGCTCGCTCATGCCGATGCCCGCGCGGTGGCGCGTGCCGAGATCGGGGCTGAGGTTTGTATTGCTCGTCAGCGGCAGGACGCAGCCGGCCGCCGCAATGCGCCCGTCGCGGATCACGACCGCGCCGTCATGCAGCGGCGCTTTGGGATAGAAAATATTCTTGAGCAGCTCCGCCGTCACATCGGAATTGACGGTCGTGCCGCTGCGCATCTGCTCATCGAGCGTCACGCCGCGCTCAAAGACGATGAGCGCGCCGGTCTTTGTCGACGACAGCTGCGTGCAGGCGGCGATGGTCTGCGAGATGACGTTATCCATGCCAAGCGCTTCAAGCGGCTTCGGCCCGAAGCTCGGAAACGTCTTGCTGCCCATGCGCTCAAGCAGGCGGCGCAGCTCCGGCTGAAAGATGATGACGAGCGCGATGAGGCCGAGCTCGACCGTCTTTTGCAGGAGGCGGTTGAACATCGTCAGCTTCAGCACGCCTGAGAGCCAGAGCGCGATCAGGATCAGCAGGATACCGCGCGCAAGGCGGAACGAATTCGTCTTGCGGATGAGCATGATGATATTGTAGATCAGATATGCGACGATCAGGATATCCACGATGTCCGAAAACCGGATCGTCGACACCAGCATCGTCAGCTTCGCCCAGAAGGCTGCAAGTTGTGCCATAAGCATTCCCTCGGCTGTTGGTTTCCGTTTTGCGGGCGCAAAACGCCATTCTTATGAATTATAATATTATACCCTACAAGCCCGCGGATTTCAATACAAAAATCTGCTTTCGCCCATACGCAGAATGTCGTCAAGTGCACGCACCGTGTGCACAATGTCCGCGTCCGTCGTAAACGGTGACAGGCTCAGCCGCACCGTGCCCGTCTCGAGCGTATCCGCCGTGCGGTGCGCGACCGGCGCGCAATGCAGCCCCGCGCGCACGGCAATGCCGCAGCGCGCGAGCGCCTGCGCAAGCGTCTCGCAGTCCATATCGCGGCAGCGGACGGACAGCACCGCCGTCTGGCAGGACGCATCCGGCGACGCGAACAGCTCCAGCCGCGGCTCTGCGCGCAGACGGTCGGTCAGATTCTGCAGACGCCGCCACTCCCGCCGGGCGATATTGTCAACACCCTGCGCGGATATGTAACGGATGCCGGCCAACAATCCCGCGATGCCGGGGACGTTGTGCGTGCCGGCCTCGAGCCGGTCGGGCAGCTGCTCCGGCATGGTCTGAAGCATGCTCTGGGAACCCGTACCGCCGTACAGCAGCGGCTTCGGCTGCGCAAAGCAGAGCAAAATGCCCGTTCCCTGCGGCCCGAGCAGCCCCTTATGCCCCGGCATGGCGACAAAGGCCGCACCGAGCGCGGCTGCATCCAGCGCGACGCAGCCTGCCGCCTGTGACGCGTCCACGATCAGCGCAACGCGCGCCTCAGCGCAGAGCGCCGCGATCTCCTGCACAGGCAGCTGATAGCCGAACACATTCGACACCATGGTACATACGGCCGCCTTCGCCCCCGGCAGCGCGCGGCGGAACGCATCGACCGCCGCCTCGGGATCGAACAGTGGACTCGCAGCAACGCGCACCTGCGCGCCCAAGGCATGCAGCGGGCGCGTGACGGAGTTGTGCTCATAGCCCGAGATCACGACCGGATCGCCGGGCGAGACGAGCGAATGGATGGCAATGTCGAGCGCGTGCGTCGCGTTCGCGGTGAACACAACGCGCTCCGGCTCCGGCACGTGAAAGAGCGCCGCTGCCGCCTCCCGACAGGCATAGACCGTGTCGGCCGCGCGCATGGCGGCGCTGTGTCCGCCGCGGCCGGGGCTTGCCATCGTGCGTATGGCCGCCGACGCTGCACGCGCCACCGACGGCGGCTTGAGCAGGCTCGTGGCCGCCGAGTCCAGATAGATCATACCGTCACCTCCTGGTAAGTGCCATCTTCCAGCAGGCGATAGATTTTTCCCCGCTGGATCGCTGCGCGGTCCAGGAGCGGCAGTGCACGTTCCAGACGGGATTCCTTCAGTTTGACGCAATACGTGCATCCGGTTTTGGAGACGCTTTGCGGCGCTTTGAGCACGGCGGCAGTGATGCCCGCGCGCTCCAGCACCCGAGATGACCGCTGTGCATAGGTCAGCGACCGGCACAGGATCAGACAATAGCGCTGCATCATGAGCTCCCTCCCACATGGTGATGCACCATTCTATGCGGGAGCGGCGCAGGCGTTTACGCCTGCTTTTCGATCAGCACGACCGCGTGCGCCGCGATGCCCTCACGTGCTCCGGTGAAGCCGAGACCCTCCTCGGTCGTTGCCTTGATGCTGACACAGTCGGTGCCGATGTCCAGAGACTCTGCCAGATTGCGGCGCATCTGCGCAATGTGCGGCGCGAGCTTCGGTGCCTGAGCAAGCACCGTGCAGTCGATGTTGCCGACCGCATACCCCTCGGCGTGCAGGCGCGCCATCACCTCGCGCAGCAGCGCCAGACTGTCCGCTCCGGCAAACGCGGGATCATTGTCCGGGAAAAGGTGGCCGATGTCGCCCATGGCGGCCGCACCGAGCAGCGCGTCCATGACGGCGTGTGTGAGCACATCGGCATCCGAATGGCCGAGCAGGCCGGTCTCATACGGGATGTCCACACCGCCGAGGATGAGCCTGCGCCCGCGGACAAGGCGGTGCACGTCATATCCGTGTCCAATGCGCATCATGCCCTGCCGCGCCTCCTCAAAATGGCCTCGGCAAGCTCGATATCGATCGGCGTCGTGATCTTGATATTCTCATCCGAGCCCTGCGTCACGACAGGCCTGACGCGCAGCAGCTCGACCGCCGAGCAGTCGTCCGTGATGGCCAGATGCCTGCGCATGGCATTGGTGAGCGCGCCCTTGATGAGATCCGCCTGAAACACCTGCGGCGTCTGAATTGCGGAGAGGGTCGAGCGGGCAGGCGTACCGGTGATGATGCCGTCAGCCGTGACCTTGACCGTGTCGCGCACCGGAATACCGGGCGCGGCTGCGCGGCTCTTTTGCGCCGCACGGATGGTGTCGGTGATGATCGCATCCGTCACGAGCGGACGCGCGGCATCATGGATGCCGATGAGCGTGGCGCGGCTGCTCGCGGCCAGAACGCCGGCCAGTGACGACTCGGCGCGCGTCATGCCGCCGACGACGACCTTCGTCATCTTTGTCAACGCGTAGCGGTCGCGCAGCGCAGCGATCTCCTCAAGGCGCGACGTGCGCGTGACGACGATCAGCTCGTCGACTGCAGCACAATTCTGCATCGCCTGCAGCGAACGCACAAGCACCGGTACGCCGCCGACCTCCATCATCAGTTTGTCGCGTCCCATACGTTTGGACGATCCGGCTGCCAGCACGACCATCGTGCAAAACGGCTTGCCGCCGAGCTTTGCCTTGATTTTCCCGTAAAGTGCCATTCAATCGCTCCTTTCTTTCCGTTGCTGTTATGTACGTGCACAGTTGTTATGTTTTTATTATAATCAGAAACCCGCGCCGGCGCAAGGTGCGGGCAGCAAAAAACATCCCTGCACGCCCGTGCAGGGATGTTCGGCTGTCAAACAGGTCTGTTTTTTTGATAAAGGGAGCTACGGTCTGACTGCATTGCGCGTTTGCGGCCTCTGAAATCATTCCCACTCGATCGTGGCGGGCGGCTTGGAGGTGATATCGTAGACGATGCGGTTGATGCCCTTAACCTCGTTGACGATACGCACCGAGACACGGTCGAGCACGTCATACGGGATGCGCGTCCAGTTGGCGGTCATGAAGTCCGTCGTCGTGACGCTGCGCAGCGCGAGCGTATAGTCATACGTGCGGCCGTCGCCCATGACGCCGACAGAGCGCATATTCGTCAGCACCGCAAAGTACTGATTCATCGTCTGCTCAAGGTGCGCCTTGGCGATCTCATCGCGGAAGATGAAGTCCGCGTCGCGCAGGATGTCAAGCTTATCCTTGGACACCGCGCCGAGGCAGCGGATGGCCAGACCCGGACCCGGGAACGGCTGGCGCATGACCAGATACTCCGGCAGGCCGAGCTCGCGGCCGAGCGCACGCACCTCGTCCTTAAACAGCAGGCGCAGCGGCTCAATGATCTCCTTGAAATCCACAAAGTCCGGCAGGCCGCCGACATTGTGGTGGCTCTTGATGACGGCAGCGACATTCGTGCCGGATTCGATCACGTCGGGATAGATCGTGCCCTGTGCCAGATAGTCGACCGAGCCGATCTTCTTACCCTCTTCCTCAAAGACGCGGATGAACTCCTCGCCGATGATCTTGCGCTTGGTCTCCGGGTCGGAGACGTCCTTCAGGCGCGTGAGGAAGCGCTCCTCGGCGTTGACACGCACAAGGTTGATGTCCCAGTTCCGGAACGCGGCCTCGACCTCGTCGCCCTCGTTCTTGCGCAGCAGACCGTGGTCGACAAAGATGCACGTAAGCTGGCTGCCGACAGCCTCGGCCAGCAGCGCCGCCGCAACGGAGGAGTCCACGCCGCCGGAAAGCGCCAGCAGCACCTTGCCGTCGCCGACCTTGGCACGGATGTCCGCGATGGACTTGCGCATGAAGTCACCCATCGTCCAATCGCCGGTCGCGCCGCAGACCTCGTAGAGGAAGTTGCGCAGCATGGCCTGACCGTACTCGGTATGGTTGACCTCCGGATGGAACTGCACGCCGTAGAAGCCGCGCGCCTCGTCGCAGATGCCGACCGTCGGGCAGGCGTCCGAATGCGCCACGAGCCGGAACGACTCCGGCACCCTGGCCATGTAGTCGCCGTGGCTCATCCACGTGATGCTCTGCTCCGGCAGACCGCGGAACAGACGGCAATCGGTGTCAAACCAGGTCTCCGTCTTGCCGTACTCGCGCGCGGTGTCCTTTCCGGCGGCGGTCACTTCCCCGCCGAGATACTGCGCCATGAGCTGGCAGCCATAGCAGATGCCGAGGATGGGGATGCCGAGCCTGAAGATCTCGGGATCGACCTGCGGCGAGCCCTCGGCGTAAACGCTCTGCGGGCCGCCTGTGAAGATGATGCCGATGGGGTCAAAGGCACGGATCTCCTCGATGGACATGGTGTTCGGCTTCACTTCGCAATAGACATTGCACTCGCGCACGCGGCGCGCAATGAGCTGGTTATACTGTCCTCCGAAATCGAGGACGATGACAGACTGATTCGGCATGGATGACGCTCTCCTTATTCGACGGTAACGGATTTTGCGAGATTTTTCGGCTTATCGATCGCGCAGCCGTTGGCTTTCGCGACGTAATATGCAAAGAGCTGCAGCGGCACGATCTCCGCTGGAACGACGAACAGACCGTCCATACGCGGCACGAGGATCACATCGTCCGCCTCGGAATAGATGGCGCGGTTGCCCTCAAGCGCCACGCCGAGCACGCGCGCGCCGCGCGCCTTGACCTCTTTGACGTTGCTCATGGTCTTATCAAACAGCGGCTCGTAGCACGCAACGGCGATGACGAGCCGGTTCTCCTCAATGAGCGCGATCGTGCCGTGCTTGAGTTCGCCCGCGGCATACGCCTCCGAGTGCAGGTAGGAGATCTCCTTGAGCTTCAAAGAGCCCTCCATGCAGACGGCATAGTCCACATTGCGGCCGATGAAAAACAGCGACGGGTTATTCTTATAGCGCTCGGCAAGCTGCGCGATCTGCGGGTTGAGATCGATGGCGCGCTGCACCATCTGCGGCAGGATCATGAGGTCGTCCGTGAGCTTTGCCGCCTCTTCCCTGCTCAGGCAGCCGCGCTTCTCGCCCAGATAGAGCGCCAGCAGATACAGCACTGACACCTGCGTGGTGTAGCCCTTCGTGGTCGCGACGGCGATCTCCGGACCGGCCCATGTATAGATGACGTCGTCCGAGATGCGGGCGATCGTGCTGCCGACGACATTGACGATCGAGAGCACATACGCGCCCTTGGACTGCGCCTCGCGGATGGCGGCAATGGTGTCCGCCGTCTCGCCGGACTGCGAGATGATGATCATGAGCGTGTGCTCGTCCACGATCGGGTCACGGTAGCGGAACTCACTGGCAAGGTCGGCATCGACCGGGATGTGCGTGAGCTTTTCGAGCGCGTACTTGCCCGCCTGACCGGCATAAAATGCCGAGCCGCAGGCCGTGATCATGATCTTGTTGAAGCCCATGAGCTGCTCTTCGGTCATCTTCAGCTCGTCAAACACGACGCGGTGATCCTTCACGCGCGGGTCGAGCGTGGATTTGATGGCGCGCGGCTGCTCCATGATCTCCTTGAGCATGAAGTGCTCGTAGCCGCCCTTCTCGGCCGCCTCGATGTCCCATGCGACGCGGGAGACGGGCTTCTGCACAGGCTTACCGGTGCAGTCAAAGACGGTGTAGCCGTCGGCGCGCACCTCGGCGAGCTCCCCGTCGTCGAGATAGACCACATTTTTCGTGTGCGACACAAGCGCCGTCACGTCAGAGGCAAAGAAGTTTTCGCCCGCGCCGACGCCGATGATCAGCGGGCAGCCGTTGCGCGCGAGGAACATCTGCTCCGGGCAGTCGGCGCATAGGATGCCGATCGCATAGCTGCCCTCCAGACGGCCGAGCGTCTTCATGACGGTGTCCTTCAGATTGCCGTCGCCGGTGTAATACATATCCAGCAGGTGGACAATGACCTCCGTGTCCGTCTCACTGTGGAACACGAAGCCCTTGGCCTGCAGCATCTCGCGCAGCTCCATGAAGTTTTCGATGATGCCGTTTTGCACGATGGCAAACTTGCCGTCGTTGCTCACATGCGGGTGCGCGTTCGCCTCCGTCGGCGCGCCGTGCGTTGCCCAGCGCGTGTGGCCGAGGCCGATATAGCCGTGAAGGTCGCTGCCGTCATGCGTTTTGGCCAGCAGATTCTTGATCTCGCCGCATGCCTTGGCAAGCTCGATCGTGCTGCCGTCGAGCACGGCGATGCCGGCCGAGTCATAGCCGCGGTACTCGAGCTTCTGCAGCCCCTCAAGAAGGATCGGCGCAGCCTGCTGCGCGCCGACGTATCCAACAATTCCACACATAGTCGGTTCTCCTTATGATTCTATAAAAATCCTTCGTATCTCGTTCCTATGCCGGCGTCCTGCAAATACGTACAAGATGCCAAAATAGCATGCTAAATTTTATACCGTTTGGCGCCCTGTGTCAAGTTTCGGTTTCGCAGCGCGCAGCCGGGCGCGCATTCATGCGCGCAGTCGTACCTGCGGCGGGAGCGGGCTTCAAATCGGGTCTTGCAGAATGCGCAGAAAAACTGTAAAATGCAGGTACAGCGAACGGAGGCACAGCTATGGGATTCTTAAGAAGCAAAAAAGGCAGCATCATCAGCGATTATTTCAGCATTGAGACAGATCTCGGTCAGTTCAGGAAAGGCAACGCGGTGGACGTCGCGCTCTTTACCGATCATCTGGAGCTGCAAAACGCCGTGGGAAACAAGGACACGGCGACACTCGCCTACAGTCAGATCACCGACGTTTTTTACGGTTCGGAGATACAGCTGCAGCAGCAGGAGAAATCGCCCATCGCGCGGGCGTTCGCCGGCGGTCTGCTGTTTGGGAGCACCGGCGCTGTTATCGGCGCGCTCAGCGGCCTCGGCAAGAAGGAAAAGAAGGTTCGGAAGTTTTTCTTCATCATCCGCTATGTGACCGCGGACGGACAGGAAGCGTTCCTGCCGTTTGAGGACACAAGGCTGTACAAGGGGCCGAAGGTGGCCGCCAGACTGCGGGAGCTCTGCGGCATCCAGCGCGAGCAAACGCAGACCGCCGCAGTGTCCGTGAGCAAACTGTAATGGGACATTGGTTTTAAGCTCGCAATACGAAAACCCACGGTGCGATTTGCACCGTGGGTTTTTCCGTTAACCGAAGAAACAGCCTCCGCTCCCCCGCGTGTGCGGGGAAAAGAGAGGCAAAAATAGCAGCCAGGCGGACACGAAATCCCAGGGAGTTACCCTATCAAGGCTGCCAAAATAAGTATAGCTGGTTTTTTGAGCATTGTCAACAGCACACATCAGAGCGTATTGTCGGACGATGGGATCACCCCCGCGTGTGCGGGGAAAAGGATCTGAACAACAGCAAGAAGAACTTCGCTGTGGGATCACCCCCGCGTGTGCGGGGAAAAGCCGGATGCCGTCCACGTCGCGCACGATCACAGGGGATCACCCCCGCGTGTGCGGGGAAAAGCCGCCTTCCATTCCTCAACACTGTTGTACTTCAGGATCACCCCCGCGTGTGCGGGGAAAAGAAAACCTTGTGCAGATCGCGGCAGCCCTGCTCAGGATCACCCCCGCGTGTGCGGGGAAAAGAATACACATCATGCGAATATCCCTTTCGTTGAGGGATCACCCCCGCGTGTGCGGGGAAAAGGCATACAGCTCCGCCACCGGCAGATCTTCCACAGGATCACCCCCGCGTGTGCGGGGAAAAGAAGTTATCCACCTCCTGCTTATATTATACCTTAGGATCACCCCCGCGTGTGCGGGGAAAAGTTTATACCCCTATTATAAGAGAAGTAGTCCGAGGGATCACCCCCGCGTGTGCGGGGAAAAGGGTAATTCGCAGCCCGAATATTATGGCATCGAGGGATCACCCCCGCGTGTGCGGGGAAAAGACCGACGAAGGATGTTACACATACCACTATGAGGGATCACCCCCGCGTGTGCGGGGAAAAGCTGTTTTCAGATGTTCCGGCATCGCCGGTGTCGGGATCACCCCCGCGTGTGCGGGGAAAAGTTGCCAGAAGCGGATTCCATAATCGTGATCTGGGGATCACCCCCGCGTGTGCGGGGAAAAGAGGCAGCATTCCAGACCATGCTGTCGTGGGTGGGGATCACCCCCGCGTGTGCGGGGAAAAGGCCGAACCAATCTGTTAGCTTTGTGGGGGTGAGGGATCACCCCCGCGTGTGCGGGGAAAAGCGTTTTCCTTCTCTATGTCTTTGTAGATGTATGGGATCACCCCCGCGTGTGCGGGGAAAAGTGCCCAGACAGGCAATGAAGAAAGTCCCACTGAGGATCACCCCCGCGTGTGCGGGGAAAAGTAGTCATGGGGTCCTTTACGTTTTCCATAAATAGGATCACCCCCGCGTGTGCGGGGAAAAGACATCATCGACCCCAAGAAGAAGGCCAAAGCTGGGATCACCCCCGCGTGTGCGGGGAAAAGGTTTTTCCGATTAGGATTTCTGCTGCTCCCGCAGGATCACCCCCGCGTGTGCGGGGAAAAGACTAAAGAAAGCCTTAAAAAATAAGGACTTTTGATCCCATTGCCGTCAGATTTCATTCAGTTTCTCATAGACCTGAAACGTTGCGATGCAGTCCGGAAGCGCACGGTGCTGCTGCGCATGCTCGATGCCAAAATATGCGGAGAGTGTGCTCAGCCGATGATCCGGCAGATCGCGCAGCTTTCTGCGCGCAAGCTTCAGCGTATCACGGACAGGCACATTCGGCAAGGAGAGCCCAAAGCGCATGCTTGCCTTTTTCAAAAATGCCAGATCAAAATCCAGATTGTGCCCTATCACAGGGCTTTGGCCGACAAATGCCCAAAACTGCTCCAACAGCGGCTGCAGCGCAGCGCCCTGCGCCGACACCATGTCCTGCGTGATGCCGGTCAGTGACGTGATCTTCTCAGGAATCGGCTGCTCAGGCCGCACCAGAGCGGAAAATGTGTCCGCGACCTCGTGATCGATCACGCGGATCGCACCCAGCTCCAGTATTTCGCTCGTGCTGCTGTCAAGCCCCGTGGTTTCCACATCGATCACAACGTAACCGAGCTGTTTGGCACGGCGCTGCTTGGCCGATTGTTTGCTTCGATCCATCCGGATGAGCGCCGCCTTGCTCAGCGGCGGCCTCTCCCCTTCCGGAAGCGGCGCTGCAAGTGGTCGGCGCATCAGCGTGATGCCCTCATAGTCAGCGGGCTGCCACGTCGTGTTGTGGACATGAAACGACATCCGCTGCTCGTTATTCGCCGAATACACCATTGTTGCCCGGCCTCTGGGAAGGTGCTTGCAGATCCGCTTCCACAGTTCCTCCCGCACACGGGGATTCAACTGACCGACATAGACGCCGGTATTGATCTCAAGCAGCCATTTTGACAGGTCACCGCGCAAGCGCGGCGGGCAATCCGTCACCGTCACAACGATCATGGCTCGCCCTCCGGACCGTACAGGCGGCCGTTGGCCACCTGTCCGCGCTTATCGTCCCAAAGATAGACCGCATTGTCGTCCTCAGGCCGCTCTTCATCGTCCGAGAGCAGGGTTCTGATGTCGCGCACCATCTGCTCCATGAGATGATGCTGAACCATAGCGTCGCGCGTTCGGCGGCGCATTTCGCTGCCGATGTTTTCGCTGTCGACCGTGGCCGCCAATTCAAACGCCAGCGGAATCGTAATGTCCGCCTTATACAGATCCGCAATGTCATAGACGAAAGAGCATTCATGCCCCGTATGGACAAACCCCAGTCCCGGGCAACAGCCGAGCGCCTGAATGACCGCGTGCGCAGCCCCATATAAACAGGCATGCCCGGCAGACAGCGCCTGATTGACTGCATCGCCGCCGTCAAAATTCTCCGGGTCATATGTCCGCCCGCTCCACGGGACATTCCACTGCTTCGCCGCACGCCGGTAGACGCTGCGGATGCGCGCGCCCTCCCTGCCGCGAAGCTGCTGAAGCGTCAACGCGGATACATCCTCACCGGGAAAGCGCATACTGTACATCTGCCGCACCACGCCGAGGCGCAGACGCGTATTGCTGACCAGCGCAGCCTGCCGGATCAGCAGACCGGCCTTATGCGTCAGCGCCCGGCCTCCGGCATAATAGCGCACACCATGCTCCCCTACCCAGAGGACACTGACGCCGGCGTCCCCGATGAGTTCCATGGCGCGGTGCGTCACCTTTGTCCCCGGCCCAAGGAGCAGCACGCTGATTGCAGCCGCGGGCACAAAGACTGTCCCGCGGTCATCCGTCACGGTAATGGCGCTGTCCTGACGGTTCAGAACACAGTGCTCAAAGTAGAGAAACGTCATGCGATCGCCGATCTGCGGCAGCGCCTGAAGCTCCGGGCGGATCATGCCGGGCAGGTCAGCCATGCTGCTGCCCCGCCCCGACCAATGTCATGAGCCCCGCGCCATAGGCCTTGCCCGAGCCGATGCCGCAGCAGAGCGCAGCACGAAAGCGCTCCGGATCCTGAACCTCCAGCATTCCCTCATAGGTAACGGCCAGGAAGGTCACGCGGCTGCCTGTACTGCCTTTTTTAAAGCGATACCACTTCACGTTTGTAACCGTGTACGCATCATCCCGCAAGACAAAGCCGTGCTTTTCGCTCTGCTTTCGCAGCCATGCAAGCTGATGCTCCGTGGTACTGTGCGCGCAGACGCGCCCGCGCTGCCCCGGCCCCGCCGGGACGCTGTATGTCGGGTTGGCGCACAGGCGAAACTGCCAGCGGCTGCCCGGCAGAATACGGGAGAGCAGCGGATCGTACAACTTTGTCTGCCAATGCTCACCCGGCGGCGCAAACTGAGCCGCAGCCTGCGTGAGATCCGGCGGCGTCTCACTGAGGAGCAGGAGATATTTCTGACCGGCGCGGCTGTCGATCCGCCAGAGGTTTCGCTGCCTCGGGCCGGGAAACGCCGCCTCGATCGCCCCGTGAAATTTGCTTGGCGACGCCAGCGCGGCCAGCGTCTGACGATTTTTCTGATCCAAAAGCATTTGCGTCAGGTACATATCGTGTCCTCCAATTCCGCCATGGGATCATGTTCCGCCGCGCCATGCAGCACGCGCTCGGTCACGCGGCGGTACGTATACTCCCGGCGCGCCGGATCAAACGACAGCGGAACGTCGCGCACAAGCCCGCCCGGCTCACCCGCCGCAGCATCCAGCACAAGGCGCGTTGCGCCCGGCGGTGCGTCGGCGCACAGCGCCGCCTCCAGCGGCTCATCCGAAATCTTCAAAAACACGCTGCCGACCGGCGGGCAGGAGCGGCGCCCCAGATACAGCGGGAACGCCGGAGCTTGCAGTGCCTGTGCGATCTGTGCGAGCAGCGCGTGATCGGCGCTCTCCAGCCCGGCCACGAATTCCGCGTCCGTGAGATAATCGCGGTAGGTCACATACGGCGTGCCCTTTTCCGGCCGCGCAGTATGAAAATCACGCAGCAGCGCACCCTCACGGTCAACGCGCACGCCAAAACGGAGACTGTTGAGCGTCTGCAGCGTCTGGCGATCCTGCCGCGCGATGCCCATCGCCGCCGCGACCAGACCGATCACGCCGCTCTTGCTCGGCTCGCGTCCCGTGCGCCGAACATCGAATTTCGAGTCCGTCCCCCAGGACTGCATCGGTCCGGCTAAGCGCAACAGCAGCGTACTCATTGCTGCTCCTCACCGCCCTGCAGCCACGCCTCCAATGCATCCAGAAGCGCGTTCACGGAGCACGGCTCGGCCAGCGCCTCCAGGCCGCTGCCAACGGCGAGCGAGAGCACCGGTGCCGAAGCGAAGTCTGCATACGTCTCCTGCGCGTAGGCCACCAGCGCACGGATCGAGCCGTCCACATAACCGGCGCTCCCCGCGCGAACAGGTTTTTCAAACGCGCCGGCCAGATTGATCGGCTGATCCTTGCGCACGGTCACATACACAGCATCCGGCCGCGTCCAGTTGGCAAACGTATTCTGCTTGCCGGTGGGCATGCTGCGGATGAACGCTTCCACGAACACACGCACTGCCTCCGGCGTCTTTTGACCGAGCATTTTCCGGAGGTCTCCAACGTTCACGGTCGCATAGCGATACAGCGTGGACGAATTGAATTCCACCGTACCCAGATGTCCCGCTCCGGCATTGTCTTCCGGCGCGCAGTCATCCACAGCCGTGAAATAATCATACTCATTCTCCACGGCATGCGTCGAGATCGCGTGCGCGACCTGTGCCGCCGCATCGAAGTTCAGGCACGGATCGTCGGCAACCATGCGTCCGAAGAGCGCCAAGTCCACCGTCGGAAGCGTCTTGAGCGCAGCTTGGCAAGCCGCTTTGTCGAGCTTTCCGTCCTCCGGCTGCAGAGCGATCTCCGCCAGTGCCTGGATCTGACCGGGGCTGATGAAAAACAGCGCACCCGTTTTGAGTTTTTCCTTGTCCTCTTTGACCTTCACGCCGGCAGCCTCCAGCACCTTCTGCGCCAGCTGCTGCGCCTTTTTCTCAGAGAGCTCAGGCTGCAGCTCCAGAATCTTTCCGGCGATGAGATCGACCACCAGCTTTGTCCGCCGGCCGACATCGCCCGCCGAGAGCATCTCCCGGAATTTCAGGCGCATAGCGTGCTTCCATGCCTGACTGGACACTCTGGCGCGCGTCACGCCGCCATAGACAGCGGTCTTCGGGCTGCCGGTATCATCGCGGTTCACACAGCTCGGCGGAACGGTCTGAAGTACATGGACGTCTACGTAAATTCTCTCGTTGTTATGCATGGTCGTCATCCTTTCCCTGTTCAGTCCGGAACACATTCCGGTAAAAATCCTGTCCCCAGCGCAGACGAACTCTTGCAGCTCCGTCCGGCGTCTGGAATTCGTACAAATCTCCGGCCAGCTCCACATAATCCAGCGGAATGTCCTCGCTTCTCAGAAGCTGGATCAGTCCGCGCAGATGGTGCAGGCACTCCGGCATGCTCCGCGCAGTGGCGAAGGCATTGAATCTCCGCTGCACCGCCTTGAGCCGATCCGTGTCATTTCCGGCAAGCCTCCGGATCGCCATGCCCAAACGCTGCCCGTCCGTGTGCATCGGCCGCTGCGCGCCCTGCTGATGCAGCGCATACAGCGTCAGCGCGCCCGACACCGCCCATTCAGCCCAGGTCGGCTCGCCGGTGCCGCTCATCAGCTCCTCCGGAAAGTCCCGAAACAGCAGCCCCCAGAGCTCCGGCAGGTCTCCGGGCGCTTTTCCGATGCCGCGGCGCAGATTTGCCAGATCCGCACGGATCAGGTGCGGATTGGACTCATGCTGCCACGATTCCAGCCGTCTGCGCACGTAGCTTTTCACCTTTGCTTTTTGGTCACTCATCAGCTACCTCCTCATTTGGTCTCGTTATCTGAAAGCACTTGCGAATGCTCCCTACAAAGCGGTCATACTCTACGGAAGATGACAAGAAGGTCTCCCGATCCGTCTTCTTATCCTTCATCCACCGCCCTGTAAACGCTGACTCGCCCGCATCCCGCACCATCTGCTTGCCCTGCTGCAGCGCGATCCGGTAACCCGTTTCATGCCACTGCAAAGATTTCTCGGCACGCAGCTCCTCGGCATCTCCCAGAGCCGGGTCAATGGAGCAGAGCCAATCGCGAAACGGCAGATCAACCGCAGCATAAAACTCCTGCGCCGCACGTCGAACGCTCGCCGCCTGCGTTGCACTGTCCGGCAATCCGCCTTCGGCCTTGAATATTCCTTCCGCAAGCTTGCCGACGAGCCACGCGGCGCGTTCGGTCGTCTCAATTTCCTGTCCGATCAGCGCAGACCACATCCTGCCGCCGTTATCCAGGAGGCCGACCCGAAAGTCCAGATAGTCTCGGAGGATATCCTCCACAAAAAAATCCTTATCGCCATACTTGACCCCGGCAGTGCGAAAATGGATCATCTGATTTCGCTCCAAAACGCGTTCCTTTTTGAGCAGTGTAATCCAGCTCACGATCCCCGGAGCTCTGCCCATGCCCTCCGCTCCCGTAATGATGCCGAAATCACGCCACATCAGCCGTTCCGGATCCATGCGCTTCGGTTGATCATAAGGCGGCTCGTTAGCCTTGCCTTTTCTTCGCTCCCAAACGGTCATCTGCTCAGCCGTCGCATTGATCTTCGGAAAGAAATCTCCGCCGAGAAGACGATATCCGGACACGCCGTTTTCATCCCGCTCAAGCAAAAGGCGGCGAGACTGCAGTGTCAGAAGCTCCGCTTGGTTATCAGGAATTACGATCTCTGTTCGTTCGTCACTCTTTGGGTGCTCCCGTTCCCAGATCGGGTGCGGTTCGCTCCAGATCGTCCGATCTTCCCGCAGCAGCACAAGGTTGAGCATCAGCGTTTCAAAGAGGGTGCTGCCTTCTGCAAAAAACAGCCCCAATTTTCCAAGCCAACCAGCGCCGGGAGAAGGCAATCCTTTTCCTTTCGGCTTTGACGACGTATCATCAAACCCATTCAAATACAGCAGCCAGCGTGCAGCCTCCGCATAGCTCATGCGCGTTTTCTGCAAGCCAGCCCGAACCGGAAACAGGCGAACCTTGTTGCTGCTCTCCGAGAGCTCACCGTTGAGTTTGGCTGCAGTATAAGCCGTCCCCACTGCCGCAGCCGGTACCTGATAAAACGGGTGCTCCGGATGAAAGAGCCAGAAGCGATCCTTCCATGTCTCCAGGTATGTCCGGATCGGCTGCTCCGGAAAACGTCCGGCATTCCACAACGTCTGCCAGCGCCGGACGGCAGCCCTGCGATCCTCGATCGGGTCATTGTCCCCCTCCGGGTCTACGCGGTAGAACACCGTCTGCAGGATCGCCAGCAGCAGGCGCAAAAGCGCCACATCCTGTGTCGGCAGTTCGCCTGCCAGCCGCTGATACCGGTGACTGTTTAAGAGCACCTGCATCAGTGAGCATTCCTCAACCGCACAGTCCTCGGTCATCACCCGGATCCAAGGCTCATTCAGCAGGTTGAATTCCATTTGTTCCATGCGTCTCCTCCTCTTCTGTTAATCCGACTTGCGGGTCATATCGCAGTGTCTTACCGGCCAGCTGCGCTGTACCGGCCGCATCCAAGATCAAAAACAGTTCGCCTTTCAGCATCGGTGCCTGCAGCCACAGCGGCAGAGACTGACGTGTTTGATCCTCAAGCGCTTTCAGCACTGTATCCACACAGTATCGCGCGCTGAAATTCGACGGCAGCCGCAGACGCTGTGCCGCGATCCAGCGCGCCTCATCGGCGCTTGGCTGGGTATCCGCGCGCAGGAGCGTCCCCTTTTGTGCACCGGAGAGCAGCAGCATACCGTCTTCCGACCGCTGCACGACCAGAACCTCAACAGCTGCCGTCCCGTCACGGACCGCCGCCTGCGCCTGAAGATCCGTAAACCGGTCGATGTCATCCATCATACCGACAAGCGAATCATAGACGTCGTGCTGCGCCAGCAGATAAACCTCAGCCTTACGCTTTTGGCGCTTCTGCTCATTTTGATAGTCTTCATATGCCTCACCGGCATCCTCGCCCGGCTCCGGCGGAAAGCGCACCGCATCGTAGGTCCGCTGCACAAGCGGAGAAATATCCTCCGGTAAACAAATACGTTCCGGCAGCAGCCGCCGCGTGCGCAGCAAGAGATAGTCCCCGTACACAGCCCGGCTTCCGGCATCCAATTCTCCGAGCGCGCCCATGACCAGACAGCGCGGTGTTTCCAGCCCCTGCGGTCTGGTGCGTGTATGCCGGTGCAGACGGCCGATGCGCTGCAGCAGCAGATCCATCGGGCACAGATCTGTGATCAGCAGGTCAAAATCCAGATCCAACGACTGTTCCAGCACCTGCGTGCCGATCACCAGCACGCCGCGCCGCACTTGCGCATCTGATGTCTTGCCGACGCGCCGTAAGATCTCCTGCTCATGCTCCAGCCGATCCGGCGCCAGAAAGCGCGAGTGATCCATCAGAATCACTGCATCCGGATAAGCTTGGCGCAGCATCTCGCGCAGCATCTGCGCCCGCTTGACGGTATTGACGATCAGTCCGACGCAGCCGTCCCTGAGTGCCTCACCCGCTGCCGCAAGCGCCTGCGCCTGCTCCACGCGCTGCACGCAGACGGTGCGCCCTGCGCCCTGCGCAGAGGCACCGGCCATATGTACCGTCTCATCCTCCGTCCAACTCAGCAGCGGATAGTCCTGACACGCGGCGATCGCCGCATCCGGCGGCTTATTTGACCCAAGGTAGGCGCGCAGCAGCTCCGCTCTGCGCCGTCCCGGGAGCGTGGCCGACAGCAGGATCACCGGCACATGATAAGCACCCAGCCAGTTCAGCACGCGATCCAGATAGGTATTCATATACGCGTCATAGGCATGGCACTCGTCCAGAATGACCACCTTACCGGTCAGGCCAAGCTGGCGCAGCATCACATGTTTTCGGTTCAGCGCAGCCATCAGCAGCTGATCCACCGTACCGACCACCAGATTTGCCAGCAGCTTTGTCTTTCGGCCGCGGAAGAAAGCATGGGTCTGCAGCGGATCGGCATCCGTTTCACCCTGCTCGATCTGTACGCACCCGGATGCCAGGCATGCAAATTCTGCGTTCATCTCCGCCTGCCCGTGCGCCAGCTCCACCGCGACCCGCATTGCGTCCGGCTGGTGCCGTGCCCACTGCGTCATGCGGGTAAACATCGCATTCGATGTCGCCTGAGACGGGAGGAAAAACGCAGCTCCGCCCAGGCCAAAGCGATTCATCAGGATCTCGGCTGCGGCCAGCGCCGCCTCCGTCTTGCCGTGTCCCATCGGTGCCTCAAGGATCATCACACCCGGCGTTTTCATTGTCCCCGCAACCTGCTCCACCTGCTGCTGGACGAGATTGGGCGCAAAGCCGAAACGCCGCTGAAAATAGTCCCCCGTGCTCCAGTCGGCAGAGACGTTCCACGGCTGCGGCAGATCCAGCTTCTGCAGCGCCCGCTCGGCGCGGCGCGGATCGTAACCGTCCGGCAGCTCGTCCATAGAGATGAGCGGGAAATATGCCGTGTTGCTGGCGATCCAGTCTGCCATGATCACCAGGCCGCTCAGCGCCATCTGCGCCGTCACCGAACACGCAGCATCACGCGCCGGTGCCCCACATCCGAGCGTATCCTCCGCCCAGCGGATAATATACCGCTGCACCGAGCCCCACAGCGTATTGCTGTCACCCGAACCGCTCCAGCCGAACGCCATAGGTGTATTCTCACAATAGCCGGTAAGCATATCATCTTCGGTCCTGCCGTGATGTGCGCCGACGACGGCCGCAAGGTCATCCGTGAATCCCTCGCTGCGCAGGATCTCCGCACCGGCAGCCGCATGCGGGAGATGCACATCCAGCTGCTTTCCCTTTTGGAACCGTATCTCCAGACCGGCCGCTTCCAGACGTTGGCGCAATTCCGGCCGCTCAAGTGTGATTTTTCGCTGAAAATCCGGGGTTGCTTTCCCGATGTCGTGCAGCAGCGCCGCCCGGATCGCCAAGCGGAAAAACTCGTCACGGCACATACCAAGGCTCACGCAATACTGCTCCGGCAGCCAATATGCCGTCAGATATTCCATAACCGCCGCCGTATCACGCAGGTGGATCAGCAGCGGCAGCCAGAGCTGCCCATCATCCGGCGCGGTCTTGGCGACCAACGTGCGCACGGCGCGCGCAACACGTCCCGCTTCTTCCGCTGTATCATAACGGCGTTCGCTGCAAACGCCATTCGCTGTCTCACATGTCATCTTCATCACATCTTTCCTGTCAGCACACGCAATGGCTGATGATTCCAATTATACATTGACATCATTTGCAATACAAGTTATATCGACACGCACAGACAAATTGCCAGCGCGTGTGGCACATTCACGCACGGTGGTCATTTATAGCGTTTCATGAGCGCGGCGAACGCGCAAACGGGCACAAGCACCAGCAACAGCAGAAAATACATGCTGCACATCTCCCTTCCGGATCAGGATCATCCACTCGCATAGCGGGATCGGTTTCTGTCTCTA
The DNA here is from genome assembly GCA_934591895.1 of uncultured Oscillospiraceae bacterium. Lineage (GTDB taxonomy): Bacteria > Bacillota > Clostridia > Oscillospirales > Oscillospiraceae > CAG-103. The sequence goes on along the minus strand of CAKTPP010000007.1, from coordinate 92,875 downwards.
ATATACAGCACGATATGTCCAATAAAACGGTCACTGAAAGCAGAACACGAAAAAATCAGCATGCAGAAATTGCATATTGCCGCACTGTATACTTTCGCATGCTCCGCAAAAAATAGGAGCGGGTCAAGAAACCCAAAACGAGAAAAGGAGATGGAAAACGAAATGGCTACTTCCAACAGCAGCAATCTGGTCAACCCCAATGCCCGCGAGGCGATGAACCGCTTCAAAATGGAGGCCGCCGCCGAAATGGGCGTGAACCTCAAGCAGGGCTACAACGGTGATCTGACGTCCCGTCAGGCCGGCAGCATCGGCGGTCAGATGGTCAAGAAGATGATCGCCGCCTACGAAAACGGCATGCAGTAAGCTGCCGACCATCTTGAGCAACCAAAAAGCAGGGCCGCGGAAATTCCGCGGCCCTGTTGAGACTGTCAAAAAGTATTACTTTTTGACAAAGGGGCTTGCGGCCTGACTGCATCGCACGCACCGTCTGCCTTGGGCGGACGGCGCGCACGTTTGCAGGCCGAGCAGTATTTTCTTCGACGCACATGTCGCCGAAGAAAATGATTGAACTTTCTTTCGCCGCTCCGGCGGCGAAACTCTACGAGGTTATTGACATACTGAGCAGGGCCGCGGAAATTCCGCGGCCCTGTTTTAACTGAGCAATGATGTACATTTTATTTCCCGGGGTAAGCGGCGAAAAAAGCCTTGATCGCGTCCGCCGGTGCGGTGCACGAGCCCTGGATCATGGTGGGCTTGCCGCCGCCGCGGCCACCGATGGCCGCGTTGATGGCCTTTGCCTCGGCGCGCAGATCAAGCGCGCGGCTGCCGATGATATAGCGATAGCCCTCCGCGTCGCTGCCGGTGAAAGCGGCACAGACGCCGCCGGCGAGCAGCATGCCGGCATTGACGAATTCACGCATGGCGACCGGATCGTCAAAGCGGTCGATGACGCAGATGCTGCCGGGCGTCTCCTGCAGCAGCTGCAGACGCTGCGCATTGAGCCGGTGCTCAAGCTCTGCGGCCGCAGCCTTGAGCTGCGCGATCTCATCGAGCAGGCGCTGCACAGCCGGGACAACATCCGCCTGCCGCACGGACAGCTGCGCCGAGAGCGCCGCGACCTGCGCGCTCTTTTCCCGATAATCCGTCTGCGCGTCCGCGCCGCACAGGATCGTCACACGGACGCCGCCGCGGTGGCGCATGACGGACGTGAACTTGATCGCGCCGATCTCGCCCGTACAGGACACGTGCGGCGCGCAGCAGGCGCAGACATCGTAACCCTCGACCGTCACGATGCGCACATCCTCCGTGAGGTCGAGCTTGCTGCGATAGGTCATCTGCGCCAGCCGCTCCGGCGACGGGTACTCCGTCCGGACCGGCACGTTGCGGTAGACGGCTTCGTTGGCAAGATGCTCGATGTGCATGAGCTGAGGCCATGTGAGCTCGCCGTTATAGTCCATCGTGATCGTGTCTTCCCCGAGATGGAAGCCGACATTGTCAAAGCCGTATTCACTGTGGATGAGCCCCGAGATGATATGCTCGCCGGAGTGTCCCTGCATGCGCCGGAAGCGCTGCGGCCAGTCGATCGCTCCATACACCTGCTCGCCGGGCGTGAGCGGCGCATCGGTATAGTGCACGATCGCTTCCGGTGTGATCTGCACGTCCAGCACGCGCGCGCCTCCGAGCACACCGGTATCCGCCGGCTGCCCGCCGCCCTCCGGGAAAAACAAGGTCTGGTCCAGCACCACGGCATAGCGCTCTCCGTCCGGGGCGCAGCGGAGCACCACGGCAGAAAAATCGCGCCGGTGGCTGTCCAGATCGTACAGCTTCTTGGTCATGGTCATATCCTCCATTTCTTGCAACAGTATACCAGCTTTTTTCGTTGAACTCAACCCTTGCACATTTGCGTCGAATATCGTATCCTTATCACACTACATGGAAAAGAGGATAGATATGAATCAGAAACTCAGGAATCTCGTCTACACCGCCATGCTTATGGCTCTGTGCTGCGTGGCCACCCTCGTCATCAAGATCCCGACCGTCACCGGCGGTTATCTCAATGCCGGCGATATCGTGGTCGTGCTCGCCGCCCTGCTGGCAGGTCCGCTCTACGGCGGCGTGGCTGCGGGCTTTGGCTCCGGCCTCGCGGACGTGATCTCCGGTTATATGAGCTATGCCCCTGGCACGCTCGTCGTCAAAGGGTGCGCTGCCGTGGTCGCGGCGCTGATCTTCCGCGCCTGCCGCAAGAAAAGCTTCGGCTTTGCGCTGCTGAGCGCCGTCTGCGGCGAGATCATCATGGTGCTGGGCTACTTCGTGTTTGAGGACCTTGTCCTCGGCTACGGTCTGGCCGCCGCCGGCGAGATCCCGGGCAACGCCTGTCAGGCCGCCGTCGGCGTTGCGGGCGGTCTGGCGCTGTACTTTGCGCTGAGCAAGGTGCCGCAGATCCGCGAATTTGCCGAGTCCGTGTCGGCGAAGAAAAAGTAAACAGCCCTCAAGTGCAAAACAGCCGCTCCCAACCGGGAGCGGCTCAATTTATCAAAAAACCTCATAGCCTTTCGCCAATGGCGCGGCGAAAGAAAGTCCAATCATTTTCTTCGGCGACATGTGCGTCGAAGAAAATACCTCTCGGCCTGCAAACGTGCGAGCCGTCCGCCTCCGGCGGACAGCGAGTGCGCTGCAGTCAGGCCGCAAACTCTTTGTCAAAAAAGTAGTACTTTTTTGACAGTCTCAGCCGCTCCCGACCGGGAGCGGCTGTTTTCATATTCCGTTACACCACGCGCACACGGATGACCTCCGGGATGCGGTCGATCCTTGCGATCTGGTCATCGTCAAGATGTCCGTTGAGATCCATCATGGCATAGGCATACGCGCCATAGGCCTTGTTGATCATGTTCTCCACGTTCAGGCCGGTGCTGCAGGCGATCTCGAGAAACTGATTGAGCATCGTCGGCACGTTCTGGTGCAGGATGCACACGCGGCTGACGCCCATACGCTCGAGCGTCGCGTCCGGGAAGTTGACGGAGTTTTTGATGTTGCCGTTGGCAAGGTAGTCATACAGCTCGCGCGCAGCCATGACCGCGGACTTCTCCTCGCTCTCGGGCGTGCAGGCGCCCAGATGCGGCAGGGCGATGATGTTGTCCACGCCGACGACCTTCTCGTTCGGGAAGTCCGTGACATATTTCCCGACACGGCCGGAGGCGATGGCGGCGAGCATGGCGTCGTCATCCACGATCTCGGCGCGCGACTCGTTGATGATGCGCACGCCGTCCTTCATCTTGGAAAACGCCTTGGCATCGAGCATATGGAACGTCGTATCCGTATACGGAACGTTGATGCTGATATAGTCGGCCTTGGCATAGATGCCGTCGAGATTCACCTCGTGCTTGACATCGCGCGACAGACGCCACGCGGCATCCACGGACAGGTACGGGTCATAACCGCAGACCGTCATGCCAAGCGACACGGCAGCGTTGGCGATCAGCGCGCCGATCGCACCGAGGCCGATCACACCGAGCGTCTTGCCCATGAGCTCGGGACCGGCAAACTGCGACTTGCCCTTCTCGACGAGCGCGGGAATGTCTTTGCCCCGGCCGTTGAGCCCCTTGACCCAGTCGATGCTGCCGAGCACATCGCGCGATGAGAGCACAAGTGAGCAGAGGATCTGCTCCTTGACCGCCTCGGCGTTCGCGCCGGGCGAGTTGAAGACGACGATGCCGCGGCGGCAGCATTCGTCCAGCGGGATGTTGTTCGTGCCGGCGCCGGAGCGCGCAATGGCGATCAGGCTCGGCTCGAACGCGTAGTCATGCAGGTCTGCTGAGCGCAGGATCAGGCCGTCCGGATCGGAGACGTTTTCCCCGACGGTGCAGCCGCGTGCTTCCAGCTTCTGCAGGCCGCAGGGGGAAATGCGGTTCATGGTCTTTATGTTATACATGGTGATCCACCTCAAACTGTTTCAGATAATCGACGAGCGCATCCACGCCCGCCATCGGCATGGCGTTGTAGAGCGAGGCGCGCATACCGCCGGCAACACGGTGCCCCTTGAGATTGAGCAGTCCGCGCGCTGCGGCGCCGCTGATAAATTCCTTATCGAGCGCATCGTCGCCGGTACGGAACGTGACGTTCATGTCCGAGCGAGAACCCGGCTGCGCACAGGCGTGAAAGAGTACGCTGTTGTCGAGAAAATCATAGACCTTCGCGGCGCGTGCATGCTTGAGCCGCTGCATGCCCTCCACACCGCCCTGACGCTCGAGCCAGGCGAGCACAAGGCCGAGGATGTAGATGTTCCAGCACGGCGGCGTGTTGTACATCGAGTCCTTGTCGATCATGCGCTGATAGCTGTACATGACCGGCGTGACGGGCAGCTCATGTCCGGCGAGGGCGCGGTCCACGATCGCGACCGTGAGCCCTGCGGGCGCCATGTTCTTCTGCGCACCGGCAAAGATCACACCGTACTTCGACACGTCTACAGGGCGCGAGAGAATATCGGACGACATATCGCACGCGAGCGGCACAGCGCCGGTCTCGGGCACGTACTGCCATTCCGTGCCGTAGATGGTGTTGTTGGCACAGTAGTAAAAATACGAAGCACCGTCCGTGAGCTGCAGCTCACTCTGCTGCGGGATGCGGGTGTGGCCGCAGATAGAGGTATCCGCCGCGATGTGCACCTTGCCGTATTTCTCCGCCTCTTTGGCGGCGCTGCCGGAAAAGTGCCCCGTCACGGCGTAATCCGCAGTGCCGTGTTCCCCCATCAGATTGAGCGGGATCATGGAAAACTGCGACGTGCCGCCGCCCTGCAGAAACAGGATCGCATGTGTGTCCGGCACGGACAGCGCGCTGCGAAAGCGCGCCTGCACTTCCTGGAAAATATCAGAAAACGCCTGACTTCGGTGGCTCATCTCCATCACGGACATACCCGTGCCATGATAATCGAGCAGTTCGGCCTGTGCCTGCGCCAGCACTTCCTCGGGGAGCACCGACGGTCCGGCAGAGAAATTGAATGTTTCCTTTCGGGTCACGAGAATCGCCTCCGACGTTAGAATTGACCCATCGCGGCACATTCCGCATGGATTGAGAAAATTCTAACACCATCCGGATGACGCGTCAAACCAAATCCCCCACAAGCATTTGTCCGGAAATGTCAGAGATTTTGACATTTTTCACAAGACCGCGCAGATCATCCCCCGCGACGCTGACCAGACAATAGTTGTCCGAGTGGCCGACCCAGCGTCCGTCCTGCTCCGTCTCGAACAGAACCGGCAAAATCAGCCCGATCTGCTGCGCAAGGTAGCGCTGCCTGCAGCCGTCGGCCACACGCTGTGCGGCGTGCGCGCGCGCGGATTTCACAGCGTGGCTCAGCTGCTCCGGCATGGCGTCCGCCTTCGTGCCGGGTCGGCGGGAATACGGGAACACGTGCACGGCCGCAAAGCCGACCTGCTCCAGAAACGCCACGGCCTGCGCCTGATCTTCCTCGGTCTCGCCGGGAAAGCCCGTGATCATGTCCGCCGTGAGCGCACAGCCCGGGAAATACCGGCGCAGCCGCCCGGCACAGGCGAGAAACTCCGCCGTCGTATACTTGCGGTTCATGCGCGCGAGCGTGCGGTCACAGCCGCTTTGCAGCGACAGGTGGAAATGCCGGCAGACCTGCCCGGTTGCGGCGGCACGGCGACAGAAATCCTCCGTGATGACCGTCGGCTCGATCGAGCCGAGGCGCAGGCGCATCTGCGGCGCGGCGGCGGCCACCGTCTCAACGGCGTCGGCCAGCGTCAGCGTGCCCGGAAGATCCCGCCCGTAGGATGCGATCTCGATGCCGGTCAGCACGAGCTCACGGTACCCCTCCTCGGCCAGATGCGCCGCCTGCCGCGCCATCTCCTCAAGGGGCAGGCTGCGGATGCGGCCGCGCGTATACGGGATGACGCAGTAGGTGCAGAAATTGTTGCACCCGTCCTGGATCTTGAGCATCGCGCGCGTGCGGCCATAGGCAGCGCCGGCGGGCAGCGGCTCAAAGTCAAAGCGCCGGAACGGATTGTCAACGCAGGTGACGGGCGTGTGCTCACGAAACGCGCGCAGGATATCGTCCACGAACGCCTGCTTGCTGCCGCTGCCGTGCACGACGTCGGCGCCGATGGCGGCGGCGTCCTCGGGGCTGAGCTGCGACCAGCAGCCGCACACGGCGCACAGTGCCTGCGGGTGCTCCTCGCGCAGCTTGCGGATCATCTGGCGCGACTTGCGCCCGCCCTCCGCCGTGACGGCGCAGGTGTTGACGACGATCAGGTCGACCGGATCGCCCTCCCCCGCAGCCGCAAACCCGTGCGGGCGCAGCAGCGTTTCGATCGCCTGCGCTTCATATTGGTTGACCTTGCAGCCGAGGGCGGTTATAATATAGTGCATAAAAACATCTCCAAATCGAGGTAAGTGATCATGGTTTATCTGGACAATGCCGCAACGACCCGTGTCTGCCCGGAGGCAGCGGAGGCGGCAGTACATATGATGACAGAGTGCTTCGGGAATCCGAGCACGACCTACAGGCTCGGCCGGGAGGCCAAGGCCGCCGTGGACAAGGCGCGCGGTCAGATCGCCAGGGCGCTCGGCTGCCGGCCGGATGAGGTATACTTCACGTCCTGCGGCTCCGAGGGCGACAACTGGGCGCTCATCTCCGGCGCGCGGTCGATGCGCCGGCGCGGCAGGCACATCATCAGCTCCGCCGTGGAGCACGATGCGGTACGAAAATCGCTCGACTTTCTGGAAAAAGAGGGCTACGAGATCACGCGCCTGCAGCCGGACGTCACCGGAGCGATCCCGCTCGAGCGTGTGCGCGCGGCGCTGCGGCCGGACACGATCCTCGTGTCGCTCATGATGGTCAATAACGAGACCGGCGCCGTCAACGACATTGCCGCCGCCGCCCGGATGCTGAAAGCGGAAAACAGCATCGCCCTGCTGCACACGGACGCCGTGCAGGGCTTTTTGAAGGTGCCGTTTTCGGCCAAGACGCTCGGCGCCGACCTCATCACCGTCAGCGGCCACAAGATCCACGCGCCCAAGGGCATCGGCGCGCTCTACATCCGCGACGGTCTGAAGCTGCCGCCCTACATTCACGGCGGCGGGCAGGAGCGCGGCATCCGCGCCGGCACAGAGGCCACGCCGCAGATCGCCGCCTTCGGCGCCGCGGCCGAGATCGGCAGCGCAAACATGGCCGAGGCCACAAAAACCATGGCCGGTCTGCGCGCCCACGCCATCGACCGGCTGACGGCCGAGGTGGCGGGCGTGACCGTCATCGGCGGCGGCGCGCCGCACATCCTCAGTATCTCCCTGCCCGGCTACCGGAGCGAAGTTTTGATGAACTTCCTCGAGGCGCGCGGCATCTACACATCAAAAAGCTCCGCCTGCAAAAAAGGCGGGCGGAGCCATGTTCTTGAGGCGATCGGGCTGCCGGCGAACGTGATCGACGGCGCGCTGCGCATCAGCTTTTCGCGCTACACCACGCGGGAAGACGTTGACGCGCTGTGCGATGCGCTGCGGGATGCAAAGCAGTCCCTCTTCCCGTCACTTCACTGAATCATCCTTCGTGTCCTTGAGCGATTCGGCCGGTGCCTCCTGCGGGAGGCGCACCGGCTGCATCGTGGCATCGTCGATGTAATCCAGATTCATATATTCTGCGGTCTCCGTCCGGAGGCCGCGTTTTTTCAGCCCGTTATTGACCAGCTTCTCCAGACCGGCATAGATCACGACGAACACCGGCACGCCCAGCAGCATGCCGATAAAGCCGAACAGGCCGCCGCCGAGCAGGATGGAGAACATGATCCAGAAGCCGTTGATACCCGTGGAGCTGCCGAGGATCTTCGGGCCGATGATGTTGCCGTCGATCTGCTGCAGGACAATGATGAAGATGATGTAGATCAGGCACTTCATCGGCGAGACAAGCAGAATGATCAGCGCCGTCGGCACGGCGCCGATGAACGGGCCGAAGACCGGGATGACATTCGTCACGCCGACGATCACGCTCACAAGCACGGCGTACGGCATGCGCATGATCGCACAGCAGATATAGCAGATGACGCCGATGATGGCGGAGTCAATGACCTTGCCGCTGATAAAGCCCATGAACGCCGTGTCCGTGAAGCGGATGGCCTTGAGGATGCGCTTGGAGGCGCCTGCGGAAAAGATGCTGTAGAGCACCATTTTCGACTTTGCCTGAAACAGCTCCATATTCGACAGCACATAGCAGGCGACGACAAAGCCGATGAGCATATTGAGGATGCCGCGCAGGACGGCATAGATGCCGGTCGTCAGGCTTGTGACCACCTTGCCCATGGACGGCAGCAGCGCGGTCTTCGCCCAGTCAAGCAGGCTGTCGGAAGCTTTCCCGGTCGCCGAGAGGAGCACCTCCTCCACCTCGGGATAGTTGTCAAAAAACCGGTTGATCCAGCCGGTGATCGTATCATAGTACTCCTGCGAGTTGAGCACGATGCTCTCGACGCTCGTGTAGACCTGCGGGATGATGAGCCAGATGAGCGCCGCGATGATGATCAGGGCGACCAGGATCGAGAGCGCAACGGACAGACCGCGCGCAAGCGAGGTGCGCACCGGCTTTTTCGGCCGGATCTTTTTGAGCAGCGGCTCAAAGAGCTTGCGCTGGAACACCTTCGTCAGCGGCCAGAGCAGATAGGCGATCACCAGGCCCCAGATGATCGGACTGAGGATGCCGAGCAGCGAGCTGATCGCATCACCGATCGATTTGCCGTGCTGCAGCAGCATGTAAAACAGAATGCAGCACGCGATCACGCCGAACGCCGTGATGCCCCAGCCGAGGTATTTGTTTTTCGGATCAAATCGCTTCATAAACCGTCTCCCCCATCGCGCCCGCCGGCGCTTGTCGGTGCTGTCAGTATCGCTCTATATTTTACTATCATGCGCCCGAAGCGTCAAGCGGGTAATGCCGGGCTTTTCGCGCATTTGCGGCAGGATGCTCCATATCTTGACACGCTCTGAACACCGCAATGTGCAAAAGGCTGTGCAGATTGTTGGGACACGGACTGCTTTTCCGCCGCGGCGCGGCATAGTCTGGTAAGGAAAAGCAACGAAAGGGGCGGATAACATGAAGCAATGGATCTCCCTGCTGCTGACGGCACTGCTGCTGTGCACGCCCGCAGCGGCGCTCGGGCAGCCGGCAGAGGATGAACTCGGCATCGGAGCGCCGTCGGCGATCCTGATCGAGCGCGAGACCGGCACGGTGCTCTATGAGAAGAACGCCGACGAACGTCTCTCCCCTGCCAGCGTGACGAAGATCATGACGCTGCTGCTCATCTTCGAGCAGCTCGACAGCGGCCGGCTTTCTGCGGACACCGTGGTCACCGCAAGCGCCAACGCGTGCGCCATGGGCGGCAGCCAGATCTGGCTCAGGGAGGGCGAGCAGATGAGCGCCGACGAGATGATAAAGTGCATCGCCGTGAGCTCCGCCAACGACTGCGCCGTCGCCATGGCCGAGCATATCTGCGGCTCGGAGGCCGCCTTCGTCAGGCGCATGAACGAGCGCGCGCAGGCGCTCGGCATGGAAAACACGCACTTTCTCAATTCCACCGGTCTGACCGACGACCCCGCGCACTGCACGACCGCGCGGGACGTCGCCGTCATGTCGCGCGCGCTGCTGGCATACCCGCGCATCCGCGACTACACGACCATCTGGATGGACACCGTGCGCGGCGGGCGCTTCGAGCTCGCAAACACCAACAAGCTCATCCACGGCTACCCCGGCGCGACCGGTCTGAAGACCGGCTACACAAAGCAGGCCATGCACTGCGTATCCGCCAGCGCCGAGCGCGACGGCACGGAGTATATCGCCGTCGTGCTGCACGCCGAGAGCTCAAGCGCGCGCTTTCAGGATGCGCGGACGCTGCTCGACTATGCCTTTGCCAACTACGCGCGCTGCTCCATCGCAGCCAACACCGTCATCCCGCCCGTGCGCGTGCGTCTGGCCGAGACCGACAGTGTGCAGCCGGTGCTCTCCGGCACGGACACCGTCATCGTGCGCAGGGGCGCGGCAGCGCCGCAGTTTGACATTGCGCTCGATGAAGACCTGTGCGCGCCGCTGCCGCCGGGCGCACAGGTCGGCACCGTGACCGTGACCGACAGCGACGGGGACACGACCGTTGTCCCGCTCATCGCCCCCGACGGCGCCGCGCGCATCTCAACGGCGCATCTCTGGCTGCAGGTGCTGCGCGCGCTGTGAGGTGCAGATAACGGTTGCGAAATCCGGATTATCGTGTATACTGGTGGTATCCTTTATGAGAGAAGGTATCACTATGATCAAAGTGGACCTGTCCGGCGCTGCCGGATTTTTTGACCCAGCAGGACCGGATTATGCGGCCGCTGCACGGGCGCACCGCACCCTGCTCGAGCACTCTGGCGCCGGTGCGGAATTTACCGGCTGGCTCGATCTGCCGGGGCGCATCCAAAGCGGTGAGCTCAAGCAGATCCTCGCCGCCGCCTCGCGCATCCGCGGCCGCGCGCAGGCGCTCGTCGTCGTGGGCATCGGCGGGTCGTATCTCGGCGCGAAGGGCGCCGTGGAGCTGCTGCGGCCGCATCCGCAGCCCGGCGACCCGAAGATCCTCTTCGCCGGAAACTCCCTGTCGCCGGATGCACTGATGCACCTGCTCGAGGAGCTGGGCGATCTGGATTTTGACCTCAACGTCGTTTCCAAGTCCGGCACAACGCTCGAGCCCGCGCTCGCATTCCGGATGTTCCGCGGCCTGCTGGAGGCAAAATACGGCACGGAGAAGGCCAAAAAGCACATCTTCGCCACGACGGACGCCCGCCGCGGCGTGCTCAAGCAGATGGCCGACGAGGAGGGCTGGGAGGCGTTCGTCGTGCCCGACGACGTCGGCGGGCGCTACAGCGTGCTGTCCGCCGTCGGTCTGCTGCCGATGGCCGCCGCCGGCATCGACGTGCAGACCGTGGTCGGCGAGGCGGTCGAAGCCTTCGCCGCCATGAACGCGCAGTCCCCCGAAAACCCCGCGTGGCAGTACGCCGCCGCGCGCCAGCACCTGTATCAGCTCGGCAAGACGACCGAGATCCTCGCCTGCTATGAGCCGTCGTTCCGGTTCATGGCCGAGTGGTGGAAGCAGCTCTACGGCGAGAGCGAGGGTAAAAACGGCATCGGCATTTTCCCCGCCTCCGTCGAATACAACGCAGACCTGCACTCCATGGGTCAGTATATTCAGGACGGGCCGCGCACGCTCATGGAGACCGTCGTCTCCTTCGAGCAGCCGATCAACGAATTCAGCGTGCCCTTCGCCATGGGCGATCCCGACCGGCTCAACTATCTCGCCGGACGCAAGCTCAGCGACATCAGCCGCATGGCGCAGGAGGCCGTGAAGGCCGCGCACATCTCCGGCGGCGTGCCGAACCTTGAGGTGCGCGTGCCAAAGCGCGACGAGGCCGGCTTTGCATGGCTCGTGTGCTTCTTTGAGCTGGCGTGTGCCATTTCGGGCTATATGTCCGGCGTCAACCCGTTCGACCAGCCCGGTGTGGAGGCGTACAAGAAGAATATGTTCTCCCTGCTCGGCAAACCGGAGGCAAACTGAAAAGTTATCGTTGCAGTCGGCGCAAAAACATGATAATCTATACACAGGGCGCCGCCCTGACTTTCAAAAGGAGTGTGATTGACATATGGTCGAGCTGATCATGGGTCTCAAAGGTTCCGGCAAAACAAAACGTCTGGTGGAAATGGTCGCCACGGCTGTCCGCGAGGAATCCGGTTCTGTCGTGTGCATTGAAAAGGATAAAAAACTCACCTACGATATTCCGTATCAGGCACGCCTGATCTACGCCTGCGACTATGCATCCGCGATGGGCTCTTACGATTTCTTCAAGGGCTTCCTCAGCGGCCTGCATGCCGGCAACTATGACATCACCCATGTGTTTATTGACAACTTTACGAAAATGCTCTCCGAGGTTTCCGAGCAGCAGATCGCAGAGTTCCTGGCATGGCTGAACGATTTCTCCGAGCGTGAGCACATTCAGTTCACCCTGTCTCTGAGCATGGATCCTGCAGCGACCGGCAGCGAGATTACCAAATACATGATCTGACACACAGCAAAACCGCCGCTCCGAACGGAGCGGCGGTTTTTTGCTGCGCTTTATTCGGCGAGCTCGCGGTACATGGCCGCGGCATCGTCTTTTTTCGCATTCTCCGTGACGGCGAGCACCTCCACCCTCACGGTGCGCTGGCCGAGGGCGATCTCGATCACGTCGCCGATCCTGACGTCATACGACGCCTTGGCCGTGCGGCCGTTGACCGTGATGCGCTGACCGTCGCAGGCGTCGTTTGCCACCGTGCGGCGCTTGATGAGGCGCGAAACTTTCAGATATTTGTCCAGACGCATAAAGCTCCTCCTGACAAAAACGCTCCGGTCATCCCGGAGCGTTTCACATCGTTCTTATTTGGAAACCGCGTCCTTGAGCACCTTGCCCGCCTTGAAAACAGGCACGCGCGTGGCCGGGATCTCGATCTCTTCCTTGGTCTTGGGGTTGCGGCCGATACGGGCGCCGCGCTCCTTGATGTCAAACACGCCGAAGCCGACGAGCTGCACCTTTTCGCCGACCTCAAGGTTCGCGGCGATGGTGTCGAACGCCGCGTTGACGGCCTTCTCGCTGTCCTTCTTGGACAGGCCGGTCTTTTCAGCAACTGCAGCAATCAGTTCTGCCTTATTCATGATGGTAATCCTCCTACTTCATGTTTGTGTTGGCATATGCCATTCTTATAGAATCCCGCACGGGTCTCTCACTGCCGTGCAGATTTCCTGCGTTCCTGTTCCGCGGCGACGGTCTGCTTTGCCTGCTGCCAGAGCGTGAGCATCTGCGCAAGCGTGCGCTGCTCGAGCGGTGCACCGTCGTTCGCGGCCGCGGCTTCCATGGCGGAAAACCTGCGGATAAATTTTTCGCACGCGGCGTGTGCCGCCTGCTCGGGATCGACGCCCGTAAAACGCGCCACCTTCACGGCGGCAAAGAGCAGGTCACCCAGTTCGTCGCCGATCGCCTCCGCGTCGCCGGAGGCCACGGCCGCGCGCAGCTCGCGCGTCTCCTCGTCGACCTTGTCGAGCGCCGCATTCACATCCGGCCATTCAAAGCCGGTCTTGGCGGCCTTGGCCTGGATCTTGTCGCAGCGCCAGAGTGCCGGCAGACTGCGCGCCACGCTGTCCATCGCCTCGGCGGTGGTCGTCTGCGCGCGCTCGCGCTGCTTCATCGTGTCCCAATCCGGCGTGTCCGGATCGTCGCGCCGAAACACGTGCGGATGCCGGTAGACGAGCTTTTTGCAGGCGGCGTCGGCCACATCGTCAATATCAAAATGCCCGGCCTCGCGCTCGATATCCGTGTGAAACAGCACCTGCATGAGCACGTCGCCCAGCTCCTCACGCATATGCACAAGGTCACCGGCGTCGATCGCCTCGCAGGCCTCATACGTCTCCTCAAGGAAGTTGCGGCGGATGCTCTCGTGCGTCTGCACCTGATCCCAGGGGCAGCCGTTCGGCGAGCGCAGGTACGAAACGAGCGCAACGAAGTCGCGCAGGTCATAGCGTTCTTTGCAGAGAAAATCTAACACAATTTTGCTCCTTCTGCAACCCTTTTTTGAAAAAACCATTGAAAATTCAGGGTTTTCGGTGTTATGTCATCTTATATGCAGGATTTTTGCGAGCTTTTCGCCGCGCGGGATCAGCTGCATATCCGCAAGCGTGATGGCGCGTGTTTTGACCACCGCGACAAGATATGTCACGACTGCGCAGACCATCGCCGCGAGCATGGCCAGCGCCATACGCTTCCAGCTCAGGTCACCGCCCATGGCGGCAGAAAGCCCGGCGTACACGCCGCCGGCGACGGCCGCCATGAGCACCGTGCTCAGCAGCGGGCGCGCGAGGCAGCGCCCGATGTGCAGCCGCTCGTGCAGCGTGCGGCACAGGAAGATGTAGTTCATGATGCAGATGACCACGTAGCACGCGAGCGTGCCGACCGGCGCGCCGACGATGTTGAGCTCCGGCACCGCGATCAGAAACCAGTTGACTGCGACCTTTGCCGCGCCGCCGGCCAGCATCGACCACACGGGACACAACTCATGCCCGGTCGCCTGCAGCACCGCCGTCGTGATCAGCGAAATGCACACGAACACGGACGCGATCCCGAGCAGCAGCAGCAAGGTCGGGCCGGCTGCGTTGCTGCGCGGATAGAGCACATTCACGATTGGCCCCGACAGCACGGCCAGACCGATGCCCATCGGCATGGCGACCGCGGCCGAGATGCGCAGCGCCGACTCTGCGACGGCATGCCCCTGATCGTATTTCTTCTGTACGACCATGGCGGCGATGGCCGGAACGATGCTGATCGTCATCGGCGTCACGAACGCCGCCGGCAGATTGTAGAGCGTCTGCACCTTGCCGTAGACGCCGTAGAGGACGTTGGCATAGGTCTCGGAATAGCCGAGCGCCGTCTGCAGGCGGTACATGATGAGCTTGGTGTCGATGAGGTTGATGATGCTCAAAACGCTCGAGCCGAGTGCGATCGGAATGCTGATGCGCAGCAGCGTGCCGAGGATGCGTCCGGCAGAGTCCGGCACGTCCGGGTCTGCGACCGGCTTGTCCGGATAGTGCCGGTGCTTGTAGATCGAGATGTAGATGAGCGCAAACGCGCCGCCCGCCGTGACGCCGAAGATCGCGCCCGCCGAAGCGACCGGCAGCCCCTTGCCCGCGCGCGTAAAGCTCCACGCGAGCACCAGACCGACGGCGACCTTGCCCACGACCTCGAGGATCTGCGAGACGGTGGTCGGCTTCATGTTGCTCATGCCCTGCGCATAGCCGCGGTACGTGCTCGTCAGGTACACAAGCACGAGCGCCGGAGACAGCGCCCAGATGCTCTGCGCCGCGCGGACATTGTTGAGCAGTCCGGCCAGCTCCGTCGGAAACAGGAACATGACCAGTCCGAGCAGCAGCCCGAAGACCGCAAATGTCAGCCATGCGACGCGGAAGATCTTGCGCACCTGCATGGGACGGCCGAGCGTGTCCGCCTCGCTGATCATGCGCGAGAGCGCGACCGGCATGCCCGCCGTGGCCATGGTGAGAAACACGTTGTAGATATTGTAAGCGACGGAAAAGTATCCGTATCCCTCGTCGCCGAGGATGTTTCCGAGCGGGATCTTATAGATCGCGCCGAGGATCTTGATGACCACCACACCGGCCGCCATGATGGCCGCGCCGTGGAGATAGTTCTGCTTGCTGTTTTCCTGCAAAACGCGCTCCCTCCCCGCTGAAATTTCATGTGCCGCTATACTTTACACGAACACGCAGAAAAAATCAAGGGAACGCGATGCATTCCCTTGATTTGCAGTTGGATTTTTTCGATCAGGCCTTGCGGACGCTGTCGATGTGGCGCGTGAGGTCGAGCATCTTGTTGGAGAAGCCCCACTCGTTGTCGTACCACGCCATGAGCTTGACGAAGTGATCGTTGAGCGCCAGACCCGCTCTGGCATCGAAGATGCTGGTGTGCGGATCGGTGATGAAGTCGGAGGAGACGACCTCGTCGTCAACATACTCGACGATGCCGGCCATCGGGCCTTCCGCAGCGGCCTTGACGGCGGCGCAGATCTCTTCATAGGTTGCGGCCTTTTCCAGACGGCAGGTCAGGTCGACGATGGACACATCCGCGCTCGGGATACGCATGGAGGTGCCGGTCAGCTTGCCCTGAAGCGCCGGAATGACCTTGCCGACAGCCTTGGCAGCACCGGTGCTGGTCGGGATGATGTTGCCGTGCACGCCGCGCGACAGGCGCCAGTTCTTCTTGGAGAAGCCGTCAACGACCTGCTGGGTGGCGGTGTCGGCGTGGACGGTGGTCATGAGACCCTCGACGATGCCGAAGTTGTCGTTGATGATCTTGGCCAGCGGCGCAAGGCAGTTGGTGGTGCAGGAAGCATTGGACACGATCTTGATGTCGGGGGTGTAAGCGTCAAGGTTGACGCCGCAGACGAACATCGGCGTGTCGTCCTTCGACGGGCCGGAGAGCACGACGACCTGCGCGCCGGCATCGAGGTGATCCTGCGCCTTCTCCTTGGTCAGGAACGCGCCGGTGCACTCGAGCACGTACTCGACACCCAGCTCGCCCCAGGGCAGGAGCTTCGCGTCGCGGTTGTTGAGCAGCGCAACGCGCTTGCCGTTGACGATCAGGGCCGGGTTTTCGCCTTCCTCAAAATCAACGGTGCCGTTGAAGCGGCCGTGCACGGAGTCATACTTCACGGTATATGCCAGCTGCTCGGGCGTTTTGTCCGGAGCGTTGACGGCGACGACCTCAATATCGTCAGCGCAGATCGCGGCGCGGAATGCCAGACGGCCGATGCGGCCGAAGCCATTGATGCCAATTTTAATCATACTCGTTTCCTCCTGTTAGATCTGCTGCGCACAGCACGCAGCGCATTTCATACGCCCTCATTTTATAACAATTCGGGGAAAAGCGCAACCACATTCTTTCCTGCCTGTCCCACCGCATCGATCACATGTGACAATTTTCCGCTCAGATTTGTGCAGAATCTTGTAATGATTGTCAAACTCTGTTATACTGATTTTTAATACATCTCAGGGGGGGATTGGAAAATGAGCAACACGCAAATCATCGACTCGCTCAGCACGCTGTTTTCCATGAGCACCACAGCCGTGCTCGGCGTGCAGGGGCAGTTCATTGCATTCATGAATCCGGCGGCACAGGAGCTCTTTCGCGGCGACCGCACGAACCACAAGCTCTCCGAGCTGCTGCCGGATCACATCACCGGGGCCACGGCGACGGAATTTGTGACCTCCGCTACAGTCGGCAAGCGCCACGTCATCGTCTCCGTAACGTCGTTCGGCGCGTTCCGGCTCTGCTCGCTCGAGCCGCAGGACGAAAACACGCTGCGCGCAGGTGCGCAGTTCGCGCCGTTTCTGACGGCGCTGTCGGGCTTTCACACGCTTGCAACGTACTTCTCCGACTACGGCATGCGCCTGAGCGACGTGCATTTTCGCCACAACGCAGCGGAGCTCAAGCGGTTTTATTACCGGCTGCTGCGCTTTGCGCTCAACGCCTCCACCGCCTCGGGGCTGAGCGACGGCTCGCTCGCATTCGCACCGCAGCTGTGCGACCTCGGCGCGGAATGCCGGATGCTGCTGGAAAGCCTCCGGTCGATCACCGATGACAACGGCATCGTGCTCGATGTGGACATTCCGGAAGCGCCGATCGAGTGCGCACTCGACACGGCGCTCATCCGGCGGATGCTGCTCAACATCATCGCAAACTGCATGGAGCGCTGCGCGCGCGGCGACCGCATTCACATCCGCGTCACGCAGGAGGACGAGCGCGCCGACATCATCATCTGTGACGACGGCACGCGCATCGCCCCGGCAAAGCTCGGGACGATCTTCATCCCGCTGCGCGTGACGGGCGTGGACTTTTCTGACCTCAGCAGCAACAGCTTCGGGCTCACCGTCGCGCTCGGCGTCGCGGAAAAGCACGACGGCACGATCCTGCTCGAAAGCAACGACTGGAACGGCACGACCTTCCACGTCGTGCTCAGCACGGTGCTGCCGGAATCGACGCTGTTTCGCGCGCCGAGGGCGCCCTATGTCCGCGCAGAGGAAGACCCTGTCCTGATCTTTCTCGCGGATCGAATACCAAGGGTCTGATACGCACCATATCCGGCACAAGCGGCGTGCCGCCCACATTGGGCGGCACGCCGCTTGTGCTGCAATTTCCTGGATCACTCGGTCAGCCAGCGCGCACGCAGCGTCTCCCGCTCGGCCGCGCCGACACCGAGCGCCTGCGTCAGGAAGGCGTCCACGCTGCCGCAGCGCTCCGCAGCCGCGTCGCGCGCAGCGGTCAGAAACTCCGCATCCGCACGGTCGAACGTGCGGATCACGTCCCGCTCCGCCTCCGTGAGGTCATAGTCCCTGACCGCCGCCAGCAGGCAGTCGGTCGAGGCGGCCATGCGCTCGTTCGTGATCAGATAGTTTTCCACGATGACCGGCCAGTCCACACCCAGCGCCGTGAGCAGCAGCATCGTGCCGACGCCGACGCGATCCTTCCCCGCGGAGCAGTGGTAGAGCAGCGCCCCGTCCGTCTGCGCGAGCAGAAGCGCGAAAAACTGCCGGTAGTGCTCAACAGAGTAATCCTGCGTGACGAGGCTTCGGTAAAGCTCGCACATGAACGCCCGCTCCCTGCCTGCCAGCAATTTCGCGTGCGCGACGACGGCGCCGTAGGGGTCGGCGTGCTCCTCGCGCGTCAAGCCGGCCGCCGTCTGCTGCACGATCGGACAGTGAATGTAGCGCACGCCCGCAAGAACGCGGTCGGGCTTTTGCTCCCGCTCCAGATCGGTGCGGAAGTCGACGACCGTGCGCAGCGGATATTGACTGAGCGTCTGCGCGTCGTCGTCCGTGATGCGCGCAAGCTCGCCGCTGCGCAGCAGCACCCCGGCACGCACCCTATGCCCGTCGATCGTCGGCAGGCCGCCGAGATCGCGCGCGTTCGGCGCGCCGCGCAGCAGATAGTGTTCAGAGATCAAAGAGTTTCTTTCCATTTTGCAGTGTTACCTCCGCGACCTGGTCTGTAGTCATGCCCTTGATCTCCCCAATACGCGCGGCGACGAACGGCAGGTTGCGTGAATCATTGCGCTTGCCGCGATTCGGCACGGGCGCGAGATAGGGAGAGTCCGTTTCCAGCAGGATGCGCTCGACCGGGCAGGCGGCGATCACCTCGGGCGCCTTGGCGGCATTTTTGTACGTGATCGGCCCGTCAAAGCCGAGATACCAGCCGCGGCGCAGCAGCTCGCGCGCCATCTCCACACTGCCGGAATAGCAGTGGAACACGCCGCGCAGCCGCGGATAGTCGCACACGATGCGCAGGCTGTCGCCGTGCGCCTCGCGGTCATGCACGATGACCGGCAGATCCAGCTCGAGCGCAAGCTCCAGCTGCGCGCGGAACATCGCTTCCTGCGTCGCCTTTGTGGAAGCGTCCCAGTAATAGTCCAGCCCGATCTCGCCGATGGCACAGACCTTCGGCTGCGCCGCCAGCGCGCGGATGTGCGCAAGGCTGCCGTCCGTCCAGCTGCCGGCCTCCTCCGGATGCCAGCCGACGGCGGCATAGACAAAATCGTGCGTCTGTGCCAGCGCGACGGCGCGCTCCGACGTGACGCCGCTGTCGCCGGGATCGACCACGAGCGCGACGCCGCTCTCGTGCACGGCGCGCAGCACCTCGTCGCGGTCGGCATTGAACTTCCCGCTGTCGTAATGCGCGTGGGTGTCAAAATACTGCGTCATTCGGCGTGATAGGTCGCGGCCGGACGGCGCTTGTGCTCGCTGCGGCTATGGTAGCGGTCGATGATGGCCTTGTCGT
This sequence comes from uncultured Oscillospiraceae bacterium, assembly GCA_934591895.1. Classification (GTDB taxonomy): domain Bacteria; phylum Bacillota; class Clostridia; order Oscillospirales; family Oscillospiraceae; genus CAG-103. Next base: position 73,489 of record CAKTPP010000007.1, on the reverse strand, counting down.
GCTCGTTGGCCTCGCCGGTGAGGATGTACCGGTCGATGGCGGCATAGCTCACGCCCATCTCCTGCTCGTCCGTCTGTCCCTCGAAAAGGCCGGCAGACGGCGCCTTGCGGATGATGTTTTCCGGCGCGTGCAGCCACGTCAGAAACTCGTAGATCTCCGTCACGGTCAGGTCGGCGATGGGGTTAAAGTCATATGCGCCGTCGCCCCACTTCGTGAAGTAACCCATATACGCCTCGCTGCGGTTGCCCGTTCCGGCGACGAGACGCCCCTCCGCCGCGCCGATCGTGTAGAGCGTGAGCATGCGCAGACGCGGCGCGATGTTCGACGTCGCCATCTGGTTGAGCGTCGTGACGGCGGAGACCGTCTGCATGACAAGCTCCTTTTCCGCCGTGAGATCAACCGTGCGCGTCTCAATGTTGAACTGCTCGGCCACGGCCAGACCGTCGGTCATGTCCTCGCCGAAGTTGCGCTTGGAGGCGCACGGCATCATGATGCCGACCGTATTGTCGCACGCGGCCTTGCAGAGGATGCCGACGAGCGCGCTGTCCTTGCCGCCGCTGTTGCCGTAGATAACGCCCTTGGCGCCGCTGCTCCTGAGCAGGTCGCGGATGAAGGCGACGCGGTTTTCAAACTCTTTTGCATAATCTCGCATGATGATTCCTCCGTCTTGTCGTTATTCCCGGATCATGTCCAGAAATTCTGCTTCCGTAATGATCGGCGTGCCGAGCGTGAGCGCCTTCTGGTACTTTGAGCCGGTGTTTTCCCCGGCGAGCAGATAGGACGTTTTTTTCGACACGGACGAGCTGGTCTTGCCGCCGAAGCGCTCGATGATGGCACCGGCCTCGTCGCGGCTGAAGTGCTCGAGCGCGCCGGTGAGCACGAACGTCTTGCCCGCAAAGCGGTGGTCGACGACCTGCTCCCTGGACTCGAAGCTGACACCGGCCGCGCGCAGCAGACGCAGCTGATGCTGCGACTGCGGATTTTCAAACCACGCGCGCAGGTATGCCGCCGTCGTCGGCCCGACGTCGGGAATGGCCATAAGCTCGTCCTCCGTCGCCGCCATAAGCTTGTCGAGCGTGCCGAAGTGCATCGCCAGCACCTTGGCCGCCTTCTGCCCCACCTGCCGGATGCCGAACGCGCACAGCAGCCGCGCCATGCCCGCATCCTTGCTCTTTTCAATGGCCGCGATGAGGTTCTCGGCCGATTTTTTGCCCATATGATCCAGCGCCGCGACCGCCTGCGGCTCGAGGGCATACAGCTCCGCCGGCGAGCGCACGAGTTCCGCCTCGATCAGCGACTGGCACAGCGAAATGCCAAGCCCGTCGATGTCCATCGCCTCGCGGGAGGCGAAGTGCGCGATGTTGCGCAGCCGCTGCGCCGGGCACTCCGCACCCGTGCAGCGCAGAGCGGCACCGTCCGGATCGCGCACGACCGGCGCGCCGCACTCGGGGCACGTGTCCGGCATACGAAACGGGACCGTGCCATCCGGACGCTTTTCGCGCACGACGGAGAGGATCTCGGGAATGATCTCCCCCGCCTTCTGCACGAGCACCGTGTCGCCGATGCGCAGGTCGAGATTGTCGATGAAGTCCTGATTGTGCAGCGTGGCGTTCGTGACGGTCGTCCCCGCCAGACGCACCGGCTCGATGACCGCCTTCGGCGTGAGCACGCCCGTGCGCCCGACCTGCACGACGATGTCGCGCACGCGGCTCTCCTTTTTCTCCGGCGGGTACTTATATGCCACCGCCCAGCGCGGGAATTTTGCCGTGCTGCCGAGATACTGCCGCTGCGCAAGATCGTTGATCTTGATGACCGCGCCGTCGATATCGAACGGGAACGTCCCGCGGTTGTCGCCGATCCAGTCGATGCGCGCGCAGCAGGCGTCGAGCGTCCCGCAGCGCCGGTACGGCACGACCGGGAAGCCGAGTGACGCCAGATAGTCCAGCGTCTGCGTATGGGTGGCAAACGTGTGCTCACTGTCATACTGGAGGTTGAAGATGATGATGTCGAGCCTGCGCGCCGCCGCGACCTTCGGATCCTGCTGGCGCACGGAGCCCGCCGCGGCGTTGCGCGGGTTTGCCAGCAGCGGCTGCTCGAGCAGCTCACGCTCGGCGTTGAGCTGCGCAAACACGTCATGCGACATATAGACCTCGCCGCGCACGATGAGCCTTGCGGGCGCGTTTTCAAGCGTCAGCGGCAGGTTTCGCAGCGTGCGCAGGTTTTCCGTCACATCCTCGCCGGTGATGCCGTCGCCGCGCGTCGCCCCGCGCACGAACACACCGTTTTCATACTCGAGCGACATGGACAGGCCGTCGATCTTCGGCTCGACGGAGTAGTCATGCGTCTGCGTGAGCGCGGTGTCCATGCGCGCGCCGAATGCGCGCAGCTCGTCAAACGAGAATACATCCTGCAGGCTCTCGAGCGGCACCTGATGGTGCACCTGCGCGAAGGTGTTGAGCGCATAACCGCCGACGTGCTGCGTCGGCGAATCGGGCGAGGCGTACTCCGGGTGCGCCGCCTCAAGCTCCTCCAGTCTGCGCAGGAGCGCGTCATATTCAAAGTCGCTGATCTCGGGTGCATCCTTCACATAGTAGAGAAAGTTCGCCCGCTCGAGCTGACCGCGCAGCGCCTGAATTTCTTCGTGTACATCCATAGTCGTTACTCCACTTCCACATACGTCTGGGGCACTTTGCCGACGATGACCGTCTCGGCCAGCAGCGTCTGCATGCCCACGGTCTCCGTCTGGTGCGCCCACGGCACCAGAATGTCCAGATCCATGTTGATATCGAGGTATAGCTGATATTTGCTCTGATTGATCGCGGCCGACATGAGCTCGTTGCGGTATCGCACATCCGACGTCGTCAGCACAAGGATGCGCACCGGCAGCGGCAGCCTGAGGCCGGGCAGAAAATTCACGCCGAAGAGCGTCTCAAGCGGGATGTCGAGCTCGATCTGCCCGTCGTCGCCGTCCGTCATATGCTCAAGCACAAGCGAGGACACCTGCCCCACGCGCCCGGCGTCGATGCTCACGGCCGTGATCGTCCCGTCCGCATCTGTGCGGTAGGTATAGTATTCGCCGCGCACCTGCGCCATGGCCGCGCGGACGGCGGTGTTGATCTTCAGCTGCATGAGATCGCAGGCGGCGTTTACGGCAAGCTGCGTAATGAGCTGCAGCACCGTCACGGTCACATACGCGGCGCTGCCAAGCACGGCCAGCGCCAGCAGCAGCGCCGCCGCTCTGCGCTTTGCCCGCGGCGGGCGGCGGATGGCCGGGCGCCGGCGGCGAGTCGCACGGATCATGGCACTCCCCCCCTGCCATGCTATGCAGGCGGGGCGCGATCCATGCATTTATTGCAGGTCTTCTACGATGGCGCGGAAGGTATCGCCGCGCTCGGCGAAGTTTTTGAAGAAGTCAAACGACGAGCACGCCGGTGAGAGCGTCACGGTGTCGCCCGGCTGTGCGAGACGATACGCCGCCTCGACCGCCGCGCGAAAGTCCGGCGCCTCAATGAGCGGCAGCGTTTGCGGGTCATAGAATTCCGAGCCGCGGATGGCCGCCGCGATGCGCTGCGCCGTCTCGCCGACGACGACCGCCGCCTTCGCGTGCAGGCAGACCTCGTCGCCCAGCTCGTCAAACGGGATATGCTTATCGTGCCCGCCGAGAATGATGACCGGCGGCTTCGGCAGCGCGTGCAGCCCCGCGATCGTGCGCGTGGGGCTCGAGGCGATGGAGTCGTTGATGAACGTGATGCCGTTGAGCTCGCGGATGCGCTCCATGCGGTGCGCAACACCTGCAAAGCTGCGCGCGACCCGCTCGCACGCCGCCTGACCGACCAGACCGTCGGTCGCGGCGAAGGCAGCCATGTAGTTTTCCACGTTGTGCGCGCCGGGGATGCGGATATCCGAAACGTCGATCAGCCGCTCCGCCCTGCCGTCATGCGCGCGATAAATGACGCCGTCGGAGCAGTAGACGCCGTTTTCCACCGGACCGACGCTGCTGAAATAGCGCACGCTGCCCGGCGCTTCAGCCGCAAAGCGCGGCGTGTGCGCATCCCTGGCGTTGAGCACAAGGACGCCGTCGGAACGCTGGCCGCGGTAAATGCTGCACTTGGCCGACACATAGTCCTCCAGATCCGGATGCACATCCAGATGGTTGGGCGAAATGTTTGTGATGATGGCCACGTCCGGCGCACAGTGCATGCTGTGCAGCTGGAAGCTGCTGAGCTCGAGCACGGCAAAATCATCCGGCCGGATGTCCGCAATGCGGTCAAACAGCGGCGTGCCGATGTTGCCGCCGAGGTGCACGGTGTACCCCTGCGCACGCAGAAGCTCCGCCGTGATGGTCGAGGTCGTGGTCTTGCCGTCGCTGCCGGTGATGGCAAGGATGCGGCAGGGGCAGAGATTGCAGAACGCCTCCATCTCGGAGGTGAGGATCGCGCCGTTTTGCGCAGCCTTGCGCAGCTGCGGCACGATGGGCAGCACGCCCGGCGTGCGGAAGATGACATCAAAATCCAGATGCTCGAGATAGTCCGCGCCAAGGGCAAACTTCGCGCCCTGCGCCGCAGCCTCGTCCCCGGCTGCGCCGAGCTGCGCGCGCTCGCGCCGGTCGCACACGGTCACATCACAGCCGCTGCGCAGCAGCACACGCACGAGCGGCTGATTGCTCACGCCGAATCCGATGACGCCGATGCGCTTGCCGCGCAGGTAGTCGATATAATCCGAAAAGGTCATGCAGACACTCCTTTTGAAGAAAAAGAATCATATAAGCGATTATACCGCCCATTTGACGCGATTACAAGAAAATAAATCGCCGCAGCGCTTGACGTACTGCGGCAGGATGTGTAAAATAGTCGGGCGAGTGAGCCGGACAGCCGCGGGCACGAGCCGAAAGGCTGTGCGTGAGGAAAGTCCGGGCTCCGCAGGGCAAGGATAACGGGTAACACCCGCCAGGGGCGACCCTCGGACAAGTGCAACAGAAAGATACCGCCCGAGCGATCGGGTAAGGGTGGAAAAGTGAGGTAAGAGCTCACTCGCCGGCTGGAGACAGTGCGGCGCTGTAAACTCTATCCGGAGCAACACCGCGGAGGGACATATGGCCTGCCCGGCCGTCCCATGGAGGTGGCTGGAACGCACCGGCAACGGTGCGTCTAGATAGATGGCTGTCGATTACAGAACCCGGCTTACAGGCTCACTCGCAATTGCAGGCCCCCGCTGAACGGCGGGGGTCTGCTCAGCTCATCAAAGAACCTCGAGCCTTTCGCCGCCGGAGCGGCGAAAGAAAGTCTGATCATTTTCTTCGGCGACATGTGCGGCGAAGAAAATACTTCTCGGCCTGCAAACGTGCGCGCCGTCCGCCTCCGGCGGACGGCGCGTGCGCTGCAGTCAGGCCGCAAACCCCTTTGTCAAAAAGTAATACTTTTTGACAGCCTCTGCAGCCCCCCCGCTGAACGGCGGGGGTCTGCTGTATGCCGCAAAAGTGTCGTTGCGCAGCGCTCGCGCGCCTGCTACAATAGAGATACGGCGTGCACCGCCGACATTCGTCATACGGAGGCTTGGCATATGTACTACTCACAGCTCGTGAAAACAGCGTGCACCATCCTGTTTCAGGCGCACAGGGACGATCTCGACAAGGGCGGCTACCCCTACGTGTTCCACCCGTTTTATCTCGCCACGCAGATGGACGACGAAGCATCGACATGCGTAGCGCTGCTGCACGACGTGGTCGAGGATCACGGGGATGTGTATTCCTTCGCGGATCTGGAGCGCGCCGGTTTTCCCGCGTCCGTGCTCGATGCGCTCCGGCTGCTGACGCACGCCAAGGGCGTGCCCTATATGGACTACGTGCAGGCGCTGGCGAAAAATCCGATCGCGCGCAGGGTCAAGTGTGCCGACCTGCGGCACAATCTCGACGTCCGGCGGCTCGACGGCGCTGCGCCCGCGAAAAAGGACACCTATCTGCAGGCGCTGGCCTATCTGGAGAACGCAGAATAACAAAAAAAACCTGTAACCGTTGCGGTTACAGGGTTTTTTGGAGCTGCTACCCGGATTCGGACCGGGGACCTCATCCTTACCAAGGATGCGCTCTACCGGCTGAGCTATAGCAGCATATAAATCCCGCGGAGCTTTCGCTCCGCGGGTGGCGACCGAGAAGGGACTTGAACCCTCGACCTCTAGCGTGACAGGCTAGCGTTCTAACCGACTGAACTACTCGGCCTCGTCGCCTCAGCGCTCGTTTAATATACCAGACGAATCGACCGGTGTCAAGTAATTTTTGAAAAAATTTTCGGCGATTTTCATTTTTACGCTGCGGCCGGTTTTCCCGGGCACGAAAATGTCTCCCGGGCAGAAATCACCCGGGAGACACACGCGGGAAAATTACTTTGTGATCTGGAACGAGCGCGTCATGGGCGCCGCCTGATAGTTGCCGCCCAGAGTCACGACCGTCATGACATAGCGGCCGGGCTCGGTCGGAGCCTTGGTGCTGGAGTACGGCTTCCACTTACTGGTGAAGCCGGAGTACAGGTAGTGCACAGAGGACTGATCCTCGACTTGTTTCCCGTTATAGCGCAGCGTCGCGCCGAAGTCAAAGTCCTTCGCTTCCTTCTGGGTCAGCTTTCCATTGGTGAAGTTCTGATTCCAGTCGAGCTTCACACCGGAGTAGTGCTTTTTCACAACGAGAGCGCCCATACCGAAGCCGGTGTTGTAGTTATCGTTGTTCGTGATCGCGTAAACGGTGTAGATCCCCACCTGATCCGGCGTGCGCAGGGCAATGCGGACATTGTCCAGCAGGGTGATCTTGTTGAACACGTTGATGATCTGCTGCAGCGTGGTGACGTCAACACCCATCAGCTTGAGCACTTCACGCACTGCGGCATACTCGTCGCCATTGGCGATCTTGTCCAGACTCTGCTTGAGTTCGCCGACGGTGATACCCTTGTCCATGATATCCTTGATCGTCCGCAGACCGACGCTTTCGAGCACCGGATCAACAGCCTTGATGAATGCGTTGTCCGTGAAGCGCTCGGGCAGCTGCACGAACACGCTGGACACGCCGGTATAGATCGTGAAGATGTCAAACTTGTCCGCAGGATCGGTGGTGACGAAGTCCTTGCCCGGTTCTTCATCGGCGTAGATGCTCGTCGAATGCACCTTAACGGTGACAGGCGCTTTCTTGACCGTCAGATAGCAGTCTTCCGGAAGCTCAGCACCATTGCTGGGACTGTAATCCGCATCGCCGTTGAAGGTCACGCGGATCTTCTGCTCGCCGGCACCCATCTGGGGGTAGAAGTACTGGAGTCCGCCAACACTGATTCCATCTTCTCCTTCGATCGGAACCCACTTTTGGAGTCCTACGTCGCCGCCAATGTCGCCGACCGTGACCGTAGGCGTTGCGTAGTACTCGATCGTGAAGTCGTCCGCGCTCAGCGTGCTCTTGTCGGGCAGCGTAGAGTCGTCCCAGTCGATGACGTACTCAAAGATGTTCTGCTCCATGACAGAAGCATCCATATTATAAACGATGGAGATACTCGGCTTGAGGACGACGGCGCTGGCTTCGCGGTTATCGGTCATCTCGACCTTGGCGTCATTCAGCTTGAGCGGCTTGTAGTCGGCATTACCGTTCCACACGAAGTGGATGGTCTGTGATCCGAGGCCAAATTTAACAAGCTGGTCAATAATGTTGCTGCCCGTCGGGCTGTAATTCAGGGGCTGATAATTCTTGATATGCTCTGTACCGGCGTTGTACTGCACCGTCACTTCGTCGATAGAGACATCTCCAGTGCTTTCGAGCAGCGCCTCGCGCAGCGCCTGCGCGGTCTCGGCGTAGTTGATGCTCTGATCACGATTGTAGACCATCGCAACCTCGGTCACGCCCTGCTTGAGCTGGAACGGTGCATCCGTGCGGCCGAGGAACGTCACATCCATTTCCCGACTGCAGCCTTTGTAGTCGTCGTTGCCGTTAAAGGTGATCTTGATCTTCCAGTTGCCCTCGGAAATGGCAGGGTAGCCCAGCTCTTGACCGAAAACATCAACCGTTTCGCCCTCAAGAGATACCCACCTCTTATCTTTATCAGTCAAAGAGCCAGTCGTCAGCGAAGCAAAATACTTAATGGTCACGTCGCCGACCGTCAGTTTGGGCGTGGTGTTCTCCACGACCTGAGCAAAGATGGCTGCGCGCAGCGCGTCGAAATCCAGCATGCCGTCTTCCTTATACGGCAGCTTCACGCTGACGCCCTGCTTGAGCGTGATGGACGAAGAGAGCTTCTCCGCCTTCGTCAGCGTCACTTCCTGTTTCGTGCCGGCAACGCGCACCTGATAGTTTCCGTCGTCATTTTTGGCAAGCGCGGGGTGCTTATAGTAGGTCGTAACCTTGTACCAGTCTTTGCCTACCGAGGTTTCGCTTTCAAAGCCGTCGATTTTGCCCCAGTCGGTATGCGTGGCAAGACCTGTCTTGCTTTTGCCCTCGCACTCATACTCCCACGTGAGGCTGCCCAGAAGCGCGTTCTGATCTGCCTCGCTCTTCTGGTCAAAATCCTTGACCAGTGCGCGCGTCAGCGCATGGTTCACTTCATCGGCCGACATATCGGACTTGATGATCGCCGTGCCGTTTTGCAGCTCGTAGCCGCCTGCTGCGCGCGCGGTCGGAAGGAACGCCCCGACCTGCGACAGAAGCAGAACCGCCAACAGGCACGCCAGCACCCGCTGCAGTTTCTTCCACGTCATATTGTTTTCCTCCTGATCATTCATTTTGCTGCGCCGGACACTGTCCGCGTACAACGCACACAGTATGCAGCACAGATATTAAAATCAAATTAACAAATCGCCCGAAAAATGTCAAGCACCTTAATTGAAATGATTAAAGTTTTTTGGGAACATCATGTAAAATTCTGATTTTCGGCCAAAAGTGCATTTTTGCTCTTGCTTTTTCGGTTTTCGTGTGCTATATTATTTGAGCGATTAAGATATCCGGGTGTAGCGCAGTTGGTAGCGTGCTTGAATGGGGTTCAAGAGGCCGGAAGTTCGAATCTTCTCACTCGGACCAGCAAAAAGTCCTGTATTCTCAACGAATACAGGACTTTTTCTTTTTTCCGGACACACAGTCTGCCGCTACGTGTCCACACAATGTGTCAGCAAGCTCAGCGCATACGCTCGCCCGGCACGCAGCCGTGCCGGGCGAACGGTCGTTATGGCGTCAGCCAAGCCGGCGTGTCTTTTCAAACGCCGCCTCCACAGCGGCGATGCAGCTGCCGCGGAAGGCGCGCTGCTCGAGCGCGTCCACACCGGCGATCGTGCTGCCGCCGGGGCTGCAGACCTCGTCCTTGAGCAGCCCGGGGTGCTTGCCGGAGCGCAGGACCATCTGCGCACTGCCGGCAAGCATCTGCGCCGCATAGCGGACGGCCTTGGCGCGCGGCAGACCGCACTTGACGCCGCCGTCGGCAAGCGCCTCGATGAACATGTACGCAAACGCGGGGCCGCAGCCCGTGATGGCGCAGCCGGCGTCGATGAGCTGCTCCGGCACGGGGTCGACGATGCCCGCGTCCGCCATGAGCGCACAAAACGCCGCGATGTCATCGTCCGTGACGCGCGTATTCGCGCAGTAGAGCACGACGCCCTGCCCCACCGCACAGGGAGTGTTCGGCAGGATGCGGATGATCTTTTTGTCCGCGCCGAGCGTCCGCTCGAGCCGCTCGAGCTGCACGCCCGCAAGCATGGACACGAAAATGCCCTCCGACGCCGCGATGGGCGCGGACAGCGACTGCACCACGCCGTCGAGCATCTGCGGCTTGACGCCGAGGAACACGAACCTGCTCTCGCGCAGGATCTCCTCCGGCGCAGCCGCCCGGCAGCCGAGCCGCTCGGCCGCCGCCGCACTGTGCGCAGGGGTGCTGCACGAGACGGCGACCCGCTCCCCTGTCATCTGCCGCGCTGCGGCAGCCGCCAGCGCGCCGCCCATATTTCCGGCGCCGAGAAATCCGGCTTCATACTTGCTCATAGTGTTTCCTCCTCAGCGGATCTGTCCGTCACCGCGGATGATATATTTATAGGTACTCAGCTCGTCGAGCCCCATCGGGCCGCGGGCGTGGAGCTTCTGCGTGGAGATGCCCATTTCGCAGCCGAGGCCGAACTCGCCCCCGTCGGTAAAGCGCGTGGAGACGTTGACATAGGTCGCGGCGCTGTCCGTGCCGTTGATGAAGCGCTCGGCGCTCGCGGCGTCCTCGGTGACGATGGCGTCACTGTGGTGCGTCGAGTGGGCGAGCACGTGCGCGATGGCGGCGTCCAGACTGTCGGCCACGCCGACGGCGAGGATGTAGTCGAGATATTCGGTGTCAAAGTCCTGCTCGCCCGCCGGTGTGCCGTCAATGATCTGCGCCGCGGCCGCATCGAGCCGCAGCTCGACCGGCGTGAGCCCCTGCGCCGCGCGGTCATCGACCAGCGCCTTTCTGAGCATGGGCAGGAACTTCTCGGCGACCGCCCGGTGCACAAGGCAAACCTCCTCGGCGTTGCAGACCGAGGGGCGGCTGGTCTTTGCGTTTTCAATGATGCGCACGGCCTTGCCGAGGTCGGCGTACTGATCGACATAGACGTGGCAGATGCCCGTGCCGGTCTCGATGCAGGGCACGGTGGCATTGCGCACGCAGGCGCGGATGAGCCCCGCGCCGCCGCGCGGGATGAGCAGGTCGACGAGTCCCTTGGCCTGCATGATCTCCGTGGCGCTCTCGTGGCTGGTGTCCTCGACGATGTTGACGATGTCCGCATCGCCGCCGGCGGAGGCGATGCCCCGCTTGAGCGCCGCGACTATGGCCTTGGCCGTGTGGAAGGCCTCTTTGCCGCTGCGGAGCATGCAGACATTGCCGCTCTTGACGGTGAGCGCCGCCGCGTCGGACGTGACGTTCGGACGGCTCTCATAGATGATCGCCACAAGACCGAGCGGCACCTGCTTTTTATAGATCTTCATGCCGTTGGGGTGGTCGATCTGCGCAAGGATGCGCCCCGTGTGATCCGGCAGCGCCACGGTCGCGCGGATGCCGTCGGCCATGGCGTCGATGCGCCCGCGATCCAGATAGAGCCGGTCGAGCATGACGTCCGAAATGTGGCCGCGCGCGGCGTCCATGTCCTCGGCGTTGCAGCGCAGGATGTCATCGCAGTTTGCCTGCAGGCTGTCGGCCATGGCGGAGAGGATGCGGTTTTTGTCCTCGGCTGAGGCATTGCAGATGCTCGGCCACGCGGCCTTCGTCCGCTTGAGAATATCGAGAGTCGTCATAGCTGTTCCTCCTCGGATTTTGAAATCAGGAATCTTGTGCCGGCGCGCTTGCCGCCGACGATGTCATAAAGCACTTCCGGCTTTTCTCCGTTTGCGATCACCATCTCGCAGCCGGCGGCCGTGGCGATCTGCGCGGCGTGCAGCTTCGTGACCATGCCGCCGGTGGCGAGCTCCGACCCCTTATCCCCCGCGAGCGAGAGAATGTGCGCGTCGATGACCGGAACGGTCTCGATGAGCTGCGCGTCCGGATGCTTGCGCGGATCACGGTCATACAGGCCGTCGATGTCCGAGAGCAGGATCAGCAGATCCGCCGAGACGGTCGCCGACACGATCGCCGAGAGCGTGTCGTTGTCGCCGATGACGATCTCGTCCGTGGAGACGGTATCGTTCTCGTTGATGACCGGCAGCGCACCGAGCTCGAGCAGGCGCGCGAGCGTATTGTGAAAGTGCGCCTTGCGGCTGCCGCCCTCAGCCAGATCCGGCGCGGTGATGAGCAGCTGCGCCACGATGTGGTTGTACTCCGAAAACAGTTTGTCGTAAAAATACATCAGCTCGCACTGGCCGACCGCAGCCGCGGCCTGCTTGGTGGGCATATCCTTCGGCCGCGCGGAGAGGCTCAGCTTGCCGACGCCCATGCCGATCGCGCCGGAGGAAACGAGAATGATCTCGTGCCCCGCGTTTTTCAGGTCGCTGAGCACCTTGCACAGCCGCTCCATGCGCTGGATATTCAGCCGGCCGGTGGCGTGTGCCAATGTGGATGTGCCGACTTTGACGACAATTCGCATAATGATCCCTCTTGAACACAAAGAATGTACTCATTATAGCGCATCGCGCGCGAAATTGCATCCCTTTTCGCCTTCACCGCGCAAAAGAATCGGAAATTTTCACGGCATACCATACCATATAATATGTGGGAGCTGCCCAAAAGGAAGCTCCCACGGCGGGTTCGGTATGGTCTGCCCTCAGTCCGCAAACAGCGGCGTGGACAGATAGCGGTCGCCGGTGTCCGGCAGGAGCACGACGATGGTCTTGCCCTTGTTCTCCGGACGCCTGGCCAGCTCGATCGCCGCCCAGACGGCAGCGCCGGACGAGATGCCGACCAGCACGCCCTCCCTGCGGCCGATCAGGCGGCCGGTCGCAAAGGCATCCTCGTTGCTGACCGGGATGACCTCATCATAGATCCCGGTATTGAGCACCTCCGGCACGAAGCCCGCGCCGATGCCCTGGATCTTATGCGGCCCGGCGTGGCCGGCGCTGAGCACCGGTGAGGTCGCCGGCTCGACGGCCACGACCTTGACCTTCGGGCATCTGGCCTTCAGATACTCTCCGACGCCGGTGATCGTGCCGCCCGTGCCGACGCCGGCCACGAAGATGTCGACATCGCCGTCCGTGTCCTCCCAGATCTCGGGTCCCGTCGTCGCACGGTGCACCGCCGGGTTTGCGGGATTGACGAACTGACCGGCGACAAAGCTGTCGGGGATTTGCGCGGCGAGCTCGTCGGCCTTGGCGATCGCGCCCTTCATGCCCTGCGCGCCGTCGGTGAGCACGAGCTCCGCGCCGTAAGCCTTCATGAGCTGGCGGCGCTCGACGCTCATGGTCTCAGGCATGACGATGATGATGCGGTAGCCTCTGGCTGCGGCGACGGACGCAAGGCCGATGCCGGTGTTGCCGGAGGTGGGCTCGATGATGACGGAGCCCGGCTTGAGCACGCCGCGCTGCTCCGCGTCCTCGATCATGGCCAGTGCCACGCGATCCTTCACGGAGCCGCCGGGATTGAAATACTCCAGCTTTGCCAGAATGCGCGCCTCGAGCTGCTGTTCCTTTTCAATGTGCGTCAGCTCCAGCAGCGGCGTTTTGCCGATCAGCTGGTCTGCGGATGTATAAATTTTGCTCATATGAGATCCCTCCGTTTTCGTCTTAAGTGTTATAGTTATATATGTATGTACGGTTTCGTATATGTCTCTGCATTCAGACGCAGCAACAGTGCCAGCAGATGCACAGGCGACCGGAAATTCGATTTCTCACATTAACGCCTACCTTCTCTATAGGTTAATAGGATTATATCGTCTTTCCGCCTCCGTGTCAACAGAAAATTGCAGCCGGCTGATATGCCACCCCCGGTAAACATGCGGCTCATTATAAGACCGCTTTCTATGATGCCGCAAATGCGCAAAATCAGGCTCGATCTGTGGCGCAGCGCCCCTGTTTTCGCGCGATCCGGGCAGATGCGAGCCCCGCTCTTTCCGGTTTCTTAGCGCGCTTCGGCTTTGTGCACATTGTTTCCATAGCTTGACTTTTCCCACGGGGACGTGTATACTATGATCATAAGTGTACGCAGCCGGTTGTTTTACCCTGCTTCCGGTGCGGCGGGACTTATGCAATCTATCAAAGGAGTGGAAACTATGAAGAAATCCCGCAAACTGCTCTGCCTGCTTCTCGCTCTGGTCATGGTCGTCAGCCTGCTGCCGGTCATGGCTTTTGCAGCCGATGAAGACATCGCAGCGGAAGAGACTGTCCCCGCTTCTGTCGAGGAGATCTCTCCAGAAACCGCAGGCATCATCACCGATGCCTTTGCCAAGCTGCCCAACTATCTGGTCGTCGTCAAGACCCCTTGGGGCACCCTTGCGAAGGGCGCTCAGGTCGTTCTCTACAACCAGAACAGTGACAAGATCGTCGCCACCGAGGTCGCTACCTACGGTGTCGCCGTCTTCACCAAGGATCAGCGCCTGAAGGCCTACACCATGTCCGCCACCTGGACGCAGAAGGAGACCGGCATGTCGTTCAAGTCCGCGCCGAGAGTCTCTGTCGGCAAGCTTCTGGACATGGATGTCATCACCGTTTACCCGACCTTCCGCATCGGCCTGAAGGACACCGACCATGATGCGTACATCGCCGGCTACCCGGACGGCCTTGTCGGCCCGAACCGTACGCTCACCCGTGCGGAAGCCGCGCAGATCATCTACGCGCTCATGACCGACGAGTCCAAGGCGCAGTACGCCAAGAAGACCGGCAAGACCTTCGTCGACGTCAGCAAGGATTACTGGGCTTACGATGCCATCACCATGATGACCAAGGCCAACATCCTGGTCGGCATGGGTGACGGCCGCTTTGCCCCGAACGCCGTGATGACCCGCGAGCAGTTCGCGACCATGATCGCGCAGCTGTTCATGATCGAGATCAACCAGCCCATCGCCGGCTACATCTTCAAGGATCTCAACGGCAACTTCGCCGACAAGTACATCAGCCTGCTGTACGCGCTCGGCATCATCGATGGCAAGGGCGACAATATGTTCGGACCGAAGGATTCCCTGACCCGTGCGCAGGCAATCGCCATCATCAACAAGATCATCGGCCGTCTGCCGGACAACAACAGCTTCGGCGCCGTTGCCGACCAGATGAAGACCTGGCCCGACAACATGGACACCAGTGCCTGGTACTACGCCGCCGTTCAGGAAGCGACCAACAGCCATGACTACACGCTGGACGTCAACTTCAACACCTTTGGAGACCTCAAGGGCGACATCTTCCAGAACATCAAGCACCCGGTCACCGAGCGCTGGACTCTGATCCGCTGATCGATCCCTGACTTTTACAGCAGACACCTTCGGGTGTCTGCTGTTTTTATTGCCCGCGAAGCAGGAGCCCCCGGCAAAATACCGGGGGCTCCTGCTCTTTAGAGACGGCAGCGGCAGCGCCGCTCAGGTCCGGTCGAACGCGGGGTTGACCGCATAGACGTTTTTCTGATCCATCTTCTCCGTGGCCAGCCGCAGCGCCTCTCCGAAGCGCTGGTAATGCACGACCTCGCGCTCGCGCAAAAAGCGGATCACGTCCGACACGTCCGGATCATCGCACAGGCGCAGGATGTTATCATACGTCTTGCGCGCCTTCTGCTCGGCCGACATATCCTCCGAGAGGTCAGCGATCACATCGCCCGTCACGCCGATCGTCGCCGCCGTCCACGGCGTGCCGGATGCAAACTGCGGGAACACGCCCGCCGTGTGGTCGACGAAGTACGTGTCGTAGCCGGAGCGTTTGATCTGCTCCGGCGTCATGCTGCGCGTGAGCTGGTAGACGATCGTGCCGACCATTTCAAGGTGCCCCAGCTCTTCCGTACCTGCCGGTGCGGTGAAAATGTTCCCTCCCCTGTTCTCATGCGGCAGCAAACGCGCATACGCTCTCTTGGGAGGTGATAGGATGCCGGATATCTGGGTCTGCACCGCGCAGCCGGAGGATGCGGCGCTGCGCACAGCCGCCGCTGACTGCGCGCTGGCGCTCGAGCACGCCGTGCTCTCCGCACTGCTCGCGCGCGGTCGGCTGACGCGCGCGGAATACGACGGCTGCGCCGCACTGCTCGGCCGGGCGCTGACATGAACGCGGGCGGAAAACCGCTGCGCGTGGCTGCCTACTGCCGCGTCTCCACGGACGGCAGCGATCAGGCGAACTCCTTCGAGAGCCAGCAGCGCTACTTTCGCGCCTACATTGCGCAGCAGCCGCAATGGGAGCTTGCCGGCATTTTTGCCGATGAGGGGCTGTCCGGCACGAGCACGAAAAAGCGCCTCGCCTTTCAGCGCATGATCGCCTGCGCCCGTGCCGGCACGCTCGACCTGATCGTGACCAAGGAGATCTCGCGCTTTGCACGCAATACGCTCGACAGCATTTTCTACACGCGCGAGCTCAGGCGTCTTGGCGTCGGCGTGCTGTTTTTGAGCGACAATCTCTGCACGCTCGACGGTGACGCTGAGCTGCGGCTGGCGATCCTTGCCTCCATCGCGCAGGAGGAGAGCCGCCGCACCTCCGAGCGCGTCAAGTGGGGGCAAAAACGGCGCATGGAGCAGGGCGTCGTGTTCGGGCGCGACCTGCTCGGCTACGATGTGCGCGGCGGCGCGCTGTATGTGAACGAAGCAGGCGCGCAGACCGTGCGGGAGATCTTCCGGAAATGTGTCGATGAGGGCAAAGGCGCACACACCATCGCGCGCGAGCTGAATGAGGCCGGCGTCCCGACGGCGCGCGGCGGTGCGTGGCGCAGCAGCGTCATCCTGCGCATTCTGCGCAACGAAAAGTACTGCGGCGATCTGGTGCAGAAAAAGACCTACACGCCCGACTACCTGACCCACGAGAAAAAAAGCAACCGCGGACAGGAGGCGTATATCATCGTGCGCGACCACCACACGCCGATCATCCCGCGCGCGACATTTGAAGCGGCCGGGCGCATCCTCGGTCAGCGCGCAGCAGCGCCGTCCGGGCAGCACAAGTACAGCCGCCGCTATCCCCTGTCCGGCAGGCTGCGCTGCGGCGTCTGCGGATGCGTCTGCGCCGCCCGGAAGAAGACGCGGCGCAGCGGAACCGCCGCCATCTCGTGGCGCTGCGGCAATGCCGTCAAATACGGGCGGCCGCACACAGACGCCGACGGCCGCCGCCGCGGCTGCACCGGCGAGAGCCTGCGCAATGAGGACGCGCTGCAAATTCTGGCGCAGGTCTGGGCCTCCCTGCCGCTCGACCGCGATGCGATCGCAGCCGATGTGCTTGCAGCCGTGCGAGCGATCACTCCGCATGAACAGGCGGACAGTATTGAGCCGGAAGTCGTAAAAATGCTGCGCGGCGGCGCGGCGCTGTCCACGCAGCTGCTCGCGCAAATGACCGTTTACGACCGCGCACACGTCGCGCTCACGCTCCGCGGCTTTGCGGGCGAGTGGCACTTTGCGCGCGCGCAAAAGGCGGCGTCTCCGTAAGCACGGAGACGCCGCCCGCGGCTGTCAAAAAAGTGCTCTGAAATTTATTGTTGCGTTTTCCGTCAGGAGCGCCTATACTTGTCCATAGAACGTCACGAAGGAATCTGACCTGCGGATTTTCCCCGTATGAGTCGGTTATGTCCTTTGTGACGTTTCCATTTTCATTCCGTCACTGGCAATCCGCCAAGCACGAGTGCGCCACGCAGGTTCTGCTCTGTCAGGCCATGCACGGCAACAAGATCGCGCACCTGCTCCACCGGTTCGCGGAGGGAGAACTGCTCTTTTATATTGTCTCTTCCACCGTCTCTATCGACGCTTGATAGACTTCCTCCGGCGTCATGTCGTAGTTCTTCGCCGACAGCTTGTCGAGAAACGTGAGAAGTTCCTCGTTCGTTTCTACTACCGTCAGAATATCCAAGCACATTTCCTTCGGGACTTCCATCATAATCAGGAGTCTCGCTAATTTTTCGCTCTGCTCTTCTGTAAGCGTTCTGTGCGTCATAATGCTCCCTTTCGTTATACGCGCGTCTGGATATTTCCACGCATCCGTCTACTGTCTTTTCATAAAAGCGAAATCTCCCAGATCGAGGAAATTTCTTTATTTCACCAACAGGCGAAGAACCATTTGCCCCCTGCAGGAAAAGCGTTTCTGCCCCGCTGTATTTACCGCGTTTATTGTACCGCTTTTGTTCATCGCGTTCAACCCTTTTCCTGTTCTTGCGCCGCTCGCCCTCGGCCGCAGCCTCGCATCGTCATCCGCAGCCGTGCATATGTTGAGGCGGCGTCTCCGTAAGCACGGAGACGCCGCCTGAAGCTTGCACAACTATGAGATTCAGCGGGCAAGAAAGCGCGACAGGAACTCGCGCGTCTTGGGGTCCTGCGGGTTTTCGAAGAGCTCGTGCGGCTTGCCCCGCTCGCAGATGACGCCGTCGGACATATACACGACGTCGGTCGAGACATCGCGCGCGAACGCCATCTCGTGCGTGACGACGATCATCGTCAGCCCCTCTTCCGCCAGGCGGCGCATCACATCGAGCACCTCGCCGACCATCTGCGGGTCGAGCGCGCTCGTCGGCTCATCAAACAGCAGCACCTCCGGCTGCATGGCCAGTGCGCGCGCAATGGCAACGCGCTGCTTCTGCCCACCGGACAGCTGCGACGGCCGGGCGTTGATATACGGCGCCATGCCGACCTTCGTCAGATATTCCATAGCGGTCTCCTCCGCCTCCCTGCGGCTGCGCCTGAGCGCGGAGACCTGACCGGCGATGCAGTTGTTGAGCGCCGACATGTTGTTAAAGAGGTTGAAGCTCTGAAACACCATACCCACCTTCGTGCGGTACTGCGTGAGGTTGAAGTCCTTGGCCGTGATGTCCTGACCGTGGTAGAGCACCTGGCCGGATGTCGGCGTCTCGAGCAGGTTGATGCAGCGCAGCATCGTGCTCTTGCCCGAGCCGGACGCGCCGATAATGCTCAGCACCTCGCCCTTTTTCACGCTGAGGTTGATGTCGCGCAGGACGGCATGGTCGCCGAACTGCTTTTGCAGATGTACCAGCTCGATCACATTGTCTGCCACGGCTCAGCCCTCCTTCGTGATGTGGATCTCGGCGTTGACGTCCGTCTGCGAGCCGAAGATCGTATAGTTTTCGTTGCCGTCCAGCTTCCGCTCGACCCAGCGCAGCAGGCGCGTGACGGTGAACGTGAGGATGAAATACAGGATGCAGACAACGAGATAGGTCTGGAACGTCTGGAAATTCTGGCGCTTGATGATGCCGGCAAAATAGTACAGCTCGGTCACGCCGATGACGTTCAGGACCGAGGTGTCCTTGATGTTGATGACAAACTCGTTGCTGACGGACGGCAGGATGTTGCGCATGACCTGCGGGATGACGACCTTGAACATGGTCTGTGCGTGGGTCATGCCGATGGACATCGCGCCCTCGAACTGGCCGCGGTCAATGGAGATGATGCCGCCGCGCACGATCTCGGCCATGTATGCACCAGTGTTGATGGACACGATCAGGATGCCCGACGGGATCAGCGGCAGCGTGTCGCCGCCGGTCGCAAAGGCATAGCCCCAGTAGATGACCATCGACTGCACCATCATCGGCGTGCCGCGGAAGATCTCGACGTAGATCGCAATGATCGCATTGAGCAGCTTGTGCAGCGCGCGCAGGACCGGATTCTTGGACATCGGCGCCGTGCGCACAACGCCCGTCAGCAGGCCGAGCGCAAGACCCGCCACCGTACTCGTCAGCGCGATGAGCACCGTGTTGCCGACGCCGGTCAACAGCTGCGGATAATACTTGATGAAGATGTTCAGGACATCGTTTAAGAAGCTCATAGTTACTCCGTTTTTCCGTTATGACGAGCGGCAGACGCCGTGCACGCGCACAGCGCCTGCCGCCTGCGTCGGGGTTTCTTACTTGCGGATGATGACCACGAGGTTGGATTCGTAGTAGGTGTCGGTGAAGTCGATCTGCTCCGAGCGCTCGGCCGTCGGGCTCATGCCGGCGACGATCGCATCAATGGCGCCGGAGTTGACAGCCGGAATGAGGGAATCCCACTCCATGGCGTAGATCTCAAGCTTCAGACCCAGACGGTTTGCGACATACTGGGCGATCTGCACGTCATAGCCGTTGGCGTAGAGACCGCTCTGACCCTCGCTGCTGATGGGGACTGCGCCGAGGGAGGTGCCCTCCGTATCGGTCCAGTTGTAGGGCTCGTAAGCGCACTCCATGCCGATCTTGAGCGTGCCGGTCGTGGTGGCCGGAGCGTCACAGTGGACGGCGAATTCCGTCACGGTACCGCCGGAGGCGAGCGTCACGATCTGCTCCATAAGCTCGGAGCGCTGCTCGGCCGTAATCTCGGCGAGAACGGTGTTGATCTGGTCGCGCAGGGTGTTGCCCTTCTTCAGGCCGATGGCAATGCCGACATCCGCGGCCGTTGCGGTAAAGCCCGTGTCATTGTTCTTGAACGGCAGGTAGGTCAGCTCGTCGTTCGAGGCGCAGACGGAAAACGCCGTCGGCTCTTCGGCAACATAGCCGTCGATCGCGCCGCTCTTGAGCGCGGTCAGAAGGTCGGAGAATTCGGGATAGGTGCTCGCCTGAACGTTCGGGATCTGCTCGAGCGCGTCGGCGTGGAAGGTGCCCGTCTGCGCGGCGATCTTCGCGCCGGCAAGATCTGCGATGGACTTGGCGTTGCGCACGTCCACGGAGGCAGTGCCGCCGTTGTCCTTGCTGCCGCCGCAGCCGGTGAAGCACGCCACACAGAACATGACGGCCAGGAGGATGGATACGATTCTTCTCATGTTTGCTTGCATTTTTCTGCATCTCCTTAAAAGTGATCCAAAAAAACAGGAGCCTGCGACCCGAAATGGTATCGCAGGCTCTCTTGCAAGGAAACGAACGTAAGAAAACCCTTGATAGTGCTCCACATACGAGGTATGTGACAGTCCTGCGCCTATTGAGCGCAAGCCCAGCAAGTCCGCAGCGGCAACCGCAAGACAGCTTCGGCGGAGCAGCCTTTCTCCCGCGACCGCTTGCCGGCGTGTATCACGGGGTACTTATCAGATCCGCAACCTCTATCAGGTACTGCAATCTTCTATTTTTTATGGCGTCATCTTAATGCATATCTCCGGCAATGTCAAGCCCTTTTGTACTTTTCAGGCGTTTGACGAAAAAATATGCATTTATTTGCCCATTTTTTGTCCGCTTTGCATCACGGGGCACCTGCGCCGCCATTTTTGCCGCTTCCGTACCGATATCGGTCAGCAGCGCCGAAAGCTCCGGATACGGCATGGCATAGCGCTGGCTGAGATAGCGCAGGGACGCGCCGAGCTCACCGTCCGGACCGCCGTACTGCGAGCAGATGAACTTCGCCAGCGCGGGGTTGGCGTTGCGGATGCGCACCGGATATTCAAGCTTCTTTTCATAGACAAACATCGCTTACTTCTCCTCCCCTTCCGGCTGCCACGGCCACGGTGCGTTGAGCCAGTCATAGACGTCCGCACGCTCGAGATCCGACACCGTGACCGGCCCGTACTGCTCCGTATAGCGCTTGTGCCCCTCGGCGCGCATGCGGATGCATTTTTGCAGCGTCTCAAATGCCTCCCGGTCGTCCGGATGCGTGTCGAGGTAGAGATTCAGCTCGCGGATGACAAAGTCCAGCGCCATCAGCTCACACAGCGGCGTGCTGAGATCGGCAGGCTTGTTGACCAGATTCATAAACGGCAGATCCAGCCCCGGAAACAGCGTGCCGCGCGCCAGCGCCATGCGCTTGTCATACGCGGGCTCACTCGCGCACTGCATGGGCGTCTGCGCCAGCGCCAGCGGCGCGCACTCCGGAAGCGAGCCCTGCTTGAAATTGCATTTGTCCACAGTCGTTCCTCCTTTTCTGATCGGGCATTTGACCCGCACCATCTTATGCGCGGGCGCTTTTGCCCGTGCAAAGGCGCAAAAAGGGCGGCGCCATCCGGCGCCGCCCTGAGACTGTCAAAAAGTATTACTTTTTGACAAAGGGGTTTGCGGCCTGACTGCAGCGCACGTGCCGTCCGCCGTGGGCGGACGGCACGCACGTTTGCAGGCCGAGAAGTATTTTCTTCGCCGCACATGTCGCCGAAGAAAATGATTGAACTTTCTTTCGCCGCTCCGGCGGCGAAACTCTACGAGGTTTTTGGGCAAACTGGGTGCGACGCCATCCGGCGCCGCCCTATATGCGAGCAATATTTACTTTGCCTTCGGCAGCGCCATGCCCGTCTTTTTGAGCGTGGTGCGCAAAAAGAACAGCGAGAGGATCAGGGAGGCGATCTCCGCGATCGGGAACGCGAACCAGATGCTGCGCAGCACACCGGTCAGCGACAGCAGATAGGCCGCCGGAATGAGCACCACGATCTGACGCGCAATGGAGATGAGCATGCTGTAGACGCTGTAGCCAAACGCCTGACATGCCGAGCCGGACACGATGCCGACGCCGGCAAACACGAACGCAAGGCTCATGATGCGCAGCGCGGGCGCGCCGATCTCGAGCATGGCATCCGAGGCGTCAAACATCAGCAGCAGCTGCTTCGGGATGAGCTGGAACACGAGCAGACCGACCGCCATGATCGCGACGGCATAGGCCATGCCGAGGCGGATCGTCTTGTGGATACGATCCGGCTTTTGCGCGCCGTAGTTATAGGCGATGATCGGCACCATGCCGTTGTTGAGGCCGAACACCGGCATGAACACGAAGCTCTGGAGCTTGAAGTAGACACCGAACACGGCGACCGCCGTGGAGGAATACGCAATGAGGATCATGTTCATGACAAAGCACGTCAGCGACGAGATGCAGCTCATGATGATCGACGGGATGCTGATGGCCGTGATCTCCCCCATGAGGCGGCCGTTCGGGCGGATGTGCCGCAGGCGCAGGTGCACCTCCGGATTTTTGAAGTGGTTGAGCGTCACGGCGACGACCGCGCCGACGCACTGCCCGATCACCGTCGCCCAGGCAGCGCCGGCGATGCCGAGCTTCGGGAAGCCGAGCAGACCGAAGATCAGGATCGGGTCGAGGATGATGTTCGTGAGCGCGCCGGCCAGCTGGGTGATCATGGAATAGATCGTGCGGCCGGTCGCCTGCAGGAAGCGCTCGAAGGTAATCTCGACAAAAACGCCGAACGAGCACAGAATGCAGATGTTCAGATACGTGATGCCGTAATTGACGATGGACTCGATGTCCGTCTGCGTGCGCATATAGGCGCGGATGCCGAGCAGACCGGCGGCAAGCACGAGCAGATAGCTCAGCAGCGCCAGCAGCAGACCGTTGATCGCGACCTGATTGACACGCTCGGCGTTTTTCTGCCCCAGCGCACGCGACAGCAGCGCGTTGATGCCGACGCCGAAGCCGACGGCGATGGAAATGACAATGTTCTGCCACGGAAAAGCCATCGACACCGCCGTAAGCGCATCCTCGCAGATGCGCGAAACGAAAATACTGTCCACGATGTTGTACAGTGCCTGCACGAGCATGGAGATCATCATCGGCACTGCCATCGACAGCAGCAGCTTGTTCTCGGGCATCGTGCCCATTTTATTCTCACGAAGGGTTTCTTGCGCCATATTGTCACTCCCAGTATATCAACAAACAAAAACGTCACGAATGCATATTATAAGTTGCGCACGGAGAAATGTCAAGTTCTGTTGCATTTTTCACTTGAAAACGACAGACGGCTGTGTTATAATAGGCGCGCCTGTGGGATTAGTTCATTGGTAGAACACCTGCTTCCCAAGCAGGATAGGCGGGTTCGATTCCCGTATCCCGCTCCACGAACCGCTGCGGAAGCTGCATCCGCAGCGGTCTTTTTGCGCGCAAAAAGCAAACAGCCTGACGCATATGGATGTGCATCAGGCTGTTATCATGTTATACCGCGGTGATCTGCCGGGCGCGGCAGCGATCCCACGCGGAAAAGAGCAGGCATATGAGCGCCATATAGCCAACAAGGATCAAAAGCGCCGGCAGCTCATACAAAAGCGGCACGTGCAGCCACTTCCAGAACAGGTTCAGGACGCTGATGTCCACATCTCCGCCGTAGACAAAGAAGTAATTTGCCGCCGGACAGACCGTGTGCCGCAGCAGAAAATTCACCGCCAGCGCCCCGAGACCCAGCAGGAAAAACGTGACCGCGATGCCGGGAATATCCCGAAAGCGCGGCCGGTAAAAGCCGAGCGTCACGACGCTCAGGCCGCAGACAATGATGAGGATATGCGTGGCGTAAAAGCCGATCATGCGCGGCAGGAAGAGCGAGTAGCCGGAAAACGGCGGCTCCGGAAACACGAGCGCCATGAGCGCAGCGAGCGGCGCGACGAAAAACGAGAAGCCGAGGATCGAACGCCGCCGCGTGAGGATGCCGATCGGAATGAGGAACATATTGATGTTGCAAAGCTGCAGCGGCAGCTCGCTGAACCAGTTGAACCGCTCGAGCCCGGATGCCTGCAGAAACTGCACGTCCCGGGACAAAAAGCCCTTATAGACGAAAAAGCCGATGATATTCACCGCGCACAGCGCGATGAGCACGGCGGCGCGGCATTGCTCCGGCCGGTCGCGCAGCAGCGCCCACAGCAGTACGGCCGCTCCGGCGGCAAGCGCAAGGAGCAGCAGATGGGCGGCGTTAAACGGTCGTATGATCACGGCAAGACCTCCTCTTGGAAAACAGATATGTCGTCAGTGAATACGCGGCCACGGCAAGCGCGCAGCCGGCGATGAGATCCGCTGCGGAGTGCTGCTTGATGAGCAGCGTGGACAGGCAGATCAGAAGCACCAGCACAAAGGACGCCAGCCGCAGCGCTTTGCGCGCACGCAGCGGCAGCGTGCGAAACGTCGCCAGATGCAGCACCAGCGCCTCGTAGCAGTGCAGGCTCGGAAACACGTTGACCGGCGCATCATGCGCATAGATAAGCCGGCAAAGCGCCCGAAACACGCCCGCGCCCTCCGCCTCAGGGCGAAAGTCGATGCACGTCGGGTAGAGCACAAACACGGCCACGCACAAAAGCGCACCCGAAAACAGCGCCGCCGCCTGCCGGCAGAACACGTCCTTTGCCCGCAGGCACGCCCAGAGCATACAGCCCGGCACATAGAAATACCACAGGATGTAAAACACGACGAACGCCGGACAAAACGGGATCCGGTCATCGAGCGGCAGGTGCACGACATGATAGCGCAGGCCAATGTGCTGCGTCACAAAATACGCCAGCGCCAGCGCGATCAGGCCGAGCAGCCAGAAAACGTGCCGGTTTTTTGAAAGCCATGACCGCATCCGCTGTCCCTCCTTTTCGTGCTGCGTGGGGCAGTATAGCACATCCGGGTGCAAATGTGACAGTTTTCGCCCTTTCTTCACATCTTAATTCGCCGAAATGCGCGCAAACACGCCAAAACGCCCCGAGATCACAGATCTCGGGGCGTTGCAGATATCCGTATTTACAGCAGCCGGATGCCGGCCTTTTCACAGGCAGCGGTGGTCTCCTCGTCCCAGACGGACGCCTGCACCTCGCCGACGTGCGCCTTGCCGAGCAGCAGCATGGACAGGCGCGACTGACCGATGCCGCCGCCGATCGTCAGCGGCAGTTCCCCTGCCAGCAGCATCTTGTGATAGGTCAGCTTGCGTCGGTCGTCGCAGCCGGCGATGGTCAGCTGGCGGTCAAGACTCTCGGGATCGACACGGATGCCCATGGACGAGAGCTCAAACGCACAGCCGAGCAGGTCGTCCCAGAACAGGATGTCTCCGTTCATCGTCCAGTCGTCATAGTCCGGCGAGCGGCCGTCATGCGGCTTGCCGGAGCGCAGCGCACCGCCGATGCCGATGACGAACGTGGTGTGGTGCTCGCGCACGAAGGCATGCTCGCGCTCCTTCGGCGTGAGGTTCGGATAGCGATCCTCAAGCTCCTGCGCAGTGACGAACGTGACCTGCCGCTCCAGCTGCGGCAGCACCTGAAGCTGCGGATAGATCGCGCGCATGGTGCGCTGCGTCTCGCAGACGGCGGCGACGATGTCCATGACCGTGGACTTGAGATAGTCAAGGTTGCGGTCGCGTCGCTCGATGACCTTTTCCCAGTCCCACTGGTCGACGTAGACGGAGTGGAGATTGTCGAGCACGTCCTCGTCGCGGCGGATGGCGTTCATGTCGGTATAGAGACCCTTTCCGGGGTAGAAATCGTAGCGGTAGAGCGCCATGCGCTTCCACTTGGCAAGGGACTGCACGACCTGTGCCTCCTTGCCGGTCTGCAGGATATCGAACGAGACCGGGCGCTCATAGCCGTTGAGGTTGTCGTTCAGGCCGCTGGATTCCTCGAGAAACAGCGGCGCAGACACGCGAAACAGATTCAGGTTCGCGGCGAGCTGATCCTCAAACAGACGTTTGAGCAGGCCGATGGCCTTTTGCGTATCGTAAACGCCAAGCAGGCTCTTGTAGCCCTCAGGAATGTAGGTGTTCATGCCGGTTATGTTTCCTCGCTTTCTGTGAGCAGACGCACGAGCGCCTGATAGACGTCCTCCGCGTGTGCCTTGAAATAGTGCTCCATCGTGCGCGCCTGTGCCTCATCGGCAGCCAGAAGCTGCATGGAGACGATCTGCCCGATGCCGTCCGAGAGCGCAAGGTGCACGCTGCACCCGCCCTCCGGCGTATTCGTATGCTGCGCGACGATCATGGCGGCGCGGCGCATCTGCTCGGCGATCGGCTCGGTGACGCGGTCGGCCTTCATGCGCACGGAGTACGGCAGGCTGCTGGCGACCTCGTTGACGTTGCGGCTGCCCTTTTCCGTGATGCGGTACTTGCCGCCCTCCTGCGAGATATGCGCGGTATCCACCAATTCCGCAAGGCAGTCGGAGTAGTCGAAATAGCCGATGCCGTTGTCGCAGAAAACAAGATCGGACAACGTCTGCCCGTCGACAGCCGCGGGTAAATGATTCAAAATGTAGAGAATCAGGATCTTGATGTCCAATTTCTCATGGATAAATCCGAGACCTTCCATGACGCACCTCTCACTTTGCATAATAAATAATTATAACGCACAAAGCCTTTTGTGTAAAGGTTTTTCCAACCGAATCACATCAAAAACTCCGACGCATACACTGTTACTGAAGCGTGCTTCAATCTGATGCCAGGAGGTTTTGAAATGGCTGACAAAGTTGTACCGGGACCGGTCGAGAGCAGCGCAGCCGTCCGGGAAGCGGTTTGCATCCATACGCGCAAGATCTTTGACGCCTGCCGCGACAAGGACTGTGTGGAGGATCTGCGGGTGTATCCGACGGTGTCCTCGCAGACAAAGCTTGACAGCGCCCTGAGCGTGCGCCCGCGCAGCGCCGAGCTGCTGTGCGCCGATGTGCGCGTCAAGGAGATCACCTTCAACAAAGGCTACTACACGGTGGACGTGACGTACTTTTACCGTGTGCGCGGCGAGACGTTCCCCGGCTGCGAGCCGGTAAGCGGCCTTGCGATCTTCGACAAGCGCGTCATGCTCTTCGGCAGTCAGGCAAGTGTGAAGATATTCGCCTCCGACGGCGGCGGCTGCGCGCCGTGCGAGGCGGGGCTGCCGGTCGGTGTGGTCGAGTCGGTCGACCCGATCGCGCTGCACATGAAGCTTGTCGACTGCGCCGCCGGCGGCGAGACAGACCCCGAGCCGCACGCCATCCCGCAGGCGATCCTCGATGCGATGGGCGAGGCGCTCGCACTCACCTGCAGCGGCAAGAAGCTGCTCGTGACGCTCGGACAGTTCTCGATCATCCGGCTTGAGCGCGACACGCAGCTGCTCATCCCGGCATACGACTACTGCATGCCGGACAAAGCGTGTCAGGGCTCGAGCGAGGACGATCCGTGCTCGATGTTCAGCCGCATCCACTTCCCCATCGACGAGTTCTTCCCGCCGGACTGCGTCACGCCGGACGCCGACTACCGCAGTCTGCTGTAGGGCGCGGCACGGAAAAATCCCATCGGCGCAAACCGATGGGATTTTGCTTTCAGGTCTTGTGCACGATCTCGCCTGTGGACTTGAGGATGCTGTCGGCGGGGATGACGCCGCGCACGCACGACACCGGATAGATGTTCGAGTGCCGGCCGATGACCGTGCCGGGGTTGAGCACGCTGTTGCAGCCGACCTCGACATAGTCACCAAGGATGGCGCCGACCTTCTTGCGGCCGGTCTCGATGCGCTCCGCCCCGTTTTTGATGACGACGAGCGTCTTGTCGCTCTTGACGTTCGACGTGATCGAGCCCGCGCCCATGTGGGACTTGTAGCCGAGGATGGAATCACCGACGTAGTTAAAGTGCGGCGTCTGGACGTTATCGAACAGGACGACGTTTTTCAGCTCGCAGGAGTTGCCGACGACGGCGTTTTTGCCGACGATGGCATTGCCGCGGATAAACGCGCACTGGCGCAGCTCCGCACCGTGGTCGATAATGCAGGGGCCGGCAATATAGGCGCTGTCAAAGATCGAAGCGTCGCGCGCGATCCAGATATTCTCGCCGCGCTGCTCATACTCGTCCGCCGGAAGCGTGGGGCCGAGCTGCAGGATGAAATCGCCGATGTCCGCCAGCACCTCCCACGGATAGGTCTTATCCGCAAACAGCGGCGCTGCGATCGTTTTGCTCAGATCAAGCAGTTGTTGTATCGTCATCATATCACCGCACCCGCAGCAGATGTCCGCTCTTTTGCATGACATCGATCACATACGCAACGTTTTCCTCGCACAGCTCATGCGCGGCCGCCTCGACCATGACGCGCAGCACGGGCTCCGTGCCGCTCTTGCGCAGGAGGATGCGCCCCTCATCGCCGAGGCGCTCGGTCACCGTCTGCACCGCGGCAACGACGGCGGGGTCGCTGAGCGTGGCGTCCTTATCGTCGACCTCCACGTTCGTGAGCTGCTGCGGATACTCGCGCACGGGCGCAGCCAGCTCGGACAGCGGCTTTTTGCGGTCGAGCATGACCTGCATGAGCTTGATGGCCGTGAGCAGACCGTCGCCGGTGTTGGCATACTTGCCGAAGATGATGTGGCCGGACTGCTCGCCGCCGATCAGATGCCCGTTGGCGCGCATATTCTCCGCGACGTACTTGTCGCCGACATCCGTCTTTTCATAGCCGATACCCGCCGCATCGAGCGCCTTGTACAGGCCGAGGTTGGACATGACCGTCGTGACGACCTTGGACTCGCCGAAGCGCCCCTCCGCCTGCATATTGCGCGCGCAGACGTAGAGGATCTTATCTCCGTTGACGACCGAGCCGTTTTCATCCACGGCAAGGCAGCGGTCGGCGTCGCCGTCGAAGGCGAAGCCCACATCCAGCCCGTTGAGACGGACGTGCTTTTGCAGGTTCTCGATATGCGTCGAGCCGCAGTCACAGTTGATGTTCGTGCCGTCGGGCGTGTTGCCGATGACATAGGTGTCCGCGCCGAGCGCGTCGAAGATGTTCTTGGCCATCATCCACGTGCTGCCGTTGGCGCAGTCAAGGCCGACCTTCATGCCCTTGTACGAGTGCGTGGACAGGCTGATGAGGTAGCCGATATAGCGGTTGCGGCCGGCGGAATAATCCTGCGTGCGGCCGATGTTCGCGCACGTGGCAAACGGGATCTCACGATCGCCGTCAAGATACGCCTCGATCTCATCGATGACGCTCTGCTCCATCTTCTCACCGGCGCTGTTGAGCAGCTTGATGCCGTTGTCCTTATAGGGGTTGTGGCTGGCGCTGATCATGATGCCGCAGTCAAAATCGTCCGAGCGGACGATGTATGACACGCTCGGCGTCGTCGTGACGTGCATGAGATAGGCGTCTGCGCCCGAGGCCGTCAGGCCGGCGGACAGGGCATTTTCAAACATATAGCTGGATCTGCGGGTATCTTTGCCGATCACGACCGAGCACTTGTGCTCCCGGCCGTAATACCAGCCGAGAAACCGGCCGATCCGGTAGGCATGCTCCACAGTCAGGTCAACGTTGGCCTCACCGCGGAAGCCGTCAGTACCGAAATATTTGGACATGAATGCTTTCCTCCGATCAAAATCGCCCGCCAAACGCAGCAGGCAACTATTTATTATAACTGCGCAGCAGCAGCTTCGTCAAGATAAACCTCAACGTCCGTGTGCAGCTGCAGAAATGACGCGGGGGTAAACGTCTCCGGACGGCCGGTGAGCGTGGCGCTGACCGCCTTCGCACAGCGCGCGCCGAAGGCGACGAGCACGATCTTTTTCGCGCCGAGGATCGTGTGGATGCCGATCGTGACGCCCCGCTCCGGCGTCTGCTCGAGCGAGCCGAAGGCCGGGGCAGCGGCCTCGCGCGTGACCTCGGCAAGCTTTGCAATGTGCGTCTTTTCGCCGAAGCCGGCGCCCGGCTCATTGAACGCGACATGTCCGCGCTCGCCCAGACCGAGGATCGCAAGATCCAGTCCGCCGGCTGCCTGAATGGCGTCATCATACGCAGCCGCGTGCTCGTCGTCCGTGTCCGGGTCGGGCGCGTGGACGGCCGCAAACGGCTTTGCCGCCGTCAGCGCCTGAAACGCCGTGCCCACCGCGTGCGCGCCCTTACCGGCCGCGCCGCAGTATTCACACGCCTGAAAGAGGGTCGCTTTGTCAAAGGCGACGCCGCTCTTTGCGAGCGCGCCGAGCACTTCCTCCGGCAGATCCACAGCAGAGACGGCGATGTTCGCCTCCGGCTTGCGCGCGAGCACATCCGCGACCAGTGCGGTCAGCTCTTTTGCAGCATCCTGTTTCGTTCCGATGATCGTTTTCACGGTTTATAACCTCCCATACTATCATCGCGGCCGCGCTCAGAGCGTGACCGTACCGTCAAACACAAAGGCCGCCGGGCCGGTCATATACAGCAGATTCTGCGCCCGATCCCACGCGATATGCAGCTTTCCGCCGCGCAGGAGCACATCCGCCTCGTCGGCGCACTTGCCCAGCCGCGCCGTCACTGCCAGCGCCGCCGTTGCACCCGTGCCGCAGGCGAGCGTCTCTCCGCTGCCGCGCTCCCACACGCGCACGCGCAGCGTGTGGTCATCCACGACCTCGACAAACTCGATGTTCGCCCGCGCGGGGAACACCGTGTGGTTTTCAAACGCGGGCCCGATGCGCGGGAAATCCAGCGCCATGGCATTGTCCACATACGTGACGCAGTGCGGGTTGCCGGTGTTGACCGCCGAGACGACCCACGTCTCACCGAGCACATCGATCGGCTGCTCGAGGAAGGTCTCCCCCGCCGCCGCGGCCGGGATCTTCTCCGGCCGGAACTCCGGACTGCCCATGCACACGCGCACGGTCCCGACCGCACCGTCGGCCACATTCAGCCAGAGCGTCTTGATGCCGGCAAGCGTCTCAATCGTGAGCTCGGTCTTGTCGGTCAGACCGCGGTCATAGACATACTTGCCCACACAGCGGATGGCGTTGCCGCACATCTCGGAGCGTGAACCGTCGGCATTGTACATATCCATGCAGAAATCCGCATGCTCCGACGGGCAGATCAACACAAGCCCGTCGCCGCCGATGCCGAAGTGCCGGTCCGACAGCCGGATCGCTGCACGCGACGGGTCGGGCACGGTCTCAGTCAGGCAATTGACATAGATATAGTCATTGCCGCAGCCCTGCATTTTCGTAAACTGCATCCGCAGCACCTCCAAATCTGTATATTTCGCGCAAAGCGGGCAAACTAACGTCACCCGGAAAGGCGGTCATTTTATGGCGATCATTCTCATTCGAACGCTGATCTTATTTCTCTCGCTCATCATAGCCATGCGGCTCATGGGCAAGCGCCAGCTCGGCGAGCTGGAGCTGTCCGAGCTCGTGGTGGCGGTGCTGGTCGCGGACATCGCGTCCATCCCGCTGCAAAACCCGTCCCTGCCGCTGAGCTACGGGCTCATCCCGCTGCTGGTGCTGTTTTGCTGCGAGCTCATCATCTCCGGCCTGACATACCGGAGCATCCGCCTGCGCAAGCTGCTCTACGGGCGCCCGAATCTCATCATCGAGCGCGGGCGCATCGCGCAGCAGGCCATGCACCGCAACCGCTTCACGCTCGACGAGCTGACGCAGGAGCTGCGCAATCAGGGCATTCTTGACATTGCAAGCGTGGAATACGCCGTGCTGGAGACAAACGGCCGGCTCAACATCATCCTCACGCCGGAGCAGCAGCCGGTCACGGCCGCGCAGCTGGGCGTCACGCCGGACGACACCGGCTATTTCTCCATCCTCGTC
The DNA here is from genome assembly GCA_934591895.1 of uncultured Oscillospiraceae bacterium. Taxonomy (GTDB): domain Bacteria; phylum Bacillota; class Clostridia; order Oscillospirales; family Oscillospiraceae; genus CAG-103. The sequence continues at coordinate 41,799 of CAKTPP010000007.1, read as the reverse complement.
AGCAACGGGCGCATCCTCGGCAAAAATCTCAGGCGCATGGGGCGCGACGAGCGCTGGCTTCAAAAACAGCTGCAGCAGCGCGGCGTGCAGAGCGTCCGGGACGTCTATATGCTGATGTGCAGCGACGCCGGTCAGATCTATTTTGCCGCAAAGGAGCCGATATGAAAAAGGAAATCCTTGCGTGTGCGCTCCTGCTCATGCTCGTCGCCGGCTGCGTCTGCAACGTCCGGTATCTGAACCGGCTCTGCACGCAGCTGGATGACGCCGCAGCGCAGGCGGAAGCACGCTGCGCAGCCCATGACACGGACAGCGCCGCCGAAGCGCTGCGCGCGGCAGCCGAACGCTGGCACGCCGCCGAGGGCTATGCCCACTGTATGCTGCCGCACGAGAGCACAGACGCCGTGACGGAAGGATTCTGTCAGGCCGTGCGCGCACTCGAGAGCGGTGCGCCGTCCGCCGCGGCAGATATTGCCCTGCTGCGTCTGCGCATCCGGAGCCTCGCCGACGGGGAGCGCGTCACACTCGGCAATGTGTTTTAGCCGCGGTCGTTGAGGAGCTTCGTCAGCTCCTGCATGAAGGTGTCGATGTCCTTGAACTGGCGGTAAACGGAGGCAAAGCGCACGTAGGCGACCTCGTCAATGTTCTTGAGGCGCTTCATGACCATCTCGCCGACCTGCTCGGTCGTGATCTCGCGCTCGAGCGCGCTCTGCAGCTCCTGCTCGATCTCGTCGGCGATCTTCTCGAGCACCGGCAGCGGCACCTTGCGCTTGTCGCAGGCGCGCACCATGCCGTTGATGAGCTTGCTCTTATCAAAGCTCTGGCGGCTGCCGTCGCGCTTAATGACGACGAGCGGGAGCGTCTCAATGATCTCATAGGTCGTAAAGCGCTTCTGGCAGGCAAGGCACTCACGGCGCCGGCGGATGGTCGCGCCCTCCTCGGCCGGGCGGGAATCAATGACCTTGCTCTCTGCAAAGCCGCAAAACGGGCATTTCATACGTTGCGTCCTCCATGTAGTCTGGTTTCCGGTTACTTTACATAATTCCGTACAGTACTATATCACAGTCCGGCCGCTTTTGCACGAAAAATTTCGCCGTATCCGGTGCTTTCCGCATCAGATACGGCGAATTTTCCGCTATTTGTACAGATTCTGGAATTCGTCGCGCGTCATGAGCGCGTTGAGCACCTCGAGCAGTGCGTTCGTGCTCAGATGCTCGGGCAGGTCGAGCCGCGCGAGCAGCCGCTGCCGGGCGGCTCTGCTGTCCGCGCCGCCGGTGAGTCCGGCGGCATAGAGATCCACCTTCGTGATGCGCGCGCCCGCAGCCGGCGCAGCCTCCCCTTCGATGGTCGCCCCCGCGCGGCGCAGCGCCTCGAGCAGCACGTCCGGACGCATTCCCTCCACGCCGAGCTTGCCCTCCCTGGAGGCGGTGCGCTTGCGCCGCTCCTTTCCGGAAACGTCCGGAATATATGCGTGCTTGACCCGCGACGGGTCAATGGCGCCGCGCAGGTAATTGCGGATGACAAAGCCCGCGCCGTCGCTGTCCGTGAGCACGATGATGCCGCGCGTTTCGGCCAGACGGCGCAGCAGTGCCAGCCGCTGGCTGTCATGAAAAATGCCGAAGCCGGAGGTCTCTAAAATGGGCGCGTCGACGATCTGCGCGAGGGTATTTTTGTCATACCGTCCCTCGACGATGATGGCCTCGCGGATGCGGATCATGCCGCACCCCCTACGGCGATGCGCAGCAGCAGCTCCTTGAGCAGCGCCACGTCATCCGCGCCGCTGCTTTTCATGGCGAAGTCCGTCTGCGTGCACAGGCGCACCGCCTCCTCAAGCTGGCGGCCGGTGAATTTTCGTGCCGAGCGCAGGAGGCTTCCCGCGATGGAATCATACGGCACGCCGAGCATCTCGCGCAGCTCGCTCGTGCCGATACCGGCGCGGCGCGCAAGGCGGGCGGCATAGAGCCGGCGCATCTGCTGGCCGATGACGGCGAGCAGGAAGATCGGCGTGTTGTCCTTATCGGCCAGCAGGTCTGCGAGAATGCGCATCGCGCCGTCATAGTCCTGGTCGGCCAGACAGTCGGTCATTTCATACACGACCGCCTCCGGAATGCGCTGTGCCACGGCGAGAATATCCGCGCGCGTGACCGTATCGCCCTGCGCGTAGGCCGCGATCTTGTCGATCTCCGGGATCATGGTGTTCATGAGGCCGCCGGTAAAGAAGATGAGCTGGCGCGCATCCTCGGGTGAGATGTTCTTCCCGTGCGCGGCAAAGTGCTTGCCGACCCACTGCACGAGCGCAAACTCCCCCTGCGCGGTAAACTGCACGAGCTGCCCGTGCTTTCTGAAGGCCTTGGTCGTCTTCAGGCGGCCGTCCGGCTCAAACGCCGTGTCCATAACGAATACGAGCGTGCAGTAGTCCGGCAGGTCGCTGATGACACGGACGAGCGCGTCGGCTTCCTCCTCGCGGCATTTGTTCGTGTCATAGCCGCGCACCTCGACGAGCGTGCGCTCACTGAGAAACGGCACGGCGTCGATCGCATCGGCCAGCGCCTGAAAATCAAGCTCTGCGCCGTCGAAGCGGCGGTAGCTGAAATCATCCTCCCCGCCGGGGATGCAGAGCTTTTTGAGCTGCAGCAGATACTGCTCGCGCAGATAATCCTCCCGCCCCCAGAGCAGATACAGGCAGCCGGGTCCCTGTTGGCGCAGCGTGCGCAGCTGCACTTTATAATCTTGAATTTCCTGCTTCTTTTTTCCTTTAGCCATAACGTTTCCTCACGAGAGACGCACCGTGATGTCACCCATGCGGTCGGTGCGGTAAATGGGTATGCCGTGCGCCTGCAGGCGCGCGAGTGTCTCGGCCGTCGGATGGCCGTAATTGTTGTAGCCGACGGAGATGATCGCAGCGTCCGGCGCGATGGCATCGAGCCACGCGTCGCACGTCGACTTCTTCGAGCCGTGGTGGCCGACGAGCAGCAGCTCGATGTCGGGATAGGTGCAGGCGGCGAGAAACTTTGCCTCCGCCGTGCTGTCCACGTCGCCGGGTATCATGGTATCATAGGTGCCGATCGACGCCAGCACGATCATGCTGCCGTCCTCCCGCCCGGTGCACGGCTCGGGATACAGGCGCACCGTGATGCCGCCCGCCGTGAGCGTCTGCTCCGCAGCCACGCGCACGACCGTCGTGCGCTGCTGCGCAGCAAGGGCGAGAATGTCGCTCAGGGGCGCTTTGGTCGTGTCGGCCTCCGCCGGGATCGCGAGCGTCCGCACCGGCAGCCAGTGCATCAGGCGCAGCACGCCATTGACATGGTCGTCATGCGGATGCGTAAGCACGAGCAGATCCAGACTGCGGTGTCCCTGTGTGAGCAGCTTGTGCGCGGCGATGTCGCCGGGCTTCTCGGTCAGAAACCGGCCGCCGCAGTCGACCATCACGCAGCTGCGCCCGCTCGAAAAGACGACGCTCTGCCCCTGACTGACATCGAGCGCCGTGACCGTTGACGTATGCCGCAGCTGCACGGCGTTGACCGCCAGCACCGCGCACAGCGCCAGAACGCTGCACGCCGCCGGGATGCCCCGGTGCACGCTCCGGCGGCGCGAGATGACCCACGCCGCACCGAACACGCCATACGTAAACACGAGCCACCAGACGACGCTGCGGCTGCCGGTGAAAAGCACCGCGCCCGGGAGCTTCGAGAGCAGCTTTGCCACGGCAAGGATGTAGCGCAGCGGCCACGCCGTCACCCATGCGGCAGCCATGCCGCCCCACGCCCAAAAGAGGCCGAGCAGCGATGTCAGACAGCAGCCGATGAACGCCGCCGGCAGCAGCCACAAAATCAGCAGGTTTGTGACCGGCGCGATGAGCGAAATGCTGCCGAAATGCAGCGCCGTGAGCGGCACGGTGAACACCATCGCGCCGACGGAGCTCGCCGTTGTGGCAATGAAGAAGGTGCGCACCCTGCGCCGTGGGCGCGAGAGCTTCATCCCCGCAGGCAGCAGGCGTGCGCTGAGCACACGGTGCAGCGCACCGGACACGCAAAACAGACCCGCCATCGACGCAAACGAGAGCTGCAGGCTGACGCTTCCGGCGGCGAAGGGATTCGATGCAAGCAAGATCGCCAGCGCCGTCAGCAGCGACGTCGGCGGGTCGTTCTCCCGCCCGAGCAGCGGCGCAAGCAGCACCAGTGCCGTCATAAACACCGCGCGCAGCACCGAAGGGCTGCCGCCCGCCATGACCGCGAACACGATCATCAGCGGCAGGCCGATGACGGCGGTCGTGCGGCGGTTTCCGGTAAAGAGGCGCAGAAAGCCCAGCAGAAACGCCAGATGCAGACCCGAGACCGCGACCGTGTGCATGATGCCGGTCGTGCTGAGCGGAATGTCGAGATCCTGCGCGTAGAGCGCGGACTTATCGCCGAGCATGAGCGCCTGCGCAAACGGCAGCACGTCCGCCGGAAAAGCCGCCTGTGCGCTCGCCTTGAGCGCATGGGCAACGGTTTTCGGCCAGTAGAGCCGGCTGTGCGCCCAGACGCCGGTATGCGCGAGCGAACCCTCCTTGACGTTGCCGATGAGATAGATGCCCTTGGAGGTATAGGCGTCCGTCTCCGCCCCATAGCGCTGTGTGGATGGGCGGAGCTTCACGTCCGCCGTGATCTCGTCGCCGGGGCGCAGGCCGGCCGCGCCCGCATCGGAGACATAGAGCCGCACCCTGCAGTGCGGCACGTCCGGGCTCGTGAGCAGTACGGTCAGCCCGCAGCTGTGCTCATATGCAGCCGGGTACTCCGTCACCCGTCCGGTGACCGTCTGCAGCTCGTCCGAGACGGCCTCGGCCGGCGTCAGCCGCGCGGCCGCAGCCGCAGCATACCACCCGAAGCCGATCGCCGCCGACAGCAGCGCCAGCATCACGCGGCGGCGCGGCGCGCCCGGAAGCAGCAGCGCCGTGAGCGCGAGCACGACCGCTGCCAGCGCCGCAGGAAGCACCCAGCGCTCCGGCAGCAGAAAGTGCGCCAGAATGATCGCAGCCGAAAAACCGCCTGCGCAGTATGCCAGCTTTCGCACGCCGTCGCCTCCCTCTTTCTCTGGAGACATTATAAACAAAATCGGCGGCCGGAACAAGTCCCGCCGCCGAATTTCGTTTGCTTTACAGCAGCTTCTCGCCCATCGGCGCGCCGCCGAGGACATGGAAGTGCAGATGGTGCACGGTCTGGCCGGCATCGTCGCCGCAGTTGGAGATGACGCGGTAGCCGCCGGTCAGGCCCTCCTGCGCGGCAAGCTTTGCAATGACCTCGAAGCACTTGGCGACCACAGCGGAGTTTTCCGCCGTGATGGCCGCGACCGAGTCAATGTGCCGCTTCGGGATCACGAGAAAATGCACCGGCATCTGCGGATTGATGTCACGAAACGCGTAGACATCCTCGTCATTATACAGGCAGGTGGAAGGGATCTCCCCCGCCGCGATCTTACAAAACAGGCAGTCGTTCATGATAAACCTCCTTACAGTCCCAGCTTTTCCGCCACGAAATCGTCCACAACGGCCAGCGCGTCGTCGATCTTGAGCACCTCGCTGCCGCCGCCCATGGCGGAGTCCGGCTTGCCGCCGCCCTTGCCGCCGGCGACCGCCGACACCGCGCGCACCAGATCGCCCGCGCGGATGCCCCTGGCAACGGCGTTCTTGCCGCAGACGGCAACGAACGTCACCTTGCTCTCCGTCGCCGTGGCGAGCACCGCGACCGTGTCGGGGTCTTTGTCGCGCAGGAAATCGCCGAGCTTGCGCAGATCGCCGGCCTCGAGATCGGTGCGCGTGGTCGTGATGACCTTGATGCCGCCGATGTTCTTCGAGGCGTAGAGGAAGCGCTCCACGTCACTGTGCAGGATCTTCTCCTTCATGCGCTCAACGCTCTGGCGTGCCTCCTTGAGCTCCGCCGTGAAGCCCTTCGCCTTTGCGATCAGGTCGGCGGGCTTGGCGTGCAGCACCTCGGCCGCCGCGTACATGCGGCGGTTGACAGCCTCCATCTCGTGCAGGTAGGCCTTGCCGGTGATCGCCTCGATGCGGCGCACGCCGGACGCGACCGAGCTCTCGCCCGTGATGCGGAACGGTCCGATCTTCGCGGTGTTGTCCAAGTGCGTGCCGCCGCAGAGCTCCACGGACTTGCCGCCCATGTTCACGACGCGCACAACATCGCCGTACTTCTCACTGAAGAGCGCCGTGGCGCCGCAGGCCTTCGCCTGCTCCATGGTCATCTCGGACACGGTGACGTCCATGCCGTCGAGGATCCAGTCGCCGACAAGCTCGTTGACCCGCTCCAGCTCGTCGGGCGTGACGGCCGAGAAATGCGTCAGGTCGAAGCGCAGGCGATCCGGTTCGACGAGCGAGCCCGCCTGATGCACATGGTCGCCGAGCACCTCGCGCAGCGCGGCCTGCAGCAGGTGCGTGGCCGAGTGCGCACGCATGATCGCCTTGCGGCGGTCAACATCAATGCGCGCCGTGACGGTCTGCTCGACCTGCAGGCGGCCGGAGCGCAGCACGCCGTGATGCAGGAACTTGCCGGCCTTGTCCTTCTGGACGTCGGTCACCTCAAAGAGCGCACCGTCCGTCTCAATGACGCCGTGGTCGGCCACCTGGCCGCCCATCTCGGCGTAAAACGGCGTGCAGTCGAGCACGAGCACGCCCTGCTTGCCCTCGTCGATCTCCGAGCAGACCTCGCCATCGCAGACGATGGCAAGGATCGTGCCCTGATCCTCGGAGCGGTCATAGCCGGTAAACTGCGTCGGCGTCGGGTCAAGACCGAGATCCACACCGGCCCACGCCAGATCACCGAGCGCCTCGCGCGCTTTTCTCGCGCGCACGCGCTGCTGCTCCATAAGCTCGCGGAACGCATCCTCGTCCACGGTCATGTCCTGCTCCTGCACCATCTCGCGGGTCAGGTCGATCGGGAAGCCGTAGGTGTCATAGAGCTTGAATGCGTCCGCGCCGGAGAACACCCGCTCGCCCTTGGCCTGATGCTCTGCGAGCAGGTCGGCAAAGATGTGCATGCCGGCGTCGATGGTCTTGGCAAAATTCTCTTCCTCGTTGCGGATGACGCGGGTGATGTACGCCTGCTTCTCGCGCAGCTCGGGATACTGGCACTCGTTTTCGTGCACGACCATGTCCACGACCTGATACAAAAACGGCTCGTTGACGCCGAGGAGCTTGCCGTGGCGCGCCGCGCGGCGCAGCAGACGGCGCAGCACGTAGCCGCGCCCCTCATTTGAGGGCAGGATGCCGTCCGAGATCATCATGACGGAGGCACGGATGTGGTCGGTGATGACGCGCAGGGACACATCGGTCTTATGGCTGTCGCCATAATGCGCGCCGGTGATCTCGCTGACCTTGTGCGTGATGTTCATGACGGTGTCAACATCGAACAGCGAGTCCACACCCTGACAGACGACGGCCAGACGCTCGAGGCCCATGCCGGTGTCGATGTTTTTCTGCACGAGGTCGGAGTAATTGCCGTTTCCGTCGTTGTCAAACTGGGAAAAGACGTTGTTCCAGACCTCCATATAGCGGTCGCAGTCACAGCCGGGCGCGCAGTCCGGCTTGCCGCAGCCGTACTTCTCGCCGCGGTCAAAATAGATCTCCGAGCAGGGGCCGCACGGGCCGGAGCCATGCTCCCAGAAGTTATCCTCCTTGCCGAGGCGCGTGATGCGTCCCTCGGGGATGCCGATCTCGTCGCGCCAGATGTTGAACGCCTCGTCATCCTTTTCATACACGGACGGGTAGAGCCGCTCGGGGTCGAGGCCGACCCACTCCGGGCTTGTCAGAAACTCCCACGACCATGCGATGGCCTCATGCTTGAAGTAGTCGCCGAAGGAAAAATTGCCGAGCATCTCAAAGTACGTGCCGTGGCGCGCCGTCTTGCCGATGTTCTCGATATCACCTGTGCGGATGCACTTCTGGCAGGTGCAGACACGGTGACGCGGCGGCTCCTTGTCGCCCTTGAAGTAGGGCTTCATCGGCGCCATGCCGGAGTTGATGAGCAGCAGGCTCGCATCGTCCTGCGGGATGAGCGAAAAGCTCGGCAGGCGCAGGTGCTCCTTCGTCTCAAAAAAGCGCAGGAACATCTCGCGCAGTTCATTCAGACCATAAGATTTCATATCATCTATCCTCCAATTGTGTTTGCTTCATTCGTTTTTCAGCCGCTCGGACAGGCTGGGTGCGTCCGCGCGGTAAAACTCCAGCTTGCCGCAAGACTTGCAGGCATAAATGTCGACCTCGAGCGCGCCGGAAAAGAGGTTGGACAGGTGGCCGGTGAAAAAGCCGTATTGCCCAAGCTGCAGGGATTCATGACCCAGATGCTCCATCTCGCCGTTACAACGCAGACATTTCATAACATACCTCCTCAAAAAAAGATGCCTCCGCCCCATGTACAGGGGCGAAGGCAAATCACTTTCACGGTACCACCCTGATTGCCGCTCGCGCGGCGTCTCAAGCCGTCCTTAACGCGGACACACGTCCCGGTCGTCCCGGGCCGCTCCGAAGCGGCCGCCATGCCGCCGGCCGAAGGGCTTCCACCGTCCCCTTCTCTCTGATGACCGGGTGCTGCACAGCTTTTCTCCATCACAGCGTTGTCGTATGATTTTTATATTTTACCACATTCAAGCCGGATGTCAACCGTTTCTTCGGGCAATTTCCGGCGGATGAGCGACAGCGGCGCAGCCTCACACGGCAGCGGCATAGTAAAGCGCTGCATCGGGTGCGGCACGGTCTCGAGCGCCTCGCCGTCCTCCGCGCGCAGATCCTGCGCCGTGAATGTCACGGGCGCGCCCGTATTCGTGACGAGCTCAAGCGTATCGCCGGCAGAGAATTTGTTGCGCTGGGTCAGCACGGCGCGCCCGTCCGGCGCCGTGCCCTCCACGACGGCGCAGACCTCAGCCCCTGCAAAGTAGGCGGAGTCTGCCGTGTACTGCCCCGGCTGACCGAAGTAAAAGCCGGTGCTGTACGGCCGGTGGCTGATCTGCAGCACCTCGCGCTGCCAGACCGGATCGAGCGGCCGGCCGGCAATGGCATCATCGAGCGCATGGCGGTAGGCATTTGTGACCGCGCCGACATAGTAGGCGCTTTTCGTGCGCCCCTCAATTTTCAGGCTCGTGATGCCAGCATCAAGCAGCGCGGACAGATGCCCGATCATGCACATATCGCGGGAGTTGAAGATATACGTCCCCCGTTCATCCTCCGTGATATCGAACACCTGACCGGGGCGCTTGGCCTCCGTGAGACCGTACTTCCAGCGGCAGGGCTGCGCGCAGCGGCCGCGGTTGGCGTCGCGCCCGGTGAGATAGTTCGACAGCAGGCAGCGGCCGGAAAACGACACGCACATCGCGCCGTGCACGAACGCCTCAAGCTCCAGCTCCTGCGGGGTGTTGGCGCGGATGGTGCGGATCTCGGCAAGCGACAGCTCACGCGCGAGCACGACCCGCTGCGCGCCGAGATCATACAGCGCTGCGGCGGCGGCCGAATTGACCACACCGAACTGCGTGCTCACGTGCAGCGCCACATGGGGCGCATGGCGCTTGGCCAGCGTGATCACGCCGAGGTCGGCCGCGATGATCGCGTCCACGCCCGCATCGTCAAGCAGCTCGAGGTACGCGGGCAGCTGCGCCAGCTCATCATCGCGCGGCAGGGTATTGCACGTCACGTGCACGGCGGCACCCTGCGCGTGCGCAAGCTGCACGGCGGCGCGGATACCGTCCGGCGTAAAGTTTTCCGCACCGGCGCGCATACCGAACTGCGCCCCGGCAAGATACACTGCGTCCGCGCCGAAATGGAGCGCCATTTGCAGGCGCTCCAGATCTCCGGCGGGGCACAACAATTCCGGTTTGTTCATGCCGCCCCTCCGCTTATTGTGAATAACTCTGTTTGGCCACGAACGCCTGGAACTCGCCGTAGCTCGTGAAGAACTTGTGCGTGCCGGACTCCGAATCGAGCGCGTAGTACAACGCCTTTGTGCTTGCCGGCGAGAGCGTCGCCTTGATGGACGCAAGGCCGGGGTTTGCGATCGGCGTCGGCGGCAGGCCCTTGTTCAGATAGGTGTTGTAGGGGCTGTCGATCTTTGTATCCTCCACGGTGAGCACATCCTTGTGCTCCGGCAGGACATACATGATCGTCGAGTCGATCTGCAGCGGCATGCCCGCCTCGATGCGGTTATAGATGACGGCGGCGATCATGGCGCGTTCGTCGTCGTTGGCAGCTTCCTTTTCGATCATGGATGCGACCGTGACGACCTCCTGCATGGACATGCCGCGCTCATCCGCCTTTTCGAGCATTTCGGCCGTGATGCGGTTGTGGAAGTTTTCGAGGAACTTGTTGATGGCGCTCGAGGCCTGCATGCCCTGATAGAACTCATACGTATCCGGGAACAGGAAGCCCTCCAGACGCTTGGCGTCGCCCTGCATGCTCTGGTCGAGGAACGAGTAATTATAGGAGTAATTCGCGGCGGCGTCCATGAGGTCGTCATACGAGCAGACATTTTCCTCCTCAAGCTTGCGGAAGATCTGCTCCATCGTATAGCCCTCCGGGATGGTGACCTTGGTCGTGACCATCGCACCCGAGCCGACCTGCATCTTCTTGACGAGTGCGCGGTAGTCGTAGTTCGAGCTCAGCTCATATGTGCCGGGGTCGATCTTCGTCTTCGCGTGCGAGACGCTGCAGTAGAGCTTGAACAGCCCCTTGTACTTGATGATGCCGGCATCCTTGAGCTGCTTTGCCACATAGCCGACGCTCACCTCATGGCCGGTGCGCTCCTTGGCGTTGCCCTCGGCGTCGGTGTAGGAAATGGTGACATCCTTGAATTCCGCCTTGTCGAGCGTGATCGTCGCCGTGACTGGCTCTTTGTTGAGCGCGAGCACGTCCGACGCCGCCATCCAGCCGACGCAGGCGAGGATGATGCTGACGCTGACGACGAAGGCGAAATAGATCAGTCCGCCGAGACAGCCGCTGCGGCCGGCACGCCGCTGCGTCTCCGGCTCCTGTGCGGGCACGGACGCGGGCGCAGGACGGGACGCCGGCTGGCGGCGCACGGCGTGCGTCTGCTCCGGCTGCGGACGTGCAGGCCGCCCGGCGCTGCGCCGGACATTCGCCTGCTCCGGCTGCGGGTGCGCCGCGTGCTGCTGCGCGTGCTGCGCCGGACGCGGGCGGGCGGCGTGCGGCTGCCCATCCGGCTGTGCCGGACGGCGGCGGGCAGGCTGTGCCGGACGCTGCGGACGGGACGGCTCCCGTTCGTCGCGGAACAGCTCATCAAAGTTCTTGAAATGATCGGCCATGGCTTGATCTCCCTGTCAACTTGGAATACGTCCCTGCCGCCATGCGGCGCAGGAACCCCCTTCTCCCTCGGGGCATAAGATAAGGCGACGGGCGGAAACGGCGCCGTTCGTCCGTTCATGCGGAAAGCTTCGCGTCAGATCCATGCACCGCGCGGGGTCCGGCTGCGCAAAAATCCGTTGCGCGGAGAAAGGGTTTTGGTTATGTGCTGCGGAAATAACAACAACAGCTGTCTGTGGATCATCCTCATTCTGATCCTGCTCTTCTGCTGCGGCGGCTGGGGCGGCTGCGGCTGCGAGAACGGCAACAACGGCTGCGGCTGCGGCTGCTAACAGCCGGTGAGGGATCGGGGCTCCTCCGGGAGCCCCGGTTTTCCCTGCGGGCGCAAAACGCCCTGCTCTGTTATGACGGCCGCGACCGGCATATCGTTCCACGCCGCCGGCAGCACGTCGAGCAAAAACGCCGCGCGGATGAGGCCCACGGTGCAGCAGTCGAGCTGCGCAAGAAAGCGGTCATAGTACCCGCCGCCGCGTCCGAGCCTGCGCCCCGCGCGGTCATAGGCGAGCGCCGGGACAAGCATCAGGTCGCCGGACTGCGGCTGCAGCGCCGGTGCGCTGCGCGGCGGCTGCGGGATCCCGAAGCGGCCGGGCACGAGCACGCCGTCATAGCGCGCAAAGTACATCTGCCCCCCGGCCTCCGAGACCGGAAGCGCCACCGTCTTTCCGCGGCGGCGCGCCTGTGCGAGAATGGCGTGCGTGTCCACCTCCGGCACGACACTGCAATAGGCAAAAACCCGCTCCGCCGCCTGAAACTCCGGCAGCGCGAGCACCTGCATCGTGATGGCGACATCGCATGCGGCATTGTCCGCAGGATCGCTCTGCGCAAGCTGCCTGCGCAGCGTCTCGCGCAGGGCGGCCTTTTCCCCGGAAATGCTCATAGGGCGCTGCGGATGATCGAGAAGATCTCCTCGTGCTTTTCCTCGAGCTCGCGCTCTGCGCCGTCCTTCATAAACGGCACGACCGTCCAGCCGTAGTGCGCGGCGGCAAGGCGGCCGATGCGCAGGCAGTTTTCCAGATAGTGCTCGTCCTGCTCATGGATGTCGGCCTTGGTGTTGTGCTTTTCCTGCCGGTGCTGCATCCGCTTGAGCGAGGTCGGCAGGTCCACGTCCAGATAGAGCACCAGATCCGGACGCGGCAGACCCATCTTGCCGTACTCAAGATCATACAGCCAGTCAAAAAACGCCGGCAGCTCCGCCTCCGGAAGCTTCGAGCCCTGATGGATGGCGTTCGAGGTCGTGTAGCGGTCAGAGAGGATCAGACCGCCGTTTTCATAGATCTCGCCCCAGTCGGTGCGGTAGGACGCATAGCGGTCGACCGCGAAGAATGTGGACGCGGCATAGGCGTTGACGTCCGACGGGTGCGCGCCGAACGCGCCGTTGAGATACATCCGGATCAGCGCCGACGACTCCTGGTCGTAGCGCGGAAACACAATATGATGGTAGGCCATGCCCGCCTCGTCAAAGCGCGTACACAGGCGGCGGTACTGCGCGGACTTTCCGCTGCCGTCGATGCCCTCCAGTACGATCAGTTTACCCTTCGCCATGCTGTTTCTTCCCCCGCAGTCTGCAGCCGATGGCCGCAAACAGGAATTTCGGCAATTTCATCATGCGGCCGATGCGCTTCGGCTCCTTGATGAGCCGGTAAAACCACTCGAGACCGAGCTTCTGGAAAAACTTCGGTGCGCGCTTGACGTTGCCGGCAAACACGTCCAGACTGCCGCCGAGACCAGCCATAAGGCCGACGCGCAGACGCGGGGCGTTGCGCTGCATCCACAGCTCCTGCTTTGGTGCGCCGAGGCACACGAGCAGCAGATCCGGCTGCACGGCGTTGATCTTTTCCACGACGGGATCGTCGTCCTGAAAATAGCCGTCGTTCGTACCGGCGATGACAAGGCCGGGAAACCGCTCGCGCATCTTCTCACCGGCGGCGTCGGCGACGCCGGGCTTCGCGCCGAGCAAAAACACGCTCTTTCCCTCGCGCCCCATCTGCGTCATGAGCGCCGCGGCAAAGTCGATGCCCGGCAGCTTCGCGCGCAGCGGCGTGCCGAGGATCTTCGCGCCGTAGATCACGCCGATACCGTCGGCCAGCACGAGATCCGCATTCTGCACGGCCTGCATGGCCGCTGCATCCTCGCGGCAGCGCATCACGATCTCGGGATTCGGCGTGACCACATAGGCCGCGCGCCGCTCCGCCATCAGGTCACGCGCACGCGCGACCGCTTCGTCCATCGTCAGGCTGTCAAACCCGACGCCCATTACATCAATTCGCATGAAACCCTGTTTCCTCCGTTATACCTGAGCAAAGACTTCGCCGATCTTCTCATGGATGATGAGATCCGCCTGCGCGTCATACGGCGTGGCGCTGCGGTTGATGAGCACCAGCTTATGCCCGGAATAGTAATTCAAAAGTCCCGCCGCGGGGTACACGGCCAGCGACGTGCCGCCGACGATGAGCACCTCCGCCTCGCGGATATAGCGGATGGATCTGGACAAAACGTCCTCGTCCAGACATTCCTCGTAAAACACGATGTCCGGCCGGATGATGCCGCCGCAGTCACAGTGCGGCACGCCGGAACCGTGGTTGACGCGCTCCGCCGGGTACGGCCGGCCGCAGCGCATGCAGTAGCAGCGGTGGATGCTGCCGTGCAGTTCGAGCACGTTCCTGCTCCCGGCCGCCTGATGCAGCCCGTCGATATTCTGCGTGATGACGGCCTGCAGCTTCCCCTCGCGCTCCAGCTCCGCAAGGCGCAAGTGCGCGCGGTTGGGCTTTGCGCCGTCCACAACGAGCTTGTCCCGATGGAATTTGTAGTATTCCTCCGGATGCGCGATGAAAAACGAGTGGCTCAGGATCGTCTCGGGCGGATAGTCATATTTCTGGTTATAGAGGCCGTCCACACTGCGAAAATCCGGAATGCCGCTCTCGGTCGAGACACCGGCGCCGCCGAAAAAGACGATCCGGTCACTGCCGTCGATCCACTGTTTGAGCTGCTGAATGTGATCCATGAACTCCGCCTCCCATATTATTTGGCCGCGAACGGCCGTACTTTATCATACAACGCTTCGCGCGGCGGGTCAACGCTGCGCGAGCAGAAAGCGCTCGATCGCCTCGGCCACGCCGTCATGGTCGCAGTCGGGCATGACATACCGCGCCGCCGCCTTCACATCGGCAATGGCGTTGCCCATGGCGAGCGGCAGCCCCGCGTCGCGCAGCATCGGGCAGTCGTTTTCCGAGTCACCGATGGCGATCGCCGCGCTGACCGGGATGTTCAGGCACCGGCACAGCGCCTGCAGGCCGCTGCCCTTGTCGACGCCGGCGGCGTTGACCTCCACGCCCGCGCTCTCACACGGGATGACCCATGCGCTCGTCCCCTGCACACGCGCGAGAAACTTGGCGCGCTCGGCCGCGTCCGTAAAGTAAAAGTCGAGCTTCTCCACCGGATAAGGCGCGGCGAGAAACCTGCGCTCCATCTCCTCGGCAGCCGTGCCGTTGGCCCTGAAATTATCCACATAGGCGTCCATGCCGAAGCGCTGCGGGTCGCTGAGCAGCTCCGGACGATAAATGGCCTCGCCGTTGGAAAAGATGATCGGAAAGCCGTCGAGCCCGACAAATGCACGCATGACGCCCGCCGCGGTATCGGCAGCGATGTTCTGCGACGAGATGATGCGGTTTTCCACACAGTCAGCCACGGCCGCACCGCTGGACGTGATGGCATAGCGCATGGCCGGAAACTGACGCATATACGGCGCAATCTGCCGGTAGCAGCGCCCGGTCGACATGACGACATGGTATCCGCGCGCAAGTGCCTGCGTCACGGCGGCAGCCGTGCGCGGGGTGATCTCTTTTTTCGAGTTGAGCAACGTGCCGTCCATATCGACGGCAATGAGCTGATAGGCCATGGAACGTTCCTTTCTGCACAATTTCACAGTGTATATTGTACTCATTTTGACCCGATGTGTCAACCGTCCGCGCAGGACTTGAACCGGCGGCGCAAAGCCGCTATAATAGCGGCAGACTGCTTTTCAAGGAGTGACACCATGTTTGTTGACCAAACCGTGTACCACGGCCGGGCTGAGGACGCGGGCCGGCTCGATAAGGAGCTGCGCTGCTACGACCTGCTCGACCGTCTGGGACTGAGCTATGATCGCGTCGATCACGACGCCGCCGACACGATCGAGGCCTGCGCCGCCGTGGAGCAGGTGCTGGACGCGGGGATCTGCAAGAATCTCTTTCTCACGAACCGGCAGCAGACGGCGTTTTACCTGCTGCTGATGCCGGGGCACAAGCCGTTTCGCACGAAGGATCTCTCACACCAGATCGGCAGCGCGCGGCTGTCGTTTGCCTCCCCGGAGCATATGCTCGGGCTGCTGGACATCACGCCCGGCTCCGTGAGCGTGCTCGGCCTGATGAACGACCGCGACGCGCGCGTGCGACTGCTCATCGACCGCGACCTACTGGACGATGCGTACCTCTGCTGCCACCCGTGCATCAACACATCCACGCTCAAGCTGCGCATGGCGGACGCCGTCGACGTGCTCATCCCGGCGCTGGCGCACGCGCCGACGTATGTCGACCTGCCGGTATATGAGCAGCCGGTCTGAAACCGGCAAGAAAAAATCCTGCATTTCCGAATGCAGGATTTTTTCGTTCCGTCCGCCCGTCAGCGCCGCCGTCTTTTGCGCGGCCTCGGAAGCGTCGCCGTATAGCTCTGCTCCAGCAGCAGCCGGAGCTGATCGTCCGCCGCGCTGCCGTCGAGCGCCACGGAGAGCCACCTGTCCTTGTTCATGTGGTAGGCCGGAAAAATCCCCGGCTCACCCCGCAGCGAGCCGATGAGGACCGGGTCGCATTTGAGGTTCACGACGTCGATCGGCTGCGTGCCGGGCAGACCGAGCTTATAGCGCGGCACGTCCAGAACCAGCGCGAACCACTTCCGGTTGCTGCCGTGCCGGAACACGGCGTTGCGAGGCGCATCGGGCCACGGATAGTCCGGCTCGGTGCTGTAATGATCGAATATATACCGCTGCAGCTCGTCTCTGGTCATTGCGCGCCCCTCCCCACTGCGTTACTCCGCCGTGATCGCCACCTTGATGACGCCGTCGAGCCGGTTTTCAAAGATGCGATACGCCTCATCGATCTCGCTGAGCGGGAAGCGGTGCGTGATGAGCGGCGTGGTGTCGATCTTCCCCTGTGCGATCAGCTGCAGGATCTGCGCACAGTCGCAGCCGTCCACGCCGCCGGTCTTGAAGATGAGGTTCTTGCCGTACATATCCGGCAGCGGCAGCGTCTGCGCCTCGTCATAGAGGGCGACCACCGTCACGATGGCGTTGGGACGCGCGCAGCGCCACGCAAGCTCGAAGGTATCCTTCGCACCCGCGACCTCGAGCACCACATCCGCGCCGCCGTGGTCGCTGTGTGCGCGCACAAAGTCCTCACATGCCTCCGGCCGGCAGAGCAGCACGTCCGGATAGTGCTCGCGCACGAGCGCAATGCGCGCCGGGTCTTTCTCGCAGACGATGACGCGCTTGGGCTGCCTGAGCAGGACGCACGCCAGCGTACATACACCCGTCGGCCCTGCGCCGATGATGAGCACTGTGTCCTCCGGTGTGATCTCCGAAATGCGCGCCGCCCAGAAGCCGGTGGCCAGAATGTCACCGACGAACAGCGCCTGCTCATCGGTAACGCCGTCCGGGATCTTGTCCAGTCCCTGGTCGGCATAGGGCACGCGCACGAACTCCGTCTGCCCGCCGTCGATGCGGCAGCCGAGCGCCCAGCCGCCGTTGGGGTCGGTGCAGTTGTTCACCCAGCCGCGGCGGCAGAAGTAACACTCGCCGCAGAAGGTCTCCACGTTCACCGTCACCCGGTCGCCGGGACGGACGGTCTTCACCTGCGCGCCGACGGACTCCACGACGCCGACCATCTCATGGCCGACGGTAATGCCCGGCACGGCGCGGGGCACGGAGCCGTGCTTGATGTGCAGGTCGCTCGTGCAGATCGAGCCAAGCGTCACGCGCACAACGGCGTCGCGCGGGTCGGTCACGACCGGTTTCGGCTTTTCCGTCACGGCAAAGTGGCCGCGCTCGATGTAGGTCAGTGCCTTCATAGGTTTCCTCCTGAAGCATGCATTCCGACGCCCAACTGCTCCAGCATCGGTTTTTTAATGGTCAAACGCTGCGCAGCTCATCGGATCTCCCATACGAAAACCGCGCTGTCGCTCACGTCGATATCGTCCGGTTCGATCTCCATATCCGCCGGCGCGCCGCAGGTCGCTGCCAAGTCGGCGCTTCCGACCGAACAGCTCGTCGGCGAATACAGGTGCAGCTCGCCCCAGTTATAATCGATCGAGAGGAGCGTGCCGAGCGTCACGCCGGCGGCACGGGTCAAAATTTCCGCCTTCTGCTTTGCATTGATGCAGGCGCTCTCCAGAAGCGCCGCATTCACGCCGTCCCGGTCCTTGACCGTGAAGCGGATGGTCAGCTCCGGTTCGGCGACACACGCCGCGATCGCGCCGAGCGTCCGGGACAGGCTCTGCGTATCATAGGCAAACTCCAGCTTCAGCTCATGCGTGACGCGGTAGCCGGCAAAGTGTCTGCGGTAATTGCCGTCGCTGTCACAGTCGCTCTCATATGCCGTATGGATATCGAAGCTCGCCGTCTTCAGATCGTCCTCGGCAAAACCGACACCGGCGATCGCAGCGCGAAGCTGCGCAAGCTCTGCCGTGGCCGCGTTCATGGCCTTTTCATAGACCGGGTCAATCGTATCCAGGCTCAGAGACACCGCGACCTGATCCGGTTTCAGGCTCAGCCTGCCGACGCCCTTGATGGTGATCGTCCGATTCATAAGTACCTCCCAGATTCATTCAGTCATAGCCGTCGCCGCGGTTTCCGCCGAATTCGCAGCCGTAGACATGGCCGTGGCCATAGTACCAGCGGCCGTAGCGATAGCCGAAGTGCGGCGGGCAGTGCGCGCAGTCGCCGGTGCAGCGCCCGCCGTGCCCATCGTCGCTCAGCGTGCCGAGCAGGGCGGCGCCGAGCAGCGCACAGAAGCCAGGCTTCGGCTCGCGCCGGCGCACCGGCGGCGGAAGCTCCGCTTCAAAGTCCCCGTCCTCGTCTTCCTCTTCCTCGTCGTTTTCTTCGTTCTCTTCCTCTTCGTCCTCTTCTTCAAACAGCTTCACGCGGCACCTGCGCGCGGCCCGCTCCAGAACCGCATCGTCCACGCAGCCATAGAGATCCTCGAGCTGTTCGCGCGTGAAGGTGCAGGACGCGTTTTCCAAAAGCGCATTCATCACCGCCGCATTGCAGCAATCCGCCAGCTCGCAGATCTCCCCCGCCGTAAACTGCACACCGGCCGCCAGCGCCCTGCGGATCAGGCGGGAGGCCGCCGTTTCGTCCATCAGCCCCTGCGCCACCTCTGCCACCTCAGCCGAGGGGCCGTAGGAGGTCAGCGCACTGAGGCGGCTGATCTGCGTGGCCGTTGCCCACTCATCAAATTTTCCGTAGTATTCAGCCCAGTCCAGCATCCGCACCTCCGTCTCGCGCCGCAGCGCGGCGCATCATCAGGAGCATTGTAGCACAGATCCGCAAAAATCACAATTGTTCGTACAGATTTTTACAGAAAAACCGGCGCAGAAAACTGCGCCGGACGGTTTGGCAAACAAAAAAGCCCACCGCAATTTCTTACGGTGGACCTTTGGTGGACGATACAGGACTTGAACCTGTGACCCTCCGCACGTCAAGCGGATGCTCATACCAGCTGAGCTAATCGTCCGTGTCAGCTTGCTCATTTTAACGCATCTGCTGCGCTTTGTCAACCCCCTTTTTTCGACGGCTCCAATTTTTTCGGAGCCGTCGAATCGGGGTGCGTTACTTGGCCGAAATGTACACCGTGCAGTCGGCCTTGACGCCGCCGCACTCGGCCGTGATCGTCGTCGTGCCCTTGCCGACGCCGGTCACAACGCCCTTGTCGCTGACCTTGGCGACGGACTCGTCCTTGCTCGACCACGTGACCGTCTGGTCGGTGCCGGTCGGATAGACCGTCGTACCCAGCTGCACCTCATCGCCGACCTTGGCCGCAAACTCCGTGCGCTTGCTGCCGAGGAACGTGATCGTGACGCTCGTGACCGAGGGCGTCGGCGTGGGCGTCGGGGTGGGTGTGGGCGTCGGGGTCGGCGTTGCGACCGGCGCAGCACTCGAAACCGTCGCCGGCGGGGTCGGGTCGACCGAGGCGGAGGGGTTTTTCTCCGCATTCAGGCTCACGGTGATGAGCACGATCACGGCCGCAACGACCGCAATGAGCAAAATGCCGCCGAACAGCAGCTGCCACTTCGTGTTGACGGCGGCGTGCTCGGCCGCCGGAGTGCCTGCATTTGTGCTTGACGTGCGCAGCGGAATGCGCTCAGCCGATTTCTTGCGGTTCGTGCCGCAGTATGGGCAGCGGCTGCGCAGGCCGGAATACTCACGGCCGCAGCGCCGGCATGTGATCTTGGGAATGACGCTCATAAAAAGCCTCCAGTAAGTAAAGAATCCATATGTTTTTCCTGTCTTATCATACACTGTCCGCTTTTTTTCGTCAAGAGGGAGCATCCGCCCCCTCCCGACGGCCGGGTTCAAAACTGCGGCTGCACACTGCCGAGCGCATCCAGAAGACGGATGTGCTCCTGCCGGCCGGAGCGGGCATTGACAGCGATGATGCAGCGCTGTCCGTCGTCCGTTTCGCACAGGTACTCGTAGCACAGCGTCTCCTGCGTGCCATAGAGCCGCAGCAGCGCCGCGCGCGTATCCAGCACCTGCAGCGACCCGGGCACGGCGGCGCGCCCCGCCTCCGTGCCGAGCGTATCCTCCGGCAGTATGCGCGTGCGGTGCGTATCGAGATACTCCGCCGACGAAAAGCCGCAGACCGCGCCGCTGTCGAGCCGGACGCGCACACGCAGCCGATCCGCCGTGCACAGCACGCCGTCCTGCACATAGCAGAACGTGCAGATGACCGACTGCCCCGCATCCTCCGTGTCGACCAGGCGCATATCTGCATACCCATGTGCGCGCAGGAAATCCGCCGCCGCCTCCGCCGCCTCTTCCGGTGAGAGCACCGGCTCGCCGCCGGTACACGAGGAGTAATAGCGCAGCACCTCCCCGCCCGTCACTGTGAGCGAAATATAGGAGGCATCGTCCCCGTCGTCGATATCAAAGTTCCAGCACGGCACGGCGCCCTCCGAGCGGCCGGTCGCGCGCAGGCGCGATGCGTCCACGTCCAGAAACGCCGCAGCCACTGCCTGCGCCTGCGCCTGCGTGATGTCGGCGCGCCCCGCCAGCACGGCGTACTCCGCCGCCGTGCGCTCGCAATACGTGCCGTCGGCGCTCGGCAGCGGCAGATCCTCAAACGAATCGGCCAGCGCCGCAAGCTCCGCCTCGAGCGTATCGGGCAGCTCCGCCTCTGTGTCGAGATTTGCCAGCGACTGCGTGCTGCGCACGTGCGCCGCCGTCGTGACCGCGCCATCGGCGAGCGACGCGCCGAGCGCACCGAGCCGGACGCTCAGCTGCGCAGCGGACTCGGAAAGGGCGCGCAGCTGCGCGAGCTCCTCCGCCGTGAACGCTTCGCCCTCCGCGGCGCTGCGCGAGAGCATGCGCGCATAGTCTCCGGCAAGGGCGATGTTGCGCGCAATGCGCGCGAGCGCGTGCGACTGCACCGGCAGCACACCGAGCGCCATCTCCGCCGTCTGCGCGTGGCTGTAGATATCCGTGCAGACCGTGCACGCCATGGCCGGTGTCGTCACGTAGAGGCTCTTTTGCAGAGCGGTGTCGAGCTCCTGCACGGCATTGAGCACCTCGCCATAGGCGTGGCGGTAGTTAGCATCCATCGCCGTCCGGCGGCGGTCGGCATCCGTGCGGCAGGCGATGAGCCCGACAGCCAGCGCCGCGATCAGCGCCGCCGTATAGGAAATGATGAGCACGCGCGTTTTCTTCTTCATAGCAAACCACCCCTTCCGGACTATTGTTGCCGGAAGGGGCGGTTTTCATGTGCAATTTTTCTCAGCCGGTGATCTGCAGCGTCTGTGCAGAGGCAAGCAGGCTGTCGTACCAGCTCGCCGGCGCAGTACCGGCATGGCAGAGCACGACCGAGATGCAGCCGTTCACCGTCGGGATCAGATACGCCTCGAGCTCGCGCTGCACCGTGACGCCCTTGACGCCGTAGGCGGTCAGGTCGCCGAGCTTGACCTCACCGAGGGTCTCCATGCTTGCGATGGTGCCGTAATCGTTCAGGAGCGTGCCCGCAAGCGTCTGCGCATCCGCGCCCATGTGATAGCCGATCTCAAGATAGGCGTCCATGCTCGCATCGTCCGCGCGGGCAAAGCAGCACCTGCCGTCCAGCTCCGTGCTCAGAAACACGCCCTTGTCAAGATAGAGCGAGAAGTCCGGCCCGCCGCGCTGTGCAAACGAGCCCGTGACGAGCTGCATGGTCTTGTCCTCCCCGTCGACCGGCACGGCCTGCTCCGCGTCGCGCGCAGGCGCCTCGCCGCTGCCGAGGATGAGCTCCGGCTCGTCGGCAAACGGGAACTGCGGCAGCGTTGTCTCGACCGGCGCCTCCTGCTCCGCCGGACGGCGGATGCGGATGTCGGCCACGTTGACCACGATCAGCGCGATCGCGAGCAGCACGACCACGACGGCCATGACGATGACTGCCCGTTCCACGCCCGTGCGTTTTTTCATACCGTTCACCCTTCCAGTTTGGCGATGCCGGCATCGATCCGGCGCAGGGTCTCGTCCCGGCCGAGGATGCGGCAGATCTCCACCGCGCCGCCGGGCGTCACCGCGCGGCCGGACACCGCAATGCGCACCGGCCACATCACCTTGGCATTTTTCACTTCCAGCCGCTCGGCCAGCTCCTTCATGGACGCGAGCAGAGTCTCATCGTCCCACGCCGGGAGCGCCGCGAGCAGCGGCCGCACCGCATGCAGCATCTCGAGCGAGACGGCGGGATCGGTCTTGGATTTCTTGTTCGTGTAGAGCGCGAGATCATACTCCGGCAGCGCGTCGAAGAAATCCACCTTCTCGGGGATGTCCGTGAGCACCTCGCAGCGCTGCTGCAGCAGCGGCGCGATCTGCGCCGGATCGATCGCGGGGTCGTGCACCGTCTGACGGATATAGGGTGCGGCCACGGCCGCAAACTGCTCCGGCGTCATGGCGCGGATATACTCGCTGTTGAAATACCTGAGCTTGTCAATGTCAAAGATCGCCGGAGACTTGGAGATGCCCCTGACGTCGAACGCCTCCACGAGCTCGGGCAGCGAATAGATCTCCCGCTCGCCGCCGGGCGCCCAGCCGAGCAGCGCCACATAGTTGACCACTGCCTGCGACAGATAGCCCTGCGCGATCAGATCCTCATACGACGGATCGCCGTGGCGCTTGGACATCTTGTTGTGCTGGTCGCGCATGACCGGCGAGCAGTGGATATACTTCGGGATCTCCCAGCCGAAGCCCTCGTAGAGGAGGTTATATTTCGGCGTCGACGACAGGTACTCCGATCCGCGCACAACGTGCGTGATGCCCATGAGATGGTCGTCGATGACGTTTGCAAAGTTATACGTCGGCAGACCGTCGCGCTTGATGAGCACCTGATCGTCGAGCGTGTCGTTGTCGACCGTGATGTCGCCGAAGATCTCGTCATGGAACGTGGTCCTGCCCTCGCGCGGGATCTTCTGACGGATGACATAGGGCTTGCCGGCAGCAAGGTTCGCCGCGATCTCTTCCTCGCTCAGGCGCGAGCAGCGGCCGTCATATTTATGGATGACCGTGCCGTCGGAAACATTCTCCTCGGCTGCATCGTCCTTATCGCAGAAGCAGCGGTAGGCATGGCCGCGCGCGATGAGCAGCTCGGCGTATTCTTTATAGAGTCCGCGGCGCTCGGTCTGGATATACGGGCCGACCGGACCGCCGACGTCCGGCCCCTCGTCGTGCGTCAGGCCGCAGGCGCGCATGGTGCTGTAGATGACGTCGACCGCACCCTCCACATAGCGTCCCTGGTCGGTGTCCTCAATGCGCAGGATGAACTTGCCGCCGGCGTGCCGCGCGATCAGATACGTATAGAGCGCCGTGCGCAGATTGCCGACGTGCATATACCCCGTCGGGCTCGGCGCGAACCGCGTGCGCACCTCCCCGTGCGGGATGCGCTGCTCCATGTCTTGAAACCACTTTTGATCTTTCATAGTATGCTTGCCTCCGGATCACTTGCTCAGATTATTTATATCTTATTTTACATCACAGGGATTGTCAAGGCACTTTCGATGTTGTATTCCACAACAGGTTGTGGTACAATATTCAAACAAATGCGAATTTTCAGCAAGACAACTAAGGAAGTAATCAACTATGGAAGAAAAAACTGCAAAGAAAGTCATGCTCTCGGGCATTCAGCCCTCCGGCGACCTGACGCTCGGATCGTATCTGGGCGCGATCAAAAACTGGAGCGAACGCGCCGAAATCTTTGACTGCTATTATTTTATGGCCGACCTGCACTCGATCACCGTGCGCCAGAACCCCGCAGACCTGCGCCGGCGCACCATCGAGCAGCTCGCGCAGTACATCGCCTGCGGCCTTGACCCGGAAAAGAACACGCTCTTCATCCAGAGCCATGTCCCCGCGCACACGCAGCTCGGCTGGGTGCTCAACTGCTACACCATGTTCGGCGAGCTCTCGCGCATGACGCAGTTCAAGGACAAGAGCGCCAAGAACGCCGAAAACATCAACGGCGGCCTGTTCACCTACCCCGCACTGATGGCGGCGGACATCCTGCTCTATCAGCCGGACTACGTCCCCGTCGGCAGTGATCAGAAGCAGCACGTCGAGCTCTGCCGCGACGTGGCCACCCGCTTCAACAACATCTACGGCGACGTGTTCAAGATCCCCGAGCCGTACATCCCGAAGGTCGGCGCGCGCGTCATGAGTCTCGCCACGCCGGAAAACAAAATGTCCAAGTCCGATAAGGATCCCAACGGCACCGTGTACCTGCTCGACCGTCCGGAGGACATCATGCGCAAGTTCAAAAAGGCCGTCACCGACTCCGACACCGAGCGCTGCGTGCGCTTTGACGTGGAAAGCAAGCCCGGCGTGTCCAACCTCATGAGCATTTACGCCGCCTGCACCGGCAAGAGCTTCGGGCAGATCGAGGCGGAGTTTGCCGGTCAGGGCTACGGTGCGTTCAAGCCCGCCGTCGGCGAGGCCGTCGTTGAGACGCTGCGCCCCATCCGCGAGGAGACCGAGCGCCTGCTCAAGGACAAGGCCTATCTTGAGAGCGTGTACAAGGCCGGTGCGGAAAAGGCGTCCTACATCGCCAACAAGACACTGCGCAAGGTCTACAAGAAGGTCGGCTTCGTCGCCAGATAATCTTACATTATTGGAGATCGGTTCCCATGTTTCTTAACACTGCTGTCTGGATCAAAGTCATGCTCGCGATCCTCTTCGCGTTCGTGGTCAGCTTTGCGCTGACTCCGATCGTCAAGCGGCTGGCCGTGATGGTCGGCGCCGTGGACGTGCCCGGTGAGGCGCGGCGTGTGCACGACCATCCCATCCCCCGCATGGGCGGTCTGGCCATCTTCCTCGGCTTCATCGTTTCAACGCTCCTGTTTGTGGACATCACGCAGGAGGTGCGCGGCATTCTCATCGGGTCGATCATCATCGTCATCACCGGCGTGATCGACGACATCGTCTCGCTGCGCGCGTGGACGAAGTTTCTGATCCAGATCCTCGCCGCCGTCATCGCCGTGCTGCACGGCGTGGTCATCAACGTCGTGTCGAATCCGAACGTGTTCAGCAATCAGGAGGCCATCGTCCTCGGCTGGGTCGCCATCCCGCTGACCGTGCTGTGGATCGTCGGCATCACCAACTCCGTCAACCTCATTGACGGGCTTGACGGTCTGGCCGTCGGCGTGTCGACCATCAGCTGCGTGACGATCCTCGTCGTGGCGCTGCTCGTGTCCGAGCCGAACGTGGCGCTCATTGTCGCGGCGCTTGCCGGCGCGTGCATCGGCTTCATGCCCTACAACCTCAACCCCGCGCGCATCTTCATGGGCGACACCGGTTCGCTGCTGCTCGGCTATGTGCTGGCGACGGTATCGGTGCTCGGCCTGTTCAAGTTCTACGCGATCGTGACGTTTGTCGTGCCGGTGCTCGCGCTGGCGGTGCCGCTGTCGGACACGCTCTTTGCGTTCTGCCGCCGCATCATCCACGGCCAGAGCCCGTTTCACGCTGACCGCGGCCACTTCCACCACAAGCTCATGGATCTCGGTCTGAACCAGAAGCAGGCCGTCGCGATCCTGTATGCCGTCAGCGCCACGCTCGGTCTCGCCGCCGTCGTGCTCACGACAAAGGGCACGATCCGCATCGCGCTGCTGATCCTTGCGCTGCTGATCGGCTTTGTCGTGTGCGCCTTCATCCGCAAGAGCGTGCACAAGCACCACGTTGACGTGGAGCTGCAGGAGGCGAAAGCCGCAGCCGAGGAGCACGCGCAGGCCGAGACTGCCGCAGCATCCGCGGACACCGCACCCGTACAGGAGGGCAACGATGAGCAAACGCATTAAAGTCATGTCCGTCTTCGGCACGCGGCCGGAGGCGATCAAAATGGCGCCGCTCGTGCTCGAGCTGCAAAAGCATCCGGAGCTTGAAAGCGTCGTGTGCATCACGGCGCAGCACCGCGAGATGCTCGACTCCGTCATGGACTGCTTCGGCGTCCGGGCGGACTACGACCTGAACATCATGCAGCAGGGGCAGGATCTGACCGCGATCACGACGCGCGTGCTCGAGCGTATGCGCGACGTGCTCAGCGAGGTGCAGCCGGACATCGTGCTTGTCCACGGCGACACCACGACGACGTTTGCCGGCGCGCTTGCCGCGTTTTACGCCAAGATCCCGGTCGGCCATGTGGAGGCCGGGCTGCGCACCTATGACCGCTGGTCTCCCTTCCCGGAGGAGATGAACCGTGCCCTCGTCGGACGCATCGCCACGCTGCACTTCGCGCCGACCGCGAACAACGCCCACAACCTCGAGCGCGAGGCCGTGGAGGGCGACATTTTCGTCACCGGCAACACCGTCATCGACGCCATGAGCTACACCGTGCGCGGCAACCGGTTCGTCTCCGGCGAGCTGCAGCAGGTCGATTTCTCGCGGCGGGTCATCGCCATGACCTGCCACCGGCGGGAAAATTACGGCGAGCCCATGCGCAATATCTTCACCGCCGTGCGCCGTCTGGCGCTCGACTACCCCGATGTGGAGATCGTCTACCCCGTGCACCTGAGCCCCGTTGTGCGCAGCACTGCCGAGGAGCTGCTCGGCGGCGTGCCGAACATCCGGCTCATCGCACCGCTCGACGCCGTGGATATGCACCGGCTCATGGCACGCAGCTATATGGTCATGACCGACTCCGGCGGCATTCAGGAGGAGGCTCCCGCGCTCGGCAAGCCCGTGCTCGTGCTCCGGCGCGAGACGGAGCGTCCCGAGGCCGTCACCGCCGGCACCGTGAAGCTTGCCGGAACGGAGACGGAGAACATCTACCGTCTGGCCGCCGAGCTGCTTGACGATCCGGCCGCCTATGACCGCATGGCCAGAGCCGTCAACCCCTATGGCGACGGGCGGGCCTGCCCGCGCATCGCGCAGGCGATCCTGAGCCACTTCCTGCCTGACGCACAGCCGCCCGAACCGTTTGCACCGGCGCACTAAAGAAACAGCATCCCGCCGAGGATGAACAGCAGCTCCCTGTCGCCGCTCTCGCGGTAGAGGAGATACAGCACCAGGATCAGCAGCAGATCCTCCGATTCGAGGTCTGCAAGCGAAAATTTCTGCAGCAGCTGCTGCAAGCCGCCGCCGGAAATGCCCGGCGGCGGCTTTTGCTTTGCACCCGGCGGCACACTCGGCTGCGGACGGAACTCCGCGTGCGGCGCGTCCGGCACGCGCTCGACCTGTCCGCTGTTGCCCTGATAGCGATTATACATCGTCGTCCTCCCCCATCTCTCCGGCGGCAAGCTCCGCGAGCGACGCAAGCCGCGCAAGCTTCATGGCGCGGTCGATCTTGCGGCGGCGCTTTTCGGCCAGATACGGCTTCATGGCCTCGAGCAGGTGGCGGCTGGCAGAGTCGCGGCTGCTGCCGCGCACGGCCGAGAGCATCCGGCGCAGCTGTCCCGCATCGAGGCCGGACTCCGGCTGCGGCGCGGACGGCGGCTGCGCCTCGCCGCCGTCGCCCATGAGCGAGGATGCCAGCTGCGCGATCTTGCCGAGCTGCTGCGGATCATGCAGCAGCGCGTCAAGCTTTTCGCCAAGCTCATCCATCCTGCATCGCGTCCTTCACTTTTCCGGCCAGACGCTGCCCCGCGTCCGTGCTGAGCACCTGTGTGAGGATCTGCCGCAGCGTCTCGGTGTCGCCCGTGCGCGCCGCCTGTTCGATCCTCTGCGCATCGAGCGCATCGGCGAGCCGCTGCCCATCGGCCGAGTCGGCGATCGCCTGCAGCCGCTGCAGGCGGCCGTCGCGCGCGAGCTCCTGTTTCAGCGCATCCAAGTCCTTCATATCGGTCACGCTCCAGTCGGGGCGGCTTGACTTTGCAGGCCGCGTCCCGTATAATGCGGATAGCCCGGCAGCGCCGGGTATCCTGCTTTTATTGTATTCTATGAGGCATACAGAGGTGACTTGCCACGAAGGTGCTTGTTTTTTCCGATTCTCACGGCCGGACGCTCGGCATGGTGCGCGCCGTACGTCAGCAGCAGCCTGACGCCGTGATCCATCTCGGCGACTGTGAACGCGACACGCAGCGGCTGGAAAAGGAGTTTCCCGAGCTGCCGCTCTACCGCGTGTGCGGCAACTGCGACCGCGAGCCGGTCAATCCCGACGTGCTGCAGTGCACGCTCGACGGCGTGAAGTTTTTCTGCACGCACGGCGACCGCTACGGCGTGAAGTACACGCTCGATGCCCTGCTCAACGCGGCCTATTTCGCCGGTGCGGACATCGTGCTCTTCGGCCACACGCACCGTGCGCTCAGCGAGACGATGCAGGGGCTCCATGTCGTCAATCCCGGCACGGCAGGCGTCGGCGCGGTGTGCACCTACGCCTGCATCGAGACGCGGGACGGCGCGATCCGCAGCGCCGGCATCCACGCCATTCCCGAAGCATGAAAATGCTCCCTCGACTTTGCGAGGGAGCATTTTGCTGCTTTGTTTACTTTTCGCGGAACGTCACATAGAGCGTGTGGTTCGTGTCGACATTCATAAACGAGTAGCTCGTCAGCGGCAGGACGGTCGTCCCGTCGATGACCAGCGTTGCGACCTCGTAGCCCTCCTTCGGCGTGATCGTAAACGACACGCTGCCGCCCTCGGCCACCTTCTGATTGCCGCTCGGACTGACGCTGCCGCCGGCGCCGCACGTGACCGTGACGGTGAACTCCTTCTTCTCCGGCCCGTCGGAGATGGTCAGAGAGATCGTCGTGCCGGGCTTCACCATCGTGCCGCCGACCGGATTCTGGCGCGCAACGGCGCCCTTTTGCACGTTGTCATCATAGACCGTGCCGGCCTTGACCACGGTGACGCCGAGGCTCTCGGCCGTCGCCTGCGCCTGCTCGAACGACAGGCCGACGAAGCTCGGGATGGCGACCGGCGTATCCTCCGGCGCCGTAGCCTCCTCCTTCGGGCCGAGCGAAACGACGAACGCGACCGTCTGCCGGTGCTTGAGCTGCGTGCCCTCGTTCACGTCCTGACGGATGACGATGCCCTTGGTCTCACTGCTGTTTTCATAAGTAATGCTCGGCTCCGCATCGAGTTCCGCAAGCTGCGCCTTGGCCGATTCCTCGGTCTGGCCGACGAGGTTGGGCAGGATGCGGTCGCCGCCCTTGTGGAAGTTGAACACGCCGGACAGCGCGCAGATCACGACCGTGACAAGTGCAAGCATCGCCGTGACCGCCGTGACCGTAAGCCGCCGGCGCTCACTCATGCGCCGGACGCGGTGGCGGCGTGTGGTTTTGGGTTGACTCATATTTTTTCCTCCGGATCAACAGGATGGATAGAAATTTCGGTGAAACAAGTATATAATAGCATAGACGCAGCGTTTTGACAAATGTTCGTTTCTGGGAGGATCATTGCATGCAGAAAATCGCACTCGTGACCGGTGCATCGCGCGGCATCGGCAAGGCGGCCGCTCTGGCGCTGGCGCGCGACGGCTGGACGGTACACGTCAACTACATACAGTCGCAGGCGGCCGCCGAGGCTGTCGCGGCGCAGACCGGCGGGCTTGCCATCCGCGCCGACGTGAGCGACGCGCAGGCTGTCGCCGTCATGTTCGAGCGAACGGGGCCGGTCGACCTGCTGGTGAACAACGCCGGCATTGCGGTCTACGGTCTGCTGACCGATCTTGACCCCGGCGTGTGGCAGCGGCTCTTTGACGTCAACGTCACGGGCACCTACAACTGCTGCCGGTACGCCATCCCGCCGATGGTGCACGTCAAGGCCGGGCACATCATCAACCTCGCCTCCATACTCGGCGTAAACGGTGCCTCATGCGAGGCGGCCTATTCGGCGACGAAGGGCGCGATCGTCGCGTTCACGAAGGCGATGGCAAAAGAGCTCGGCCCGTCCGGCATCCGCGTCAACTGCGTTGCCCCCGGCTGCATTGACACGGACATGATCGCAAACCTCAGCCCCGAGGACAAGGCGGAGCTCGCCGAGAGCACATCCCTCGGGCGTATGGGCACGGCGGAGGAAGTCGGCGACGCGATCGCGCTGCTGGCAAGCGAGCGCGCCCGCTTCGTGACCGGACAGGTGTTCGGCGTGGACGGCGGACTGCTCATCTGAATCAGGTGCAAAAAACAGGTGCATACCGGATCGGTATGCACCTGTTTGCGTTTTCATTCGGCCTTCGGCGTGTTGGGCGCGGTATTGCCGGACTGGGCGCTGCCGGGTGCTGCGGACTTATTGCGGCCGCGGCCGCCGCGATGGCGGCGGCGGTGGCTGTCCGCGCGCTTTTCGCCGCTCTGCGCAGCGCCGTCGGCGGGCTTGGCCGCCGGGGTCTGGGCACGGCTGCGCTCCGGATGCTCACCGGACGGCTTGTCGCCGGGCTTGCGCGCACCGGATCTGCGGTCGGACTGGGACTTCTGGCGCTGCTGCTTTGGCTTTGCGCCGTCCTTTGCGCCGTGCTCCGCCTTCGGGGCGGTCTGCGCATCGGCAGGCTTCTTCCCGCCGTGCCCGTGTGAGCGGCGGCGCGGGCGCTTTTTCTTCTCGCCCTGTTCCGTGCTCGCGCCCTCAGGCTTCTTGTCGCCGTAGACATCGTCCGCAAACAGCTGCGGCAGCGCCCACGGGTCTTCCTTGGGTTCCTCGTCGCGCACCGGCTTCGGCCGGTCCTTGAGCAGCGACGGCAGCGGTTCGCCCGGCTTCGGGCGGCCGCCGGGGATCACGGCGATCTCGTCGGCCTGATAGTTCTTGAACACATCCTCGCCCTGACCGTCAAGCTTGACCTTCAGACTGCTGCGCAGGATGTTGACCGACGACACCGTGCCGTAGCCCGCAGGCGTCTCGACAAAGGCGCCGACCTTCGGCACGGCCTTGACCAGCTCTTCATACGCCGCCTGCTCATAGCGCAGGCAGCACATCAGGCGGCCGCACGCGCCGGAGATCTTCGACGGGTTGAGCGACATGGACTGCACCTTCGCCATCTTCGTCGAGACAGGCTGAAAATCGTCCAGGAACTGACTGCAGCAGTACGGACGGCCGCAGATGCCGATGCCGCCGAGCATCTTCGCCTCGTCGCGCACGCCGATCTGGCGCAGCTCGATGCGGTTGCGGAACACGGAGGCGAGATCCTTGACCAGCTCACGGAAGTCGACACGTCCGTCGGACGTGAAGAAGAACATGGTCTTGTTGCCCTCAAAGCTGCACTCGACGTCAACGAGCTTCATGTCCAGACCGTGCTCGACGATCTTCTGCTTGCAGATCTGAAACGCCTCCTGCTCGCGGCGGTGGTTGATCTCCTCAATGCGCAGGTCATCCTTCGTGGCGATGCGCGCAAGCGAGCGCAGCGGCTGCACGACCGTCTCATCCGGCACAACATGGTTTCCCAAAACGCACTCGGCCAGCTCCAGACCGCGCGAGGTCTCGACGACGACCTTATCGCCTGTGCGCACGGCGACGCCGTGCGGGTCAAAGAAATAGACCTTGCCGCGGTTTTTGAATTTTACACTGATTACTTCTGTCAATTTGGTATCCTCACTTCTGAACGCACGCCTGCACACCGGAAACGGAAAGCAGGCCAAAGATATGCTTGACGCTGACGTTGGCGCGGCGGTATTGCTCACAGGTCTCGATCAGGCGCAGCTGCTGCGCGCACAGCGTCTCCGGCAAAAGTGTCTGCCCCGGCTGCGCCAGCAGCTCGACGAGCCGGTGCTGCACCGCGGGCAAAAACTCCGCAAGCTCCTGTGCCTCCATGCCCTCGTGCGAAAGGCACCAGCGCAGGAGGGTCATGCGGTCCTGCGACGCAACCGCGCGCAGGTATTCGTCCGCCAAAGCGCGCATCTCCGCCGACTCCAGCGGCTGCTCGGTCGGGTCACGCAGCAGCGCGCAGCGCGAGCGTACCGTCGTCAGCAGCGAATCCGGACTTGCGGCCGCAAGAATGAACGCCGCGCTGCGCGGCGGCTCCTCCAGCAGCTTCAAAAACGCATTCTGCGCATTAAGATTCATCAGCTCTGCCTGACGCAGAACATAGACCTTCTTTTCCGCCTCGCTCGGCAGGATGTATGCCGTGGCCGCGACGCCGCGGATCTGATTGACCTTAATTACAGGGATCTTGCCGCTGCGATCCGGCTCGACATAGATCACGTCCGGATGCACATGGCCATAGACCTTGCGGCAGTCCCTGCACGCGCGGCACGGGCGCACGCCGTCGCTGCGGCAGAGCATGGCAGCCGTCAGATCGAGCGCCAGCCGCTCGCGCGCCTGTTCAGACTGCGACACGACGATATACGAATGCAGCAGATGCTCCTGCGGTTGAAATTGCAGCATACGCGCGCTCCTTTCCAGCATACATTGCCTATTTTACCCGCTGCGGCCGGATTCGTCAATCACATTTGCGCAGCGAAAGCGAAAAAGCCGCAGCCTCCGCGCAGCAGGCGCAAAAAAGCAGACAGCACGGCGGCTGTCTGCTTTTTCGATGTAAGCGCTCAGGCGTTCTTCTCGAGGTAATCCACGACCTGACGGACGGTGGTCAGCTCGGCCGCCTTCTCGTCTTCGATCGTGATGCCGTAGGCATCCTCGATGGACATGACCAGCTCCACGACGTCGAGCGAATCCGCGCCGAGATCGTCCGCGATGTTGGTGTCCATGGTGATGGTGTTTTCGTCCACTTCAAACTGGTGGGCGAGCAGTTTTCTCACTTGTTCGAACATAATACCGTTTCCTCCTAAATCTCTCGTCAGCTCCACTCACGGCTGACCGGTTTGTTGCTGTTGCGCTGCGGCTTCTCATAGGAGACCACAACGCGGCGGTTCGGCTCGGTACCGGTCGAACTCGTCGTCACGCCTTCGTAATCCTGCAGCGCCGTGTGGATAACATGACGCTCGTAGGAATTCATCGGCTCAAGCGCCATGCTGCGCTTGTACTTGACGGCCTTGGCGGCCATCTTCTCGGCCAGACGCACGAGCGACTCCTCGCGCTTGGCGCGGTAGCTCTCGGCGTCGACGCTGATGTGCATGTGCTTGTCGCTGCCGCGGTTGACGGCATAGTTGGTCAGATGCTGGATGGCGTCGAGCGTCTCGCCGCGGCGGCCGATGACGGCGCCCATGCCGCTGCCGGACAGATTCACGTTCACCCCGCCGTTGTCGCGCGCGGTGATGTCGATCTGCGCCTGAATGCCCATGTGCTCGAGCAGGCCGCTGACAAACGTGCGGATGCGCGCATAGCTCTCCGGCTCGTCCACCGGCGCGGCGCTCTGCACGCTCGCCTCCGGCTCGGCAGCCGGTGCCGGCGTCTCAACGGGCGCGGCCTCCTGCTCCACTTCCGCATCCGGCGCCTCGTACTGCACGCGGATCACCGCGGGGCTGGAGCCGATGCCGAGGAAGCCGGACTTGGCGCGCTCGACGATCTCAACGGAAACATCGTCCCGGTCAAGGCCAAGCTCCTCGAGGGCGGCGGCGATGGCCGCCTCTTCCGTCTTGCCGGACTTTTCCAGTGTTTTTAACATCATTCAGTACTCTCCTGTTTTCCTTCGGAACCCTCGGACACCGGCTGCTCCGTCTGCGGAGCGGCGGACGCATCCGGCTGATAATGGTCCCGCGCATAGGCACGGCCACGCGCATAGCGGCGGTTGCCGACCTGAGACTCCGGCACGGCATTCGGCTCGACGCCGAGACGCTCGCGGCGGGCGGCGCGCTCTTCACGCATCGCCGCAGCCTTGCGCTCGTCATCCTTCTGCTTCTGGCTGGCCTGAATCTTCTTCTTACTGGTATTGGGGTTGACGACGGTCTCACCGGCGGCTTTCAGGCGCTCGGTCTCGAGGCGCTTGCGCTCAAGCGCCGCGTCGCGCTCTTTCTCGCGCGCGATGCGCTCGGCGTCGAGCTTGTCAAGCTGCTTGTTGAAGACCTTCGTCAGGCTGACATCACGCAGGATGCCGAGAATGCTGTTGACGATCCAGTAAATGCCCAGTGCGGCCGGCATCGTGTAGCAGATCCACAGCGACACGAGCGGCATCATGAGCATCATGGTCTTGTTGGTCGCAGCGGCCTGCTGGTTGCCGGCGGGCTGCGGGGTCATCGACGTGCTGATCTTCATGGACAGCCACGACAGCAGCGCCGAAATGATCGGGATCAGGAACAGACCGAGCGCCGGAAGCCAGACGGCTTTGTTGCTCCAGTCAAACGCCCAGATCTTGATCGACGGCTGCTGACCCATGTTCAGGCCGATGAAGGAATAGTCCAGATCCAGCAGCTTGCCGGAATAATCGCCGAGGGCGCCGGTCACGGCGTCCCAGTTCTGATGGATCAGGTCGGCGATCTGGATCTCCTGATAGGCGGACTTCGCCTGCGCGACATAGCCCGCGTTGGTCGTGACCCAGTCGGTCAGCTGCGTGACGGCTTCCGCGCCCAGACCCATCATCTTCGTCAGCGGCTGACGGATGACGCTGTAGAGCGCGATCAGGATCGGGAACGGGATCAGGCTCCAGAGGCAGCCGGACATCGGGTTGATCTTTTCCTCCCGGTAGAGCTTGGCCATCTCCTCATTGAGCTTTTGCTGGTTTCCCTCGTGCCGGCGCTGAAGCTCCGTGATCCGCGGCTGAAGGCGGCTGGTGCGCATCATGCTCTTCTTGCTCTTGGCCATGAACGGAAGCAAAATCAGGTTCACGACGACGCCGAAGAGGACGACCGCCCAACCGTAGCTGCCGGTCATATCATAGAGCGCTTTGAGCAGCCAGGCAAAGGGTGCAGTAATCCAGGACATAAGACGACTCCAATTCTAAAATTCTCAGGATTCCCGGTCATGGCACCGGGTCGTAAAATTCGTGCTCGCCCGTATGGAACGGGTGGCAGCGGCATATGCGCTTGACGGCGAGCCATGAGCCCTTGAGCGCTCCGTATTTCTGCAGAGCCTCGAGCGCATACTCCGAGCAGGTCGGAATGAACCGGCAGCAGGGCGGCTTGAGCGGCGAAATGTACCGGCGGTAAAACTGCACAAGGGCGATGAGCAGACGCTTCATGCGCCGCCATCCCCTTCTGTCAGCAGGCCAAGCCTGGCGCAGGCCGACAAAAACGCGGCCTCAAGCTGATGATAGTCCGCCGCGCACGCGCGCACGCGCGACACGACGACCAGATCATACCCGCGCGCGATCTCCCGCTCATGCAGGCGATAGATCTCCCGCAGGCGGCGGCGGATGCGGTTGCGCACGACGGCATGGCCGACCTTGTTGGACACGGTGTATCCGATGCGGCTGCAGCCGGAACGGTTTTTCCGGCAGTAGACCACCAGATAGGCATTGGCGCAGCTTTTCCCCTTCGAGTACAGACGCCGGAATTCATAGTTCTTTTTGAGTGTGCTGGTAAATTCCAAAAGTCTCCCCCGATTCTCTCCGATGCAGCTTCCGGACAAATGCCTTTAGGGCGGAAGGATCCCGCCCTGAAAAACATCATTAAGAAGTCTGCCTGCTCACGCGCAGCAACTCAGTAGGTGAGCTGCTTTCTGCCCTTCGCTCTGCGGCGGGACAGAACCTTGCGGCCGTTGGCAGTCGCCATTCTCTTGCGGAAGCCGTGCTCTTTTTTGCGCTGACGCTTCTTGGGCTGATAGGTACGGAACATGGTGATTTCTCCTTTCGATCATACTCAACAGCGGCTTGCGCCGCCGTAGTTGGCAAAAAGTATCCGACGCCAGACGTCTGACGCCGGATACATATTATACTATACGAAAATCCGGTCTGTCAACCTTCATTTTTTGCATTCTGCACGCCGCGCAGATCCTCGCCGGTGATGTACTTTCTCAGCGGCTTCCAGAGCAGTGCGCCGATCACGAGCACGAGCACCATGTCGATGAGCATGAAGCTGCCGTTGTACAGCGCCGAGTAGAACCACGGCGTCGTCATCGTCAGGCCGAAGAAGGTCTCGGGCATGTATTCCGCCCAGACCGTCGCGCCGACCACATAGTGCACGAGAAAGCGCGCCGCGCTGCCCACGACCGTGCCGTAGAAAAAGCCGCCCCTGAGCTTGGCGCACGTTCCGGCAAGGCCGAGCGCCGTGAACGCGAGCAGATAGTCGCCGATGAGCGACTGCCACGTCCATGCATACGTGCTGCTCAGCAGCGCCTGCAGGATGCTGTAGGCAAAGCTTGCAAGCATACCGGGGCCGAATCCCCAGCGCGCGCAGTACAGGAAGATCGGCAGCATCTCGATCGTGATCGAGCCGCCCTGCGGCAGCTCATAGAGCTTGAGATAGCTCAGCACCTGAGCAAGCGCAATAAAGATCGCGCCCTCGCACAGCGCACGCAGGCGCAGATGGGACTTTGCTTGGGTCATATCATTTCCTCCTCATAAAAAAACTGCATCGCCGAAGCAATGCAGTCCATAGAAAACGATAAAAATTGTATAGATTTCGTTTCCTACGCCGGCATTATCCGGATCAGGTCTGCGGGTCTCGAGCTTCACTTCGCTCGTCTCAGCCGGGAATCACCCAGCCCCCCGATATTCCGTACTTATTTATACACGCCCGCGGATACTTTGTCAAGTCACTGCGCGTCGGAGCGCGTGTATGTGTCCGCGATCCTGACGAGCATCTCCTGCATCTCCTGCCGCGCGGACGGCGGCGAGAGGATCTCCACATCCGTGCCGAAGCCGAACAGCCACGCGTAGAATTTCGGGCTCGTGACCACGTTGAGTGAGACAGTGAAATGCTCCGTCCCGTCCTCGACCACGATCACGTCCTTGCCGAAGCGGTCGAGCACCGAGCCGATCAGATGGTTGGCAAAGCGCAGACGCACCGTCCGCTCCTCGCCGGTGAACATGCTGAACACCTTTTTTGTGTACGCCGACAGATCCTGCTCGGAGAAGTCCTCCATGCCCTCGCGCGGCACATTGAGCGCGGAGATGTCCGTCATCTTATCCACGCGGTAGTGCTTGCGCAGCTGTGCCCCGGCATCCCACGCCAGCAGGTAGTAGTTCTCGTTGTCCCACATCAGCGCCATCGGGCTGACGATGTAAAACGCGCCGTCCCTGCGGTAGTGGCGCTGCTTGTCGATCGTATACTCAAAGTAGTGGAAGCGGATCTGCCGGTCGCGGGAAATGGCGTCAGCGATCTCGTCCACATTATAATACACGCTCTCATTCATGCTCTTGACGCGGCCGCGCACATAGACCTGCCGCTGCAGGAGCTGCGCGTCGTAGACGCTCGCAAGTCCTTCGATCTTCTTGATGAGCGCCAGCGTCTTTTTGTGCGTGATGAATTTCGACGACTGCACGCTGTCGACCAGCAGCTTGAGCTCCGGCACCTCAAACGAGCGCGCGCCGATATAATACCCGGTCGTGCGCGACTTCGTCTGCACGATGTCCAGCCCGAAGGTGCGCAGGGACTCGATGTCGTTATAGATGCTCTTGCGCTCCGCCGCGATGTCGTGCCTGGCAAGCTCCGAGATCATCTCCGTCACGGTCATCGGATGGCGTTCGTCCGTCTGCTGCAGCAGGATCTCCATCAGGTACAGCAGCTTTAATTTCTGATTCGGTGATTTTGGCATGGCTTCCTCTTTTCTCCGTCTCCGCGCGCATATCCAACGCATGGAATGGCTGCATTTTATCACAAATTTCTGTCACAAAAAAGCATGCATGCAGAAAGTGCGCGGTTTTCTGCATAATTTACATCGTTTTTGGCATCGGAATACAGTTTTCGGAGACGCTTTCCAGCGCGTGGGATCTCCTCCGGCGCATCCGGACGATGTCCATCCCCTCCCTGCGTTTTCTACATCATAGCAAAAGGAGAGTCCCATAATCAGGACTCTCCTCGCGCGAAAGCAAAAAAGGTCCGCGGCGGGCGGTGCGTGTGCACCGCCCGCCGCTCAAAGCGGAAGCCGTTATTCCGAGACCGCGGCAGAGCTTCGCCGGCGCCGCAGCCGCGCGCTGCCCACGTCGATGCCCCAGACGAGCAGCACGAAGCCAAGAAAGATCGCGCTCACGTCGCTCCACGCATACTGGTTCATGGCAAAGATGAGCGGCGCGCCGATGCCGCCCGCGCCGACCAGCCCGAGCACGGACGCCTCGCGGATGTTGACATCGAACCGGTACAGCACCGCCGAGGCAAGCGCCGGAGCGAGCTGCGGCAGCACCGCATAGCGGATGCGCGGCAAAAGCGACACGCCCATGGCGCGCAGCGCGTCATAGGCGCGAAAATCCAGCGCCTCGATCGCCTCGGTAAAGCGCTTGCTCAGCAGACCGATGCTGCACACCGCCAGCGTCAGCACCCCGGTGAACGCTCCGGGACCGGAGACGCGGATGAAGATCAGACCGTAGATCAGAAACGGCACGGAGCGGATCGCCGCGATGAGCACCCGAAACAGCAGCGCGACTGGGCGCGGCAGCAGCTTCGGCGTGCTCAAAAACGCCAGAGGCGCGGCCAGCAGCGCGCCGAGCCCCGTTCCGGCCAGCGCGATGCCGACCGTCTCGAGCAGAAGCCAGCCGAGACCGTCCTTGCCCGTGCCGAAGGCAAAGCCCCAGTCCGGGCGCAGCAGCCCCGTGCCCATGGCCGAGAGCACGGACTTGCTCGTGTGCGCAAAGTCCGGCGGGTCGATACCCGCCGTGCAGACGACCACGCACAGCAGCACCGCCGCCCAAAGAACGCGCTTTGCCGGGCGCGAAATGCTGCGCTCGCCGCGGATGATACGCCCGAGCACATGGCTGAGCCACTCGATGCAGCACACGGTCACAAACAGGCACATGAGGATCGCACCGACGCGGCCGTATTCCCGCCACGAGATCTTCTCGTTGAGCAGCAGGCCGATGCCGCCCGCGCCGACATAGCCGAGGATGGCGCTGTGGCGCACGTTCGTCTCGAGCAGGTAGAGCGCGTTGGTCAGATAGCCCGACGCGATCTCCGGCACGACGGCGCGCGCATAGGCCCGCGCCGGAGACGCGCCCATGGCGCACAGCGCGCGGTAGGGCGCGAGCGTGAGCGTCTCGATGTCCTCATAGGTCAGGCGCGTCATGACCGAAAGCGTAAAGACCGTGATGGCGACCGTGCCGGAAAACGTGCCGAGACCGAACAGAAACGTCGCCAGCAGCGCAAGGATCAGCGCCGGAAACGAGCGCAGCACCTGCACCAGAAAACGCAGCACCGCGCGCACCGGCGCAGGACACGGCAGATTATGCGCGCACAGCGGCGCGAAGCCGAGCGCCAGCGCGACGCCCAGCGCCGTGCCGGTGACGGACATGCGCAGCGTGGCAAGCAGCGGCGCCGCGATCGCGGACAGATAGC
Organism: uncultured Oscillospiraceae bacterium; assembly: GCA_934591895.1. Taxonomy (GTDB): domain Bacteria; phylum Bacillota; class Clostridia; order Oscillospirales; family Oscillospiraceae; genus CAG-103. Next base: position 2,513 of record CAKTPP010000007.1, on the reverse strand, counting down.
TCCAGTCCGGCGGGAAGAGCTGCGCGGCAATGTCGCGCAGGTGCGCCCGCCGCGCCCAGAACACCGCGGGGTCGCAGCCTGTCAGCCAAAAGGCAAGCACAAACAGCGCGAGCACACCCAGTGCCCGCGCCCAGCGTTTTGTGCGCGCGCGCGTCATGGCGCGGCCTCGCTTTCCGCGCCGCCGTAGATGCGCGCAAGATCTGCGTCCGTCACAGCATCGGGCGCGCAGTCGAGCACGATCCGCCCCGCGTGCAGACCAAGGAGCCGGGAGGAAACCGCCCGGCTCTGGTCGAGATTATGACTGTTCATGAGGATGGCGACACCCTCGGTGCGCGATATGTCCTGCAGCAGTGCGAGGATCTGCCGCCCGGTGACCGGGTCGAGCGAGGCGACCGGTTCGTCCGCAAGCAGCAGCGCAGGCTTTCGCATGAGCGCGCGCGCGATGGCGACGCGCTGCTTCTGTCCGCCGGACAGGCTGCAGACCAGCTCGTCACACTTGTCGGCAAGGCCGACGCGTGCAAGCAGCCGCTCGGCTTCCGCCGTCTGCGCGCGGGAAAACAGCCCCAGCAGCGCCGCCGGCAGCGGCATATCCGGCAGGCAGGCATTGAGCACGTTCTGCCGGCAGGTGACCGGCTCGACGAGCGCAAAGTCCTGATAGATCGTGCCGATGCGCTTTTGCACCGCGCGTTTTTTGCGGCCGCGGGCTCGTGAGAGCGAACGGGCATCGATGCGCACCTCACCGCTGTCGCACGGCAGCGTGCCGTTGAGGATGCGAAAGAGCGTCGTCTTTCCCGCGCCGGACGGACCGATGACGGACACGAACTCGCCCGCCTCCAGCCCGAAGGACACATCCGTCAGCACCGGCGGCCGCGCGCCGAAGCGCTTGCAGATGTGCGCAGCTTCCAGCAGCATAGTGTTACTTCCCCGCCGACTTGAGCATAGCCTGCGCGGCACGCTCGCCGTCGTAGTCGGAATCCTTGCCCCAGGTATAGCCGACCTGACTGAAGACACTGATGATCTGCTTGCCCTCGTCGGTCTGGGCGATCTCGATGAACGCCTCGCCGAGCGCCTTGCGGAAATCCTCATCCGCCATGAGGTCGGAGTGCTTGCTGTAGGCGATCATGTCGTTGTAGATGCCCTCGGTCACGCCGATGATGCCGGTCTGCTCGACCATGGGCGCCGTGCCGCCGAACTTCTCCTGCCAGTTGGGCGCGTTCTTGATGCGGATGTGGCCAAAGGAGACCATCACATCCGCCTGGCCGGTGGCCAGACGCGCAAGCGACGTGCTGTGGGAGTCAGACTGCACCACGTGATCGAGATCCGCAATGGTCTTGCCGTAGTGCTCCTGCAGCCAGAGGCTCGGATAGATGTAGCCGGACGCGGACGTCGGGGCGAGCACGGACCAGGTCGCACCGTTGAGATCATCCCACGTCAGCTCCTCGCCGCTATTGACCTTTGCCAGCAGCGCCTGACCCTTGGCGCTCGGACCGGCCAGAATGATCGAGCGGTAGTAGGTGGTCATGTCCTGCGTGTTCTCCTCGAGCTTGCCGTCATTCCAGTCGGCAGCGTTCTCGGAGTCCTTGTTGATGCCGTAGCGCAGCGCCGTGAGCAGCACGTCGCAGTCATCGGAGAACAGGACGTAGTTGCCGCCGGAGATGAAGCCGATGTCCGCGCTGCCGGCGCTGAGCGCCTCACCCACGGCAGTGTAGCTCGTGCCGACGGTCATGTCGATGTTCTGCACGTCATAGCCCTTTTCGAGGAGCTTTGCCTTGAGCAGCGCCTCGAGCGGCTCGGTCGCCGTCGTGATCTGGTCGGCGTCCGCATACGGGGAGAACGCGATCTTCAGGCTCTCGACCGTCTTTGCGCCGCTGCCGCTGCCGCTGTCCTTCTGGCCGCAGCCGGCCATCAGGCCGAGCGCCATGACCAGAGACAATACCATTGCCACTGCTTTTTTCATGTACATACCCTCCAGATAAATTCTTTCTCCCGGCCGCGGGCATAAAAAACGGCATATGCAGCGCTGCATATGCCAACCCGATGACCGGCAGACGCTGAGAATCCGCCCTTATTACGGACGGATTTGGTCGGTCGATCTTCCCTGAGATCCTCTCAGCCCGGAACACGGGCTCCCTCGCGATCTGGTTTCGTCATCACTGTTCTGTTGAGCGCGGCGCCAGGGAGCTCCCCCTTTCGCCGCATTCCGGAAACCACCGACAGCTTACCACACCCGACCGGAGAATGCAAGCAGTTTGTAAGCGAAGTGTAAAGCTGCGCGTGTACATTGTGTTCGCGCGGTGCGGCATACACGCGCCGCAGCATGACGTCCGGCGCATCCGCTCCGCATATCTGCATATCGGGTGCAGGCAGACGCCTGCACCCGATATGCGCCGTATTGGTTTTGACTGTTACTTCGCGGGATCGAGCATCCTGCCGTCATCGGCAAAGGTATAGCTGCGCTCCGGCATGAGGCCGTTGGTCTTCGTGATCCAGTAGCTCCGGCCGTGGACCACCTC
>CAKTPP010000006.1 GCA_934591895.1 uncultured Oscillospiraceae bacterium | reverse complement strand
GTCGTTGATGAAAGTCCTCGATCAGCTTTGCAGCTGGGGCGAAGAAAACAGGTTGACAGATTGATAACTCCCGATTTGTTGCTCAATTTTCATATTTAAATTATGCCAAAAGTTCATCCGTCTGCGCTTGTGATGACTTCCCATAGGTGTTCTGAGCGTCACTTCCTTTTCGCGGAAGTATGATGCCGCGATCTTCCTGTGCGCAGCCGAATACGGCAAGTCCGTATTCCTTTCGCTTTACTTTTCTCTTGAAGAATGTTCCGGTTGCGAATAAAATAGACGCGACCCAAAACTCCACCGGAGGTGCAAACATGAAAACTGCCGCAATGATTCTCGCCGCCGGAAAGCCCGCCAACGGGAAGATCCCCAGACCGCTCATTTATATCGGCGACAAGACGATGCTCCTGCATGCTCCACCCCGCGCGAGGCAGGCGCCAAAATGGCCGTCAGCCCCCGCGGCGAGGTCACCGGCAGCATCGGCGGCGGGTGCAGCGAGGGCGCCGTCATCCGCGACGCCGTTGACATCATCGGCACCGGCCGCTATCAGCTTGTCGACATCGACCTGACCGGCGAGGTGGCGGAATCGGACGGTATGGTCTGCGGCGGGACCATGAAGGTGCTGATCGAAGACGGCACGGAAAATGTCGCGGGCATCGTCGGCGCGGCGGCCGCGTGACCGTCAGCAGCGGCACGTTCGCCCTGATCAAGAGCGGAGGCATGAAAAAAGGCGATGTCCTGGCGACGGCACAGATCGCCGGCATCATGGCCGCCAAGCACACGCCGGATATCATCCCCATGTGCCATCCGGTCCTGATCGACGGCATTGACATCCGGCTCACACTCAACGAGGCCCGCTGCTGCGTTGACATCGTCGCCGAGGTATCCTGCACGGGGCACACCGGTGTGGAAATGGAAGCGCTCACCGCAGCGAGCGCCGCCGCGCTCACCGTCTATGACATGTGCAAAGCCGTGCAGAAGGATATCGTGATATCCGACATCCGGCTCCTGAAAAAGACCGGCGGCGTACACGGCGATTTCACCGCAGAATAACGCAGGGCGCTTTGGCCTTGCAATGCGGCATGCTCCATGGTAAAATAGCGCTTGCCCACGGAAAAGATTTGCAGCTGCGCCCGCACCTGCCTTCCGCACCGGAGCAATATCGCTGCAAGGAGCCTGCCCATGTCAAGAAAAAAATGGATCGCTGCCGCGATCGCAGTTCTGCTGGGACTTTCCGTGCTGGCGGCCGTGATCGCAGTTGACCGCACACCGGCTGCGAAAACCGCCGACGTCGTGATCCTCATGTACCACGCCTTCACCGAAGACGAAGCGGAAACGAGCGCCGTGTGCACGCTCGCGTCTGAATTTGACCGTCAGCTCAGCGCCCTGCGGGACGCGGGCTATACGTCCGTCGGCTATGCCGATCTGATCAAATTTGTCAACGGCAGCGGCAAGCTGCCGGAAAAGCCCCTGCTCATCAGCATCGACGACGGCTATCGGAACAATCTGGATCTGGCGGCGCCGCTGCTTGAAAAATACGGCTTTTGCGCCAACATCGCCGTGATCGGCGTTTCCATCGGCCACACGACCTATAAGGACAGCGACGTGCCGATCATGCCGCACTTCTCGCTCGAGGACGTGCGCCCGTGGATCCGGCGCGGCGTCCTGACCGTCACGACCCACTCCTATGATATGCACCAGCTCGCCTCGGTCGACGGGGAGGGCTGCCGCCGCGGCGTGCTGCAAAAAAGCGGCGAGTCCGAGGCCGACTACATCGCCGCGCTGACGCAGGACTACACGGTCGCGCAAGAGCAGCTCGACGACCTGCCGGGAAAGCCCCTGCCCGTGTTCACCTACCCCTACGGCGCGTATTCCGAGCTGTCGGAGCGCGTGCTGCACGAGCTGGGCGTTCAGGTCACGGTCACGACCGCGAGCGGCGCGAACCGGCTGGTCAGGGACGAGCCGGAGTCGCTCTATCTGCTGCGCCGCATCAACGTGCCCGCCGGCACGGAGCCGGACGCGCTCATCCGCAGCATCAGCGATGCATTGCAGGCTTTGAATTGACGCCGCACCCCGCCGCCCGACCGGCGGCCTGAGACCGTAAAAAAGCTCCGTTTCCGATCCGGAAACGGAGCTTTTTGCGCTGTCAGCGGCCGTGCCTTTTGCCCTTGTGCGCGGCGGGCTCGACGCCCTCGGCCTCGGCCACGGCGTCCACGGCCGCCTGCAGCTCGTCGAGGCGGGCGTTGACGGGCCTGAGCGCCTTTCTGATCTCCTGCGCAACGATGGCCTGATAGACCCGGCAGTGTACGGCGGCGGCGCCGAGCGTGGCGGCGGTAACGGCGCCGCCGGCAATGAGCACGGCGCGGCGGACGCGCGGCGTTTTCATCATCCGCACGGCGACGGTGCGCAGGCTCGGCCTGCGCAGCTGTCCGGCTGCATCGGCCGCGAGCGCGGCGAGCTCTTTGCCGCTGTCCACGGTCTGGCGCAGGAGCGCAAGCTCCTCCTGCAGGGCCTGGATCTGCTGTTTGCGTTTCATATTCCTTCTCCTCCTGTTTTCTGCGTGTCTCAAAGCGCGACGGGCGCACCGTTGAGCGCAGCCTCGGCCAGCGTATCGCCCTCATAGCGCAGCTTGAGCAGGAAAAACGGCGCATCCTCCGCCAGCAGCCGGAAGAAGATCTTATCGCCCTCCCACATCGGCAGCGCCGCAACGGCCGCCTTGTTGACCCAGCTCAGCACGCCCTCATTGCACGCGCGCAGTGTGCCGGTAAAGCCGTCGGCCGTGAAGAGGTACATATATTCCCCCTCCCACGTGTCGGACAAAAACGTCACCACGCCGCGGCAGCGCCAGTCGGTCAGCGTCAGGCCGGTCTCCTCATACGCCTCGCGCAGGAGACATTCGTCCGGCGTCTCATTGCCCTCGAATTTCCCGCCGACGCCGACCCATTTGTCGTGATTGAGATCGTTTTCCTTTTTCACGCGGTGCAGCATGAGATACTGCTCCCCGCGCTCGATGTAACAGAGTGTGGTGTTGCGCATGCTCCGGCCTCCCTTTTGCACCAGTATACAAAACCTGCCCGGCGTCTGCAAGCGTCGGGCAGGTATTTTTTTGCTTTATATGAGCACGCCGTTGCAGTGGTCGATCTCGTGCTGGATGATCTGCGCCGTCCAGCCGGTGAACGTGCGCACGCGCGTCTGCAGCTCCTCGGTCTGCCACTGCACCCTGATGCTGCGCCAGCGCCTGACCGTGCGTCTGCCCGTCAGCGACAGGCAGCCCTCCTCCGCCGTGTACGGTTCGGTGCCCCGGAGAATAACGGGGTTGAGCATGACGGTGGGCGTGCCGCCGTCATCAAAGATGATGATGCGCCTGCGCACGCCGATCATGTTGGCGGCCATGCCGACGCACGCCTGCCGGTGCGCGGCAAGCGTGTCGCGCAGATCCTGCGCCACGGGCAGATCCGCCGCCGTCGCAGGCTCGGACGGCTGCATGAGAAAAAAGCGGTCGGTGCAGATGCTGCGGATCATAGCCGCTCCTCCTGTCCGTAGTACGTGCACAAAAACGACAGGAACGTCCGCGCGGATGTGCCCGCCGCGTTGATGGACTTGACGGCTGCACCGAGGCGCAGTGAGATCGGCTGCTCAAGCTTGAGTACGCGCACACGATCCTCATATCCGACGAGCGAGAACGACGACAGCACCGCCACGCCGAGCCCCGCCGCGACCATGGAGAGGATCGCCCCGTCGTCCGACGCCGAGACCTCGACGCGCGGCGCATCCGCCGGAAGAAACGGCTCGATATACTGATCCGGGCTCGAGAGGAACGGCTCGCGCAGCAGCCGCTCCAGCGGGATGGTGTCCCCCTCCCACGGGAAGTCCGGCGGCACGACGGCCACGAGCGGCGTGTCCGTCAGCAATTGAAAGTCAAAGCCCTTTGCGCGCGCTTCGTCCACGAGGGCGAGCTGGATGCGCCCGCTCGCAAGCGCCTCCGGCAGCTCGTCACTGCGCACGAGCACGTCCAGCTGGATCTCCGGATGCTCGGCGCGGAAGGCGCGCAGCAGCTCCGGCAGGCGGGCGCGCGCAATGCTCGCAAAGCAGCCGATGCGCAGCGTGCGTCTGCGCGGGTCGCTCTGCTCGGCGGCCTCCTGCAAAAGGGTGTCGCACGCGCAGACCACATTCTGAATATAGGGCAGCAGCTGCCTGCCCGCGTCCGTCAGGCGGATGCCCTGACTGTCACGCTCAAGCAGCGTACAGCCGATCTCAGCCTCCAGCTTGTTGACCAGATGCGTCATGGCAGACTGGGTGTAGCCCAGCTGCGCCGCCGCCTTGCTGAAGCTGCCGCAATCGACCGCCGTCAGCAGCGCACGAAGTTTTCCGTCGTCCATATGCTGCCTCCTTATCTGTATGCTGTTGCTTTATCATACCACGAATTTGTGCTAATTTCACATAAAACCGCAGAAAATCAATTAAAATATTTTCACCGACGCCATGCGTTTTTTTCATACCCACATGAAGAAGTCTCGGTTCTCTTTTATCAATAAAAATGATACGCTATATTCGAAAAAAGGAAACGGGAGTCCCTTTTGGGAAAACAAAGGAGAGAAATTCATGAAAGAAACGAAAAACCGGGCCGGGCGCGACATCATTGTTGTCGGCTTTGCCCTCTTTTCCATGTTCTTCGGCGCCGGAAATGTGATCTTCCCGCCGTATCTGGGCATGGAATCCGGTCCGGCATGGCTGGCCGGATTCAGCGCGTACTTCATCGCGGACATCGGGCTTGCGCTCGCCGCCATGTTCGCGCTGCTGCGCGTCGGCAGCAGCGAGGCCGTGCTCCAGCGCGTCGGCCGTGTGCCGGCCGAGATCCTCATGTGCGCGATCATTCTGTGTGTCGGCCCGATGGTCGCCATCCCGCGCACGTCCGCCAGCACGTTTGAGATGGCCATCGCGCCGAACCTGCCCGGCGTGTCGGCCGTGGTGTTCTCGGTGCTGTTTTTCGCGCTCATTCTTGCGCTGTGCATCCGCGAGTCCGCCGTGGTGGACATCGTGGGCAAGGTGCTCACGCCGCTGCTGCTCGTCGGCCTCGCGGCCATCATCATCAAGGGCATTGTCACGCCGCTCGGCACGATCGCGGCCGAGACGAAGATCGACAGCGCCGTCGTGACCGGCGTCAAGTCCGGCTACCAGACCATGGACGCGCTCGCCGCGCTGCCGTTCGGCATCCTCGTGCTGCAGAGCGTGACCGACAAGGGCTACACCGATCCGGGCAAAAAGTTCCGCATCATGAGCGGGTCGTCCATCCTCGCGTGTGTGCTGCTGCTGGCCGTCTACATGGGGCTTGCCTATCTCGGCGCCTCCGTCTCGGCGCAGTATACGAGCGAGATCGGCCGCGCCCAGCTCGTCATGGCCATCGTTGAGGCGCTCATGGGCAAAACCGGCATGATCCTCTTCGGCATCGTCGTCGGCCTCGCGTGCGTCACGACCGCCGTGGCGCTCACCAGCTCCGCCGCCGCGTACTTTGCCAAGCTCTGCCGCGGCAAGGTGCCGTACAAGGCGTTCGTCATCGCCATCTGCGTGTTCAGCGCCGTCGTGTCGAACCTCGGCCTTGACCGCATCGTCGCCATCGCCGCGCCGGTGCTGGACATTGTCTACCCGCCAACGCTCGTGCTCATCTTCATTGCGCTCGTGTGCCCGCAGCTGCCCGACCGCATCAGCCGCGGCGCCGCCATCGGCGCGCTGCTCATGAGCGTGCTGTGCACGCTCGACGGCTACGGCGTGCCGCTGTCGTTCCTGCACAAGCTGCCGCTGTTTGACCTTGGCTTTGCGTGGGTGCTGCCGGCGGTGCTCTTCGGCGGCGTGGCCGCTCTGCTGCCGGTGCGCAGGGAGCGCACGGCCAAGGCAAAGGCCAAGCGCCGCGCCTGTCTCGACGAAAACTGACCGATCAGTCAAGTAAGCTGCGCCTCCCCCGCGGGCATGTCCCGCGGGGGAGGCTTTTGCGCATGGCAGAAAACGCACGCGCCGTCCGCTAAAGGCGGACGGCGCGTGCGTTTACAGGCCGAGAGATATGTTCTTTCGCCGCGCCGGCGGGTCACAGCGCCTTATAGCGCAGCATGATCGCGTCAAGCACCGTGTCGATCAGGCGGGAGATGCGCGCCTCGGTCATGTCGTACCAGCCGTCCTGCTTGTCGACGGCCTCGATACCGAGAGAGATGACGTAGAAATACACCATGAACGACTCCACATCCGTGTCGGGGCGGAGGATCTTGTCGTCGATCGCCTTCTGGATGTACTGCGTCTTCATCTTGTGGATGCGGTGCATGATGTCGGTCTGAAAATCGCGCGCGGCGGCAAGCTGCGGCTTGGAGTTGATGCCGGTAAAAAGCTCCCGCTCCGCCAGACGCAGGTGCGACGACAGATCCAGATCCTTGCGCACCTTGTCGAAAAACGGCATATCGCTGGCAAAAAGCTCGGTATACGTCTCCAGCTTGCCGGTCAGGTGCTTTTTGATGACTGCCTCGTAGAGCTTCTGCTTGTTTTCGAAATAGTAGTAGATCGGTGTGCGCGTCGTGTTCAGCTCGCGGGCAATGTCGTTGAGATTGGTGTTGTCAAAGCCGTATTCGCAAAAGATCTTCTTTGCGGCGCTGAGGATATCCTCCTCCGAGACCTCCTGCCCCAATGGTTTTCTGCTCATATGAAAAGGCCTTTCTGTCTTTGTGCAAATTAATAATCACGAGTGTTTATTATAAACAACATGATAGCATAAAGGGGCAGATATGTAAATGCCCCGAGCCGAAAACCGGAAAAATTTTTTCTTCTGCGCGCCGGTCGGCCGCGCCTTCGATCACTTCGGCGGCGCGCCCGTTTTGGGGGCGCGCCGCCGTGTGCTTCAGAGGAGCTTCAGGATCCCGTCGCCGTAGTCGGCGCAGGTCGCGCCGTCCGGCTGGCCGGTGATGACGACCGGGCAGGCGTCGAGCGCCGCAGCGAGACGGTCAGCCTCCGCCGCGCGGCCGATGTGCCGCAGCAGCATGACCTCCGCGCGCAGGATGCTCTGGGGGTTTGCGTAGTCGCCCATGCCGCGCTCGATCATGCGCGGCGCTGAGCCGTGGATGGCCTCGAACATGGCATGGCGGTCGCCGATGTTGGCGCTGCCCGCCGTGCCGACGCCGCCCTGAAGCTGCGCGGCCTCGTCGGTGATGATATCGCCGTAGAGGTTCGGCAGCAGCAGCACCTGAAAGCCGCTGCGCACGCGCTCGTTGACGAGGTTTGCCGCCATGATGTCGATGTAATAGTCGTCGACGGTGATCTCCGGATAATCGGCGGCCACCTCGTGACAGATGGCGGTGAACCTGCCGTCGGTCTTTTTGAGGATGTTCGCCTTCGTGATGACGGTCACGCGCGTCTTGCCATTGCGCCGGGCGTAGTCAAATGCCGCACGGGCGATGCGCCGCGTACCGGGGTCGGTCGTGACCTTGAAGTCCACGGCCATGCCGGGCAGCTCCACGCCGCGGCTGCCGAGGGCATATTCGCCCTCCGTGTTCTCGCGGAAGAACGTCCAGTCGACGCCCTCGTCGGGGATGGTCACGGGGCGGACGTTTGCGTAGAGGTCGAGCGCACGGCGCAGCTTCACGTTCGCGCTCTCGAGCCCGCCGCCCATGGGCGTCGTGGTCGGGCCCTTGAGCAGCACATCGCAGGCCAGGATCTCCTCCAGCACGTCGTCCGGCACGGCCTGATTGCAGGCCATGCGGTTTTCGAGCGTGAGCCCGCGGATGCGCCGCAGCACGATGCTGCCGCGCGCGATCTCATCGGCGAGCAGCGCCTCGAGCGCGCGCACCGCCTGCTCCATGATGATCGGGCCGATGCCGTCGCCGTCGACGAGGCCGACGGTCACGACCGCTTTATTCGTATAATCCACCTGCTCGGTGCTCATGCCCGCGACGCGGTTCTGCTGCTCTTCGAGCAGGGTGCGAAACGCCGCACAGGCGCGGTCAATATCATTCATAGTGCATGCTCCTTTGTATAGTTGAGCAGTCCGCCGGCGAGCAGGATGGCCTGCTGCCGCTCGGTGAGGCTGCACACGACGGGGTAAGCCTTGCCCGTGGCCGTGTCCGTGAGGGTGAGCGCGCCCGCCGCCATGCCGGCGCGGATGTTGTCGATGCGCAGGTGCGCGCCCTGCGGCAGCGCGTCATAATCGGCGGGGTCGGCAAACGTCAGCGGCAGGATGCCGGCGTTGATGAGGTTTGCCGCATGGATGCGCGCGAAGCTCTTGGCCACGACGCAGCGGATGCCCAGATACATCGGCACGAGCGCCGCGTGCTCGCGCGACGAGCCCTGCCCGTAGTTGCTGCCGCCGACGATGATGCCGTCTCCGGCGGCTTTGGCGCGCGCCGGGAAGGTCGGGTCGCAGACCGTGAAGCAGAACTCCGACAGCTTCGGGATGTTCGAGCGATACGGCAGGATCTTCGCCCCGGCGGGCATGATGTGGTCGGTCGTGATGTTGTCGCCCACCTTGAGCACAAGCTCTGCCGCGAGCGAGTCGGCAAAGGGCTTGCTGCGCGGGAAGGGACGGATGTTCGGTCCGCGCAGGACCTCCACCGCGTCCGCCTCCGCCGCCGGTGCGGGCGGCAGCACGGCGCTGTCGTCGATGCGGAAGCCGTCCGGCAGCGTGACGGCGGGCATTTCGCCGAGCGTCTGCGGGTCGGTGATGCAGCCCGTGAGCGCGGCGGCGACCGCCGTCTCCGGAGAGACGAGGTAGACCTGCGCGTCCTTCGTGCCGCTGCGGCCGAGGAAGTTGCGGTTGAACGTGCGCAGGCTCACGCCGCCGGAATTCGGCGAGAAGCCCATGCCGATGCACGGGCCGCACGCGCACTCGAGCAGGCGCGCACCGCTGGCAAGGATGTCCGTGAGCGCGCCGCAGTCGGCGAGCATGGTCAGCACCTGCTTCGACCCCGGCGAGATGGACAGGCTCACGCCCGGAGCGACAGTCCTGCCGCGGAGCAGCGCCGCGACCTTCAGCATATCCAGCAGCGACGAATTCGTGCATGAGCCGATGCAGACCTGATCGACCTTCGTGCCGGCGAGCGACGCCACGGGCACGACGTTGTCCGGACTGTGGGGGCAGGCGATCATGGGCTGCAGCGTGTCGAGATCGATGTCAATGATGCGGTCATAGTGCGCGTCCGGGTCGCTCTGCAGCGGAGTGAAGTCCGCCTCGCGCCCCTCGGCGGCGAGAAATGCGCGCGTCACGTCGTCCGACGGGAAGATCGACGTCGTCGCGCCGAGCTCCGTGCCCATGTTCGTGATCGTCGCGCGCTCGGGCACGGACAGCGCCGCGATGCCGGGGCCGCCCCACTCGATGATCGCGCCGACGCCGCCCTTGACCGACAGGATGCGCAGCAGCTCGAGGCTGATGTCCTTGGCGGTGACGAACGGGCGCAGCGTGCCGGTGAGGTTGACCCTGAACATCTTCGGCATGGTGATGTAGTACGCGCCGCCGCCCATGGCGACCGCGACGTCCATGCCGCCCGCGCCGAAGGCCAGCATGCCGATGCCGCCGCCGGTGGGCGTGTGGCTGTCCGAGCCGATGAGCGTCTTGCCGGGCTTGCCGAAGCGCTCGAGGTGCACCTGATGGCAGATGCCGTTGCCGGGGCGCGAGAACCGGACGCCGTGCTTTTTGGCCACGGTCTGGAGGTAGCGGTGGTCGTCCGCGTTTTCGAAGCCGGACTGCAGCGTGTTGTGGTCGACGTAGGCCACGCTCAGCTCGGTCTTCACGCGCGGGATGCCCATAGTCTCGAACTCGAGATAGGCCATCGTGCCGGTCGCGTCCTGCGTGAGCGTCTGGTCAATGCGCAGGGCGATCTCGCTGCCGGGGGTCATGTCGCCGTGCAGCAGATGCGCACGGATGATTTTTTGAGCCAGTGTCTCACCCATGGAGATCCATCCTTTCAATCATACTTTTCTTTGCGTGGATCGTGTGCTCGGTCGTGAGCGCGGCGGCCGCATCGGCATCGCCCGCGGCGATGGCCTCATAGATGGCGCGGTGCTCCTTGACCACCTGTGCCGTGCGCTTGGCGTCGGCGATGGACGCCTTGCGGTAGCGGCGGGTCTTGCGGTGCAGCGGCACGAGCGTGTCGCTGATGACTGCGTGGCCGCTCATGTCGCAGATGATATCGTGAAACTGGTCGTCCATCTCGCGCAGGTGCTCGGCGTCGCGCTTTTCAAAGTAGAACTCCTGCAGATCCAGAATGTGCTGCAGGCGCGCAAGGCCGTCGGGCGCGGCGTTTTTTGCCGCGTAGTACGACGCGAGCCCCTCGATCTTGCAGCGGATATCCATGATGTCCACCAGATCCTCCGCCGTGATGCCGAGCACGACCGTGCCCTTGCCGGTGTCGGCGATGAGGTGCTCCTGCTCGAGGCGGCGCAGCGCCTCGCGGATGGGCGTGCGGCTGACGTTGAGCTGCTCGACGAGCCGCAGCTCCGTGAGCACCTCGCCGCGCGGGTAAACGCCCTGTATGATGTCGGATTCCAGCCGCTCAAACACCTGATCGGCCAGCGTAACGGTACGGAAATCTTTCATGCTGCACCTCCTGTCAGACCTGCGCGAAGCGGCCGGGCGCCAGCTCCGCGATCTTCGCGTTGAGCTCCTTGGCCGAGATGACGGTCTGGCGGCCGTCCTCGTATTCCGCGTCCACCCAGCCCTTGAGCGCGAGCACGAGCGGATCGTGCTTGTCGATCTGCGCAGCCCCGGTCAGGCGGTAGTTCTGGTTGATCCAGTAGGCGATGCCCGCGAGGCCGGAGGTCTTGGCGACCTGCACGGACGCGGGGCGGTTGAGGAGCTTTTCGGTGTCGAAGATCGTGTAGATCTCGGCATCCTTGAGCAGGCCGTCGGCGTGGATGCCGGCGCGCGTGGCGTTGAAGTCGCGCCCGACGAACGGCGTCATCGGCGGGATGTCATAGCCGATCTCGTGCCGGAAATAGTCCGCGATCTCGGTGATGACGGTCGGATCCATGCCGTCGAGCGAGCCGCGCAGCGACGCATACTCGAACACCATCGCCTCGAGCGGGATGTTGCCCGTGCGCTCGCCGATGCCGAGCAGGGAGCAGTTGACCGCGCACGCGCCGTAGAGCCACGCGGTCGAGGCGTTGACGACCGCCTTGTAAAAGTCGTTGTGCCCGTGCCACTCGAGGCACTCGCTCGGCACGTCGGAATACTGCTGCAGGCCGTAGATGATGCCGGCCACGCTGCGCGGCAGCGCCGCCTCCGTGTAGGGGATGCCGTAGCCCATGGTGTCGCACGCGCGGATCTTGACCGGGATGCCCGCCTGCCGCGAGAGCTTTTGCAGCTCGTTGACAAACGGCACGACAAAGCCGTAAAAATCGGCGCGCGTGATATCCTCCAGGTGGCAGCGCGGCACGACGCCGGCCGCGAACGCATCGGCCACGGTCGCGAGGTAATAGTCCATGGCCTGACGGCGCGTCATCTTCATCTTCTTGAAGATGTGGTAGTCGCTGCAGCTGACGAGGATGCCCGTCTCGCGGATGCCGAGGTCGCGCACGAGGCGGAAATCCTCCTTCGTCGCGCGGATCCACGTCGTGATCTCCGGAAACTTCAGCCCCAGCTCCATGCACTTTTCGAGCGCCTCGCGGTCTTTCTTGCTGTAGATGAAAAACTCCGTCTGCCGGATGATGCCGTACGGCCCGCCGAGCCGGGAGAGATACTTATAAATATTGACGATCTGGTCGACCGTGTACGGCTCCACGGACTGCTGCCCGTCGCGCAGGGACGTGTCCGTGATCCAGATCTCCTCGGGCATATTCATCGGCACGCGCCGGTGGTTGAACGGCACCTTCGGCACCATGCCCTGTGTGTAAATGTCGCGCTGGAGGTTGGGTTCCGCTACATCCTGGAGCGAATATTTATACGCATTCTGCTCCAGCAGATTCGTCTTTCCGGATATTTCAAGCATGGCAGTGGGACTCCTTTCCGTTGCTTTGTATTATTGTATACAATTATACACGCGCCGGCTTTGTTGTCAATGGAATTGTTCACAAATTTCCGCTTGTTTTCCGGGCGGAAGCTGGTATAATACAAAATCGTTCAAAATTGAACTATTTCGGGAGGTGACCGCCATGCTCACCGCATCGCAGGTCTACACACACACGCGCCGCATCCTCGACGCCTACGCCGTCGTCATGCAGCCGCTGAGCGCGGAGCTGGACATGGCGCCCAACGCCGTGGACATCCTGCTCTTTCTGGCCAACAATCCGGGCCTGGACACCGCGCGCGACATCTGCACGTACCGCCGGCTCAAGCCCGGCATCGTGTCGTTCCACGTCGACAAGCTCGTGCGCGAGGGGTATCTGCTGCGCGCGCGCGACCCCGGCGACCGGCGGCGCTGCCGCCTCGTGTGCACGGACAAGGCCGCGCCCATCATCGCGCGCGGGCAAGCCCTGCAGGAGCAGTTCATCGCGCAGATGTCCGCAGGCATCGCGCCCGACGCGCTCGAGACGTTTCAGCGCTGTCTGACGGCGTTCGCGCAAAATCTGGATCACATCGCATATGGGGAGGCACTCTGAATGCAGCAGGACAAAACATTTCTCGGCACGGAGCCGGTCGGCCGGCTTCTGCGCCGGCTCGCGATCCCGACGGTGATCGCGCAGCTCGTAAACATGCTCTACAACATCGTCGACCGCATCTACATCGGCCACATTCCCGAGGTCGGCAGCAGCGCGCTGACGGGCGTGGGCGTGTGCCTGCCGATCATCCTGATCGTGTCGGCCTTCGCGTGCTTCACGGCCTCGGGCGGCGCGCCGCGCGCGTCGATCTACATGGGGCGCAATGATATGGACAGCGCCGAAAAAACGCTCGGCGGCTGCTTCACGCTGCAGATCGGCATCTCCGTCGTGCTCACGGCGGCGCTGCTGCTCTGGGGGCGCGACGCGCTGCTGGCCTTCGGCGCGAGCGAGAACACCATCGGCTACGCCGCCGATTATCTGCATATTTATGCGTTCGGCACGCTCTTTGTCGAGCTCACGCTCGGTATGAATGCCTTCATCACGGCGCAGGGCTTTGCCAAGGTGGGCATGTACACGGTGCTCATCGGCGCGGCGGCCAACATCATCCTCGACCCGGTCTTCATCTTCGCGCTGGACATGGGCGTGCGCGGCGCGGCGCTGGCGACCGTGCTCTCGCAGGGGCTCTCGTGCGCGTGGGTGCTGTCGTTCCTGTGCGGGAAGAAGGCGTTTTTGCGCCTGAAGCGCGAAAATCTCTTCGTCTCGCCGCGGCTCATCCTGCCGTGCGTGGCGCTTGGCCTCGCAACGTTCACGATGCAGGCGAGCGAGAGCGTCATCTCCGTGTGCTTCAACGCCTCCCTGCTCAAATACGGCGGCGACATCGCCGTCGGCGCGATGACGATCCTCACGAGCGTGATGCAGTTTGCCATGCTGCCGCTGCAGGGCATCGGGCAGGGCGCGCAGCCGATCACGAGCTACAACTTCGGCGCGAAAAACACCGCGCGCGTGCGCGAGACGTTTCGCCTGCTGCTCAAGGTGTGCCTGATCTACTCGGTCTCGCTCTGGGCGTTCATCGAGCTCGCCCCCGGTCTGTTTGCGCGCATCTTTACGCCGGACGCGGCGCTCATCGCCTTTACGACGCGCGTGCTGCGCATCTATTGCGCGGGGCTGTTTTTGTTCGGCATCCAGATCGCCTGCCAGATGACGTTCGTGTCCATCGGCAGTGCGCTGTGCTCGATCATCGTGGCCGTGCTGCGCAAATTCGTGCTGCTGCTGCCGCTGATCTATCTGCTGCCGGCGCTGCTGTCCGACCAGACGACCGCCGTGTATCTGGCCGAGCCCGTCGCGGACGTGATCGCCGTCACGTGCACCGCCATCCTGTTTGCGACGCAGTTCCGCAAGGCGCTGCGCAGGCTCGAGGCAAACGCCTGACACGCCGCGGACAGTTCAAAAATTTGAAACGACGTTATCAAAATTATGAATCGTCCGCAGCGTTGACAATTGTCATTCCGGCGCGTACAATGACGCCAAATTCCCTTTGAGAGGAGCTGCAAGCCATGCGTCACACGTTCTTTGCGCGTCCCTGCAATGCCGCGGCCAAGTGCGCGGCCGGCTTTGCATGCTCTGCGGCGGATACCGACAACAACAGCATCCTTCTGCTTACCATCGACACTGTGCTCGCAGTGTCGATTTTTGCTATACTCAGCATTCTGGGCATCGCACCGCCAGCAGAACGAACCAAACCGGTATTCGCGGGATAACGCACGACTTGGTATACCAGGAGTCGGCCCCGACCGTTTTGGTCGGGGCCGATTTTTTGCTGTATAGAAAAACGGACGGAAAGGAAACCTGTTATGGAAAAGAAAAAAGTTGGATTCGCCAGCGGCATCGGCTTCATCCTCGCCGCCGCCGGCAGCGCCGTGGGACTCGGAAACCTCTGGGGCTTCCCGTACAAGACGTCGCAAAACGGCGGTGCGGCCTTCGTGCTCATCTACATCGCGTGCGTGCTGCTCATCGGCTTCGTGACGATGCTCAGCGAGATCTATCTCGGCCGCCGCGCGCAGGCAAACCCCATGACCGCCTACAAGATGATCAGCAAAAATCTCGGCTGGTGCGGGCTCGTGGCGATCGTGATCCCCGCGTTCATCATCTGCTACTACTCCGTG
This sequence comes from uncultured Oscillospiraceae bacterium, assembly GCA_934591895.1. Lineage (GTDB taxonomy): Bacteria > Bacillota > Clostridia > Oscillospirales > Oscillospiraceae > CAG-103. The sequence goes on along the minus strand of CAKTPP010000006.1, from coordinate 128,499 downwards.
CTCGGCGGCTGGACGACGAAGTACGCGCTCAACTCCTTCAGCGGCAACGCCGGTATCGTCGGCACGTTCTCCGTCAACACGGGCGAAGTCATTCTCTACACCGCCATCTTCCTCGTGCTGAGCATGATGATCATCATGGGCGGCGTCAAGGACGGCATCGAGAAGGCCTCCAAGGTGCTCATGCCGGTGCTGTTTCTGATCCTCGTCGCCATCGCCGTCTACGCGCTGACGCTCGGCAGCGGCGTGCGCGAGGGGCTGCAGTTCTACCTCAAGCCCGACTTCTCCGGCATCACGTTCAAGTCCGTGCTCGTGGCCATGGGTCAAGCGTTTTACTCCCTGTCGCTCGGCATGGGCATCATGATCACCTACGGCTCGTACACCGGCAGAGAAGTCAACCTCGTGCGCTCCACCGCCATGATCTGCATCTTTGACACGCTCGTGGCGCTCATCGCGGGGCTGGCGATCTTCCCGTCGGTGGCGCACTTCGACCCCTCTCTGCTCGGCAGCAGCAAGGGCGTCGCGCTCATGTTCATCATCCTGCCGCAGGTGTTCGAGTCCATGGGCGGCGTGGGTCAGGTCGTGTCGTTCGCCTTCTTCGTCATGGTCGACATCGCCGCCATCACGTCCGTCGTGTCGCTGATCGAGGTCGTGACGCAGTTCGTCATCCAGAAATTCCACGCCCACCGCAAGCGCGCCGCACTCATCGTCGCGGGCGTCTGCTTCGCCGTGTCGATCCCGATCGGCATCTCGCTCGGCCACGTCGCCATCCTCGAGGAATCCGGTCCCGCGCTGTTCGGGCTCGACTGGCTGACGTTCTTTGACGAGGTGACCAACACCGTGCTCATGCCCGTGTGCGCGCTGTTTTCCTGCATCGTCGTCGGCTGGTTCATCACGCCCAGGCGCGCCGTGGCCGAGATCGAGGCCGAGGGCACGCCCATGGCCGGCTGGCTCAAGAAGGTCTATGCCGTCATGATCCGCTTCGTGACGCCGGCGCTCATCCTCATCGTCGAGATCGGCGGCCTGCAGTCCGAGATCGCCGCCGGAAACGTCGCCGTCGTCGTCTTTGCCTACGCGCTCGTGGCGCTGTGCGTGGCCGCGTACTTCCTCTTCTTCCGCAACAGGGACACCGGCACGAACGCCGACGAGAAGCTCTCCGGCGATTACCCCGTGTAATATGTCCCCTGCTCCCTGTACACCGGTGTGGTTTTTGAACCACACCGGTGTTTTTTGTATGACAAACTCGTTAAAAAACGAGCAACTTTCAGTTGAAATACCGGCAAAAAACAGGTATAATAACAATGTCAGTCCATCTGACAAACATAGCAGACAGGAGGCACGCCCATGTCGATGCAAGAGGTGCGGGAACAGAATATCGCACTCGTAACGCAGACGGCACTGGCGTGTTTTGTTGAAAACGGCATTGAAAAGACGACCATCCGCGACATCGCGCAGCACGCCGGCCTGACCGAGCGCTCGGTCTACCGGTACTTTGCGAGCAAGGATGAGCTCGTCATCGCGGCGGCCTACCTCTACTGGGACAGGGCCAAGGCTCTGGCTGCGCAGTCGCTGGCGGAGCAGCGGCGCGCGGACATGACCGGCATCGAGGAGATCCGCGTGCTGCTGCGCAGCTACGCGGGGCTGATCTTCACCGACCCCGCGGGCATCCGCTTTTCGCTCGATGCGGAGGTCGCGCTGTGCAACGCCGGCCGGCAGCACGCGGTCATCAACCGCCCGCCGGAGCGCTTTGAGGTCGCCCCCGGGCCGATCGCTGCGGCCATCCGCCGCGGCCTCGCCGACGGGACGGTCGACCCCGAGGCCGATGTGAAAACACTCTATTATAATACATATGATTCGATCCTCGGCGTCATCCAGCGGATGTCCGTCGGCGTGCCGAGCGTACACGAGCTCGACGGGCACGCGCGCATCGACGCGCTGTGCGAGCAGTTCACGCGCGCATTCGCGGCGCCGCCCAAGCAATAAGGGGACAGGGAACACCTTTTAAATATGACCCTATATTGAAGGAGGAAACGGCATGGCAAAAAGACCGAATATTCTCAAGCTGGCTACGAAGATCAGCCTTGAGAGCATGACGTACATGGGCATCACGTATGACGATCCCGAGTATAAGATCCTCGAGCCGATCATCGACGATGATATGTGTGCGATCATGATGCACGTGCGCCTGGAGACCAACCGCACGGTTGAGGAAGTGGCCAAGCGCGCAAAAAAGAGCGTGGAATTCACGCAGGAGCAGCTCGACAAGCTGTGCAAGACCGGCGCAGTCCGCTACCGCTATGTGGACGGCAAGCGCTGCTACTTCTACCCGATCTGGGTCCCGGGCATCATGGAGGGCATCCTTGCCAACCGTGAGCAGTGCGACAAGTATCCCGTGCTCGGCGAGTCCTTTGAGGCGTACACCCGCCGCCGTCCGGAAATGCTCGCGCCGATGCTCGACTCCGGCAAGACCGGTATGTTCTTCATGCGCGTCATGCCCGTCATGAGCGCCATCGAGAACGACTCGCACGCCGCCTCCTACGACGAAGTGCGCACCCTCATCGAGAACGCGACCGCCATCAGCGTCGGTCCGTGCTCCTGCCGCCGTGCCCGCCGTCTCATGGGCGAGGGCTGCGGCCACCTCGAAGAGGATATGTGCATGTACCTCAACGACAACGCCCGCTGCTTCTCCGAGCAGGGCTATCACCGCCTCGTGAGCAAGGAAGAGGCGTATGAGATCCTCCAGCGCGCCGAGGACAACGGCCTCGTGCACGAGATCAACCAGACCCCCGGCTTCGAGGACACGAACGCCATCTGCAACTGCTGCGGCTGCTCGTGCTTCGCGCTGCGCATCGCGGAGCTGTTCCGCACGCCGCGCGCCATCCGCTCGAACTACATCGCCCGCGTGGACAAGGAAAAGTGCGTCGCCTGCGGTCAGTGCGTCGAAAACTGCCAGACCAACGCGCTCAAGCTCGGTCAGAAGCGCTGCGCGACCGATCCGCACATCTCCGATACCTACGACACCGACGCCAGCGTGCCGTTCCACCGCTCGAGCTACAACCCCGAGTACCGCACGAACCGCTCCGACGTCATGCCCAGCGGCACCGCCCCCTGCAAGGCCGAGTGCCCGGCGCACATCCCGGTTCAGGGCTACATCAAGCTCGCGTCCCTCGGCCGCTACACCGAGGCGCTGGAGCTCATCAAGAAAGAAAACCCGTTCCCGGCCGTCTGCGGCCGCATCTGCAACAAGCGTTGTGAGGATGCCTGCACCCGCGGCAGCATCGACGATCCGATCGCCATCGACGACATCAAGAAGTTCATCGCCGAGAAGGATCTCGAGGCCAGCACCCGCTTCGTGCCGAAGATGCTCAACCAGATCGGCCGTCCGTACCCGGAGAAGATCGCCGTCATCGGCGCCGGCCCTGCCGGTCTGAGCTGCGCGTACTACCTCGCCGTCAAGGGCTACCCCGTGACCGTGTTCGAGAAGGAGTCCGTGCCCGGCGGCATGCTCACGCTCGGCATCCCGAGCTTCCGTCTCGAGAAAAACGTTGTCAACGCGGAGATCGACGTGCTCAAGGAGCTCGGCGTGGAGTTTTGCTTCGGCGTTGAGGTCGGCAAAAACATGACGCTCGACGCGCTGCGCGCGGACGGCTACAAGGCGATCTACCTCGCCGTCGGCGCCTCCAAGGGCACGCCGGCCGGCTGCCCGGGCGACGAGCTGAAGGGTGTGTTCACCGGCGTCGAGTTCCTGCGCGCCGTGAACCTCGGCAAGCGCCCGACCATCGGCAAGAAGGTCGCCGTCATCGGCGGCGGCAATGTCGCCATCGACGTCGCGCGCGCCGCCGTGCGCCGCAGTGCGGACGTGACGCTGCTCTACCGCCGCAGCCGCGAGGAGATGCCCGCAGCGGACGAAGAGGTCGCCGAGGCCGAGGCCGAGGGCGTCAAGTTCCGCTTCCTGAGCGCTCCGGTCGAGATCCTGGGCGAAAAGGGCAAGGCCACGGCCATCAAGGTCGAGACCATGACCCTCGGCGAGCCCGACGAGAAGGGCCGCCGCAAGCCCGTCGGCACGGGCGAGTTCGAGACGCTTGCAGTCTCCGCCGTCATCTCGGCCATTGGCCAGCAGATCGACCTGTGCGGCATCGACGCCGGCTCGAAGCTCCAGCTCGGCAAGCGCGGCACCGTGCTTGTTGACCCCGCAACGTATCAGACCGCCGAGCCCGACGTGTTCGCGGGCGGCGATCTTGTGACCGGCCCGAAGTTTGCCATCGACGCCATCGCCGCCGGCAAAGAGGCCGCCGTGTCCATCCACCGCTTCGTGCACCCCGGCCAGAGCCAGCTCATCGGCCGTGACCACCGCGACTACAAGTCGCTCGATCCCGCGACCGTGGCCGTGCCGGTCGAGAGCTTTGACAACACCCCGCGTCAGCACGCGCACGACGGCTCCGCCGAAGAGGCGAAGAAGACCTTCCACGATCTGCGCGGTGTGTTCACCGAGGAGCAGATGAAGAAGGAGACCGAGCGCTGCCTCGGCTGCGGCGCGGTCGTCCTCAACGAGGACCAGTGCATCGGCTGCGGCATCTGCACCACCAAGTGCAAGTTCGACGCCATCCGCCTCGAGAAGGTCAACGACACGCACGGCCGTGAATACTTCCGCACCCTGCTGACCGTGGCCGGCAACACCCCCGCCGCCATCGGCCGTCTCGTGCGCAAGACGCGCGGCAGATAAGGAGCGGCGCCATGCATGAGATCGGCGTGGTGCGCGCCATGGTCAAGACCGTCACCGACTACGCGGCCGCCAATCAGATCGACGAGATCTCCGAGATCGTGGCCGACTGCGGCGAGCTCTCGCTCGTCATCCCGGAGTATGTGGAGGAGCTCTATCCCCCCGTCGTGAAGGGCACGCCGCTGGAAAACACGAAGCTCATCGTCAACATCGTGCCCGGCATGGCCGAGTGCGAGGACTGCGACGAGATCTTCAACGTCATCGAGTGCAACGGTTATTGCCCGAACTGCAACAGCTTCAACAAAACGGTGCTGTCCGGCAAGGACTTTACCATCCGGGAGATCCATGTCCCGGAAGAACGTGAACCCGGGTCTGTGGAGACCTAAAAAATAGAAGGAGCGTATTCAATGAACGAAAAGTACAACGCATTGTTCACCCCCTGGAAGATCGGCAATGTCGAGATGAAAAACCGCATTGTCCAGTGCTCCATGGGCGGCACGTCCCTGTTCGGCTGGATGGAGCCGAACCACTTCGACAAGGAAGCGGCTTACTTCCTGCTCAACCGCGCGCAGGACGGCGTGGGCCTGATCCTGCCCGGCATGCAGTGCATCCGCGATCCGCTGGGCATCCCCGGCCGTAAGTGGCTGTACCAGAACGACCAGATGTTCAAGCAGCTCAAGGAGTACATGGTCGAGTTCCACAAGACCGGTGCAAAGCTCTTCATCCAGCTCGCCGCCGGCATGGGCCGCTCCATGGCGATCAACGGCTGGATGACGATGCTGGCCAAGAACAACTTCCTCAACAAGATCGCCAGCCCCATCGTTGACGTGCAGTACATCTGCGCCTCCGCTTCCGAGGTCCCGAACCGCTGGAAGGAAGACGTCATGTCCCGCCCGCTGACCGTCAAGGAGATCCAGGACATGGTGCACGCCTTCGGCAAGACCGCCAAGAAGCTGCGCGCTGCCGGCGTCGACGGTGTCGAGATCCACGCCGTCCACGAGGGCTACCTGCTTGACCAGTTCACCATGGCCAACTGGAACCACCGCACCGACCAGTACGGCGGCTCGTTCGAGAACCGTTTCCGCTTCCCGGTCGAGATCGTGCAGGAGATCAAGCGTCAGGCCGGCGCCGACTTCCCGGTGTCCCTGCGTTACTCCGTCGTCTCCAAGACCAAGGCCTGGGGCAAGGGCGCGATGCCGTACGAGACCGACTTTGAGGAGTTCGGCCGCGACATGGCCGAGTCCGAGAAGGCCGTCAAGTACCTCGAGGAAGCCGGCTACGACATGTTCAACTGCGACAACGGCACCTACGATGCGTGGTACTGGGCACATCCGCCTCAGTACATGCCCGACAACTGCAACCTCGAGTACGTCGAGCACATCAAGAACTTCACCAACTGCCCGGTCGTCTGCGCCGGCCGTATGGACCCCGTGAAGGCCGCCGAAGAGATCGCTGCCGGCCGTCTCGACGCTGTCGCCATCGCGCGCCAGAACCTCGTTGACCACGAGTGGATCCACAAGATCCTCAGCGGCCGTGAGGACGAGATCAAGCCCTGCATCCGCTGCCACAACGGCTGCTTCAACATGTCCAAGTTCAAGGGCACCGCGAACCTCCAGAGCATGGACGACTCCCTGCACCTGGCTCGCTGCGCGCTGAACCCGACCACGATGCAGCACAACAAGTACAAGATCGTCCCGACCCGCAACCCGAAGAAGGTCGCCATCATCGGCGGCGGCATCGGCGGCATGGAGTGCGCGCTCGTGCTCAAGCAGCGCGGCCACACCCCCGTCATCTTCGAGAAGACCAACGAGCTCGGCGGTCTGTTCCTCACCGCTTCCGCGATGAGCTTCAAGGAAAACGACAAGGACCTCATCCGCTGGTACCTCAATGAGGTCGCCAAGGAAGGCATCGACGTCCGCTTCAACACCGAGGTCACGGACGTGAACACCCTGCGCGGCTTTGACGACATCATCGTCGCCAGCGGCTCCATCCCGCGCACCATGCCCTCCATCCCCGGCTTTGAGAAGACCCTCACGTTCACCGAGCTGCTCAAGGACAAGAAGGAAGTCGGCGACAAGGTCCTGTTCATCGGCGGCGGCCAGTCCTCCTGCGAGGCGGCTTACGACCTCGTGCTGCAGGGCAAGCACCCCATCATCGTCGAGTACGCGAACGACCTGGTCGCGGCGCAGGCCACCTGCCTTGCCAACACCTCCTTCCTGCGTGACGCGATGGAGTACCACAAGGTCCCGACCTACCTCGAGTCCACCGTGACCGAGATCAAGGACAACGGCGTCACCGTCAAGAACGTCAAGACCGGCGAGACCTTCTTCGTCGAGTGCGACAACGTCGTCAACGGCATCGGCTTTGTCCCGACTCCGGTCGGCGGCAAGGAGAACAAGCAGGTCTACCGCGTGGGCGACTGCGTTGCCATCGGCAACCTGCGCACCGTCATCTGGCGTGCCTGGGACGTCTGCATGAAGATCTGATCCCATCTCAAACCAACGCGAAACTCCCTCCGGAAATCCGGAGGGAGTTTTTTCGCTGTCAGAAAGCATGCCTTTTGATACAGAAATCGCCCCCGAAAGCCAACGGCTCTCGGGGGCGTCATCTCTGTTTGTGTCTGTTTCGCCGTGTCCGGCTCACTCGCCCTGTGCGCGCAGCCAGCCGCTCGCCACGCCGGGGTAGTTCGTGATGATGCCCTCGCAGCCCCAGCGGTGGAGCTGCTCCAGACCCGCCATGTCGTTGACGGTCCAGACGTTCATCTTCACGCCGTGCGCCTTGCAGTCGCGCACGTTCTCATCCGTGAGCAGCTCGATCGGCGGGTGGTAGCAGGCAAAGCCCGCCTGCTCGCAGTAGTAGCCGGGGAAGCCGCCGATGCTGTCCTCGAGCACGAGCGCGCCGACCTCGACCGCGTTGCCGCTGATCTCGAGGATGCGGCGCAGCGAGAAGTGGTTGAACGACGAGAACATGACCTTGTGCTCCAGACCGTAGCGCTCGATGGTCGCCCAGATCTTGCGCTCGATGTCGTGGTAGTAGATCTTGTCGGTCTTGATCTCGATGTTGTGGCCGACGGACTCGCCGGAGGCCCACTCGCAGTATTCGTCGAACGACGGGATGCGCTCGGGGGCGTATTTGCCCGCGAAGCGCGCGGCGGCGTTGACCTGCCGCAGCTCGTCGAACGTGTGCTCGCAGATGCGGCCGGTACCGTCGGTCGTGCGCTCGAGCCGCTCGTCATGGATGACGACGAGGCGGCCGTCGCGCGTCTCATGCACGTCCATCTCGATCGCGTCGCAGCCGACTTTGACCGCCTCGCGGAACGAGAGCATCGTGTTTTCCGGATATACACCGCTGTAGCCGCGGTGTGCCATAACTTTCATGCAATTGTCTCCCTTAATAAATGAGATTCGGTATCAGCAGCGTGATGTCGGGGATATACGTCAGCAGCAGCAGCGCAATGAGCAGCGCGATGATAAACGGGATGCTCTCGCGGATGAAGTCATACATCTTGCAGTCCGTGATGGACACGCAGGTGAACATCATCGAGCCGAACGGCGGGGTCAGACCGCCGATCATGATGTTGACGTTGCAGACGATGCCGAAGTGCACCAGATCGATCCCGGCGGCCTTCACGATCGGCACCATGAGCGGAGCGAGGATGATCAGCGCCGCGCCGCCCTCGAGGAACATGCCGACGATGAGCAGCACGATGTTCATGACCAGCAGCACGAGGAACTTGTTGCTTGCAAAGCTCGTCACGGCGTTGAGCAGCATGGTCGGGATGTTCTCCCAGTTGAGGTAATAGCCGAACACGGTCGCCGACACGATGATGAGCATGACGGTGGCGGTGCCGGAGATGGTCTCGCGCAGGATGGGAATGAAGTGCTCCTTGCGCAGGCCCTTGTAGACGAACTTACCCACGATCAGGCAGTAGAGCACGCCCACACCGCCGGCTTCCGTCGGCGTGAAGATGCCGAAGCGCATGCCCATGATGATGCCCAGCGGGAAAAACAGCGCCCAGAAGGACTTGAGCGCCTGCCGGCCGATCTCGCCGAGCGTCGCGCGGCGGGGACGGGACGGCGCGTAGCCGCGCTTTTTGGAGATGATCGCCACGGCGATCATCAGCGTCACAGCCATGAGCAGGCCGGGGATGTAACCGGCGGCAAAGAGCTGACCGACGGATGCGCCGGCGATCAGGCCGTAGACGATGAGGTTGATCCCGGGCGGGATGATGGGCGTGACGCACGAGGACGCCGCCGTGATCGCGGCGGAAAAGCCCTTGCCGTAGCCGCGCTTTTCCATCTCGGGCACGAGCAGCTTGCACTCCATGGCGGCGTCGGCGTTGGCCGAGCCGGAGCAGCCGCCCATGAGCATGCTCAGCAGGACGTTGATCTGCGCAAGGCCGCCGGGCAGATGCCCGGTGAGCGCGTCGGCAAAGTCCATGAGCCGCGCGCTGATGCCGCCGTAGTTCATGATCGAGCCGCACATGATGAAAAACGGGATCGCGAGGAACGGGAACGACTGCGTGGACGTGATGAACTTCTGCATCAGCAGGTACGGCACGGTCGTCGTGTCAATGAAGCCAAAATAGGTCAGCGCCGCGGCAAAGAGCGCGTAGGCGATGGGGATGCCCGTGAAATACAGCACGAGCGCGATGATGATCGGCAGGATCGAAAGGAACGTGCTCATGCGTCCACCTCCCCGTCAAGTTTGTTGCCGCTTTTGAGGTCTTTGATGAAAAAGACGAGCGAGTAGATCGTCATCAGGCCGAAGCCGATGACCAGCGCCGTGCTGACCACGGAGGACGGCAGCTTCGTGATCGGCATGCGCTTGATCCAGGACGACTGGATAAACTGCACGCTGAGCATCGTGATGTAGCCGTTGATGATCACGAGCAGGGCGCTGGTGATCAGGTGCACGATCCTGCGCGCGCCGGCGGGCAGCCGCTCCACGAGCAGGTCAACGCCGACGTGCTGGTGCTTGCGGTAGGCGTAGGCCGCGCCGATGAACACCGAGTACACGAAGCAGGAGGTGGCAATTTCCTCGCTCCAGATGATGATATAGTTAAACAGTTTTCGCGTGATCACGTTGACGATGACGAGCACGATCGTCACGATCATCATCGCGCCCGCGATATACGCGTCGAGATTTTTCAGTACTTTTTTCAAATTTGCTTCCCTCTGCTTTCTGTGGCTTTGCTCAGCAATGCCGGGTGTCCGGCAGCGTGTGCGGGACACCCGGCATAAAAAGCCGGTATGGGTCTGCCGGCCGTCTGTCAGCGCGCAGCGCTCACTTATTGGCCTGGCGGTACTCGGCGAGGATGGCCTGCGCCTGCTCATAGAAGGTGGCGGTCACGCCGTCCTCCTTGACCATGCGGTCATACTCCGGCTGCACGGCGGCGCGGAACGCATCGACGTCGACCTCGTTGAACGAGCAGCCCTGCTCCTTCTCGAGCTTGGCCTTCGTCTCGGCGAAGGAGGCGTTGGTGAAGTCGGTCAGCTCCTTGGCGCCCTTGGTGAACTCCTCCTGGATGATGGTGCGGTACTCTTCCGGGATGCTGTTCCAGACCTTGGTGCTGATGTAGGCGCCGCAGGTGCCGACAAGGTGGTTGGTCAGGGACATGTTCTTGCACACCTCGGCGCTGCCGTTGGTGGAGTAAGCGTTCATGTTGCCCTCCAGACCGTCAATGACGCCCTGCTGCACGGCGGAGATCGTCTCGGAGAACGGCATGCCGGTGGGCGTGGCGCCCATGGCCGTGAGGCAGTTGATGTACATGGAGCTGTTGGGCACGCGGATCTTCATGCCCTTGAGGTCAGCGGGGGTCTTGATGACCTTGTTGGTCTGCATGCAGCGCATGCCGACGTTGAAGTCGAGCGCGAGCACGTGGATGCCGTAGTTATCTTCGAGCTTCTGGCACATATTCTTTACCAGATCGGACTGGCAGACGTAGGAGTACTCATCGATGCTGTTGTACATCATGGGGCCGATGAGCGCTTCAAAGTCGATGTCGTAGTCGGCGAGGTAGGAGGGGTCTTCGCAGGCGATCCAGTCGGCGCCGTTGACAACCTGCTCGATGTTGTCCTTATAGACGGCGAGCTGGCTGGAGTCGTAGCACTGGATCTCGATCGCGCCGTTGGTGCGCTCCTTGATGCGCTGGGCGACCTGCTGCATCTCGATCGTGAGCTGCTCAGTCGGAGCAAAGACGTGGCTGAGCTTGAGCGTGAGGTGGTAGTCATCGTTCGCGCCGGCCTTATCGCCGCCGCCGCCGCAGGCGCACAGTGCAAGCACCATGGTCAGGGCGAGAAGCATCGCAACAATTTTCTTCAAGGCAATTCCCTTTCTGCTTAAAAAAGCGTTGAATTTTCTCCGTCATTTTTAACGGCTCTCTATGGTGAATGGTAGCATTTCTGGCGAATGTCGTCAATATCGTTAGAAGTTTTCCTTGATTTTTATCCGTTTTCGCTATATACTCCAAATAGAAATTGTTGAAACTGCAAAAGCGACTGCTGCATTTTTCGTTGAAAAATGCTTAAATTTTCAACACACGCGCCGTCATCTGTTCTCTACTGGAGGTGCCTATGAGCAGCAAGCCCACCCTGCGCGACATCGCCGAGGCGACCGGTGTTTCCACCGCGAGCGTCTCGATGATCCTCAACGGAAAATCGCTGGAGCGCTTTTCCTCTCAGCGCGTGGCGAGCGTTCTGGCCGAGGCCGAGCGCATCGGCTACCGCACGCCGTCCGCCCGCTGCTCCGGCAGGCAGATCGCCGTCCTCTCGCCGTCGGTCTCCAACCCCTACCACACCAAGATGATCGCCGGCATCGACGCCGCGGCGCACGCCGCCGGGTATCACACCGCGATCTACAACACCTATTGGAACCCCCGCACGGAGAGCCATCTGCTCGACTCGCTCGACTATTCGCGCGTGGCCGGCATCATCTTCGCCATGACGCCGACGCAGCCGGCCAAGGTGCGCGAGCTGAGCCGCCGCGTGCCCATCGTCGCCGTCGGCGACCGCGTCGCGGATTACGGCATCGACACCGTGGACGTGGACAACTTCGGCGCGGCGCAGCTCGTGGCCAGGCACCTCATCGACCTCGGCCACACGCGCATCGCCTACCTGTCCACGGCGCTCAACGAGCACCACATCTCCCGTATGCGCCGCGCAGAGGGACTGCAGGACGCCTATCGCCGCTGGTGCCCGGAGGGCAGCGTGACCATCTGCTCGCACGTCAACTCCCTCGAGGCGGAGATCTCCACGCCCGACCTCGAGTACCGCTCGGGGATGGAGCTGGCCTACAAGTGTCTGCGCAACGACAAGATCACCGGCATCGTCGCCATCAACGACATGGTGGCCTACGGCGTGCTCGACGCACTGCTGCGCGAGGGCTACCGCGTGCCGGAGGATTTCAGCCTCTGCGGGTTTGACAACGTCACGAGCTCGGGCTACCAGCGCATCCAGCTCACGAGCGTGGACAACAACACCTTCAGCCACGGCAAGAGCGCCTTCAACCTGCTGCTTGAGCGCATCGAAGACGGGCTCAACAGCCGCGAGGATCAGCCGATCAACCGCGTGGAATACCACAGCCGGCTCATCGTGCGCAGCAGCACCGGCAAGCCGCGCAGCGGCGGCCTGTGAACGACTCAGAAAGGAACCGCATCCATGGCGTCCGTACTCTCCTACCTGCGTGAACTGAATATCGTCACGATGATGCTGCGCATCCTCCTTGCCGTGCTCTGCGGCGGGCTGATCGGGCTCGAGCGCGAGCGCAAAAACCGCCCCGCCGGCTTTCGCACCTATATGCTCACGGCGCTCGGCGCGACGCTCACCGTGCTGCTGAGCCTGCAGCTCGACCAGATGCTCAAGGGGCCGTGGCGCGAGATCGCCGAGAGCGTCGGCGCGACGCAGGACGTGTCGCGCTTCGGCGCCGAGGCCGCGAAGGGCATCGGCTTTCTCGGCGCGGGCACGATCATCATCACCGCCCGCCAGCAGGTCAAGGGGCTGACCACCGCCGCCGGACTCTGGGCGAGCGCGTGCCTCGGCCTTGCCATCGGCGCGGGGTTTTATTCCTGCGCGTTCATCTGCATCGCGTACATGGTGGCCTGCATGTACCTGCTGCCGCCGCTGGAGCAGCAGCTCACCCGCCGGGCGCACCACATCAACATCAGCCTCGAGATCGAGCGCATGGAGCACCTCGGCGCGATCGTCGCGCATCTGCACGAGGAGAACATCCGCATCTTCGACTTTGCCGTCAACCGCAACGGCACGGGCCCGCTGGCAAGCTTCCTGTGCCAGTTCAGTGCCATCCTGCCCGAGCGGCGCGACCATCCCGAGCTGCTGGCGGAGCTGTCGGCGCTTGAGGGCGTCATCCTCATCGAAGAGATCTGAGAAAGGAGGCTGTACCATGCTGCATTGTTTTGATCCCATCCGTGATATGACCTTCTGGGCGATCCTCGCCCGCCTGACGCTGGCCGTCGTCTGCGGCGGGCTGATCGGTGCAGAGCGCGAGATCAGGCGCCGCCCCGCCGGCTTCCGCACACACATCCTCATCTGTCTCGGCTCCGCCATCACGACGCTCACGAGCCAGTACCTGCTCTTCCAGCACCTGTTTAACGACATTGCGCGTCTCGGCGCGCAGGTCATCTCCGGCATCGGCTTTGTCGGTGCGGGCACGATCATCGTCACGCGCGACAAGCGCGTCAAGGGTCTGACCACCGCCGCCGGACTCTGGGCCGCGGCCATCATCGGTCTTGTCTGCGGCGCGGGCTATGCCGAGTGCGCCATCTTCGCCACGGCCGTCGTGCTGCTGGTCGAGGTGGTGCTCGTGCGGCTCGAGCTCCGGCTCACGAGCAGGAGCACCGATCTCACGCTCTACATCGAGTACGCGCACGCCGTGTGCATGGAGTCCGTGCTCGCCCTGCTGCGCGCGCGCGGCATCCGCATCGACAACCTTGAGATCAGCCGCATCGCGGACAGCGGCGCCCCCGACACGATGCCGCATTACTGCGCGCTCATCCCCATCCATAGCCGCACGCCGCTGCAGCCGGGCGACCTGCGCGGCGACCTGACCGCGCTGCCGGATATGCTGGCCGTCGAGGAAATGTAACCGGAACGAACACAGGGGCGGACGCCGTATGGCGCCCGCCCCTGTGACTGTCAAAAAGTATTACTTTTTGACAAGGAGTTTGCGGCCTGACTGCAGCGCACGCGCCGCCCGCCGGAGACGGACGGCGCGCACGTTTGCAGGCCGAGCGGTATTTTCTTCGCCGCACATGTCGCCGAAGAAAATGATCGGACTTTCTTTCGCCGCTCCGGCGGCGAAACTCTGCGAGGCTTTTGACAAGCAATCGGGGGCGGACGCCGCATGGCGTCCGCCCCTTATTTTTGTTCCGGAAGTTTTGCGGCGGTTGCTCAGTGCAGCGTGCCGAGATAGCCCTCGAGGATCAGGCTCGCCGCGACGGCGTCGACCGTCTGACGGTGCTTTTTCTCCCTGCGGCCGTTGGCGTGCAGGATGCCGTGCGCCTCGATGGAGCTGCGCCGCTCATCCCAGAGCACGACCTCCAGCCCCGTCGCCTCCGTGAGCAGGCGCGCGACGGCGCGGCTCTTTTCCGCGCGCGGACCTTCCGTGCCGTCCATATTTTTCGGCAGGCCGAGCACGATGCGCTCCACGCCCTCGGCGCGCACCACGTCCGCGATCGCCGCGACCGCGCGCTCCAGATTCCACTCCGTGAGCGTCCACGCCCGGCCGCAGAGCGTGGCCGAGGCGTCCGAGAGCGCGAGCCCGATGCGCGCGTCGCCGTAATCAATGCCCAGAATTCTCATCGTGTTCCCTCCGCAGACAGGTCCGGATCGCGCCCGCCATGTACAGCGAGCCGACCGCGCAGATGACATCGTCCTCCCCCGCCTGCGCGAGCGCGCTCTGCGCCGCCTGTGCGGGATCGGGGCAGACCGTCACCGGTTTCCCAAAGCGCTGCAAATACGTTCCCAGCTCCGCCGCCGGCAGCGCGCGCGGCGAGAGCGGCGTCGCCGCGATGTAGGCCGCGGCATACGGGTCGAGCGGCGCGATCAGGTCGGGGTAATCCTTGTCCGCGAGCACGCCCACAAGCAGCGTGATGCGACGGCCGGGGAAATAGCGCGCGAGATTGTCCGCCACCGTCTGCGCGCACTGCGGGTTGTGCCCTCCGTCAAGCACGAACCACGGCGCGCGCCGCAGCACCTCGAACCGCGCCGGCCAGCGCACCTGCGCCAGCCCCGCGCGCACGGCCGCATCCGGGATGCGCCAGCCCCGCGCGCGCAGCGCCGCCACCGTCTCGAGCGCGACGGCCGCATTGCGCAGCTGATGCCTGCCGAGCAGCGGCAGGTCATACACCGCGCCGCGATAGGAAAAGGTCTGCCCGTCCACGCTGTCGCGCAGCGGCACGATGGCGTCCGCGTCCGCCTCCGTGAACGGGATGTCCAGCCGGGCGCACGTCCCGCGCAGCACCTCGCGCACCTCCGCCGTCTGCGGATAGCTGACGGCATACGTGCCGGGCTTGAGGATGCCCGCCTTCTCGCGCGCAATCTGCGCGAGCGTGTCGCCGAGGATCTCCGTGTGATCCAGCCCGATGTTCGTGATGACGGCGCACGCCGGCGCGGCGATGACATTCGTCGCGTCCAGCCGGCCGCCGAGCCCGACCTCGAGCACCACAATGTCGCACCCGCGGCGCCGAAACCAGAGCATGGCCGCCGCCGTCACGAGCTCGAACTCCGTCGGCTGGTCGTCCATGGCCGCTATGCACGGCTGCAGCGTCTCGCACGCGGCGGCAAGCTCCTCGTCCGGGATCGGCCGGCCGTTGACCTGCATACGCTCGGCGAATTGCTCGAGATACGGGGACGTGAACAGCCCCGTCGTATAGCCCGCCGCCTGCAGGACGGCCGCGAGCATCGCCGCCGTGCTGCCCTTGCCGTTTGTGCCCGCAATGTGCACGAACTGCAGCGTGTCCTGCGGGTCGCCGATGCGGTGCAGCAGCTCGCGCACACGCGACAGCCCCGGACGGGAGCCGCGCCACTCGACGCCCCGGATCAGCGCCCGCGCCTCTTCTATGGTCATTACGCAGTACCTCCCGCGTGAAAAAATCAAACGGAGAAATTATATCACATTTCATGCCGCGCGGCAACCTGCACCCTTGCAATTTGCCTCCGGCGGGAGTAAACTATGAAATGCGCGTTTTTTCGCCGGTTTTCGCCGGTTTTCTAAATTTTACCCAAAGGTGGTATGCGAATGGATAATTTCATCATTTCTGTCAATGCGATCCTGCCGATGTTCCTCGTGATGGCACTCGGCTACGGTGCGCGCTGTCTCGGCTGGATCCATCGGGAGGAGATCTCGAACATCAACAAGATCGCTTTCCGCATCTTTCTGCCGTGCCTGCTGTTTTATAATGTGTACTGCTCCGACCTCTCCGGCTCGTTCGATCCGCTGCTGATCGCCTACGCCGTTGGCGGCGTGCTGCTGTCGTTCGCACTGGCGCTCGGCTACACGCTGCTCATGGAAAAGCTGCCGGAGCGCCGCGGCGTGATGATTCAGGGTATGTTCCGCAGCAACTACGTCATCATGGGCATCCCCGTGGCGACGGCACTGCTCGGCGCGGATCAGCTCGGCACGGTCTCGATCCTGATCGCGATCATCGTGCCTATCTTCAACATGATGTCCATCATCGTGCTGGAGGTGTTCCGCGGCCAGAAGCCGAAGCCGCTGCACATCCTCGCCCAGATCCTGAAAAACCCGCTCGTCATCGCCTCCGTGCTCGGCGTGCTGGCGCTGGTGGCAAAGATCCGCCTGCCGTATATCCTCGAAAAGACGGTGCAGAGCGTGAGCGGCATCGCCTCGCCCCTGCAGCTGTTTCTGCTCGGCGCGTTTTTCCAGTTCTCCGGCATCCGGCGCTATGCGCGCGAGCTCACCGCCGTCGTGGCGGCAAAGCTCATCGTGTTTCCGGCGCTGTTTCTCGGGCTCGGCGCGCTGCTCGGCTTCCGGGATGCTGCGTTCGTGTCGCTGCTGGGTGTGTTCGCCTCGCCGACCGCCGTCAACTCCTTCACCATGGCGCAGCAGATGGGCGGCGACGCGGAGCTTGCGGGCGACACCGTCGTCGTGACCTCGGCCGTGAGCATGCTGACGATGTTCCTGTGGGTCTTTTTGTTCAAATCCCTCGGGATGTTCTGAGCATCCGGTACTTCACAAATCAGGTGGATCGGCGTATAATGATTTATTACGCAGCAATTCATCATGATATAAAGAGGGCAACACCATGAATTTTCGAATGATCGGGCAGGTCATCGGCCGCGTGCTGTGCATCGAGGCTGCATTGATGCTCCTGCCGATGGTCGCAGCTTTGGCATACGGCGAGACGCCGGCTCCGTTTCTGATCACGATCGCCGTCACCGGCGGCATCGGACTGATCATGTGGCGCGTGCGCGCCAAATCCGGCGGCATGACCGCGCGCGACGGTTTTCTGATCGTCGGCCTGTCGTGGATCGCCATGTCGCTGTTCGGCGCGCTGCTGTTCGTGCTCACCGGCGATATTCCGAACTACATCGACGCCCTGTTTGAGACGATCTCGGGTCTGACCACGACCGGCGCCAGCGTCGTCACATCGCCGGAGAGCATGACGCGCGGCGGCATGTTCTGGCGGCTGTTCACGCACTGGATCGGCGGCATGGGCATCCTCGTGTTCGTGCTGGCCGTGCTGCCCATGAGCGGCAACCGCTCGATGCACATCATGCGCGCCGAGGTGCCCGGACCGACGGTCGGCAAGCTCGTGCCGCGCATCCGCAAGACCGCCTCCATCCTCTACCTGCTGTACATCGCGCTCACGGTCGCGGAGACGGTTCTGCTCGCCGCCGGCGGCATGAGCTTTTACGATGCGCTGCTGCACGCGTTCGCCACCGCCGGCACCGGCGGCCTGTCCACGCGCGCGCTGAGCATCGGCTACTACAACAGCGCCTATATCGACATCGTCGTGGGCGTGTTCATGATGCTCTTCGGCGTCAACTTCAGCCTGTATTACCTCATTCTGCTCGGCAACATCCGCACCGCGCTGCGCAACGAGGAGCTGCGCTGGTATCTGGGCGTGATCGCCTTTGCCGTCCTCACGATCGCGTTCGACATCCGCGATCTCTACGGCGGCGTCGGCCACGCGCTGCGCTATTCGTTCTTCCAGGTCACGTCGGTCATCTCCACGACCGGCTTCGCCACCGCGGACTTCAACCTCTGGCCGGAATACTCCAAGTTCCTGCTCGTGCTGCTGATGTTTGTCGGCGGCTGCGCCGGCAGCACCGCCGGCGGTCTGAAGCTCTCGCGCGTGATGCTGCTGTTCAAGTCCTGCACGATCGAGGTCAAGAAGATGCTGCGCCCCCGCTGCGTGGAAAACGTCCGGCTCGACGGCAAGCCGGTCGACGGGCAGACCGTCTACAACGCCCTGACGTACTTCACGTTCTACATCATCATCCTGCTTATCGCAGGGCTGATCGTGTCGCTCGACGGGCTGGACTTCACGACGAATTTCACCGCCGCGCTCTCGTGCCTGTCGAACATCGGGCCGGGGCTCTCCCTCGTGGGGCCGACCGGAAGCTTTGCCATCTTCTCGCCGCTGAGCAAGATCGTGCTCATGATCTGCATGCTGCTCGGCCGTCTGGAGATCTTCCCGCTGCTGCTGCTGTTCGTGCCGTTCACGTGGCGCTGGAAGTGAGCGCAGACCCCGGATGACCCGACTCGGATAACGAGCGACCCCCGCCCCGCAAGGTATCCTTGCAGGGCGGGGGTTTTCCTATGCCGCGGCTCTGAGGCGCTGCCGGTACCCGACAGGCGGGCAGCATTTGCGCTGCAGTCAGGCCGCAAGCCTTTCATCAAAAAGCAACACTTT
This sequence comes from uncultured Oscillospiraceae bacterium, assembly GCA_934591895.1. GTDB lineage: Bacteria > Bacillota > Clostridia > Oscillospirales > Oscillospiraceae > CAG-103. The sequence continues at coordinate 109,888 of CAKTPP010000006.1, read as the reverse complement.
TTTGATAGCAACAACCCCGCAGGCGATTGCCCGCGGGAGGCTCAGCTTGCCCAAAACCTCGTAGAGTTTCGCCGCCGCAGCGGCGAAAGAAAGTCCGATCATTTTCTCAGGCGACATGTGCGGCTGAGAAAATACTTCTCAGGCTGCAAGTGTGGAATTTGTGCGCGCAGCAGACTGCAGCCCCCCCTTGTCAAAAAGTATTACTTTTTGACAGCGACAACCCCGCAGGCCGTGCCTGCGGGGTTGCCTCCGCGTGGCCGCGGTTTTATTGCATCCGAGGCGGGCCTTGCCCCCTCGGGCTCCCCCGCGGCTCTGTCACATAACTTTGCCGCCGCTGTCTCTACCCGGAACAGCGACAACCCCGCAGGCGATTGCCTGCGGGGTTGCCTCTCTATGACGCTGCGGACGCAGCGGTCAGATTTGAACTTTGCGACGCCGGAGAGCTGCGCCTTCGTCAGATCACTCCGACAGCTCGGCCTTCTTTCCGGCAGAGAGCTTCTTGATCTTCGGAATGCCCCAGATGAACGCCGGGAGCACAACAACGACCAGCGCGTAGTAGCCGTCATAGCCGTAGACCTTGGAGATGATGGTCGACAGGCCGAGCAGGGAAACCGCATAGCACAGGCCGATGACGACCAGGCCGACGATGACGCTGCGCGCAGCCTTGCTCTTGATGGCGCTCGGGAAGCAGTGACCCTCGAAGCGCTGGATCATGGAGTAGACCAGCGTGACGGACGTGGACACGAACGCGCAGAACAGCAGGATGGTGTACACGACAAACAGCCAGGTGTAGCCGCTGCCCATGAGGGTGACGACGCTCTGGTTGGGGAGCTTCATGACGTCGCCGATGTGGCGGGCTGCAATGCTGGCAACCGTATCAACACCGGCGCTCTTGATGGCGCAGAGGACCGGGTACCAGCGCAGCAGCATGGCGCCGGAAGCGGCGAGCGCGCCGCCGTTCATGAGCCAGCCGAGGATGCTCGCGCGCTTGACGCCCTTGTGCGTCAGCTCGGTGGAGGCGGCGATCATGGCCGGGATGGACACGCACTGGAACGCAGCGTACACAAACACGCCGCGCCAGACGCCCTCGAGGCCCTTCTGGGAGGTAACGTCAGCGATGGCCGGGATGGTCGCATAAGCGGCGTTCTCGGTGGCCAGCTCCGCGGTGACCGCGTCGATCGGGACGACGAAGCCCATGATGACGAGGATCGCGGTGACGATCAGGATCGCGGTGGAAAGCACGGTGGAAGCCTGGATGATCAGCTTTACGCCGAAGATCGACAGCAGGATCAGCAGGGCAATGATGACAAGGTTGCAGATGATATCGGGCAGGTCGATGAGGCTCTTGACGATGCCGCCGGCGCCGTCAACGCAGGACGCGACCGCCGCGAGGATGATGATGATGTAAAAGACCTCAAAGAAGATCTCCATCCACGGCTTCGGATACAGGGCGCGGTAGGTGTCCTTGTAGTTGTCGAAACCGCTGAGCTTGGCAAACTTCATCATGATGTACATGACGACCGCAAGAATGCCCATGGCCAGAAGCGGGAAGATGGCCGCAGTCCAGCCGTACTGGACAAAGTAGTTCACGACCTGGTTGCCGGTCGCAAAGCCGGCGCCCACGTGCGTGCCGAACCAGACGGACGCCACGGTAAAGGCGGCTGCCCAGCTGCTCTTGAGCTTGTTGTTATCCATTTTTTACCTCTTTCTCTTCTCTGTTTGCTTTTCTCTTATTTGCTCTCTATTCCAAAACCCCACCGCGTGCTCTCCTACAACTGCGGCGGGCCTCGAAATCATCATCCTTGTGTTAAATTGTGAACAAGCCATTAACAACTTGGATAGTAATTTTATAATTCCCTCACACGCAAAAGTCAATAACAGCCTCTTCCAATCACCAAGATTTCCCGAAAATCGTCGATATGCACAATTTCTTGCACGAATTTTTATGCACTCTGATTCTGGCATTTCTGTAAAAATTCGCGCGATTTTAGCGCTTTGACAGAAAGAAAACAGTTGCGGCATCTACACTTTCGTGCTATCATAACAATGCTGATAGGTCAAGTCTTTTGTCTATTTGCTGACAAACGGCTTTGGCATTTTCTTGACACAGGATTTTGTCCCCGGAAGGCGCGCTTGATGAATTTTTAACCATCATTTTCTGCGTACACATTCACTGCCGGGTACGAAATACGGAGGGAGCGCAGCCCTATGAAGCTCGTTACATTTGAAAAAGACGGCCGCACCGCCGTCGGCCTGCTCAACGCGGACGCGACCGCCGTGCACCCCGTGCCCGGCTGCGCGGATATGCAGGCGCTCATCGGCCTCTGGCCGGTGCTGGACACGGCCGCCGTGCTGCGCGGCGCCGCGCTGCCGCTCAGGGACGTGCGCCTGCTCGCCCCCATCCCCAGACCGGCGCAGGACGTGATCTGCCTGGGCATCAATTATTTTGACCACGCCAGGGAGAGCGAATCCGTCGCCGGCAAGGGCGTCAAAGCGCCGGACACGTTCCCGATCTATTTTTCCAAGCGCGTGGACGAAGCCGTCGCTCCCGGCGGCGACATCCTCAGCCACAGCGACATCGTCGCCGACCTCGACTATGAGGCGGAGCTGGCCGTCGTGATCGGCAAGTGCGCCTATAACGTCAGCGAGGCGGACGCGCCGGACTACATATTCGGCTGCACCATTTTAAATGATGTGAGCGCGCGCACGATCCAGAACCAGCACAAGCAGTGGTACCGCGGCAAGAGCCTTGACGGCTTCACGCCGATGGGCCCGTGGATCGTCACGCCGGACGAGTTCGACGTGCGCGAGCCGCACTGCATCCGGAGCCGCGTCAACGGCGAGCTGCGGCAGGACAGCACCACGGATCTGATGATCTTTCACGCCGCGTATGTCATCGCCGAGCTCAGCCGCGGCATGACCCTGCGCCCCGGCACGATCATCTCCATGGGCACGCCCGCCGGCGTGGGCATGGGCTTTGACCCGCCGAAATGGCTGCAGCCGGGCGACGTGGTCGCCTGCAGCATCGAGGGCATCGGCACCCTCACCAACACCGTTCGGTAATCCGCCGTCAGGCATCCGCCTGCGACGGCCGAAGATATCGCAAACAGAATCAGAAAAAGGAGAAATTGCTATGAAATTTGCTATGTATGGCTCCGGCGCTGCCGGCAGTGTCTTCGCTTCCTATCTGCGCAAGGGCGGTGCGGATATCATCCTCATCGACCGCTATGAGGCACACATGAAGAAGGTCGCCGAGGAAGGCATGCACTTCACCATCCATCAGGAGGAAGACGGCGGCTACAAGGATTACGATTACCAGCTCAAGGGCTTCCGCACCTACATCACCGCTGCCGACGCGGCCGCGGCCGAGGGCAAGGTCGACGTCATCATCTACATGACCAAGGCGACCCAGCTCGAGCAGGCCATTCAGGACTCCCTGCCCGTCGTCGGCGACAGCACCGTCGCGGTCTCCCTCATCAACGGCCTCGGCAACGACGACAACCTCTTCAAGGTCTTCCCGAAAGAGCGCTGCATCATCGGCTCCGGCGTGCTGGGCACGGCGCTGCCCGAGCCCGCACACTGCGTGTCCACCCCGGCCGGCGGCGTGCAGATGAACTTTGGCGGTGCAGTCCGCTCCGAGCTCAACGACGCGGCCTGCGCCGAGATGCTCAAGTGCTACCGTGACGGCGGCTGCGACGCCTACTGGCGCGACGGCGAGCCGGGCTCCGACAACAACATCTACAAGTTCATCTGGAAAAAGGTCTGCGTGAACGCCACCGTCAACACCGTGTGCGCCGTCCTGCGTCTGAAGATTGGCGAGGTCGAGGCTGACCCGTTCGGCCAGTGGCTGTTCCACAGCGTCATCCGTGAGACCTGCGCGGTCGCGACCGCCAAGGGCGTGCCGATGGACGCGGACGAGTTCATCGCCCACGATCATCAGGACATCGTCACCAACATCGCGGACTACTATCCGTCCATGTGCCAGGACATGCTCTTCAACCACCGCCAGACCGAGATCGACGTGCTCAACGGCAAGATCGCCGAGTACGGCGAGCAGCTGGGCATCGACACCCCGGTGTGCAAGGTCCTGTCTCAGGTCGTGCGCTGCATCCAGGGCAACTACGACAAGCAGTACCTGAAGTAAGTTCACCCCGTTTTTCCGCTGCCGGCCGGGCAACAACCGGCCGGCAGTTTGCTAAGGAGGCAACCGCATGAAAATCGCAATGATCGGCTCCGGCGCTGCCGGCAGCGTCTTTGCCGCCTATCTGCGCAAGGGCGGCGCCGAGCTCTGGCTCGTCGACAAGTACAAAGCGCACATGGATAAGATCGCGGCGGACGGTCTGGTCTTCCGCACGCCGGAGGGCGAAGAGGTGCTCACGGGCTTTCACACGAGCGCGACCGCGCGCGATATCGGCACGATGGACATGGTCATCCTCATGGTCAAGGCCACGCAGACGGAGGACGTCATGGCCGACACCATGCCCTGCATCGGGCCGGAGACGGCGGTCGTGTCGCTGCAAAACGGTCTCGGCAACGACGAGGTGCTCGCGCAGTTCGTGGACGCCGACCGCATTCTCTACGGCAGCGGCCTGATCGGCACGGAGCTGGCCGGCCCCGGCGTGTGCGTGAGCAAGCCGGAAAAGGGTATCCAGATGCACTTCGGCGCGGTGCGCAGCAACCCGAAGGCCGACGCCGCCGGCAAGGCGCTCGAGGCGTGCTTCCGCGCGGGCGGCTGCAACGCGAGCTTTGACGAGGACGTGCGCCCGTACATCTGGAAAAAAGTCATCGCCAACAGCGGCTACAACGGCGTGAGCGCCGTCATGCGCCTGAAGGTGAAGGAGACGTTTGCCGACCCCTACGGGCACGACATTGTCATGCACGTATGGAAAGAGGGCTGCGCCGTCGCGCAGGCGCTCGGCATCGGCGACCTCTGGCCGCTGATGGAAAAGGAGGAGCCGAACATCGTCGCAAACCTCGGCAACTACTACCCCTCCATGGCGCAGGACGCCGTGCTGCATCAGCGCCAGACGGAGATCTCGGTGCTCAACGGCGCGATCGCGCGCTACGGCGCGCGGCTGGGCGTGCCCACCCCGTTCAACACTGTCATCACGCAGGTCATCTCCTGCATCCAGAATAACTATGACCGGCAGTATCTCGGCTGAGGCGGCCGCGTAAAGGCCGGCGCACAGCCAAAACCCTCTATAAAAAAACAGATCCCCTCCGTGTGCTTTCCTGCACACGGAGGGGATCTTTGCATATTCAGGAGACGGCCGGAAATCACGCAAGGCTCAGGATGTGCCGGATCTCCTCAAGGCTTCCGGCAAAATAAATGCCCGCCTGCCGCTCCTCGGACGAGAGTCCCTTTTCGATCATCTGCTCCAGAAGCGCCTGCAGCGCATTGTAGTAACCGTTCAGGTTGTAGAGAATGCACGGCGCGTCCAGATGCTTCAAAGACACCTTCGACATGACCTCTGCGATCTCCTCGAGCGTTCCCGTTCCGCCGGGGAAGGCGATAAAGGCATCGCCGAGCTCGATCATTCTGCGTTTGCGCTCCGTCATATCCTCAGTCACGATCAGTCTGGTCAGGCCGTCGTGCTGGAATTCGTTTTCGATGAAGCAGCGCGGCTCGACGCCGGTCACTTCACCGCCCGAGAGCAAAACGCTGTCCGCGATCGCGCCCATCAGCCCGGATCTGGAGCCGCCGTAGACCAGCGCGTTTCCGCTGCTGCCGATCCATGTCCCCAGCTCTTCGGCCGCTTTGCGCAGGCCGGGGTCGTTTCCTTCATTCGCGCCAAGATAAACGGTAATATTCATATACACAGTCACTCCGATCATGCTTCGGCCGGTACAAAAACGGCAGCCAGACTCTTCACCTGACTGCCGGCAGGTACGCGCCCGTCTGTAGTATACGCAGCCGCGGACCGCTTGTCAACGGCTCCGGCTCCCGCAAAGTCGTCCGCCCGTTTTGTCCGCGCTGCAGTGCCGATTTTCAGCCGTTCCCGCCTGACTTCCTGCGCGCGCCGCCGAGCAGGTACCGCGTGACCGGATAGAGCAGCGAAACGACCGCAAGGATCCACGCGCCCGGATCTGCGAAGCACAGCGCAATGTACGCCCCCACGGAGGCCGACGAATCGATCGCCCCGCCGTTGACGAGCTTCGGCAGAAAGGCGCAGATCAAAACGCGCGCGACCAGCTCGGCGCAGCCGGCGACCAGCGCGAACTCCGCGTGCCCCACGCCCTGCACGCCCGAGCGGAAGACGAACAGGATCATCAGCGCGAAATACATGGACAGATCCACGTACAGATACAGATTCCCGTAGCGGATCGTGGCCGCCGTGATCTTGTCCGCGCTCATAAACAGGTACTGGTATGCACCGTTGATCGTCAGGAGCATGCCGGCGCCGCCGAGGACCAGATACATGGCGAGCCCGATCAGCAGGCTCTTGCCCGTTCCGCGCCGGATCCGATCCTGCCGGCCCGCGCCCAGATTCTGCGCGTTGAAGCTGACGATCGCGGTGCTGAGCGCATTCATCGGGCACATCAGGAAGTTGTTGAGCTTGTTGGCGACGCCGAATCCGTTCTGGGCTGGGTTTCCGGCCGCCATGATGCCGTCTTGCCCGATGTCGAAGCCGACCAGCGCGCGCTGCATCACGATGATGCCGATCGCCAGCACCGAAAACTGAAGTCCCATCGGCAGCCCCTGACCCAGATGCTGCGCATACACGGACAGCTCCGCGCGAAAATCCTGTCCGGAGAGATGGAGCTCCGGATATTTTCCGAAGGCATACAGCAGACACGTGACCGCGCTCACCGCCTGCGCCAGCACCGTGGCAGCCGCCGCGCCGATGACCCCGAGCCGGAACACAAGGATGAACAGCAGATCGAGCCCGATGTTCAGCACGGTGGAAAACAGCAGAAAGACGAGCGGCGTTGTCGAATCACCCAGACTGCGCAAAACGGAGCAGATCAGATTGTAATACAGCTGCGCAAAGATGCCGATGAAAATGACCAGCGAATACTGATAGGCCGCCCTCCAGACGCCGGGGTTTGCCTCGGACAGACCGATGAACCGGAGCAGGGGCCTGAGCGTCCATATGGCGATGCCGGTCAGCGCGAGCGACAAAACGCCGCCGAGAACGAGCTGCACCGCAAAGGATCTGCGGACTCTGGCCTGATCGCCGCGCCCCGCCGCGATGGAGGTGATGACCGAAAAGCCGGCGGTGCAGCCGACCGCAAACTGCAGGAATATGAACAGGATCGGGTACACATCGTTCACGCCCGCAATGTCATCGACGCCGAGCGTCTGCCCGCAGATTGCGGCATCGCTGATCGTATAGATCTGCTGAAGCAGATAAGAGAGAATGATCGGTACCGAAAACCTGAAGATCACCCATCCTTCATCGCCGGAAAGCAAGTCGGCCGAAGGCCTTTTTCCCGCCTTGAACATATTCCTCTTTCATCCTCCATTTGCCGCGGGGGCTCGTCCTGCGCCTTTGTATTTTTGCAGCTTTTTGTGCTGCCGCAGGACGAAATGCAGCGGATCCCACGTGTCACTGTGTTTGTGCACGCAAGTTATACCGCAAAAATTATGAACAATTCTACCTCAGCGTGCCGGAGACGCAAAAAAATTCTGCCGTGCCGCCGGACGGCGCGTGCGCTGCGCTCGGGCAGCAAGCCTCTTTGTCAAAAAGGAGCCTTTTGACAGCATCAAACGCCCCCTGGGCCGCAGCACAGGGGGCGTTTGAGCAGATGGGGGGGAAAGAGGGAACGTATGCACAACAGAGAACCGTCACACGCGCATGATCGTGATCTCCTTCTGGTGCACGGTATGCATCCTGTATTCCACACCGCCGTAAATCACGCGGTGCTCGCCGTCGCGTCCGTCATTGACGAAGCGATAGCCGTCATAGGGGCGAATCCCCTCCTCGATGACGCTGGCCGCGCCGAGCGCCGCCATGTGCCCGTTGAAGTGCTGCACCATGAGCGGGCGCTTCGAGGGCTTTATGGCCAGCCAGTCGTCGCTCATCGGGTGGCCGGGGTAGACCGTCACCGCGGCATCGCGCGGCAGCACCGCCGTCTCGCAGATGCCGTAAGCCGGGATCGGCGCCTGCACGAGCTTGTCTCCCTGCGCAAGGAAGCAGCGCTGGGGCTTGGTATCGCGGCTGAGCTTGCCGCGCTTGGGCGCGCGCAGGTCGAAGATGCGCTTGCCTTCGGACGAGAGGCGGCATTCAAAGTACCGGCCATTGGACGTGAACGTCATGTCCGAGATGAATTTCGGGTAGTTCCACATGATGCGGCCGCCGTCCATCGCCCACTGCGTCGTGACCGGGCAATGGAACACGAACGTGCCGAAGTGCGCATCGCGCGCCTGCCGGATGAGCGGCAGCGGCCCCTTGGGCAGCTTGCCGTGCGTGCAGATGGCGACCATGACCGTCTCGCCATAGCTGCCGACCGACGCATGGATGTAATTGTACGTCGCCAGCGCAACCATGCAGCGCGTGGGCGACACCTTGACGACATGCAGATTGTCCGAGGGCAGGCGCTTTTGCACCTCCTCGGCATCCGCCGTGAAGTAAAAATATGCGCACTCATCCTTGTAGTACAAAATGGGCATTTCGGTCTCCCCGTCGATCCCGAGTCTGGCCGGGCGGGTGCCCTCGAACAGATCCTTTCGCTGGAACATGACGACCCCTCCAAAATCACAGTTTCGGCACTTGCGCTTTGTCCGCCGCGCTGTTGCAATTATAACGTGGCGCGGCGGATGCGGCAACAACCCAGCCACGGCCGTGACGACCGTCGTTATGAAATGGAGGTTTTTGTAATGGCAGAGCGCTCTTCCCGCCTGTCGAACGAAGAGGCGAACCGGCTCACGTGCGAGAGTCTGGAGACGGCGCTGCTCCAGCTCCTGCAGGAAAAGGACATCCGCGACATCACGATCGAGGCGCTCGTACAGCGCGCGGGCGTGTCGCGCATGGCGTATTACCGCAACTTCGGCTCAAAAGAGGCCATCCTCGACAACTGTATCAACCGCGTGTGCAGCAAGATCGCCGCCGTCATGGGCCCGTATCTGCGGCGCGACGACTGGCCGGGCGCGCGGCGCGAAATTTTCCGCGTCCTGTATGAATACAGGGACTTCTGCCGCGTGCTCATCGCCGCGCACGAGAGCGAGCGGCTGCAGAACTTCTTCAACGCCTTTGCGGCCGAGTGCGCCTATGACGGCTCTGACCGCGAGCGCTACCGGATGTATTTCTGGGCCGGCGCAGCGTACAACCTTATGTATGTCTGGCTGCGCGAGGGGACACCCATCCCGCCGGACACGCTGGCCGATTACTGCAACGCGGCCAGTCTGCCGCGCGCGGAGACCTGACACCGGAGGCTGCAGTCCGGGCGGCGCCGCAAACATGGCGCTCCGCCGCAGCCTCTCCGCCAAAGATCACACCGCCGCGCAAAAAACGCCCCCTGTGCCGCAGCACAGGGGGCGTCCGCTATGATTTGGGGTTTGCTCAGCGCGGTGCGCTTACCGGTCGGGATATTTCTGCGCCAGCTCTCTTTCCAGAGCGGACCAGTCGCGCGGCTTGTTGATCTTCGTCCACGTCTCGGGCGACTTGTTGTCCACACGCTCGTAGTCGTGGCTGTTCGTGGCCTCCTGCACGTCGGCGTAGTACCACGCCGTCGTGTCGCTGTTGTCCGGCCAGGTGATCATGCCGGGCAGCAGGTGATCCTTGTCCGGTGTGCGGAACAGGACGCGGTTGAGGATCGCCATGACCTCTGCGCGCGTGATGTAGTCGTTCGGACGGAACGTGCCGTCGTCATCACCGCTGACCAGGCCGAGCGCGGCCGCACGGTTGATATAATCGCGTGCCCAGGAATCGGAGATGTCGCTGAAGGCATCGCCCGAGACCTCCGGTGCGTGGAAGAAGCCCGCCGCAACGGTCGCAAACTCGGCGCGCGTGATCTTGTTGTTCGGGCGGAACGTGCCGTCCGGGTAACCGACCATCACGCCGGCGTTGCTCATCGTCGCAACGCGGTTGCTGTACCAGCAGTTCGGCACCACGTCGGGGAACGGGTAGTGCGTGCTCCAGACCTGCTCACGGGCGTCATCCTGCAGCAGGCAGAAGAAGATCGTTGCGACCTCGGCGCGCGTGATGTCGCCCTGCGGGCGAACCGTGCCGTCCGGATAACCGCTGACGTACGCGAAGTGGTCGGCGCGCTCCAGCGGCGGAAGCGGCACCTCGTTATCCTCTGCAGAGAAGACGAACTTGATGTGCGCAGCCGCCTCCTGGAAGGCGTTGCCCATCGCGGGGTCGATCTCAACGGTCACGTCCAGCTTGACCGGGTCTGCCTTCGGGAAGACCTCGGCAACGAGGACGCTGCTCTTGAGTCCGTCGGCCGCGTCAAGCTGGTCGAAGAGGCTCGCGTTCTTGTTGCTCGCGAGCACCTTGCCGTCCTGCGACACGGTCATGTTGATGTGGCTGAGCACATCGCTGTACTTGATGGCGGTGCCCTCCTTGGCGGAGGCGTCGCCGTCGATCTCGGCGCGGAGATAGACCTTCGCGCCCTGCGTGCCGTTGGCGCTGTCGGCCTTGACGCAGATGGTCTGCGTGAGGCTGTCGCCGGGCATGCAGTTGGAGAAGTTTGCAAACAGATCCGTCGCCGAGCCCTTGCCGGTGTTGGTAAAGGCAAAGCGCGCGTTGTTGCCGTCGTTGCCGTCATAGTAGGTGACGGTGGGGAGCTTTTCCTCGCCCGTCGCCCAGATACCCAGCCCCGCGGCCAGCGCGACCACCAGCACGAGGGCGACGATCATGGTAAGCTTTTTGTGTTTCATACCGCTGCCCTCCTTACTTTGCTGTCAGGTTGCCGTCACTGCCGACCGTGACCTTCCACGCGCCTTCCACAGCCGCGCTCGGCGCGGCCTGAATGCTCTCGGCCAGCACCGTCACCTCGAGGTGACAGCCCTCGGGCGCGTTGTTCTGCTCGATGGGCGTGTTCAGCAGGTTGGTCGTCTTGCCGCCGTTCGCCGCGACCGGCATCTTGTAGTAGTAGATGCCGTCAGAACCGAGGAACCAGCTGTTGTCACTGTTGAGCGTGACATTCGGCAGGTTGTCGCCGGAAACGATGTTTCCAGTGGTATTATCCACCCAGTTCATGACCAGCTTGACGCGGACATAGGACACAGCCGTGCCCTCGTTCTTGACGTAAATCTCCGACTTGATGCCGTTGTCCGTCTTCTCTTCGATCGTGATTTTGGACTCGGCAGCCTTGAATGTGTTCGTCACCGGGTCGGTGTTCGCCTGGAGCAGGGCGAACGTCGTGCCGACGGCCAGTGCGAAGATCAGGCACAGGGAGAGGATGAGCGCGGTCTTTCTCCCGCCTGAACCGTTAAAGATACGTTTCATATGTCATCCCTCCTGTTCAGTTTGTTTTCGGATCCGGAATCTGCTGGATCTGGGTTGCGCTGACCCACTTGTTGATCACGTCGGCAATGCTCGTGAGCCAGTTGCGCGAATTGTAATGGTTGGTGACAGGGACCGTGGCGCTGGGCTCTTCGCTGCTGAGCGTGGCCGTCTTGTTGTTTCCGTCTAAGATATCGTAGCTCCACGACCAGTTTGTATCCTCAGTGACCGTGTACGTGCCGACGGCCAGACCGGTGATGGTCTTATGTTCGCCGTCCTTGAGCACGATGGTGGTCACGAGCTTACCGGTGCTGTCCTTGACATCGAACACGAACGTCTGGTTCTTGTTCGCGCCGTCGCCGGTGACGGTCTTGGAGATCGTCAGGCTGCAGGTGTTGACCTTGATGGTGAATGTTGTTTCATCGTCGGCCGTTTTTGTCTTGTCACCCGTCGACGGGGTAGAAGTGCTCGTCACCGTGTAGGTCGTGGTCTTATCCGGCTGAACCTCGCTGCCGTTTGGCCACTCCCAAGTTCCTTCGCTGCTGGTTTTGCCAGCAGGAACCGTGTACGTGCCGACCGTTACGCCGTTTTCATCCTCGACCGTGTAGGTCACATTCACGTACTTGTTGTTCTCTCCGTCAAGCTGCGAAACGCCTGTTTTGACACGGTCCGCCAGATTTGTTGTCTCACCGAGGCAAATCGCCGTGTCAGTCGCCTGCGGAACGACCGCCTTCACAGGCACATCCGCACTCTGCGGTGCAAACTTCTCGACCGGCTCCTTACCGGCTTCGCTCGACTCATAGATGCCGTCATCCGTGCCGACGTTCGTCTGCACACCGTTGCCGCCGAGGAAGTCGGCCGTCGGCCGAATCTTGAATTCGACGATCAGTTTTTGGCCGCCGTAGGTTATGTGGCCGTCCGCGTCCGTGCGCGAGCCGCACCACTTGGCGGAATAGTCAAACCCGGTGACCGAAACCGTGTTTCCGTTCGCTGCTGCCGTTACAGTGCCGGGTGCTGGTGCCTCCGTACCGAAGGTCAGCTTTCCGTTGGCCGCGCCGGTGCAGTCCGCCGTTTTCAGCGTGATCTGCGCGTTCGTGCCGCCCGGAATTTCAAAGTATGGCGTCACTGCGTCCTTGAGCACGGAACTGCTTGTCAGCTTCGTGTCCGAACCGCCGACCTGATTGCTGATGTTCTGGAAGACATTCTTAAGTTCCTCAGCATTGCCGGCCGAGAGATAGTAGGATTTGCCTCCGGCTGGATAGGTGCTTGCTCCGGGGTTTGACATCTTCTCCGCATTCTTATAGTTGGAGGACACGAGGTGCATATACTTATTGACCTTGCTGACACTGTTACTGTTAATGTTCGCCACCGGTCTTCCGTCCGCGCCATCCAAACAACCAACCGTGTAAACCGTCGCGCCGCTGTCCTTCAGCGACTTTGCGGCGCTGATCGCGCCGTCTGCCACATCGTCGTCAAACTCTCTCCATGCGGTTGGAGAACCGTCCGTAAACATGACGACAACTTTGGTACTATCGCGCGTAACCTTGCTCAAAATGTCCTTCGCATGCTCCATGCCATAGTCGGATCTGGTCGCGCCATTGGCGTTCAGGGCATTTACGGCATTTTTCAGCTCCTGCTGTCCCGCTTTGGCATCTGTCAGGTTCTTTACGATCTGGGAGTAGTTATACCCATTTTCGTCGGTGCTGTTTCCAACGGCACTGTTCTTGTTGCTGGCAAATTTGACGATCGAAATATTGTGCTTAACAGTATCCGTCTCTTTGTCCGCAACCTGATCGATGAAGTTTCCAACCGCCGTTTTCAGCGCGGACAGACGGGAGGTGCAGCCCACTTTTTCATAGAACTGCGTTCCTTCACTGTCAGCGCTGGTCTTCGGAGTCAGCTTATTTGCAGCAGTGTGCTTGGCTTGGTCTCTGCTTGCATACCATCCTTCGCCGCCGGCACAATTGCCTCTCCCGTGCCGACCGTCGCACCACGCAAGCGGCTGATAGTAGCCGGAAGCATCCTTGATGTAATAGGTAAATACATACTCGCCTCTATAATAGTTGTACTTGCTCGAATCTACAGAATATGTGGCCGCATAGTGATTGCCCCTGCAATTCTGGCCGCCTTCAATGCACCAATCCATCGAGCCGGAGACGTCGAGGACGAGCACGATGTCGCAGGGCTTCGTGCTGACGACGGTGGTCTGCGCACCGGTCGCGTAGGCTTCGAGCCGGACGGTGTAGGTGTCGGAATTCTCATCCTTCGTGACGGTCTTGCTGAGCTGGACACCGCTGCCCGTGTTGTCCGCCGCAATCGCGCGCACTCTGGCCGGACCGGCAGTCTGCGCAGGCTTGAGCAGCGGTCCTGCGTTCGTAAAGTTCACGGCGGGCACAAAGTCCTCCGTGGCGGGCGCATCCCCGGCCATGCCGGCGCCCATGAACAGGCACAGGCTCAGGAGCAGGGCTGCGCAGAGGACGAGCGAGAGAATGCGTTTTTTCATGGTTTCGTCCTCCTTTCTCAGGGCGTCGGGATCGGGTCGATCTGCGTGCTCGAGGTGCTCGCCTCGACCGTTCCGACGTGCTTCCACACATCTCTGACATCCTCGGCGGCGTACTTTTCAAGGTTCGCCGTCTGCACGGCCTCCGCCGTTACATAGATGTGCACCGTGGAATTCTGGTATTCGTTGCCCATTTTGGTGCTGAACGTGACGCGGCTGAACAGGTTCGCCGTGGCCGTCTTCGGATCGACCGCACCCTTATAATAATAGTATCCGTCCGTTCCGGCGATCCAGTCGGTATCGTTCAGATCCAGCACCAGCAGGTGCTCGCTCGGGTCGAGCGGCATACTCTCGCTGTCGGCGTTGATGATCTCGGGCGTGATCTTCACGCGGGTGTAAAACGCACCCGTGCCGACATTCTCCACATAAACTACTTTGTTCACAACACTGCCGGGCATGACGCGCGCGGTCGTGAACGGATCGCCATTGCCGTCCTCGTCATGCAGCGCGAGCTTGACCGAGCCCATCGTGATGACGTTGTCCGCCGTGCCGACGGTCGTAAAGTACGCCCACGTACCGACCGCCAGCAGTGCCACTGCCAGGAGGAGCACCGTCGCGATGGTCCACTTCTTCTTCATGCACAAACCACCTTTCTCCTTGCCGGGGGTTATTCTGCGCTGTGCGCAGGGATTCTCTTCCGCGCCCGAAGGCGCGCGCCGGGACTGTTTTCTGCGGGATTCTCTCTTTCAGTCTGCGCGCGGACAGCGGCAGTACCGCCGCCCGCGCCCGGATTGAAGCCGGTCCAAAGCCCCCGATGGGGGCGGCGAGATCGCCGCCCCTTTGGGGTCAAAATGATGGGGAATTACTTGATGCCGTGATAGCCTTTGTAAGCCGCATAGACATCCGCGAAGCCATCAGCCTGAATCGCGTAAGCGCGAACGATGATGTTGACGCCCTTGCTGAAATCATAGTTGATAACATTGCCTTTGATGGTGTACTGACCCTGATCATTGGTATCGACCTGGGAGTCCATGTAAACCTGGCTCATACCAAGCGTGGTCTCCTCACCGGCTGCCAGCTTGCCATGATACAGCTTGATGTACTTGTTGTAGACAACGCCATCGATCGTCTCGGTGCCAGCAAAGCCCTCGGGGCCAAGGTGGCTCGCAAGCTCTTCTTCCGGATCGAGATCCCAGGTCTGTTCAAGCGGCAGCGCCTCCGTCTGGCCTTCTGCCCAATATCTGCTATTCTCACGATACTTATCCCAAGTGCTGCCCGGGGTGTTGATGTGAATGATGTTGTTCGTGCCGGTAGAACCATCCGTGCTGTCGAGCGCTGCAGGAATCAGTTCCTCAAGCCAAACATAGGCTTCTTGGGAGCCAGTATTGTTGGTGATGGTCACTCTCTTGGCAATGTTGTTCTTGGTCTGAGAACCCGGCAAGAGCACCTGACCCTGAGTAAAGGGCGTGCCATCGGCGTTCTTTTCGTTCAGGGTAATGCTGACTTTGCCGGTAGTGAACGTATTGGTCGCGGACTTCGCATCGGTGAAGTACGCCAGCGTGCCGCCGACGACCAGCACCGCGACGAGCATGACTGCGATCGCAGCCATCAGAATGGATTTCTTCTTCATAAGTAGCGTTCTCCTTTTCTTTTTTATGTACAGCGCTCTGCACAAGGTATCCAAGGGATCTGCTCAGGGAAAGTCGAGAGGGAGTTATTTACCAAAGCACTCGGTAAACGCGTCCGCAGCATCTGCAAAGCCGGCAGCCTGGCAAGCATAAGCCTTAAACGTCAGCTTGGAGTTGTCCGCAGTCAGAGCGCCGATTTTAGCCGCGTCGCCAGAAACGGTAATCGTGTTGCCCTTGAGAATTGCGACATTACTAAGCGCCGCATTCAAGATGGCCGGATGCTGGCCGTCCGCCGTATAGACATAGACTTCTCTGCCCTCGATGTTCAGATTGATCCACTTGCCGCCATCAACGGTGTAGCTAAGCGTATCGCCGTCAACCTTTTCGCCCTTGGTGACTTCAACAAACAGGTAGTACGCGCCCTTTGCGTCCTTCACATTGACGGTCGGGTCTTTCGGCAAATTCACGCCCGGCATGACAACATAAGTGTTGCCGTCCGTGGTGGTTGCTTCCCCAAGCGTATAAGTACCGTCGTTCTTCTGGTTGGCAACGTGCTCGAAGAGTTCCAGATCGCTCTGATTCACAGCGCCACCGGCGGTGAAGGTGTTCGTAACCGGACCGCTCTGTGCCGTCAGATACGCCCACGTCGCGCCGACCGCCAGCGCCACGACAAGCACGAGCGCGATGGCGATCGTCAAAGTTTTCTTCTTCATTTTCGTGTTTCCTCCCTTAACACAAATTTTGTTTTCCGAACTTACCATGTCACAACAGCGTCCAACGTGCGCTGTCAGCGTTCATAAGGTTAATGCATCGGGATGTGAAAATATTTCACGTCCTCACAAAAATGTTTAAATCTTACGATTTTTGTCATCCGTTTCCGTGCACTTTGCCGTATTCGCTGCCTCCGCTCGGCGCGCCGCATCACGCGCGTCCGCCTCAGCCGCCTTGCGCAGCATGTCCGGCAGGAACGCCAGGACAATGAGCACGATCGCGATCGCAATGGCCAGATACATCCCCGGCGGGTTCGAGACCCAGTGCGAAACATAGCCGAGATACGGGATGGTGAACACCGGCCGGCCGATGAGGTTCTTGAAATAGACAGGTGCGCCGTCGGGCGCGTCGTTCGCGTCTCCCTTCGTGTAGAAATGCTCGTTTTCCGCATCGATGGAGATCACGCGGTGTGTGACGACATCCAAGTCCTCATTGAGTACGAACGTGATCGCGTCGCCGACCTGCACGTCCTCGGGCGCGCAGGGCCTGACATAGATCAGCGAGCCTGTGTGATACGTCGGTTCCATGCTGCCGGACAGGACGCACATCGGCCGCAGGCCGACCAGCCGCACGCCCACCAGAAGCAGCGCCAGAATGACCGCCAGCGCCACCACAACCGTGGAGACGGCGCTGCACACTTTTTGAACCTGTTTTGACATCTTCGTTCTTCCTTTCCCTTCGCGGGCATCCCTCCTGTTGATTCCGGCCGGGGCAGGCCTCCGAAGCGCGGCCTGTCCGAACCGGAAACGCGCACGGCGGGGCGGGGCGGGAACGCTTCGGAGCTCCCGTCACCCCGGCCGCCGTGCCTGTTAAGAAAAGGATACCACGATTTTCTACACACTGATAGGGGGTAATGCACACAAACTTCCAGCGAAAATTTTGTGAGAAGCAAACAAAATTTTCCTTCACTGTCCGGCTATTGGTACAGTAATCCTCACGCCCATTGTACGTTTTGGCCGCGGGCGCGTCAAGTGCGGGGCACGGGCGCGCGGGAATCTTACCTTTTCTTTAAACCGCAGCGATTCTTCTTGTTTTTACAGGGAAAACATGATAGGATAATTGCCGATTATGGACAGATAACAGAAAGGAGCTGCACGCATGGATACAAACGTGCTCGACTGGCTGGAAGTCACCGCCGCAGCCTGTCCGGACAAGCCCGCCTTTCTTGACGAGGACGGCGCGGTGACTTTTGCCGACGTGCGGCGCGAGGCGCGCATCATCGGCACGGCGGCGGCAAGGCTGCGCGCCGGGCGCAAGGCGCCCATCGCCGTGATGAGCGGGCGCAACGCGCACACCCCGGCCGTGTTTCTCGGCGCGGTGTACGCCGGCTGCTGCTACGCACCGATGGACGGGACGATGCCCGTGCACCGGCTCAATTCGATCCTGCACACGCTCGACACCGATCTGATGATCGTGCAGCGCGCGTTTTACGACAAGGCGAAAACGCTGGAATTCGGCGGCGAGATCCTCATCGCGGAGGAGCTGCTCGAGGGCGGCGAGGACGCGGCACTGCTGGCAGACTGCCGCGCGCGCGCGCGTGAGCTCGACCCGCTGTACATCATCTTCACCTCCGGCTCGACCGGCACGCCCAAGGGCGTCATCACGGCGCAGCACTCGCTCATGTGCTACATCGAGGACTACGCCGGCGTGATGGGCATCGCGCGCGAGGACGTGCTCGGCAACCAGTCGCCGCTGGACTACATCGCCGCCGTGCGCGACATTTATCTGCCGCTGCGCTTCGGCGCGACGACGGCCATCATCCCAAAGGAACTTTTCATGTCGCCGGAGCGTCTGTTCGAATACATGAACGACAAGGGCGTCACGGCCGTGGGCTGGAGCGTCTCGGCGCTGACGGTGCCGGCCGCGCTCGGCGCGTTCGAGTGCAGCGTGCCGCAGCACCTGCGCAAGGTGTGCTTTTCCGGCTCGGTGATGCCGTGCAGCTGCCTGCGCCAGTGGCAGCTCGCGCTGCCGCGGGCGCGCTTCGTCAACCAGTACGGCCCGACGGAGGCGACCGCCTCGTGCACGTATTATGTCGTGCCCGGCCTGGTCGCGGACACCGACGTGCTGCCGATCGGCAGGCCGTATCCGCACTACGAGGTGTTTCTGCTCTCGGAGCGCAACGAGGCCGTGCCCGACGGCGAGATCGGTGAGATCTGCGTCAAGGGTCCCATCCTCGCGCTCGGCTACTACAACAGCCGCGAAAAGACCGCCGAGAGCTTCCTGCAGAACCCGCTCAACCGCGCGTATGACGAGCGCATCTACAAGACCGGCGACCTCGGGCACTTCGCGCCCGACGGCAACCTCATGTTCCACGGCCGCAAGGACCGGCAGGTCAAGCACCTCGGCCACCGCGTGGAGCTCGGCGAGATCGACCTCGCCGCGGCGAAGGTGCCCGGCGTGGAGGAGGCCTGCGCGCTCTACGATCAGGAGCACGAGCAGATCTGGCTGTTTTACACCGGCGCGGACGTGACCAAGCGCGACATCGCCGTGGCGCTGCGCGCCGACCTGCCGGGCTTCATGGTGCCGCGCAAGATCGAGCAGCTGGCCGCCATGCCCCGGCTCGACAACGGCAAGACGGATATGCGCGCGCTGGCCGGGCGCATCGCCGCCGCCCACAGATAATCGCTTACATTACTCACATTTCAGGAGGTATTTTATTATGGAACAGGAACTGATGGACATTCTGACCGATCTGCGCCCGGACGTGGATTTTGAGACCGAGACCGCGCTCATCGACGACCACATTCTCGAATCGTTCGACATCGTGTCGCTCGTCGCGGCGCTCAACGACGCGTTCGACATCGAGATCGGCGCAAAGGATCTCGTGCCGGAGAACTTCAACTCCGCCAAGAGTCTGCTGGCCATGGTGCAGCGCCTGCAGGACGAGGACTGATGGACAGGACTGCTCTGAACGCGGCGGCCGCCGAATACGGCACGCCGCTGTATCTGTTTGATCTGGATGCTTTCACGGCGCGCGCTGAAAAGGTGCGCGCCGCGTTCGGCTCTCACGTGCAGCTCTGCTACTCCATGAAGGCCAACCCCTTCGTGCTGCGCGGCCTGCCGGACGTGTTCCGCTGGGTGGAGGTGTGCTCCCCGGGCGAGCTGACGATCTGCGAAAAGCTCGGCATCGCGCCCGAGCGCATCCTCTATTCCGGCGTGAACAAGGGCGCGGACGACGTCGCGCGCGCCGTCGCGCTGGGCGCAGACCTGCTCACGGCCGAGAGCACGCTGCATTTTGATCTCATCTGCGCCGCCGCGGCCGCGCAGGGAAAGCACGTGCGCGTGCTGCCGCGCCTGACCGCCGGCAGCCAGTTCGGCATGGATCCCGCCGCGCTGGAAGATCTCGTCGCGCGGCGCGCGGACTTTGCGAACGTGACGATCGCGGGCATCCACTATTTTTCCGGCACGCAAAAGCGCAAGGACGCCGTGATCGCAAAGGAGCTTGCGCATCTGGACGAATACCTCACGATGCTGCACGACAGGTACGGCTTCACGGCGCAGCACGTGGAATACGGTCCGGGGCTGAACGCCGAGTGCCTGCGCGACGATGCCGAGGCGCGCGACGGCGCGCTGCTCGACGCGGCGGCGGAGCACATCCGCGCCTTCGGCGGGAAGTACCCGCTGACGATCGAGATGGGGCGCTTTTTCGCTGCGCCCTGCGGCACGTTTCTCACCGGCGTGGCCGACGCCAAGTGCAACCTCGGCGTGAACTACGCCGTGTGCGACGGCGGCATGCATCAGGTGAAGTATGACGGTCAGCTCATGGGTATGCAGTCCCCGCCGCTGACGCTTCTGCGCGAGAGCGCGGACGCCGCCGAACCGTGGATGCTCTGCGGCAGCCTGTGCACGACCGCGGACGTGCTGGTGCGCGAGGCGCAGCTGCCGCCCCTGCGCGTGGGCGACGTGATCGCCTTCGGCCGCTGCGGCGCCTATTCCGTGACGGAGGGCACGGCCGTGTTCCTCTCGCGCGATATGCCGCGCGTGGCGCTGTGCCGCGGCGGGCGCTTCACGCTCGTGCGCGACCGGTTCGCGACCGACGTGCTCAACACCTGCCGGACGCCGGAGGACAAAGCATGACGCTGACATCGCTGTCGTTTTACCTGCTGGTGCTCGCGCTGCTGGTGCTGTACTATCTCGTGCCGAAGCGCTTTCAGTGGGTGGTGCTGCTGGTCGGCAGCTACGCGTTTTACGCGTTCGTGTGCCTGCGGTACATGGGCTTCATCGTCGTGACGACGCTCACGACCTACTTCGGCGCCCGCGGCATGGACGCCATGACCGCGCGCATGGAGCAGACCGTCGCCGCGCACAGGCAGGACTGGGAGCGCGAGGAGCGCAAGGCGTACAAAAAGCGCTGCAAGTCCCGCCGCAAGGCGCTCATGATCGCCATCCTTCTGCTGAACTTCGGCATCCTTGCCGTGCTCAAATACTATAACTTCTTTGCCGAGTCCGTACAGGCGCTCTTCGCGTCCGTGGGGCTGACGGTCTCGCTCGGCCGCATCGGGCTGCTGCTGCCGCTGGGCATCTCGTTTTACACGTTCCAGTCCATGGGCTACGTGCTCGACGTCTACCGCGAGAAGGTGCCCGCCGAGCGCAATGTCGGCAAGCTTGCGCTGTTCGTGTCCTTCTTCCCGCAGATCATTCAGGGGCCGATCGGCGTGTACGACCAGCTGGCGCACCAGCTCTATGACGAGCACAGATACAGCTTTGACAACATCCGCTACGGTGCGGAGCTGATCCTGTGGGGCTTTTTCAAGAAGCTCGTCATCGCCGACCGCGCCGTGGGCATGATCCACACCGTCGCCGGGGCGTACACCGACTACGCCGGCACGTATGTGCTGCTGGCGGCGATCGTCTACGCGCTGCAGCTCTACGCCGACTTCTCCGGCGGCATCGACATCTCGCGCGGCGTGGCGCAGATGTTCGGCATCACCATGGGCGAGAACTTCCGCCGCCCGTATTTCTCGCGCACGCTCACCGAGTACTGGCACCGCTGGCACATCTCGCTCGGCGACTGGCTGCGCAACTACCTGTTCTACCCGCTGTCGATCTCGAAGGCGTTTCTCAACTGGGGACGCCACGCCAGGCAGCACCTCGGCAGCCACATCGGCAAGGTGCTGCCGACGGCCGTGGCCTCGCTGATCACGTTTCTCATCATCGGCATCTGGCACGGGGCGAGCTGGAAATACGTCGCCTTCGGCTTCTGGAACGGCATGGTCATCCTCGTGTCCACGCTGCTGCAGCCGGTGTCGGACAAGGTCGTCGCCGCGCTGCACATCGAGCGCAAGAGCGCGTGGTATCAGGTGTTTTCGATGCTGCGCACGTTCGTGGTCGTGCTCATCGGCTATTACTTTGACATCGCCGACGGTTTTCGCGCAGCGATGGGCATGATGGCCAAGTCCGTGACCGACCTGCACCTGTCGCAGCTGCGGCCGGGCGCCGTGCTCGAGGCGCTGCCGCTGACGCGGTATGACTGGTGCGTGCTGCTGCTCGGCACGGCCGTCATCTTCACCGCCTCCGTCATTCAGGAGCGCTCGCAGCGCACCATCCGCGAGATCCTCGACGCCAAATGTCTCGCCCTGCGCTGGGCCGTGCTGCTCGCCGGCATCTTCGCCGTCGTGCTCATGGGCGTTTACGGGCCGGGCGTGCAGGCGTCCGAGTTTGTGTACATGCAGTTTTAAGCGCAGATCATCACCGCAATTTTCCGCGCGGCGTCAAGCCCGCGCTTCAGGCGCACAGCCTGTGGAGGACATCCATGAATCCAAAACAACACGCAAAAAGAAAAACCGTCGTGCGCGTGATCGCATTTCTGCTCATTGTCGCGCTGGTCTACGGCGCGCTGACCGAGGTGCTGAGCGTGAACAACACGTGGGACATGCGCCACATCCGCGGCTTCTGCCGCGAGCCGAAAAACTCCCTCGACGTGGTCCTGATCGGCGCGAGCGAGCTCTACACCGGCTTCTGCTCGCCGCTGGCATGGCAGCAGTACGGCTTTACGAGCTATTCGCTGTGCGTGTCGAGCATGCCGGGCTGCCTGTATAACTCCATGCTCACCGAGGCCATGCGCCGGCAGACGCCGAAGACCGTCGTCGTGGAGATCAACGGCTTTTTGTTCGACTTCTCTGCCGAGGACACGGAGACCGGCCTGCGCAAGTGGATCGACAACATGCCGATGTCGGCCAACAAGGTGCGCACGATCCTCAGCTCCGTGCCGAAGGACCAGTGGTCGTCCTACTTTTTCCGCCTGGAGAAGTACCACACCAACTGGAACGAGCCGGACGTCTGGGTCGAACCGGCACAGCAGTATCTGACCATGCTGCGCACCGGCTATTCGCTGACCAAGGCGCTTGAGATCATCCCGAAGGTACAGACCGGCGAGCGCCCGACCAAGGACGCCTCGCTGAGCGCGGACAACGTGCAGCGGCTGCGCAGCTTCTGTGAGCTCGCCCACGAGCTCGGCGTTGAAAACGTGCTCTTTGTGCGCTTTCCGCACCGCGCGGGCGTCACCGACCCGACCGTCCTGACGCGCCTCGGGGACATCGTGGGCGAATACGGCTACGACTTTCTCGACTGCGACCGGCTCTTTGCGGACATCGGGCTGGAGGCGGACGGCGATTTTTGCGACAACGAGCACCTGAACGTGTTCGGCATGGAGGCCTTCACCGGCTGGTTCGGGCAGTATCTCACCGAGCACTACGACCTCTCGCCGTCGCAGGGCACGGCCGTCGAGGCGCAGTGGGCGCGCTGCGCGCAGTTTGTGGAGAATATGCTCCCCTACTGCGAGCAGAAGACCCCCAGCGACGCCGGAACGCTCCACGAGTTCTCGCCGGAGTTTTCCGTCTACCGCTGAAAAAAAGACAAAACGCAGCCCCCTTCGAGTGAAGGGGGCTGCGTTTTTATGTGCGTCAGCGGCCGGTGCTGCCGAAGCCGCCCGCGCCGCGGCCGGTCTCGTCGAGCGTGTCCGCGTCCGAGAACTCCGCCGCGAGAAACGGCAGGATCACGAGCTGGGCGATGCGGTCGCCGGGGGCGACGGTGCGCGGCGCGTCCGAGTCGTTGTGCAGCGCGACGGTGCACTCGCCGCGGTAGTCCGCGTCGATCACGCCGACGCAGTTTGCCGGGCGCAGCCCCTGTCTGGACGCGAGGCCGCTGCGCGCGAACACGCCGCCGAAATACCCCGCCGGAATGGCGAGGGCAAGCCCCGTGCCGATCATGGCCGTCGTGTGCGGCGCGATCGTGACGCTCTGCCCGTCCGCCGGGCAGGCATAGAGATCATAGCCCGCCGCGTCCGCGCTGCCGCGCCGCGGGGTGACGGCGCCGGGGCGCAGCTTCTGGATCTTCACTTCCATCCGTTCATGCCCTCCCAGAGTACGATGTGTCCCGCCGCGCGGGTGCGGTTCATGTCGATGATGCGCTGGTTTTCCGAGCCGCGAAAGCGCAGGCTGAGGTTTCGCTGCGCGTCGACATAGCGCCCGTCGACAAGGATGTCGATGAGCGAGAGCATCTCGTCGGTGACCTCGCAGCGCGGGTGCGCGCCGTCGACGGTGAGCTCCTTGTCGAGCACGAAGCCCGAAAACGCCCAGATGTCCTTGTCCGGGTAACGCTCCCGCACCCGGTGCAGGAACGGTACGAGCGCGCGCTGGTTCTCCGGCTCGAACGGGTCGCCGCCGAGCAGCGTCAGGCCGCGGATGAAGGGCTTTTCCAGCTCGTCGAAGATGATCTGCTCGGCCGCCGCGTCAAAGGGCTGACCGTAGTGAAAGTCCCACGTCTGCGGCTGGAAGCAGTTGTAGCAATGGTTCGTGCAGCCGGAGACGAACAGCGTCACGCGCACACCGACGCCGTTGGCGATGTCACAGGTCTTGATCTGACCGTAATTCATAGCAATTCCTCACAAACAGCGGGCGCGCCGCTTCAGACACGCCCGCCGGGTATTTTTTCTCCGCGCGCCGCCTTACAGATGCAGCACGCGCTCCTTGATCTCCTGCGTGCGGCCCTGGTTCCAGAACTGCGTGCCGATGTAGCCGCAGGTGCGGCGGGCGACGTTCATCTTGTCCTGATCCGTGTTGCCGCAGTTCGGGCAGCGCCAGATGAGCTTGCCGTCGTGCTCGACGATCTCGATCTCGCCGTCAAAGCCGCAGACCTGGCAGTAGTCGCTCTTGGTGTTGAGCTCGGCGTACATGATGTTGTCGTAGATGAACTTCATCACCTCGAGCACCGCCGGAATGTTGTTCTGCATGTTCGGCACCTCGACGTAGCTGATCGCGCCGCCGGGGGAGAGCGCCTGGAACTTCGACTCGAAGGCGAGCTTGCTGAACGCGTCGATCTCCTCCGTCACGTGGATGTGGTAGCTGTTGGTGATGTAGCCCTTGTCCGTGACGCCGGGAATGATGCCGAAGCGCTGCTGCAGGCACTTGGCGAACTTGTAGGTCGTGGACTCCAGCGGCGTGCCGTAGAGGCTGAAGTCGATGTTGTGCATCTGCTTCCACCGCTTGCAGGCATCGTTCATGTGCTGCATCACCTCGAGCGCGAACGGCGTCGCCGAGGGGTCGGTGTGGGACTTGCCGGTCATGTACTTGACGCACTCATACAGTCCCGCGTAGCCGAGGGAGATGGTCGAGTAGCCGCCGTAGAGGAGCTTGTCGATCGGCTCGCCCTTTTTCAGGCGCGCGAGCGCGCCGTACTGCCACAGGATGGGCGCGGCGTCCGAGAGCGTGCCCTTGAGCCGCTCGTGGCGGCACATGAGCGCGCGGTGGCACAGCTCGAGCCGCTCGTCAAAGATCTTCCAGAACTTCTCCATGTTGCCGCCGGAGGACAGCGCCACATCCGGCAAGTTGATCGTCACGACGCCCTGATTGAAGCGGCCGTAATACTTCGGCTTGCCGTTTTCATCGACATACGGCGTCAGGAAGCTGCGGCAGCCCATGCAGGTGTAGCAGTGGCCCTCGCCGTTTTTGTCCACCTTGAGCTCGAGCATCTTCTTCTCGGAGATGTAGTCCGGCACCATGCGCTTGGCGGTGCAGCGGGCGGCCAGCTCCGTGAGATACCAGTAGGGCGAATCCTCGTGGATGTTCGCCTCCTCGAGCACGTAGATGAGCTTCGGGAACGCGGGCGTGACCCAGACGCCCTTCTCGTTTTTCACGCCCTGATAGCGCTGGCGCAGCGTCTCCTCGATGATCATGGCGAGGTCGTGGCGCTCCTGCTCGTTTTTCGCCTCGCCGAGGTACATGAACACCGTCACGAACGGCGCCTGACCGTTCGTGGTCAGCAGCGTGACGACCTGATACTGGATCGTCTGCACGCCGCGGCGGATCTCCTCGCGGACGCGGTTTTCGACGAGCTCGGCCAGCTTCTCCTCGCCCGGGTGCGCGTCGATGGCCTGCATCTCGGCCGCGACCTCGCGGCGGATGCGCTCACGGCTGACCTGCACGAACGGCGCCAGATGCGTCAGCGAGATCGACTGCCCGCCGTACTGGTTGGAGGCGACCTGCGCGATGATCTGGGTGGCGATGTTGCACGCAGTCGAAAAGCTGTGCGGCCGCTCGATGAGCGTGCCGGTGATGACCGTGCCGTTCTGGAGCATGTCCTCGAGATTGACAAGGTCGCAGTTGTGCATATGCTGCGCATAATAGTCCGCGTCGTGGAAGTGGATGATGCCCTCCTCGTGCGCCTCGACGATGTCCTTCGGCAGCAGGAGGCGGTTGGTGATGTCGCGGCTGACCTCACCGGCCATGTAGTCGCGCTGCGTGCTGTTGACGATCGGGTTCTTGTTGGAGTTTTCCTGCTTGGCCTCCTCGTTGTTGCACTCGATCAGGCTCAGGATGCGGTCGTCGGTCGTGTTGGCGCGGCGCACCAGACTGCGGGTGTAGCGGTAGGTGATGTAGGCCTTGGCGACCTCGAACGCGCCGTGCGCCATGATCTGCTTTTCGACCATGTCCTGGATCTCTTCCACGGCAGCGCTGCGGCCGAGCTCCTGGCAGGCGAGCTCCACGCTCTCGGCGATGCGCTGGATCTGGCGCGGCGTCATGCGCGCGCCCTCCTCGACGGCGGCATTGGCCTTCGTGACGGCCATGATGATCTTCGAGATGTCAAAGGTCGCCTCTGCGCCGTTTCGCTTGATGATCTTCATTTTTCTATTCCTCCCCCAGTAATCGAAAACACAATATCTTGTGCGGAAAACCGCTTTATTTTGTATTGAGAGCGGATATATCGTACAATATCTTGCGTGCGATGTCAATATGTATTTTCACTTTGCTTGTGCAGAACACACACGACCGGCCTGATCTCAGGCCGCAAAAATGCGCCGCCCGCAGGCGGCGCAAGGCATTCCCGGGCCGGCGGAGCGACCCGGGAAGCGTTGCCGTCAGGCAGTTTCGTAGCCGTTTGGATTCAAGGTCTGCCAGTGCCAGCTGTCGCGGCACATATCCTCGAGCGAATAATCCGCGTGCCAGCCGAGGACGCGCGCGCTCTTGTCCGGGCAGGCGTACACCGTCGGCAGATCGCCCGCGCGGCGCGGCGCGATGCGGTAGGGCACGCGCACATGGTTTACCGTCTCGAACGCGTGCACGATCTCGAGCACGCTGTAGCCCCGGCCCGTGCCGAGGTTGAAGATGCTCTCGCCCGTGTGCGCCGCCATGTAGGCGATGGCCGAGACGTGGCCGCGCGCGAGATCCATGACGTGGATATAGTCGCGCACGCCGGTGCCGTCGGGCGTGTCATAGTCGTCGCCGAATATGCTCAGGCACTCCCGCCGGCCGATGGCCGTCTGCGAGATGTAGGGCATGAGGTTGTTCGGCACGCCGCGCGGATCCTCGCCGATGAGTCCGCTCGGGTGCGCGCCGATGGGGTTGAAGTAGCGCAGCAGCACGACCGACCAGCTCGGGTCGGCCACCACGCAGTCGCGCAGGATCTGCTCGCAGACGTACTTCGTCCAGCCGTAGGGGTTTGTGCAGCTGCCGGTGCGGGATGTCTCGTAGAGCGGCATGTCGTTATCGCCGGAGTACACCGTCGCCGACGACGAGAAGATGATCTGCTTGACTCCGTGGTCGCGCATCGCCTCGCAGAGCGTGACAGTCGAGCCAAGGTTGTTGTCGTAATATTCCAGCGGCATATGTACCGACTCGCCCACGGCCTTGAGGCCGGCAAAATGGATGACGCAGTCGATCTTCTGCTCGGTAAAAATGCGGTCGAGTCCGGCGCGGTCGCGCACGTCCATCTGATAGAATTTCAGCGGCCTGCCCGTGATCTGCTCGATCCGTCTGCCCGCCTCCGCGCTGCTGTTGACGAGATTGTCCACCACGACGACATCCATGCCCTGCTCGAGCAGCTCCACGCACGTGTGGCTGCCGATGTAGCCCATGCCGCCGGTCACCAATACGGTCATGCACCGTACCTCCCTCTTGCTTGCGGTATCGCTTCATTGCGTACCTTTTATTTTACATCAGAACGCCGCAAAGTTCAACGGTTTTCCTTTGCCAGAGTTTTGCCATGCGCGTGAATTTCCTGTCAATCCCTGAATTTACAGAAATCAGGCGATTATCCCTTGACTTTTCGGCGCCGCTGAGCTAAACTGCAACTACCATAGTGCAGTTGGGATGGCTGCGTACGCATTGTTTTTGTCCATTTGCGATCTGACCCATCTCTTTTTTATCAATTCTTTTCTCTTTAATCTGATCTCTTTTACCGCGTTATCTACCATTGTTCTCCGTCATCGGCACGTTCATCCCGTCTCAGAGACCAAGGCGCACCTGCGGCGTACAGGGCGCGCAATGGCTGCACGCATAGCGAAAGACCTCCGGGTTCGCCCGGAGGTCTTTTTTGCCGCTTTTTGGGGGGCTCAACTCTCGAGCTGCTTGCCGAGAAAGCCGGAGACCGCCTGTGCGAGCTTGCGCTCGGCGTCTCCGGCAGGTGCGCCGCCGCGCGCGGCGACAAACAGCACGCAGCCGAGCACGTCGCCCTCGGAGAGGATGGGCGCGGCCACGGCCACGGCGTAGCGCTCATCGGTCTCTGCGACCGGCAGTGTGCAGCTGTCGGCCGCATACTGGCCGCGTGCGGCCATGAGCTCCTCAAGCTCGCGGCTGACGCGCCGCTCGAGCAGCTCCCGCTTGCCGCCGCCGGCCACGGCGATGACGGTGTCGCGGTCGCACACGGCGGCGATCGTGCCGGTGGTCTTGTGCAGCGCGTCGCAGATCTGCACGGCGAACTCGGACAGCTCGCCCATCGGGGAATACTTCTTAAAAACGACCCGCCCGTCGGTGTCCGTGTAGATCTCCAACGGGTCGCCCTCGCGGATACGCATGGTGCGGCGGATCTCCTTGGGGATGACCACGCGGCCGAGATCATCGATCCGGCGCACGATTCCGGTTGCCTTCATAGTCGGAAAACTCCTTTGCTCTGTTTTGCGTTTCGGCAACCCTATTTTCTGCAAATTCCGGTAGTCTATGCAAGCCGCTTTCGCAAGAGAGCAGAAGTGCTGCAGTCAATTTTCAGCTGCTTGAATTCGGTTTCCGCCCTTCGGCCGTGCGGCCGCAATCGTCGCGCCCCGCAAGGGGCGCGTGGGCAAACACCAAAACCGCCGCTGCCCGAGCCAGCGGCGGTTTTTCCATGTGATTCCGGTCACGACCCATAAGTTTTCCGGCAAACACAAGCGCCCCGGGCTGCAGATGCAGTCCGGGGCGCTTGTTATCAAAGAAAAGCGGGATCGCTCCCGATCCGCAGAAAGGACAAAGTTGGAGGCGCAGGCAGCCGTCGCGCAACGGGTGGAGGAGCACCATGAAAGACCGGAACCACACTCTCCGCGCCTGCGCACATCCAATTAGGGGGTAAGGCAAGCATAGAACGATTTGCGCCACAAGAAAAGCCACAGAGCCGAAGTCCTGTGGCTTTTTGCCTCATTTATGCGTTTTTGTGGTCTGAAGTGTGCTCCCACGCGTCGCCGAGGTCTTTCCAGCGCCCCATAATGTCCCGCCACAGGTGCAGCGCCCACGGCGCAAACACCTCTGGCGGCGGGCAATCCGGCTGCTCGAGCCAGTTTTGCACGATGTCGATGACCACGTTCGCCATCTTCCCGGACATGAACGCCTCGGTCTCCGGACTGGAAAAAAGATCGGCAAAATCCGCCCGCAGATACGGGCGCAGCCGGTCACAGAGAAAATCGCGGAACGAGTTCTGCCCCGTGAACGTGAGCGCGCGGGCATAAAACGCGCGGTCGGCGTACAGATATGTACACACGCGGCCGAAGAGGTCGAACAGCCCCGGCTCATCGCCGCCGATGGCCTTCTGGAAGCCGTTTTCGTAGATCCACGTCACGAGCTGGTACTTGTCCGTGAAGTGCCGGTAAAACGTGCGGCGGTTGATCTCCGCGTCCGCGCACAGGTCGGTCACGGTGATGTCCGTCAGATTGTGCCGGAGCATACGGCGCTTGAGGCTCTCGGCGATCACTTTTTTCGTCGCGGATTCGCGCACGGCGGCCGCCCCCTTTCGTGTTGCTGCTGTCAGTATAGCACACGCGCTCCGGCGCGGCAAGCGGCGCGGCGGTTGCAATCGTGCGCGGTGTTTGCTATGATGGACACACAGACACAAACGCGCACACAAAGGGAGGCAATGCTATGCAACCGCACAATCTGCACCTGTATTTCTTCAGCCCCACGGGCGGCACGAAGACCGCCGCCGGTCTCTTCGCCGAGCAGCTCGGCGTGCCGGACGCCTGTACCGACATCACCGTGCACGCCGAGGCGAAAACCTTCACAGCCGACGACCGCCTGCTGCTGTTCTTCCCGGTCTACGGCGGGCGCGTGCCCGAGCCGTGCCTTGCGCGCGTGCGCGCCCTGCGCGGGACGGACACTCCGGCCGCGCTCGTGGCCGTGTTCGGCAACCGCGCCGTGGACGACGCGCTGCTGGAAATGCGCGACACGCTTGCGCCGCTCGGCTTTCGCGTGACGGCGGCGGCGGAGGTCATCGCGCCGCACTCGATCAACACCGACATCGCCGCCGGACGTCCGGATGCATCCGACCGCGCCAAGATCGCGGCGTTCTGCACGCAGCTTGCGTCCAAGCTCGCCGGGGACGCGCCCGCCGAGATCACCGTGCCCGGAAAGGCACCCTACTGCGGCTACAGCGGTCTGCCGCTCAAGCCGACCGGCGGCCTGCGCTGCATCGGCTGCGGCCTGTGCGCGGACAACTGCCCCGCCGGAGCGATCCCGAAGGACGCGCCGAAAAAGGTCGACAAGAGCAAGTGCATCTCCTGCATGCGCTGCATCCAGATCTGCCCGCAGACGGCGCGCAGCGTGCCGCTGCCGCTGCGGCTGGCCGCCGCCGCGACGGTGAAAAAATACTGCGTCGGACGCAAGGAGCCGGCCTTCTACATCTAAAGCACAAAAACACGCCCGCAGGGACTGTTGTCCCTGCGGGCGTCAGCTTGTCAAAAACCTCGTAGAGTTTGCGCCCGCAGGCGCAAAGAAAGTCCGGTCATTTTCTTCGGCGACATGTGCGGCGAAGAAAATACCGCTCGGCCTGCAAACGTGCGCGCTGTCCGTCTCCGACGGTCAGCGCGTGCGCTGCAGTCAGGCCGCAAACCCCTTTGTCAAAAAAGTAGTACTTTTTTGACCGTTTCACGCCCGCAGGGACTGTTGTCCCTGCGGGCGTTCCGCTTTTTCCTGATGAAATTATGTACGCGCCTACTCGCCCTCGATCGTGCGCACGTACATGCCCAGCTCGCCGGGCAGGTCATGGATCTCGAGCACGCAGCCGTCCATGGCGGTGTTGTGCACCGCGATCCGGAACACGAACTGCAGCTGCTCGGGCACAACGGCGGAGTATTCGCCGATGTCCATGACGATGCGCGTGAGGCGCGTGAGGCCGTTTTCCGTCATCGCCTGCTGCGCGATGTCAAAGACCTCTTTGGCAATGGCCGCCTCGTGCATTCAGTTCTTCTTCGGCTGGCGGCGGACGTTGCGCTCGCGCACGAGCGACTTCTTGAGCGGCTTGCAGAAGAGCACGCGGTCGCCGTCGACCATCTTGCGCACGTCCTTCGGGCACTTCGTGACGCACACGCCGCAGCCGATGCAGCGCTGATACTCCACAAACACCTTGCCGGTCTGCGCATTGAAGCCGGTGGCCACGGTCGGGCAGAAGTGGTTGCAGATGTTGCAGCCGTTGCAGTTTTCCGGATGGACGATGACGGGCTTTGCGTGCGCGCGCATATACAGCGGCTGCATGCCGCCGCGCGTGTACGAGCCGAGCATCTCACAGCACTGCGTGTCGCAGTTGCAGATGGCGGTCGTCTCCTCGTCCATGTTGCAGGCGTAGTGGAACACCTGATGCACGCAGCCCTTCTTCTCGCAGTCAACGAGGATCTGGCGCGCCTCGGCCTTGCTGACCTGACGGCCGACGCCGTACTCGATGATCTGCTTGGCGATGTTGCCGACGCACAGGCAGACCTCATCCGGCGTGGGGTGCTTGGGCTGCATGCCCTCTCTGCGGCGGATGTTGCGGCAGAAGCAGTGCATGACGCTGATGGGCGAATCGTCCGGAAGGCTGTCAAGATACGCCTCGAGCTGATAGCTCGGCACGACGCTCGTCGTGTCGTTGGAGAGCTTGCGGTCGACGTGCACGACCTTGCCGGCGGCCTTGCCCTCGAGCGGGAGCGCGACCTCCATGTGGCCCTTGTCGCCCTTGAGCTTGTTGAGGTTGTTCATGACGGCGTAGCCCGTGCGCAGCGGCTCGACATTGAGCGTGGTGACCATGTTGATGGCCGAGGTAAACAGCTCCGACGCCTTTTGCAGCGTCTCATTGTCCTCGCCCGTCGACAGCGGAAACTCAAACCAGCCCGGCAGCATCGGCGCGAGGTCGAAGGTCGGCTCCGGCCCGTCGTAGATCTTGAGCAGGAAGCCCTTGCGGCACATGTCGTAGAGCGTGCCGGCCCAGTCGCTGCCCGTGTAGAGCGCGCGCAGCTCCGCCTCGGTGTTGCCGCGCAGCTTCATGCCCATCATGATGTCATACTCTTCGTCGGTCACGAACAGCTTGCAGTATTTTTCAAACTGCGGCACCGGCGGCTGCGGCACCTGCGTGACCTCGTTCATGCGGTTCATGAGCTTGAGATATTTCAGATAACCCATCTTCTTTGTTCCCCTTTCCGGCAGACGGCGCTTCCCACGCGCACGGCTGCCCGCCGGTGTTCCCGGCAAATTGACACATACCAATTCACTTTATCATCTTGTCTAACTTTTGGCAAGCCTTTTCCGGCGCTTTTTCGTTTTTTAAAAGGGGTGCGCCCGCGCCGACAGGGGGGGATCGGCGCGGGCGCAGGGCAAAAGACCTGAAGCAATTGGAAACGACCTGAAGTATGGCCTCAGTATAGCGGCGCGCCGCGCGGCGCGCAAGCTCCCCACGGGGATATTTTTTTGAAAAAATCGCAAAAAAACGCCGTACACATCCCCCATGGGGGCTTGTGCACATTCTGCACCGCTCGTATAATGAACGAGGATAAACAAAAACGTAACGAAAGAGGGCATCCATTATGCATATGGCAGATGCTTTGCTCGCACCGGCTGTCGCCGCGACGATGTACGCAGCCTCGGCCGCCACTGTGGGCGTATCCATTGCAAAGCTCCGGAAAGAAGAAAAGCTGGGCCTGGAGCCCACCTCCAAAAAGCTTCCGGCCATGGCCGTCATGGCGGCGCTCGTGTTCGCGGGTCAGATGATCAACTACACCATCCCCGGCACGGGCTCTTCCGGACATATGTGCGGCGGCATGATGCTCTCCGGCGTCCTGGGGCCGTGGGCAGGGTTTTTGTCCATGGTCGTCATCCTCACGATCCAGTGCCTGTTCTTTGCCGACGGCGGCCTCATGGCCCTCGGCGCAAACTGCTGGAACATGGCGTTTTACGGCTGCTTCGTCGGCTACTTCCTGATCTATCGCCCGATCATGCGCAGCAACCTCTTTGCCTCCAGAGGCGTCAATGCGGCCAACCGCATCAAGATCATCCTCGCGTCCGTCCTCGGCTGTGTGGTCACGCTCCAGCTCGGCGCGTTCTCCGTCGTGCTTGAGACGACCGTCTCCGGCATCACCGAGCTGCCGTTCGGCACGTTCTGCGCGCTGATGCAGCCCATCCACCTCGCGGTCGGCCTGATCGAGGGCGTCATCACCTCGGCCGTGCTGCTGTTCATCTACGAGACGCGCCCCGAGCTGCTCTCCGCCGTCAAGATGGACGGCGAGGTCAAGGACAAGTGCTCCATGAAGACCACGATCGCGATCCTCGCCGTTGCAGTCGCCGTTGTCGGCGGCGGTCTGTCCCTCATCGCCAGCGGCAACCCCGACGGTCTGGAGTGGGCGCTGTTCGGCAACGAAGAGGCCGGCTACAGCACCAACATGAGCCTCGACGAGGACGACTACGGCCTGTCGAGCAGCGCCTCGGAAAAGGCGGAAGCGATCCAGGAAAAGACCGCGTTCCTGCCCGATTACGCGTTTGCATCGGACGATGAGAACCCGGCCGGCACGACGGTGTCCGGCATCGTGGGCTCGGCCATGGTCGCGGGCGTCGCAGTGCTTGTGTGTCTCGCGGGCGGCTTCTTCCGCAAAAAGAAAACGGCGGATGAAGCAAAATAACCGGTATTTCGCATCCTTTTGCGGCAAGCCAAACGGCTTGCCGCAAAAGCCGTTGTTGGAAGGAGGCGTGCGGGCGTGAACAAGGCAGAAAAAGCGTGCGAAGAACTCAAGGCGATGGACGAGCTCGCCGCTATGGACTCTCCGGTGCACAGCATGGACCCGCTGTCCAAGCTGCTGCTGACCGTGTTTTATATCTTTGTGACGGTGTCATTCCACAAATATGACATCACGGGGCTGTTTTTCATGGTGCTGTTCCCGGTCGTGGCCTACCAGATGGCGGGCATCGCCGTGCACACCTGCTTTCACAAGCTGCGCATCGTGATGCCGCTTGTGTGCGCCGTGGGTCTGTTCAACCCGCTGTTTGACAGGACGATCCTGCTGCACATCGGCAGTGTCGGCGTCAGCGGCGGCGTCATCTCCATGCTCACGCTGATGATGAAGGGCGTGTTTTGCCTGATGGCGTCGTTTCTGCTCGTGGCGACCACGTCGATCGAGGAGATCTGCCGCGCGCTGCGGCGGCTGCATTTTCCGAAGATGCTCACCTCGCTCCTGCTGCTGACGTTTCGCTACATCAGCGTGCTGCTTGAGGAGGTCGCCGTCATGACGGAGGCGTATCACCTGCGCGCGCCCGGGCAAAAGGGGCTGCACATTTCCGCGTGGGGCTCGTTTCTCGGGCAGCTGCTGCTGCGCAGCATGGACCGCGCGGACGCGCTCTACGAGAGCATGGAGCTGCGCGGGTTTTCCGGCGAGTTTTACTACGCCAAGGGCAAGGCGTCCGGCCGCTGTTCATGGCTTGGCGCGTGCGTGTGCGCGGCGCTGATCCTGCTGACCAGACTCTATAATATTCCGGCTCTGCTTGGGTCGATGTTTCTGTGAGGAACGCATATGATCAAATTTGAAAACGTCAGCTTCTCCTACGGCGAGCACAGGGTGCTCGACGGCGTGAGCTTTGAGATACGTCCCGGCGAGCAGGTCGGGCTCATCGGCGCCAACGGCGCCGGAAAATCGACCATCATGCGCGCGGCGCTCGGGCTGATCGCGTGCAGCGGCGAGATCACGGTCGGCGGCCTGACCATGTCGCGCGAAAACCTGCCGGCCATCCGCAAGCAGCTCGGCTACGTGCTGCAGAATTCGGACAACCAGATGTTCATGCCGACCGTGCTCGAGGACATGATCTTCGGGCCCATCAACTACGGCATGGCGCGCGCGGACGCCGAGCGGCGCGCGGACGAGGTGCTGCAGCAGCTCGGGCTCGAATATCTGAAAAACCGGCACAACCACAAGATGTCCGGCGGCGAGAAGCGCATGGCCGCCATCGCCACGATCCTCGCGATGGAGCCGGACGTCATGCTCATGGACGAGCCGTCCACGGCGCTCGACCCGCAAAACCGCCGCACGCTCATCCGCACGCTCAACCGCCTGCCGATGACGAAGATCATCGCCTCACACGATCTTGACCTCATTCTCGACACCTGCGACCGCGTCCTGCTGCTCAGCGACGGGAAGATCGCGGCCGACGGCTCCGTGGTCGAGATCCTCTATGACCGCGCCCTGCTCGAGCGCAACCACCTCGAGCTGCCGTTTTGTCTCGCAGGGCCGCACCTGCACCGTCAGGCGTGACGGTGTGACGCAGCGCGCCGGAAAACAGCCCCATCGACAGCAAAAGCCGCCGGCGATCGCCGGCGGCTTTTGCTGTCGATGGCGCGCTTCGGAGGCTCACACGTCATTTGCGCGGCGCGCAAAGATGCGCTATCGCTCTTTGTAATAACGGGTCAGCAGCGCCATGACGTCCGAATCGTTTCCGCTGAGAATGATGCGGAATGTTCCGCCAAGGCGGTCCGAAGCAAAGTGCAGCTCGGTCTTTGCTTCGAGTTCGCACATATATTTGCAGAGGAGCAAGGACGCACGCCCCGCCTGATCAGACGGAAGATCCAGCATGACGCACATCATGTCCTGCTCTTTGTGCGGTGCGCCCATGAAATCGTAAACGATCGCGTTTTTCTTGGCGCGCAGCGCCGGCCGGACCGCCTTGTTGCGCAAAAACGCATACACCTGTTCCGCCGTGAACCGCCATGCCCCGCTGCTCTTGTCACCGGCCAGAAACCCGTCCGCGATGTAGCTGCGAATGGTGCGGGTCGAGAGTCCTGTGATCAGCGCCATATCGTCAATGCTGAAGGTATCTTTCATGCTGCTGTCCTCCCCGTTGATCTCTGGAACCATTATAAGACGGCGGATGCCAGCATTCAATTTGAAAAAGTCTGACTTTTTCATACCCGGAGGGGGATTCAGTCTCCGGAAGCGCGGCGGGCTTCTCGTTTCACGCGGTTGCGGTCATAGGTCTTTTTGCTCTGCACGACACGGGTGACCGGCGAAAGCCCGTTCCACGAGCCGCGCTTTGCGGCATGGTGCTCACGCGCGCGCGCTTGCTGCGCTTTGCCATCGGCGTGGAATTCATGTTGTCTCAGCTCCTTTCAGCGGCTGCGCAGGATCCATAAGGGCATGAATCTCTGCCACGTAATCAGGATGTCCGCAGAGCAGCATGCTCTTTTTCAGATCCTCCAAGGCGTCCAGAAACTGCGGCACGTCTTTTTTCCGGACATGGCACAAGACCGCAATGTACGGCGAGCCCTTTTTCGCGTACTCCTGATCGAACCAGACCCTGACCCGATGCCGGATAAACAACTGATCGGCAAGGTAGGAGGCGGTATCAAAAAACAGGAAGCAGGCATATCGCAGGGAAAACTTCTCAATCGGCCAATACAGCGGTTGTCTCACTTTTTTCCTCCGTTTCAAAATCAGGTCTTGCTTTTTTACGCCATTTCTGGTATTTTATAATATTACTCTTTGAGGAGGCGACCCGAATGGGCTTGAAAGCATACCCCGTGATCGACCTTGCCGCCACGGGCGACAACATCCGCCGCCTGCGCATGGCGCGCGGCCTGACGGTGCGCGACCTGCAAAGCTACTTTGGCTTTGCCGAACCGCGGGCGATCTACAAGTGGCAAAAGGGCGAGACTCTGCCGACGGTCGACAATCTGTACGCGCTCGGTGCGCTGTTTGAGGTGTCGTTGGAGCAGATCCTCATCCCCGTCGCCGGAAATCCGGATATCGTTTGTGAGCAGCAGGCCGAGACCTGCTGCTCACACTGTTTTCAGACCGGCTGTTCCGGATACGGCAAGCGTCCGACGCAGCTTCTGCCATTTGCCCCGGGCGCATGGCCGGCGGCGTGACAGGTCACGCCGGGGCGCTGCGCGTGGGAAAGGAGATCACACATAGTTTTTCTTTTCTCGTCAAAGTCGAGGACGGCTTGCCTGCCGCACGAGGGAGATGTCAGTTCGGAAGCGGGCATTGGTGTCTGCGCGAAAAAACGGGTCTGACGCCTGCGCGTTTGACGCCGGACGAGAAGCCGGGCGCTGTCTTTCAAATTCAATAGAAAGGCTCGCTGAGCGAGCCGCTCGGGTCGTTTCCGTTTGCAATTGTGCAGCGTTATCGTTCATCTGCACCTGAACCGGCATCCGCTTGCTCTTGGCTTGCCGCACCCGGAACAGCCGGTCTGCGCCGGGGCGTTATGTCCCGGTTTTTCCGGTGTAGAGCGCAAACGCCTCGGCGAAGCTCGCGTTCACGTCAAAGGGCGGCGTGTACGCCACGTCGGACGTGACCAGACACAGGTCGATTTTGGCCGAGGTCGCGTCCGCGCGCCGGTCGAGCTGCGTGAGGGCGGCGCGGATGACCTTCCGGTCGTAGTTGATCGTGGTCACGCGCCGTACGTCGCAGCGGTAGGTGATCTGATTGCCGTCGGCATTGAAGCGGTAGCCGCTGCCGCCGTTGGGGATCGTCTGCTCGCAGCAGCGCAGGTCGTTCATGTGCCGGAAGGTGCGGGCAACGCTCTGACGCGCGGCGTTGAGGCTGACCTCGCTGTCCATGTCGATGTCCAGCGCATCCTTCGCCGTGCGGATGGCGGCGCTGAGCGTCTCCTTCTCGCCCAGCAGGTGCAGAAGGAAACGGGCAATGTCCGTGATCTGCTCGTAATACTCCGTTTCCGGCACGGCAAGGACGGTCTCGTCCTCCGCCTCGGCCATGACCTTGCGGCGCAGGTAGGTATTTTCGACCTTCGTGATGTTGGCGTCGCGGTCGAGGATGCTCTGCGCTTCGTCCAGGAAGGACTGGAGCTTGTTCTGATAGCGGAATGCTTCTTTCAGGTTCATCAAGTCGTCACCTCTGCCTTTCGGGTTGTTTTCTGCCCCGATTGTAACGCGTAGCCGCCGGATTGTCATGGAACCTGCGGTTCACTCCCGCGCGGGACGCAGCAGGCGTATCATCAGCAGGAGCGCACACAAAGGCAATGGCTCGCTCCTGCACGGAACGCGGCAGGATGCGGGCTTCGCGGCATAAAAAACGGAGCAGGCGTGAACCTGCTCCGGACATGATGATAAAAAAGTGGATGTAACGAAAATCCGTTACATCCACTTGATCTGGTTGCGGAGACAGGATTTGAACCTGCGACCTCCGGGTTATGAGCCCGACGAGCTACCGAACTGCTCCACTCCGCGATATGCAATTGACCCCTCAAGGCTTATATACTATAACATATAAGCCCCGAGGTGTCAAGTACTTTTTTATCTCTCAGAGGCGGAAGATTTTTCCTCTGCTGCGTCGTCAAGCGTTTTCGCTGCGGCGGCGCGGCTGTTTTTGAGCTTGAGCTCGGCGAGAATGTCCGCCAGCAGCTCCTCCGTCGTGGGCGCGGCCGGTGCTTCCGGTTCGGGTTCGGCCGCAGCGTCATCCTTCTTGCGGTTGAAGCGGTTGATGACCTTCACCATCCAGAACACGACAAACGAGATGCACAGGAAATTGATGATCGCCATGATCAGATCGCCGATCGGGAACACGCCGACGGTCACGCCGGAGAAATCCAGCCCGCCGATGATGAGCGAGATGAGCGGGTTGATGATGTCGTTGACGAGCGCGGTGACGATGGCCGTGAACGCGCCGCCGACAACGACGCCGACAGCCAGGTCAATGACGTTGCCGCGCGAAATAAATGTCTTGAATTCGTCGAGCCAACCGGGCTTTTTCATGATGCTGCCTCCTTATTCTATCTGTAAAAAGCGAACCTTCTGCGCACGATCAGTGCTTCGGCACGAGAACTTCCTTGCCGCCCATGTAGGGACGCAGCACCTCGGGGATGACGACGCTGCCGTCGGGACGGAGGTTGTTCTCAAGGAACGCGATGAGCATACGCGGCGGGGCGACGCAGGTATTGTTGAGCGTGTGGGCGAGGTAATTCTTCCCGTCCTTGCCCTTGACGCGGATGTGCAGACGGCGCGCCTGCGCGTCGCCGAGGTTCGAGCAGGAGCAGACCTCGAAAAACTTCTGCTGGCGCGGGCTCCACGCCTCAATATCGCAGGACTTGACCTTCAGGTCGGCAAGGTCACCGGAGCAGCACTCGAGCTGACGCACCGGAATGTCAAGGCTGCGGAAGAGCTCGACAGAGTAGCGCCAGAGCTTTTCGTACCAGTCCATGCTCTCCTCCGGGCGGCAGACGACGATCATCTCCTGCTTTTCAAACTGGTGGATGCGGTACACGCCGCGCTCCTCGATGCCGTGCGCGCCTTTTTCCTTGCGGAAGCAGGGTGAATAGGACGTCATCGTCTGCGGGAGCTGATCCTCGGTGAGGATCTGGTCGATGTAGCGGCCGATCATGGAGTGCTCGCTCGTGCCGATCAGATAGAGATCCTCGCCCTCGATCTTGTACATCATAGCGTCCATGTCCGTCTGGCTCATGACGCCCTCGACGACATTGCCGTGGATCATGAACGGCGGGATGCAGTAGGTAAAGCCCTTATCGATCATGAAATCGCGCGCGTAAGCCAGCACAGCCTCGTGCAGACGCGCGATATCGCCCATGAGGTAGTAAAATCCGTTGCCGGAGACGCGGCGCGCGGCATCGAGATCGATGCCGTCAAAGCGCTCCATGATCTCCGTGTGGTACGGGATCGGAAAATCCGGCACGACGGCGTCGCCGAAGCGCTGCACCTCGACGTTGCAGCTGTCGTCCGGGCCGAGCGGTACGCTCGGATCGATGATCTGCGGGATGGTGAGCATGATCTTGTGGATCTTGGCCTCAAGCTCGGCCTCCTGCTGCTCGAGCTCGGCGAGCCGCGCAGCCTGCGCGGTGACCTGCGCCTTGACGGCCTCGGCCTCGGCAAGCTTGGACGGGTCTTTTTTCGCCTGTCCCATGAGCATGCCGATCTGCTTCGACAGGGCGTTGCGCTCTGCGCGCAGGTTCGACGCCTCGTTGATGGCGGCGCGGTTGGCCTTGTCGAGCTCGATCACCTCGTCGACGAGCGGCAGCTTCGCGTCCTGAAACTTCTTACGGATGTTTTCCCGAACGAGGTCGGGGTTTTCGCGGATGAGTCGAATGTCAATCATGTTGTCTCTGTCTCCTCAATCATTCAATATGTATCAGTTTCTGCGGCCGATGCCCTCGAGCGCCTGCAGCAGCGCCTCGCGGTCGTCCGCGTCGTAGTATTCCAGCTCGATGCGCCCGGTCTTGCGTCCCTGCGTCATGCGCACCTTGCGCCCGAGCACCTGCTCGAGATGGCGCGCACATTCGCCGAGATAATCGACACCGGCGGGCTTTGCCGCCGCTTTTCCCTGCGTTTCCTTGAGCAGCTGCGCAGCCAGCGCCTCGGCACGGCGCACCGAGAGTCCCTTTTCGATGACGGTCTTCGCCGCGGCGAGCTGCATCTGCGCGTCGCTGAGCGGCAGCAGCGCGCGCGCGTGGCCGGCGGAGAGCGACCCGTCCTCGACGAGCTTTAAAACCGGCTCCGACAGCGCCAGCAGCCGCGTCGCATTGGCGACGGCGGGGCGCGATTTGCCCACGCTCTGCGCCACATCGTCCTGCGTCATGCCGTACACGTCCTGCAGGGCGCGGTAGCCCTTCGCCTCTTCGATGGGGTTGAGGTCCTCGCGCTGCAGGTTTTCGACCAGCGCCATCTCCATGGCGCGCTGTTCGTCGGCCGTGAGGATGCGCACCGGCACCTCCCTGAGCCCGGCCATACGGCTGGCACGCCAGCGGCGCTCGCCCGCGATGATCTGATAAAAGCCGCCGTCAAGCGGCCGCACCGTGATCGGCTGGATGAGCCCGTATGTGCGGATGGACTCGGCGAGCAGCTCCAGCGCCTCGGGGTCAAAGCGCTTGCGCGGCTGGTCGGCGCGCGGCTCGATCTTCTCGATCGGCAGCAGATCCGGCGCCGTCTCCGCGCGCTCGGGCTGCGCGGTCGGATATTCCTCCCCAAACAGCGCCCCGAGCCCCATGCCGAGGCCTTTTTTTCCGTCTTTACCCATGTTCCGCCTCCTTTGCGGCGGCAGCGGCCTCCTGCGCCGCTTTTGCCGCTTTTTCCTCGCGCTTGATGAGCTCTCCCGCCAGATGCAGGTACGCCCGCGCGCCCTTGGACTCCTTGTCGTAGGCGATGGCGGGTTTGCGGTGGCTCGGCGCCTCGGACAGGCGCACGTTGCGCGGGATCATGGTCTTGTAGACCTTTTTGCCGAAGAATTTGCGCACCTCGTTCACGACCTGATCGGACAGCTTTGTGCGCCCGTCGTACATGGTCATGACGATGCCCTGCACGCTCAGCTCCGGATTGAGGCGCTTGTTGCACATTTTGATGCTGCGCATGAGATCGGCGATGCCCTCGAGCGCATAATACTCGCACTGCACCGGGATGAGCACGCTGTCGGCCGTGACGAGCGCATTGATCGTCAGCAGCTCGAGCGACGGCGGACAGTCGATGAGGATGAAGTCATAGTCCGCCTGCACCGGTGCAAGCGCGTTTTTCATGATGTATTCCCGCTGAGCAGAGCCGACGAGCTCGACCGAGCAGCCGGAGAGATTCATATTTGCCGGCAGCACGTCGCCGTATTTCGTGCTGCGGATACAGTCGGCGGCGGCCGCGCCGTTCATCAGCAGGTCGTAGCAATTGGGCGTCACGATCTTGTCCACACCCATGCCGGAGGTGCTGTTGCCCTGCGGGTCACAGTCGACGAGGAGCACGCGCCGCCCGCGCTTTTTGAGCGCGCAGGTCAGGTTCACGCACGTCGTCGTCTTGCCGACCCCGCCTTTCTGGTTGGCGACGGCAATGATTTTGCCCATGGTTTGCCTCCCTAAATCGTGTTTGCCGCTATTATACCAGCGCGCGGCGTCGTTTTCAACCGCTTGCGGGCGCCGCGGCAAATTTTTATGTTGTTTCACGTGAAACAATGTCGGGCGCGGCGGGCAATGTTTCACGTGAAACATGGTTCACGACAGCAGGAGGTCGAGATCCGCCACGGTCAGACCGTCGTGCAGCGCGAGGTCGATGCCGTAGCCGATGAGTTTGGCGGCGTCGCGCACGACTGCGTCGATATCGCGCGGCGTGACGAACATCCGCTCCGCGCGCGGGTCGTCCGTAAGGCTGCCCGCGTCGATGACCGTCGGCAGTCCGATGGCCGCGACCGGCACGCCGAGCGTTGTGCGGTCGAGCCCCGCGCGGTCGTTGCCGACGCCGCTGCCGGGCGTGATGCCGGTGTCGGTGAGCTGCACGGTGCAGCCGAGGCGCTCAAGCTCCGCACAGGCGAGCGCGTCGACCACGATGACGGCGTCCGGGCGCAGGCGGCCGGCCACGGCGCGGATGAGCTCGGCCGATTCCACGCCCGTTGTGCCGAGCACGCCGGGCGTCAGCGCCG
Organism: uncultured Oscillospiraceae bacterium; assembly: GCA_934591895.1. Taxonomy (GTDB): domain Bacteria; phylum Bacillota; class Clostridia; order Oscillospirales; family Oscillospiraceae; genus CAG-103. The sequence continues at coordinate 67,276 of CAKTPP010000006.1, read as the reverse complement.
CCACGGAACGAAAGTGTCCGAACTGCTCGGGCAGCTGCGCGCGCAGGTGGCGCGTGACGAGCACGCTCTGCATGGCGTCCGGCCCGACGGCGTCGGGCGTGATCGCCCGGTTGCCGAGCCCGACGACGAGCACGGAAGCCTCCGGCATCAGCGGCAGAGCGGCGCGCAGGAGCTCCGCGAGCGTCAGCGCGGCGTTTTCAAAGGCATCGTCCGCGCGGCGCAGCAGGGGCGTAAGGTCGAGCGTGTCATACCGCCCGATCGGTTTACATAACGCTTCAGAGCCGGCCGCATCGAGCACCTCCACCTGCGTCACGGGAAAGCCGCGGCACTGCGTCTGCTCGGCGCGCACACCGGGCAGCTGCGCTGCGGCGGCGGCGCTGCGGAGGGCTTCGGCCTCGACGGCGAGGTCGGTACGGGGAAAATTCGGCATGGTTTGCTCCTTTCTGACGCCACATCTTGTGGCACACAGGAAGCGTTGCCACAAATGGATACAATTATAATGAAAATTGAAAAAAAGGCTTGCAATTTGAAAGGTTTGATGATATCATCAACACTTGCAGAACATTGCACGGTCATATCCATGACTGAATTTTATAGGAGGAGGTGGCGATTGAGAAATGCCGAACATCAAGTCCGCAATGAAGAGAGACGAGAAGTCCAAGCTGCAGAACATGAAAAACAAGGCTGAGAAATCCGCCCTGAAGACCAACCTGAAGAAGTTTGATGCGGCTGTTGCCGAAGGCAACCGTGACGCAGCCGTCAGTACCTATAAAGTTGCTGTCCAGGCTGTTGACCGCGCGGCCGGCAAGGGTCTGATCCACAAGAACAACGCAGCGCACAAGAAGTCTGCAATGGCTCAGAAAATGAACGAGCTTGGCTGATCACAGAATCTCGGGGGCATGGCAGTACGCCATGCCCTTTTTTGCTATCCCGACAGGAGGGTGACTATGAAAAAACGCATGATGCTGATCATCAACCCCATGGCCGGACGCAGCGGCTACAAAAACGGCTTCGGTGAAGTGATGAACATCCTCGACAGCGGCGGCTATCTGACGACGGTGTACTTCACGCAGGGGCGCGGCGACGCGACGCTGATGGCGGCGCAGCACGCGGCGGAATATGACACCGTGGCCTGCATCGGCGGCGACGGCACACTCAGCGAGGTCGTGTCCGGCCTGATGCAGGTGCCGAACCCGCCCCCGCTCGGCTACATCCCGATGGGCACGACCAACGACGTGGCCTCGACGCTCGGCCTGCCGAAAAACGCGACCGACGCAGCGCTGCGCATTGTGACCGGCACGCCGACGGCATTCGACGTCGGCAGCTTCGGCGACAAGAGCTTTTTCACCTACGTGGCGGCCTTCGGCGCGTTCACTGCGGTGAGCTATGAGACGCCGCAGAACGAAAAGCAGGCGCTCGGCCATCTGGCCTACGTGCTCGAGGCGATGAGCCGCCTCAACAGCATCGACCACTACTGCGCGCACGTGGAGTATGACGGCGGCACGGTCGACGGGGACTTCATCTTCGGCGGCGTGTCGAACTCGACCTCCGTGGCTGGCATGGTGCGTCTGCGCAAGGACCTCGTGAGTCTGGGCGACGGTCTGTTTGAGACGCTGCTCATCCGGCGTCCGAAGCAGTTCGGCGACCTGAGCCGCATCATCACGGGCGTGCTCAACCAGTATTACGACAACGAGAACGTCATCCTCGTGCAGTCGAAGAATCTGCGCTTCACATTTGAAGAGCCCGTGGCGTGGACGCGCGACGGTGAGGCCGGCGGCGTGACGACGGACGTCACGCTCAGCAACAACCACGCGGCCATCCACATCATTGCCTGACGCGCAAAAGCGGTTGAAAAAACTGCCGCAAATGCGTATAATATAAGAGTTACCTATATAAAATCCATCGAAAACGAGGCGGAAGATATGAAAAGACAGCACATCGCCGGCATCTACGCAGCGCCGGAGGCCTTCGGCGGCCAGACCCTGACCGTCTGCGGCTGGGCGCGCACGATCCGCGACATGAAGAATTTCGGCTTTATCGAGCTCAACGACGGCAGCTGCTTCAAGAGCCTGCAGGTCGTGCTCGAGCGCGGCAAGCTCGAAAACTACGACGAGATCGCCCGCCAGAACGTCGGCGCGGCGTTCATCGTGCACGGCGAGCTCGTGCTCACGCCGGACGCCAAGCAGCCGTTCGAGCTCAAGGCCGACAGCATCACGCTCGAGGGCGCGTCCGCGCCGGATTATCCGCTGCAGAAAAAGCGCCACAGCGTGGAATTTCTGCGCACGATCCAGCATCTGCGTCCGCGCACGAACCTCTTCAGCGCGACGTTCCGCGTGCGCAGCGTGGCGGCACAGGCCGTGCACACGTTCTTCCAGGAGCGCGGCTTTGTCTATGTGCAGACACCGATCATCACGGGCTCCGACTGCGAGGGCGCGGGCGAGATGTTCCGCGTCACGACGCTCGACCTCGACAACCTGCCGCGCACGGACGACGGCAAGGTCGATTTCAGCAAGGATTTCTTCGGCAAGAGCACGAACCTGACCGTGTCCGGCCAGCTCAACGCCGAAAACTTCGCGCTCGCCTTCGGCGACGTGTACACCTTCGGCCCGACGTTCCGCGCCGAGAACTCCAACACCCAGCGCCACGCCGCCGAGTTCTGGATGATCGAGCCGGAGATGGCGTTCGCCGACCTCGACGACGACCTCGAGTGCATGGAGGCAATGGTGAAGTTCATCATCAACACCGTGCTCGAAAAGTGCCCGCAGGAGCTGGAGTTTTTCAACGCCTTCGTGGACAAGGGGCTGCTTGAGCGCCTGCACAACGTCGTGGACAACGACTTCGGCCGCATCACGTATACCGACGCCGTGAAGCTGCTGCAGGAGTCCGGCCACAAGTTCGATTACCCCGTCTCGTGGGGCATCGACCTGCAGACCGAGCACGAGCGCTACCTGACCGAGCAGGTGTTCAACAAACCCGTGTTCGTCACGGATTACCCGAAGGACATCAAGGCGTTTTACATGCGCCTGAACGACGACGGCAAGACCGTCGCCGCGGCGGACTGCCTCGTGCCGGGCATCGGCGAGATCATCGGCGGCAGCCAGCGCGAGGAGCGGCTCGACCTGCTCACCAAGCGTATGCAGGAGCTCGGTCTCAACGAGGCCGACTACTGGTGGTATCTCGACCTGCGCCGCTACGGCAGCTGCCGTCACGCGGGCTTCGGTCTCGGCTTTGAGCGCATGGTCATGTACCTGACCGGCGTGAGCAACATCCGCGACGTGGAGCTGCATCCGCGCACGGTCGGAAACGCCGACTTCTGATCTGCATATAATATAAAGATGCCCCCGAAAGCAACGGCTTTCGGGGGCGTTCAGCTTGTCCCAAAACCTCGTAGAGTTTGCGCCCGCAGGCGCAAAGAAAGCCCAATCATTTTCTTCGGCGACATGTGCGGCGAAGAAAATACTTCTCGGCCTGCAAACGTGCGCGCCGTCCGCCAAAAGCGGATGGCGCGTGCGCTGCAGTCAGGCCGCAAACCCCTTTGTCAAAAAGTAATACTTTTTGACAGGCTCAATGCCCCCGAAAGCCATTGCTTTCGGGGGGATTTTTCTATGCTGTTTGCGGGGTTAATCCGCCTCGATCTCCTGCAGCGTCATGTCGCGGCCGGTGAGCGGCATGAGCTTTTTCCCGCCGCAGGCGGGGCAGGTGAGGTCATTGACGTCGGCCTCAAACTCCGCGCCGCAGTCGAGACAGCGGGCGCGCCCCGCCTCGGTCTCGACGCGCAGCGGCACGCCGTCATACTCCGTGCCGTCGGTCACGGCGACCCAGCAGTCGGTGAGAAAATGCGGGATGACGCCCGAGAGCGTCCCGACGCGCACCGTGATGCTGCGCACGCCGTCGAGCGCCTCCTCGCGGGAGATGTCGCGCACCATTTTGAGCAGCGCGTCGCACAGTGCCAGCTCGTGCATTACTTGCTGACCGCCTTCTTGACGATGCTGCCGGCGCGCTTGACGACGCCCTCGGCGACCTTGATCGGCATGGTCTCATACGAGCCCGCGTGCCAGTCGCGCACCTTCTTGAGATGGATGGCGTCGAACTTGCACTTCGTGGTGCACAGACCGCAGCCGATGCACAGGTAGCTGTCGACCTTCGTCGCGCCGCAGCCGAGGCAGCGGGCGCACTCCTTTTTGACCTGCTCCTCCGTGAACGTGACGCGCGCATCGGAGAAGGTCCTGGCCTTGGCGGCGTTGTAGCCCGGCATCTGGCGGTGATCCTTGTCGAAGCCCGCCGTCTCGATGAGCGCGTGCTCCTTGTCGAGCGCGCGGTACACGCGGCGGTCGCGGCCGGCGGTGAGCGTCTGGCCGGGGTGCACGAAGCGGTGCAGGCTGATGGCGGCCTCCTTGCCGGCGGCGATGGCGTCAATGGCAAACTTCGGGCCGGTGTAGCAGTCGCCGCCGACGAAGATGTCCGGCTGCGCGGTCTGATACGTGAGGCCGTCGGCCTCGGCCGTGCCCTTTTTCGTCGTCGTGAGCGCGCCGGTGTCGAGCGCGCCCCAGTCGACCGTCTGGCCGATGGCGCCGATGACGGACTCGAGCGCGATCGTCTCGAATTCGCCCGTGCCGACGGGCTTGCGGCGGCCCTTCTCGTCCGGCTCGCCGAGCGCCATGCGCTCGACCCGGATGCCGGTGACCTTGCCGTCCGCGCCGAGGATCTCGACCGGAGCGGTCAGGAAGCGGAAGCGCACGCCCTCTTCCATCGCCTCTCTGACCTCCTCGGGGTCGGCGGGCAGCTCTGCCTCGCTGCGGCGGTAGAGGACATAGGTCTCGTCCGCGCCGAGGCGCACTGCGCTGCGGCAGACGTCCATGGCCACGTTGCCGCCGCCGATGACGGCGCAGCGTCTGCCGATGGCCGGCCGCTCGCCGAGGTTCACGGCGCGCAGGAAGTCCACGCCGCCGTAGACGCCCGTGAGCTCCTCGCCCGCAATGCCGAGCCTGGCCGACTTCTGCGCGCCGATGGCGACATAAAAGCCCTTGTAGCCCTGCTCGCGCAGCTGTTCGATGGTGATGTCCTTACCGACCTCGACGCCGCAGCGGAATTCGACGCCCATCTCGCGCAGGATGTCGATCTCGGCGTTGAGCACGTCCTTTTCAAGGCGGAAGCCCGGAATGCCGAGCGTGAGCATGCCGCCGGGGACGGGGTTGCGGTCGAACACGGTCACGGGGTAGCCCTTGTTGGCAAGGTAGTAGGCGCAGCTCATGCCCGCGGGGCCCGCGCCGATGACGGCGATCTTCTCCGTGTACGGGCGGCCGATCTGGTTGCACAGTTTCGGCACAAAGCGCGTGGCCTCGTGCAGGTCATGGTCGGCGATGAAGCGCTTGACCTCGTCGATGGCGACGGCCTCGTCGACCGCGCCGCGGGTGCACTCGGTCTCGCAGCGCTTGTTGCAGATGCGGCCGCAGACAGCCGGGAACGGGTTCTCCTTCTTGATGAGCTCGAGCGCGTCGGTGTAGCGTCCCTGCGCGGCGAGCTTCAGATAGCCCTGCACGGGCACGTGCGCGGGGCAGGCGGTCTTGCACGGCGCGGTGCCGGTGGGCATGACGTCCTCGTGATCCTCGCGGTAGTCGGGGTTCCACGAGCGCTTGGGGTGGATGGTCTCGGAGAGCTTGACGTAATCCGGCTGCGGCGTCAGATCCTCGGTCGAGCACAGCTTCTGACCGAGCTTGAGCGCGTTGCCGGGGCAGGTCTCCACGCACTGACCGCAGGCGACGCACTTGGCCTCGTCCACCTCGGCGACGTAGTTGGAGCGGATCGCGTCGCGCGCGCCGAACATCAGACCCACGCGCAGACCGAAGCAGGCGCAGGCGCAGCAGTTGCAGATGGCCGCGCTCTCGCCCGGCTCCTCGATGTTGACCATGTCGTGCATGAGACCGTTTTCCTCCGCGCGCTGGATGATCTCCAGCGCCTGCTCGCGCGTGATCTCCCTGGCGCGGCCGGTGCGGATGTAGTGCTCGGCGCCTCTGCCCATCTGCACGCACATATCCTCCTCAAGGTGGCCGCAGCCGTCGCCAAGGCTCGAGCGCGACGCGCGGCACGAGCACGGGGACACGGAAAAGCGGTCATACTTATCCAGATAGTGCGAGATGCGCTCATAGTCGCTCACGCCCTCGATGCCCTCGAGCGCGCTCTCGACCGGGATGACGCGCATGAGACCGTAGCCGTCGGGGATCATGGCGCCCATGCTCGCGGCGAGGTTGCGGGTGTACTCATCGAACGCGCGGCCGACCTCCGGATGCGTGGCGAGCAGCTCCTTCTGGTTGACCATCATCTCGAGGATGCCGGGCGCGAAGATCTGCATATAATACACGTCCTCGCCGAGCGCCTTGTCCATCGAGCGGCGGAAGATGCCGTAGTAGACGAGGTTGTCGAGCAGCGGCGCGATCTCCTCCACGGTCTTGCCGACCTTCTTGGCGAGATAGCCCGCGGTGCGCTCCTTGCGCAGACCGGCGGCAATGGCGATGTCCGCCTCGTCATCCGAGAGGATGCCCGCCATGCAGTAGTATTCGGGCGCGTTTTCGTCGATCTTGGTCGTGATGCCGGTAACGCCCCCAATGATCTTCGCCAGCTTCACGATCTTCGGTCTGAGTTGTGCCATTGTGTCTCCTCCTTCTTTTTTGCGCGAGATTGTCATCACTATAACATACCCGGCGCGTCTTGGGAACCATATTTTTGTTTCTTGTGCCGAAGTGGGGCGCTTTGCCCCGCGCTGTGCCGTAAAAAAGGCTCCCGCACGATGGCGGGAGCCTGTCCGGATATGTGTCAGAACTTGACGAAGCCGGTCGTCGTGCCCATCGGGTAGCCGAGCGTCCACGCGCGCCTGCCGCAGCGGGGGCAGACCTCGCCGCGGGCGTCGAGCTCGTCGATGAAGGCCTCGGCGCGCATGATGTACATATTCGTCTTGCGCACATAGCGGCAGTGATCGCAAAAGACCACATAGGTCGCAAAGCTGTCATAGATGCCGCGGGCGCGTTTTTCCTTTTCCTCGGCGGTCAGCGGCCGGGGATTGACATTTTGATTGACTGCCATCGTTTGCTCCCCCCTGTCAGATCTGGTGCTCGCGCTTGACGCTGTCGTAGTGCTTGTTCAGAAACGGCACGACGACCGAGCGCATGAGCTTCATGTCGAGGTTATAGTAGTAGATCACGAACAGCACGGCCAGCGCGCCGCCGGTGATGCCGAAGGCCTTGAACAGGCACTTTGCAAAGCTGCGTTTCATATTGGCTCTCCTCCTTTACCAGCCCATGCTGTCGTCAAAATCGACCAGAGACGGATCGACCGGCTCCTCGTGCAGGACGCTGGTCATGTATTCGTTGACGGCGCTGCGCGCCTCCCGCGGCGAGACGATGCGGTGATCCATCAGCGAGTGCGGCATCCACACGACGTGGAAGCGGTCGTTGTGCTTGCGGATCTCCTCCTCGATCAGACCCTGTGCGCCGGCCATGCCCTTGCAGCCGATGTCGTCGTACATGAGGATCATGTCGCAGTTGAACTTCTCCGCCGTCTCCCACATCTGCATGATGTGGCGGTTGCCGCCGACGGTGTGCGTGCGCATCGGGGTGCGGGCGTGCCAGTCGGCCACGTCGCTCATCATGATGTCGCGGTCCTCGGTGTCGACAATGTTGTGGCCGGTGAGCGAGTCCATGTTGATCAGGCACAGGATGCCCCAGCAGTTATACAGCCACTGCACGCCGTGCGCGTAATACGTCGAGCCGCAGCTCCACGCGATCGCGCGGTGGCGCGTGTGCGGGAAGGTGTCAATATTCCTGCGCACGCACTTGTCGAAGATGCGCGTGATCTTGCGCGAGGCCTTGAGGAAGTATTCGTTGCCGCCCTGCTGATAGAAGTAGATGCGGAACAGACCCTGACACACGGGGTTGAGCGCGCCGTTGTTCGTCTTGGCGTAGATGTCCCAGCGCTCGGTCTCCTCGCGGTTGAACTGGTTGGTGTTTTCGATGTGCTGGATGAACGTGTCCCAGTTGAACGGCTGCCGGAACTGATCCTCGAGGAAGTGGATGGCCTCGTACACCTCGTGCACGCCGAGCTCCTTGCAGGTCGGGTCGTCGTACATGAGCGGGGTCGTGAACGGGTGCACGGCCTTTTTGCCGTCGCCCGAGAGCGCGCGGTACATGGCGACGTTGTCCATCATGTTCGCGTCGCAGGGGTTGTTGGTCGTGAGCCAGCAGTTGCCGATGTCGGGGTACTCGCCCTCGACGGCGACGCCGGTCTCCACGAGCGGCAGCGTGCACATGTCGCCCGGGATGCCGCAGCTGACGGCCTGATCGACGTAGTACGAGCCGAGGTTCTTGTTCAGGATCGGCACCATGAACGCCGCGTGCTGCTGGATGTTGATGCCGTAGTAGCCGGGGAAGCCGTAGATGATGTGCTTGGGCAGCGTGTAGTCAAAGGCGATCGTGCGCTCGGTCCACTTGTTCTCGCCGAAGCGGCGGTCGGCACGGATCTCGCGCCACATCGTCGTGATCGAGTCCGAGACCATGCAGTCGATGGCCGTCAGGTCGGCGCGCAGCACCATACCGCGGTCGCCCTCGATCCATTTGTCGACCATCATGGGTGTGGCGAGGTAGGCGCTCAGCCAGCGGTATTTCCAGAAGGCGCGCACCATGCGCACCGGGTCGCGGCCGATGAGCCCGGCCATCTTGACCCAGGTCTGCAGCCAGCGGGCGAAGGCGTAGGCCGTGTCCCGCACGCCGCGCCATTCGCGGTGGCGGTAGAAGTTCGTGCCCTCGATGTACAGGTCGCCGAGATAATGGCAGTCGTTGTCACCCCGCAGGAAGTGGCCGAGCGTGCCGTATTCTTCTTTGAGCGTGCGTTTGCGTTTCCACATAGTTGAGCCCCTCCCTTACTGCTGCGCCTGGATCTTTTTGATCTCTAGCGACTCAATGAACGCCTGGAACCGGGTGCGCAGCTGGCCGGAGGCGGCGCTCGTGTAATCCTTCTCGATCTGGCACACCGGAACGCTGCGCGGCAGCTCGTAGCCCTCGTAGAACCACATGCCGTCCTGCGCGCGCTCGTAGCCCCAGTATTCGCAGAACTTCATGTTCTCGACGATGATGCCATCGGCGTGGTATTTCTCCACGAGATCGAAGATGTAGCGCTTGCGCGCGATGATGTTCTCGGGTCCCATGGCGCGCGGGCACTGGTTGCGCCACATATAGTAGTCGGCGATGGACTGCAGAACGTCCTTGCCCTCCTCGAGCGGGATCTCCTCGCGGCCGGGCATCGAGCCGAAGCAGTAGCGGTCGGCCACGACGAGACCGCCGGCCATCTCGCACATTTTCGTAAACTCGGGGTCGTCGATCTCGCTGCCGGCGATGAGCACACGCGCACGGTAGCCCGGCTTCGGATCCGGCTCACGCGTGCGCAGCTCCTGCAGCGTCTCGCGCAGGTAGGGCAGGATGAGATCCTTCGGGCACGTCTGCGTGCACAGCTGGATGACGTGGAATTCATAGCCCGTGATGACGGGGTTTTCCGCCTCGCGCATGGCGTTGATCTCCGTCATGATGCGGCAGACCTCGTTGAACTGCTCAACAGCCTTGCGCAGGTTGGCCTCGGAAAAGTCCACGCCGTAGACCTTTTCGAGCGGCTGGAGGATCTTCTGCTCGATCTGGCGGCGGTAATAGCCCGCGTGCCACTCGGTCTTGCGCAGCGGCATGTCGAGATACGTGCAGAAGAATTTCTCGTTCGGGATCAGCTCGCAGTATTCAAAATACTGCTCCATGCGGTTCATCGTCGTGCAGCACTCCTGCCCGATGAGCGCGGAGATGAAGTTGTAGCCGCCCTCGAACGCGCGCTCGAGGATGCTCTTGGAGTACGGGCACGAGCGGTTGGTCATATAATAGGTAGCCATGTCGGGGTTGGTGCAGTTCGGCGCGCGCAGACGCACGCCAAAGCACTTGTCCGTATCCAGCAAAACCTCCGGTATGTACGAACAGTTCCATGCCAGCGCCAGCCGCCCGTCCCCACAGGCGGCCTGAACCAGGTCGTTGTTTGCCTGCTGCAGCAGGTTCTCGAAATAGATCAGATGCTTCAGGTCTCTCATTCGCGCATTCCCTCCTTCATTGCACAGTTCTCGCGCCGCCATCGAAATTTGGACATCTTGCACAAGCGCGGAACGTTAGCGCACATTTATTATAGGACTTTGTCCGAATCATGTCAATATGTGTAACAAATGTTTGTTAATAAACATTTCAGCCTGCCAAAACGGTTATCCGGCGCCGCAGCCCGTCCGTGCGGGCGCGCGGACGCGGAATGTCATATCGGGTCAAATATGGGCAAAAACTATTTGCATATGGTGTAAAATTGGCATATAATTTTCCCGTTGACTGCATTGTGAGAAAGGGCGGCGCGTATGTTCTGGCTCTGGTTGCTTTTATACGGGCTGCTGTTCGCCGTGCCCCGCGCGCTCGCGCCGGCGGCGGCGCCGCTGCTCACGCCGGCGCTGCTGGCGGTGTATTGGGCGGCGCTGCTGCGGTATCTGCACGCGCGCGGCCTGCTGCGCAGCTACGGTCTGTGCCGCGGCAAAGGGCTGACGGCGCGCGATGCGCTGCTGTCGCTGCCGGTGCTGCTGTTCGCCGCGCTCAACGCCGCCTTCGGCGGCACGTGGCCGGGGGCGGCGGAGGCGGTGTACCTGCTCTTTGCCGTGTTCGGCGAGGAGGTGCTGTTTCGCGGCGTGCTGCCGGCCGTCTGGAGCGAACGGCTCGGCGCGGCAGGGGCGGCCGGGGCAGCCTCGGCGCTCTTTGCGCTTTTGCATCTGGGCAGCGCCATCGGCGGGAGCTTTGCCGCCGCCGCGGTGCAGGCGCTGTGCGCCTTCGGCGCGGGGCTGCTGCTGACGGCGGTGCGCGAAAGGACCGGCAGCATCGCCCTGCCGCTGCTCGCCCACGCGCTCATCAACCTCACAGGCAGCGGCACGGTGTCCGCCGTGCCTCAGGCCGCGGCCTGTCTGGCGGTGTCGGCGCTGTGCGCGCTGTGCGCGCGGCGGCTGCTCAGGGAGGCAGCCTGAATTTTGAACGCAACAGAAACGATCGAAGGAGAACAGACCCAGAATGAGATTTTACATTGACCCCGGCACGGGCAGCATGCTCTTTGCGATCCTCATCGGGATCATCGGCGCCGTCACGTATATGCTCAAGTCGTGGTTTTTAAAGCTGCGCTTTGTGCTCAGCGGCGGCAAAAAGGTCGACACCGGCACAAACAAGATCCCGCTGGTCATTTTTTCGGATGACAAGCGGTACTGGAGCGTGTTCCGCCCCGTGTGCCGTGAGCTCGACAAAAAGGGCATCGACACGGTCTACATGACCGCCTCGCCGGACGACCCCGCGCTCGAAAACGACTTCCCGCACATCCATGCGCAGTTCATCGAGGAGGGCAACAAGGCCTTCGCCAAGCTCAACTTCCTCAACGCCTCCGTCGTGCTGGCCACGACGCCGGGGCTGGACGTCTACCAGTGGAAGCGCTCGAAGCAGGTCGACTATTACGTCCACCTGCCGCACGCGGCCAGCGACATCAGCGGCTACCGGATGTTCGGCATCGACTACTATGACGCCATCCTGCTCTCGGGCCAGTATCAGGTCGAGCAGGTGCGCGCGCTCGAAAAGCTGCGCGCGCTGCCCGCCAAGGAGATCGTCAAGGTCGGCATCCCGTACATGGACGATATGCTCGCGCGGCTGCACGCAGACCCGCCGCTGCCGGAGCACGAGCGCACGGTGCTGCTCGCGCCGTCGTGGGGCGAGAGCGCCATCCTCAAAAAATACGGCGGCCGGATCATCGACACCCTGCTTGCGACGGGGTATCACATCATCATCCGCCCGCACCCGCAGTCGTTCCGCTCCGAGCAGGACATGATGGAAAAGCTCATGCGCGCCTATCCCGACTCGCCGCAGCTCGAGTGGAACCGCGACGCGGACAACTACGACGTGCTGCGCCGCTCGGACATCCTTATCTCCGACTTCTCGGGCGTGATCTTCGACTTCTCGCTCGTGTACGACAAGCCCGTCATCTACACCGACACGGACTTTGACGACGCGCCCTACGACGCGTGGTGGCTCGACACGCCCTACTGGACGTTCGACGTGCTGCCGCGCATCGGGCAAAAGCTGACCGAAGAGAACATGCCGCACCTGCGCGAGCTCATCGACGCCTGCCTGCTCGACCCCCGCTATCAGGCGGGGCGCGACGAGGCCAGAGCGCAGACCTGGGAGCACATCGGGCAGGGCGCGCGCAACACGGCCGATTACCTCGAGCGCAAGCTCGCGGAGCTGTCCGCAAGGGCGGCCTCCGACACCGAGATAGGAGAACAATAACATGTCATTCTGGGACATTTTGGGTACGCTGCTCATCAAGCCGCTCCAGCTGCTGTTTGAGGTGGTGTTCGTCATGGCCAACCGGGTCGTCGGCGACCCCGGCCTTGCCATCATCGCGCTGAGCCTTGCGATGAACTTCCTCGTGCTGCCGCTCTACCGGCGCGCCGACGCCATGCAGGAGGAGGAGCGCGAGACGGAGCTGCGCCTGCACAAGGGCGTGGCGCACATCAAAAAGACCTTCCGCGGCGACGAGCGCATGATGATGCTGCAGACCTACTACCGGCAGAACAACTACAAGCCGACCTATGTGCTCAAGGGCGCGACGTCGCTGTTTCTCGAGATCCCGTTTTTCATCGCGGCCTACGCCTTCCTCTCGAACCTTGAGCTGCTGCACGGCGTGTCCTTCGGGCCCATCCGCGACCTCGGCGCGCCCGACGGACTGCTGACCGTGGCAGGCGTGACGGTCAACGTCCTGCCGTTTCTCATGACGGCGATCAACCTCGTCTCCTGCGTCATCTTCACCAAGGGCAGCCTGCCGAAAACGAAGGTGCAGCTGTATGCCATGGCGCTGTTTTTCCTCGTGTTTCTCTACACGTCTCCGGCGGGGCTCGTGTTCTACTGGACGCTCAATAACCTCTTCTCGCTGCTCAAGACGATCTTCTACAAGCTCCGGCATGCGTCCGCCATCCTCGGCGTGCTCTTCTCGCTCGCGGGCATCGCGGCCGCCGTCTACGGCCTGTTTTTCTACGGGCAGCCGACGCCGCGCCGTCTGGTGTTTTTCGTCGCGGCGGCCATCGTGCTGCAGCTCCCGCTGCTGAGCGTGCTGTGCAAGGGCAAGGTCAGGCTGCCGGAGAAGCTGCGCGGCGCGCAGCCGAGCAAAAAGCTTTTTATCTCCGGCGGCATCTTCCTCGCCGTGCTCACGGGACTGCTCATCCCCTCGGCGGTCATCCACTCCTCGCCGCAGGAATTCGTGGACATGACCTGCTTCCTGCACCCGATGTGGTACATCGTCAGCGCCTTCTGCTTCGCCGTGGGCACGTTCGTCATCTGGTTCGGCATTTTCTACAGCCTTGCCAAGCCCTCGGTAAAGGCGTTTCTGGACAAGTGCGTCTGGGCGCTGTGCGGCATCGCGCTGGTGGACTATATGTTCTTCGGCCGCAGCCTCGGCAACCTCTCGGCGGGGCTCGTGTTCGACAACGGGCTGCAGTTCACGACCGGGCAGATGCTCGTGAACCTCGCCGTCGTGCTGGTCATTTTCGCCGCGTTCGCCTTCGCGGCGTCCAGGTGGCGGCGGCGCATCCCCGGCATCCTTGCCGTGGGCATCATCGCCGTCGTGTGCATGTCGGCTGTGAACACCGTGGGCATCTGCCGCTCGATCAACGAGATCAAAAGCGCAGCGGCCGAAAGCGAGGCCCCGACCTTTACCCTGAGCAAGACGGGCAAGAACGTGGTCGTGCTCATGATCGACCGCGCCATCGGACCCTACATCCCCTACATTTTCAACGAAAAGCCGGAGCTGCAGACACAGTTTGACGGCTTCACCTACTACCGCAACACCGCCTCGCTCGGCGTCAAGACAAACATCAGCACGCCGTCCCTGTTCGGCGGCTATGAGTACACGCCGGCCGCGCTGAATGCGCGCGATCAGGAGCCGCTCGTCGACAAGCACAACGAGGCGCTCAAGGTGCTGCCGGTCATGTTCGACCAGAACGGCTTTGACGTGACGGTGCTCCAGCCGGTGTACGCGAACTATCAGTACACGCCCGACCTGTCCATCTTCGACGACTATCCCGACATCCGCAAGTTCAACGTCTGCGGTCAGTTCACGGATTCGTCGATCCAGCAGCAGTCGATCAAAAACAACAAGCGCAACTTCTTCTGCTACGCGCTCATGAAGGCCGCGCCCCTGTGCGTGCAGACAAACCTCTATGACTACGGCGCCTACAATCAGGGCAACGTCGCCACCGAGATCGGCTACGGCACCCAGACGGGCGACGATATGTACACGGCGAGCGGCATCAGCAAATACTTCATGGACTCGTACAACGTGCTCGGAAACCTGCCGAACATCACGCGCATCTCGAAGGGCGGCGAGAACACCTACATGGTGCTCACCAACGAGACGACGCACGAGCTGATGCTGCTGCAGGAGCCCGAATATGCCCCGACGGAGGAGGTCGACAACACGCAGTACGAGCGCGAGCACGCCGACCGCTTCACCCTCAACGGGCAGACGCTGGCCGTCAAGGACCGCCGCGACTACATGCACTATCAGTGCAACGTCGCCGCGCTGCTCCAGCTCGGCAAGTGGTTTGATTACCTGCGCGCAAACGGTGTGTACGACAACACGCGCATCATCATCATGTCCGACCACGGCAACACGCTGGGGCAGGTGCCCGAGCTGATCACGGACTACGGTCTGGATGCGGAGGGCTTCGCCTCGCTGCTGCTGGTCAAGGACTTCAACAGCACGGGCTTTACGACGTCGAACGAGTTCATGCTCTCCGCCGACGTGCCGCTGCTGGCGGTGAAAGACGTGATCGCCGAGCCCGTCAACCCCTTCACGGGGCACCGCATCGACGAGCTGACAAAGCCCAAGGAGGAGCAGTACCTGCTGCATTCCTTTATCTATGACGTCAAAGTCAACTGCGGCACGCAGTTCATCGCCGGCGACTGGTACACCGTCAGCGGCGACATCTGGAACAAGAGCGCCTGGACGCAGGTCGCAAGCGACACCGTGCTGACCAGCGCCGATTGAACGGAGGAGAGACCTTGTATAAAGTAGACAACGCAGTCATTATGGCCGCCGGCACCTCCAGCCGCTTCGCGCCGCTGTCGTATGAGACGCACAAGAGCCTGCTCACCGTGCGCGGCGAGGTGCTCATCGAGCGGCAGATCCGCCAGATCCGGGACGCCGGCATCGACAGCGTCGTGCTCGTGGGCGGGTACATGAAGGAGCGCTTTGCGTACCTGCGGGAGAAGTTCGGCGTCACCATCGTCGACAACCCCGACTACACCTGCCGCAACAACCACTCAAGCATCTATGCCGCGCGCCACCTGCTCGGCAACTCCTACATCTGCTCGTCGGACAACTACTTCTCGCGCAATCCCTTCGAGTGCTGCGTGGACGACGCCTATTATGCCGCGCTCTATGCCGACGGGCCCACGTCCGAGTGGTGCGTCTACGAGGGCAGTGACGGCTATATCGACCGGGTCAGCATCGGCGGCGAGAACGCGTGGTACATGATGGGGCACGTGTTCTGGTCCGAGCCCTTCAGCCGGAAGTTCGTCGAGATCCTCGAGCGGGAGTATGACACGCCGGAGATCCGCGACAAGCTCTGGGAGGCGGTCTACGCCGCGCATCTCGACGAGCTGAAGCTGCGCATCCGCCGCTATGACGCGCACGACATCTTCGAGTTTGACAGCCTCGACGAGCTGCGCGGCTTTGACGCGAGCTACATCGACGACACCCGCTCGCAGATCATCCGCCAGCTCGCGGCGCGCCTCGGCTGCGGCGAGGCGGCGCTCACCGATTTTCACGCGCGCAAGGCGAGCGGCGGCACGCAGGCGGTCGGCTTCACCTTCCGTTATCAGAACGAAACGTATCAATACGACTATAAAAACAAAGAAATGGAGAAGATCAATGGCTAAAGAAATTGTGCAGGCAGATCTTGCCCGGATCCGGGCGCTGCTCGACGAGGTGCTCGGGCACTCCGATTACAGCGACGTGCAGAGGATGGGCGGTCTCACCAACCGCACCTACTGCGTGTCGTTTGCCGACGGCAGCCGCATCATGGTGCGCATCCCCGGCGAGGGCACGGAGGAGCTCATCGACCGCGCCGACGAGAAGGTGAGCACGGAGCTCGCCTGCCGCCTCGGCATCGACGCCAAGCTCTACTTCTTCGGTGACGACGGCGAAAAAGTGTCGCAGTTCGTGCCGAACGCCGTCACCATGTCGGCCGAGACGATGCGCGGCGACAAGCGCATCCGTCAGGCGGCGCAGCTGCTCAAGACGCTGCACGGCAGCGGCGTCGACACCGGCGTCCCCTTTGAGGTGTTCGACATGGCCGCAGGCTACGAGAAGATCATCGCGGAAAACAGCGTGCCCATGTTCGACGACTATGCGCAGATCAAGGCGGCGGTCATGGCCGTCAAGCAGCAGATCGACAGCATCTGCGACATCCGCAGCGTCCCCTGCCACAACGACCCGCTGTGCGAAAACTGGGTGGTCTCGGCCGACGACGACCGGCTCTATCTCATCGACTGGGAGTATGCCGGCATGAACGACGGCATCTGGGACCTCGCCGACGTCTCGATCGAGGGCGTGTTCACGCCGGAAAACGACGAGCTGCTGCTCACCGAATACCTCGGCAGCAAGCCCGATCAGAACGAATACAAGCATTTCCTTGCCAACAAGCTCTATGTCGACTACCTCTGGACGCTCTGGGCAAAGACCCGCGTGCCGTATGACGGCCAGCCCATGGAGGACTGGGCGGCGGAGCGCTATGCACGTCTGAAGGAAAACCTCCGCCTCTTTTCCGAGGCCTGAGCGCCAAAGGCGCAGAAAGGAGCAAAAGCTATGTTTTATGGTATTGCAGCGGGCGTGACCTGGGCGGTGGAGACCGTTGTTCTCGGCATCGCGCTGTCGATGGCGCCGTTTATCTCGACCGAGCAGGCCATCTTCCTCGCGCCGTTTGTGAGCACCTTCATCCACGACGCGTTTTCCGCGCTCTGGGCGACGCTGTATAACGGTGTGCGCGGCAACCTCAAGAATGTCTACAAGGCCGCCTTCAAGACCAAGAGCGGCAAGTTCGTCATGCTCGCCGCCGTCATCGGCGGGCCGATCGGCATGACGGGCTACGTGCTCGCCATCAACTACATGGGCGCGTCCATCGGCGCGGTCGCCAGCGCGGTCTTTCCCGCGATCGGCGCGATCCTCGCCTATTTCTTCCTCAAGGAAAAAATGCAGTGGTACCGCTGGATCTTCCTGCTGGCGACGCTGCTGGGCGTCTACGGCCTGAGCTATTCGCCGGAGCTGAACATCACCGATTTCTGGCTCGGCATCGTCGGCGCGATGATGTGCGCCTTCGGCTGGGGCATCGAGGCGGTCATCCTCGCCAAGTGCATGCAGGACCCCGACGTAAAGGACGAATATGCCCTGCAGATCCGCCAGACCACCTCCGCGCTGGTTTACGGCATCGTGCTGCTGCCCCTGCTGCACGGCTGGGGCTTCACGGTGAGCCTGTTCACCTCCGGCACCGGCTGGCTGCTGCCCGTCATCGCGGTCGCGGCGTTTTTCGCGACGCTGTCCTACCTGTGCTACTACCGCGCGATCGCCTCGATCGGCGCGTCCAAGTCCATGGCGCTCAACGTCACGTATGCCGCCTGGGCGATCTTCTTTACGGCGGTGTTCCTCGGCGACACGAGCGTGCTCACGCCGACGACGATCATCTGCGCGCTCATCGTCATCGTCTGCGGCATCCTGACCGCGGCCGACGGCAAGGAGCTCTTTTCCAAAAGCAAAGCATAACGTAAAGCTGTCAAAAAGTAATACTTTTTGACAAGGGGATAAATGTGCCGCTCGGGCTGCCGAGCGGCACATTTTATTTTCCGCGCGCTCTGTTAAGGGCTTGACATTCCCCGCCTTTCGCGGTACACTGCTCCTGTCAGTGTAACTGACAATTGCAGAGGAGGCGAACGCACTTGCCGCACGAGGAGCAGAGAGAAAAGAATATCCGCATGGTCACACAGGTCGCGCTGGACTGTTTTCTGGCCAACGGGATCGAAAAGACCAAGGTCGCGGACATCGCGCTGCGCTCCGGGCTCACCGAGCGGTCGGTCTTTCGCTATTTCGAGACCAAGGCCGATCTGGTCCTGGCCGCGTCCCTGCTCTACTGGAACCGCATCCTCGAGCGCATCGACCGGATGTCCCGCGCCGAGTCCGGCGGCGGCACGACCGGCCTGCAGGACGCGGAAAACGTCCTCATCTGCTATTCTCAGCTCTATCACCTCGACCCGAACGGGATGCGCTTCACGCTCGACGCGGAGCTGACGCTGCACACCGCGGGCAGGCTCCACGAGATCAAAAACCAGCCGCCCGAACCGTTTGAGACCTCCGGCGGCCCGATGGCCAAGGCGATCCGCAAGGGGCTCGCCGACGGCTCGATCAGCCCGGAGGTCGACGTGCGGGAGATCTACTACAACTCCTACGACGCGATCCTCGGCATCATGCAGCGCCTGTCCATCGGCGGCTCGCCGAGCGCGAGCGCACTCGATTACGACAGCCGGATGCGCCACCTGAGCCAGATGTTTGTGCGCGCGCTCAGCGGCAGATAACCACATACACAACAGATCCCGAGCAATCGGGATTTGTGTATACCCGCTTGTGTCAGCGTGACTGACACAAGCGGAGAAGGAAGACAGAAATCAAAAGAAAGAAGGGCCGCAATGAAGGAACTGAAGCATTTGATGTACTTTGAGCGCCTGCTGGACGACGCGCACAACGAGCTCGTCCGCCAGGCCGAGGCAGAGGGGGATCTGGCGATCGGCTATACCTGCTTTCACGCGCCGGAGGTGCTGCTGAATCTGGGCAGCTGCTTTTCGGTGCGTCTGCGCGCGCCGCACACCACATCCATGGAGCTGGCCACCTACTACATGGCCAACAACAGCTGCGAGTTTTCCCGCGCGATCCTCGAGCGCGCGCTCGAGGGCGGCTACGGCTTCCTGCACGCCATGGCGGGCGTCGACGTGTGCGAGGCCAACAACCGCGCCATCGAGAACATGGAGATCATGCACGCGCAGGGTGCGGACAAGGACAAATTCTTCTACTGCAACCTCGACATCCCGTATTCCGATGACGAGGACTGCGTCGAGCACATCCGCGAGCAGATCTCGCGCAAGATCCTAAAGCCCATGCGCGAAAACTACGGCGTCGACACCTCGGACGCCGCCATCCGCGCCGCGGTCAGCGAGCACAACGAGGTCTGCCGCATCCTCACCGAGATCGGCGAGACGCGCAAGCTCGACAACCCGCCCGTCACGGGCTATGAATACGCCGTGCTCGTGCTCGTGAGCTATGTCTGCCCGAAGCGGCTGATCCTGCCGCTGCTGCGCGAGACGCTCGCCGAGGTAAAAACGCGAGAGACCGATGCGCAGAAAAACTACCGTGTGCGCGTCGCCGTCGTCGGCTCCGAGATCGACGACCCGGACCTGATCCGGCTCATCGAGAGCTGCGGTGCGCTGGTGGTCGCCGACCGCTACTGCTACGGCAGCTTCCCCGGCCGTCAGGAGATCGTGCTCACGGACGGCGAGGACGCGCTCACGCAGGTGTGCCGCTGGTATCTGCAGCACACCGAGTGCCCGCGCCAGAGCGCGCTGCACCGCGTGCAGTACCGCAACGACCACGTCGCCCAACTCGTGCACGACTTCAGGGCCGACGGCGCGATCTACGAGCAGATGAAGTTCTGCACCTACTGGTCGTATGAGCGCGTGATCGCAAACCAGGTCATGCCGCGCGATTACGGCATCCACATCCTCTCCATCGACCGCCCCTACATCGCGGGGCAGAGCGGCCAGCTGCGCACGCGCGTGCAGGCCTTCGTGGAGAGTCTGGAAATGAAGCAGCTGCGCGCAGCGCAAAAGGAGGACAACTGACATGGCCTACAACCCCAAAACCGGCAAGGGCCTCGGCCGCTTCTATTCCGCCGAGCACCGCGCCTTCCGCGCCCGCGAATGGCGCGGGGTCCGGGACACCTTTTATGATTTCTTCCGCTGGCTCTATCTCTACGGCTTCATGGCCGCAAAGCTCGGCTGCCACCCGATCCTGATGGTCAAGGCCATGCTGCGCTATCGCTGGATGGTGTCCTACCTCACCGCGTCGCACATGGTCGACCGCCACACCATGGGTCTGCGCGGCAAGGAGCTGCGCTATGCGCACAACCAGTTTTTCTCCGTGCTGCATAACTCCGTCCTCGGCGTGCGTGACATCATCGTGCGCGATAAAAACCTGCGCCCCAACAGCAAGCGCGCGGCAAAGCTGCGCGAGAACACCGTCATGTTCGACGAGATGACCCCGCACCTGATCATGATGGGCTTCCCCACCGTGAAGTGGATCGACATCGCCATGTTCGCCGTCGGTCTGCCGTCGGAGGTCGACCAGAACGCCAGTATGTTCTACATCGACGCCATGGAGCACCTCGGTCTGCCGGCGGACGTCTGCCCCGAGCCCGCCGCCGAGTGCGGCGTCGCCGTGGTGGACGACTATCCGCGCGTCGGCAAGTGCTACTTCACCGGCACGATGCCGTGCGACGGTGCGATCTCGCAGACGAACATCCTCACGCGGCACTTCAGGGATCTGCCCTCGTTCCAGATCACGCCGCCGCAGCGTGTCAACGAGCCGGAGGTGCAGACCTACGCGGTCAAGAACCTCAAGAAGGGCATCGAATTTCTCGAGCAGCAGTTCGGCGTCAAGTGGGACTGGGATGCCTTCTGGAAAAACGCCGGGATGTACAACGACACCTCGCGCTGCATGGTCGAAAAGTGGGACGTCAACTGCACCGACCACCCGCAGGTCTGCGGCGCGGCGCTGGCGCTGCAGCGCGAATATGAGTTCCAGGCGGCGGCCTGCATGGACAAGTTCATGCACAAGACGGATCTGCGCGTCACGAAGATGATGCTCAAGGGCTACGAGCAGGACAAGGCGGCCAACGCGCCCCGGCCGAAATACCGCTGCCTCGTCTGGGCGTGCCCCGCGCACTATTACACCAACTTCACCTACTGGACGCAGCACTGCTGGGGCGTCACCTGCGTCAACGACATGGAGGCCATGCTCAGCTACCTGCCCATCACCATCGGCGACAAGGAGCAGGCGCTGGCCGACCTCGCGCGCTGCTACGAGAAGATGATGATGCGCTCGCACACCAACGGCGGCTACGTCAACCTGCTTGACGAGTGCTGGAAGATGTGCGAGAAGTTCCACACGAACATCGTCATCATGTACGACCACGTGTCGTGCAAGAACGTCGGCGGCCTGCACGGCCTGTTCGAGGATCAGGCGCGCGAGCGCGGCATCCACCTCATCTGGATCCCGCACGACGTCATGGATCCGCGCACGGTCTCGCGCCGCGAGATGCGCGAGGCGTTCAGCCAGTACATGGTCACGGTGCTCAACGAGAAGCCGCTTGACCCCACACTGTTGGATTACGAAGACGCACTCAGCTGGTAAGGAGGAACGAATATGGCCTGGTATTGGATCGTGCTCATCGTGCTCGCCGCGCTCTTTGGTCTGCTGTTTCTGGCATACATGACCAACGCGGACATGAAGCTCATCGAAAAGCTCTACAACGCGCTCATCGCCTACCACGACGCCAAGGACGTCGAGGAGCAGATCTGACGCGCACAGCGGGGAAACCCCCCAAAAAACAACAACACATCGGGGCGGTCACAGGCTGCCCCGATGTGCCTTTTAAAAGCAGTGCGTTTTGAATAAGAGAATTTGCGCCCTGCGCAGGGCAGCATTCCGGTCGGCTTTGCTGTTGACATTGCCACGGCTCTTTGCTAAACTGCTGAAGCGGCTTTATCGCAAAAACAGCAAAAAGGAAAGAGAAGAAAGAAATGAAACTTGTCAAAGCCTACAACAGCGTCAGCCTCGTGCTGCGCATCGTCATCGGCATGGTCATCGGCACGGCGCTCGCCCTGCTGATCCCCAACGCCGCCGTGACCGCCCCCGGCATCGGCATCCTCGGCAATCTGTTCGTCGGCGCGCTCAAGGCGATCGCCCCGCTGCTCGTGTTCGTGCTCATCATCAGCGCGCTCGCCCAGTCCAAGGAGAAGATGGGCAAGCAGTTCGGCACCGTCATCGTGCTCTACCTCGTGTCCACGTTCCTCGCGGCCGTCATCGCCGTCGCCGCAAGCTACCTCTTCCCCGTGACCATCACGCTGACCGAGGCCGTCTCCGACAGCGCGCCCGAGAGCTTCGCGGAGATCTTCACGACCCTGCTGACCAACATCGTCTCCAACCCCATCGGCTCGATCGTCAGCGGCAACTTCCTCGGCATCCTGTTCTGGGCCATCGTGCTCGGCTTCGCGTTCAAGGGCGCCGCTGACTCGACCAAGCGCTTCCTTGCCGACGCCTCCGAGGCCGTCACGAAGGCGGTGCGCTTCGTCATCAATCTCGCCCCCTTCGGCATCCTCGGTCTCGTGTTCACGGCCGTGTCCACGAGCGGTCTGGCCATCTTCACCGAGTACGGCAGGCTGCTGCTCATCCTCGTGGGCTGCATGCTGTTCTCGGCGCTCGTCGTCAACCCTCTCATGGCCTTCATCGTCATGCGCAAGAATCCCTATCCGCTGGTGTTCAAGTGCCTCCGGGAGAGCGGCGTGACCGCCTTCTTCACGCGCTCGTCCGCCGCGAACATCCCCGTGAATATGTCCCTGTGCGAGAGCCTCGGCCTGGATAAGGAGTTCTACTCCGTGTCCATCCCGCTCGGCGCGACCATCAACATGGCCGGCGCCGCCGTCACGATCACGGTCATGGCGCTCGCCGCGGTGCACACGCTCGGCATCACCGTGCAGCTGCCCGTTGCGATCATCCTGTCGGTCATGGCGGCGCTCGGCGCGTGCGGCGCGTCCGGCGTTGCGGGCGGCTCGCTGCTGCTCATCCCCATGGCCTGCTCCCTGTTCGGCATCTCCAACGACGTCGCCATGCAGGTCGTCGGCGTCGGCTTCATCATCGGCGTCATCCAGGACTCGCTCGAGACCGCCATCAACTCCTCGTCCGACGCGCTGTTCACCGCCGTCGCGGAGTTCAAGCAGTGGCGCAAGGCCGGCAAGGAGATCAAATTCTGAGCCGTCAGACCCATACACCCCAAAGCCCGACCGGTTTTCCGGCCGGGCTTTTTTGCGGCGCGGCGCGGCCGTTCGGGGCAGGCGCAGACCCCGCCGCCGCCTGACAAAATGCGTCAGGACTTGACTTTTTCACTGTAATCCTTTAAAATGTAGCCGCTGTGTATGGGCAAAGTGCCCACACGGCCATCAAGAGAGGACAGACCCGACATCTGCGCGGCGCGTGCCGCACAGATGTTTTCGCGTCTGGATGGGAGAGCGCATGAAAAAGAAAGACACGAAAAATTTTGCCAGCCGCTGGGGCTTTATTCTGGCCTCCGTCGGCTCGGCGGTCGGCATGGCCAACGTCTGGGGCTTTCCGAACAAGCTCGGCAGCAACGGCGGCGGGGCCTTCCTGCTGATCTACCTGCTGTTTGTGGTCATCTTCGGCACCGTCGGCCTGCCGACGGAGTTCGCCATCGGCCGCCGCGCGGGCACGGGCACGCTCGGCGCATACAAGGAGGCGTGGGGCACCCGCGGCAAGACCGCCGGCAAGGTCGGCGGCATCCTCGGCTGGCTGCCGCTGGCCGGCTCTCTGTGCATCGCCATCGGCTACGCCGTCATCGTGACGTATATCCTCAAGGCGCTGGTCGATTCGCTCGCCGGCACGCTCATGACCGCCGACGCTGCCGCGTGGTTCGGCGAGTTCTCCTCGCAGCCGTATTCCGTCATCCCGTATCACATCATCGTCGTGGGCGGCACGCTGCTGACGCTGTTTTTCGGCGCGCACAGCATCGAAAAGACCAACAAGGTCATGATGCCGCTGTTTTTCCTCATCTTTGTGGTGCTGGCTGTGCGCGTGGCGCTGCTGCCCGGCTCGGCCGAGGGCTATAAGTTCATGTTCACGCCCCGCTGGGAGGCGCTCAAGGACCCGATGATCTGGGTCTGGGCGATGGGTCAGGCGTTTTTCTCCCTGTCCGTCACCGGCAGCGGCATGATCGTCTACGGCGCGTACCTGTCCAAGGAGGAGGACGTCGTGGACGTGGCGCAGCACACGGCGCTGTTTGACACCATCGCCGCCGTCGTCGCCGCGCTGGTCATCATCCCCGCCTGCTTCTCCTACGGGCAGGACGTCGGCGCGGGTCCGAGCCTGCTGTTCGTGACGCTGCCGACCATTCTGCAGGACATCCCGCTCGGCCGCCTGTTCGCCGTCATTTTGTACGTCGCCATGATCTTCGCCGGCGTCAGCTCGCTGCAGAACATGTTCGAGGCCGTCGCCGAATCGCTCCAGCACAAGTTCCCGAAGCTCAGCCGCACCGCCGTGCTCGGCATCCTGTGCGTGCTGTGCCTCGGCTTCGGTCTGCTCATGGAGCCGATCTCCAAGTGGGGCCCGTGGATGGACTTCGTGTCGATCTACATCATCCCCATCGGCGCAACGCTCGGTGCGATCTCGTGGTTCTACGTCATGAAAAAAGACGACCTGCTCGACGCCGTCAACACCGGCAGCCGCCGGCAGCACGGCGCCGTCTGGTACAGCGTCGGCCGCTATGTCTACGTGCCGCTGGCGCTCGTGCTGTGCTGCGTGGCGCTGTTCATGAGCGTGTCGTTCTGAGTCGGGATTCGTTGATCTCCCCCCCGGAAGGGTGCAGTCTGCATCTTTCTCCGGGGGGATTTTTTTGCCCTTTTTCGGCCGGAAGCGGCGCGCGCGGCGGTGATCAACCGAACGAGCGCCCGGTTTCTTGACGTACATATTGGTATTGCAGCCAAATATTTGTATATCCTGCACAACATTACACGACGTTTTGAGCCTATAGTGATGAAAAATCATCACATCATTGACGCGTGTCCTGTATTCAAGTTAAAATGATAACACGGCAGTCGGTATAGAAAGGATACAAACAGAATAAAGAAAAGTGTAACCAGAATGGGGGAATGCAAGCAATGAGAGACCTGAAGCACCTGACCTACTTTGAGGCCCTCCTGCAGGAGGCCAATAACGCGCTTGTTGTCCAAGCCCAGCGGGAAGGCAAAAAATGTGTCGCCTTTGTCTGCGAGAACACACCCGAACCCTTGATGAATCTGGACAACACCTTCGGCGTGCGCCTGCACGCACCGAACACCGGGTCGATGGATATTGCGACCTATTACATGACGAGCCTCCTGTGCGAGACCACCCGCTCCCTGCTCGAGCGCGCGGTCGAGGGCGGCTTCAACTTCGCCGACTGCGTCATCGCGCCCGACGGCTGCACCATGATCAACCGCTGTGTCGAGAACATGGAGCTGCTCAAGACCATGGGCAAGGACAAGAGCAATTTCTTCTATCAGTACATGGAGATCCCGCTCAAGGCCGATGAAAACGGCGTGGAGCTGCTGGTGCTCCAGTGCAAAAACCACATCCTCAAGCCCCTGCACGACGCCTTCGGCACGGACGTGTCGGACGCGTCCATCCGCAAGGCGGTCGCCGAGCACAACCGCGTGTGCGAGCTCATCCGCGCACTGGGCGAGTTTCGCAAGGAGGCGCGCCCGCGCATCACGGGCTATGAGTTCCACGTGCTGACGCTGGCGACCTATGTCGCGCCGAAATACCTGCTGATCGACAAGCTCGCCGAGACGCTCGAGGAAGTGCGCCGCCGCGAACCGGACGACCGGCCCTACCGCGCGCGCATCGCCGTCGTCGGCTCCGAGGTGGACGACAGCGAATTCATCAAGCTCATCGAGGACACCGGCGCTTACGTCTGCGCCGACCGGTTCTGCTTCGGCTCGCTGCCGGGACGCGATCCGATCACGCTCACGGACGAGGAGGACGCGCTCACGCAGCTCTGCCGCCAGTATGTCTACCGCGGTCAGTGTCCGCGCACGATGAACATGGAGAAGGTCTACGGCCGCAAGCAGTACGTGGCCGACATCGCCAGAGCGTACAACGCCGACGGCATCCTCTACCAGCAGATCAAGTTCTGCGACCCGTGGGCGTATGAGCGCACGCTCGGCTCGTCGATGCTGCACGAGGACTACGGCTTCCCTGTGCTGTCCGTTGACCGGCCGTACAACATCCGCTCCTCGATTGGCCAGATGCGCACGCGCGTCCAGGCCTTCGTCGAGAGCATAGAGATCAAGAAAATACAGGGAGGTGTCCGATGATGGTGACCAATGAAGGCAAGCGGCGCATCGGCGACCAGCAGCTCGGCGTACTCTTCGACGGCGGAAAGGTCCGCTGCCGGCGCGAGTGGCGCGGCGTCAAGGACACCCTCTATGACTACGGCCGCTGGCTGTACATTCTGTCCCTCCTCGCAAAGTTCATCGTCAAGCCGCGCAACATCAAGGCCATGTTCCGCTACCGCTGGATGTCCAACTACCTCGCCGTGCCGCACATGGTCGATAAGTTCACCATGGGGCTGCGCGATGAGGCGCTGCGCATCGTGCACACGGCCATGGACTTCGTGGTCTACGACGTGGCCTCCACCATGGACGACATCTTCCGCGGCGACCGCCGCACCGGCAACGATGTGGAGTTTTCCAACCGCTGCGTGCTGACGGATGAAAACGAGATGACCGCATTCATGATGGGCTTCCCGAACGTGAAGGCCATCCTGCGTGAGGTGCCGACGATGTTCGTGGCAAACCTGCTCACGCAAAACTCCTCCACGCACTACCTCGACGTGGCGCAGCAGTTCGGCATCGCGGGCGACGTCTGCCCCATGCCGGAGGCCGAGGCCGGCTGCTCCATCGACGACGACTTCGCCGTGCTCGGCGTCTGCGCCGTGCAGTGCAACACCACCTGCGACGGCTCGCTCATGGGCAACGGCATCATCGCCAAGCGCCTCGAGCGCGAATACGGCATCCCGACGTTCCAGCTCGTCGCGCCCATGCGCCATCAGGAGGACGATGTGCAGGATTACGCCGCGCAGGACATCCGCAACGTCATCGCCTTCGTCGAGAAGCACACGGGGCAGAAGTGGGACTGGACGCACTACTTCGAGTGCGCCAAGCGCGTCAACGACGCCACGCGCAACCGTCTGGCGTGGCTCGAGATGAACAGCACGCCCTACCCGCAGTTTGTCGGCGCGCCGTTCTCGCTGTATAACGACACGAACTACATGGGCAACTGCGGCCGCTCGGCCAAGTTCCCGCCCATCGACCGCAAGATCATGCGCTACGCCGAGCGCGGCAACAAGGCGCACCGCATGATGGCGCCGGAGTATCGCCACCGCGCCATCATCTGGGGCGTGCAGCCGCAGTACTGCATCGATATGCTCAACTGGATGATCCACTGCTGGGGCATCGTGCCGCTGACGGATATGCTCTCGCTGGTCAACACCCGCATGATCGCCGACGTGGACACGCCCGAAAACCGCGAGCAGGCGTTTTATGACATGGCGTGGCTCAACGAAAACATGATCATGCGCAACCGCACGCACGGCGGCTACAAGGTGCTCGTCGACGATCTGTGGGAGTTCTGCGAGACGCTGCACGCCGATATGGTCATCCTATGGGAGCATATGTCCTGCAAGGCGCTCGTCGGTATGCACGGTCAGTTTGAGGAGCAGGCGCGCGCACGCGGCATCCACCTCGTCTGGGTCTGCCACGACCTGTGCGACCCGCGCGTCTACACGCGCCAGGCCATCCGCGACCAGCTCAACGCCTATATGCGCACCGTCATGCGCGAAGAGCCGCTCGACCCGACGATCGAGGTCCTGCCGGACGAAAACGCGTGGTGAGAAAGGAAGGAAACGATGCATATTCCGAAATTTGTGTGGAAAGTGCTCGGTGCGGGCGCGGGCGCGTTCGCCGTGACGTTCACGATCTACTTTTTCAATCTCGACATGAAGCTGCTGTCGTCCATCGAGCCGCTGCTGATCCGGCATTATGACCGTATACCGCGCAATCAGCACCTGTGACCGCCAGACGCTCGCGCGCAGCGCTCCTATCCGCATAACCGCAAAGCAGCTGCGAAGCAAATGCTTCGCAGCTGCTTGATTTTTGTCCGGTGCTGCGCGCCTGTCAGCGCACGGCGCGCACCATGTCGCGCGTAATATCGCTGAGTTTCCGCGCGCCGCACATATACATCGCGTCCGTCAGCTCCGCGCGCAGCTTCTCCACGTAGGTCACGATGCCCTCCGTGCCGCCGCCGTAATAGCTGATGAGAAACGGCCGGCAGATCATGACCGCGTCCGCGCCGAGCGCGAGCGCGCGGAAAATGTCCGTGCCCGAGCGGATGCCGCCGTCGACGAGGATCTTCACGCGACCGCCCACCGCGTCCGCGATCTCGGGCAGCACGTCCGCCGTCGCCGCAGCGCCGGGCAGCACGCGCCCGCCGTGGTTCGACACCACGATCGCCGCCGCACCGGCCTCCGCCGCCTTTTGCGCGCCGCACGCCGTCATGATGCCCTTGAGGATCATGGGCATCTGCGCATAGTCGCACAGCTCGCGCAGCTCCGCCACCGTCTTGCTGCCGGCATCGGGGCTGGCCGCCTTGAGATGCGGCAGTCCGGCCGAGTCGATGACCACGCTCACGGCGAAGGGGTCGGCTGCGTTGGCGAGGTCGAGGTTCGCGCGGATCGTGTCCATCGACAGCGGGTTGATGACCGGCAGCATGATGCCGCCGTACTGCTTCGACAGCTCGCACCCGTGCGGGAACACGCGCGCGTCCAGCCCGTCGCCGAAGCTTGCGGCGATGCCGGTCTGCGCCGCGGCAGCCGCTGCGCAGGCGTTATAGTCGCGGATGTCGTCGCCGGGGTTGAACTGCGCGCGCAGCGAGCCGATGGGCGCCGCGATCACGGGCAGGGAAAACGTCCGCCCGAAGAGCGCGAGCGACGTGTCCACGGGCGTGTTCGGCGCGATCGTGTCCATGTTCAGGCTCCAGCGCCGCCACGCGCGCCAGTTGTCGTTCGCGCCGTTGCCGGGCGCTTTCGAGCCGGGGCCCGGCATCGTGTTGCCGCAGCCGAGACCATTGCACTCCGGGCAGACCTTGCATTTCGGACCGATGCGCTCGCGCGCGCGCTGCAAAACTTCGTTGTAATCCATGTGTGTTCCTCCGTTTTCTTGTTTGCTCTGCCGCCATCTTAACAGGAAATGCGCCGCCGCGCCACAATTTTTTCCCCCGGGGCTTGACAAAACGGAAAAAATCCGTATGATAGAAATCAGGAATCATTCTTATTTTGAATCAGGAGGTATCCCCCATGAACGCAGCCGTTGCCCGGCTCATCAACGAGCAGATCAACAAGGAGTTTTACTCCGCCTATCTCTATCTCGACTTTGCCAACTACTACGCGGCCGCCGGTCTCGACGGCTTTGAAAACTGGTACCGCGTGCAGGCGCAGGAGGAGCGCGACCATGCGCTGCTGTTTTTCCAGTACCTGCTCAACAACGGCGTCGCCGTCAGCTTCGGCGCGATCGACGCGCCCGACTGGACGCGCGGCGACCACATGACCCCGCTGAAGAAGGCGCTCGAGCATGAGCAGTACGTCACCTCGCTCATCAACGGCATCTATGCCGCGGCGTATGACGAGCGCGATTTCCGCACCATGCAGCTGCTCGACTGGTTCGTCAAGGAGCAGGGCGAGGAGGAGAAAAACGCCTCCGACCTCATCACGAAGATGGAGCTCTTCGGCTCGGATGCCAAGGGCCTGTACATGCTCAACAGCGAGCTCAAGGCGCGCGTGTACGCGGCGCCCTCGCTCGTTCTGTGAGCGCGAGCGCATAGCAAATAGCAAAACCGCCTCTGTTTCGATGAAACAGAGGCGGTTTTCCGTTTTCTCAGAGCGCTGCGAAGATGCACGTGCCGCGCTTTTTCACCCAGCGCAGCAGCAGCGCGCAGACGGCCGCCGTCACGGCGGCGAAAATGGCCAGATACGCCGCCGCGCTCAAATATCTGCCGCACAGAAAGTACAGCCCGCCGAGCGCAATGGCATAGATCCAGTTGACAAAGAGCGCGAGCATCACGCTGCCGCCCTGCTTGATGGGCGTGATCTCGTTGGTCCATGTCAGGTTCGGCAGCCTGAGCCCGAGCGCGAGCGCCGCCAGTGCGCTCAGCAGCGTGTACAGCAGCGCCACAACGACGGCCAGCGCCATTTCCGCCGCGCCGCCCGGCAGCGTGATCACCGCGCACAGCGCACAAAACAGCAGCGGCACGCCGGTCAGCAGCAGCTGCGTGTCAAGCTTTGCGCGCAGCACCTGCCACGGTGTGACCGGCAGCGACTGCGCCAGCCACAGCTGCCTGCCCTCGAGCGACACCGACGGCGCCGCCATGTCATTCATCGACGCGAGCAGGCACAGCGCCGCGCTCAGCAGCACCGGCACGATGTCCGCCCCCGCGCCGAACGCCCCGTCGAGCAGCTGCGCGAGCGCGCGCCCCTTGATCAGCAGCGCGATGCCCGCCGCCGGCAGCATCACGATGCCGAGGCCGCAGTTGAGCATATAGTTCGGGCTCGCGGCAAAGCGGCGCAGCTCCTTTTGGCGCAGCGCGCGCTGCACGCTCTGCGCGCGCACGGCCTTGTGCCGGAAGCGCGCCCGGCGCACGCTGCCGGTCGCCGTGGCGATCTTCAGGAAGCTGCGCGCGATGACCCACAGCGTCAGCGCCAGCAGCGCCGCCTGCGTGAGCGTCACGATCCCCATCGCAAGCCAGTCGCCCGCGCCCACGCTGCCGAACAGGTACAGCAGGTAGGCCGAGCCGCGGATCTTCGCGCCGTACACGGCGGCGTTTTCCGCCAGCAGCGTGATGAGCCCCTGCGCCTTGTAATACACGAAATAGTACGCCGCCAGAAACAGCAGCGACAGAATGACGGTGATGAAGCTCTTATTCTTCAGCCTCAGGCTGATGCGCGCGACCACCCAGCCGAGCAGGCACGAGAGCACCATCACGATCACGGACACGATCAGCACCATCAGTACGCCGCCGACGATCGTCCCCGCCGTGACCGGCGCCGCGATCCAGTACACGATCACAGCCGGCACGGTGGCGACGCCGCTGTACATCAGCCCCAGCAGATACACGCCCAGCAGGCGCGAGGCCATCACATAGCGCACCGGGATCGGCATCGACAGCAGCAGGTCGTTGTCCTTGGACAGGTACAGGCTCGAATACGTGCTGAACACGCTCCCGAACGCGCCGAGCAGCACCGCGATCAGCCCCATGACGAGATAGTACAGCCAGCCCACGCCCGCCGCCGCCATCGGCGCGCAGATGCCGACGGCCAGCAGCGCGAACATTCCGCCGAGGAGGCCCACCATCAGCAGCGCATACAGCGCGATGTAGGCGATCGTCGCGCCCCTGGAGCGCATTTTGTTCTTTTTCGGGTCGTAGAAATAGTTGCGGAAGATCTCCGCCATCTGTTTGCGCAGCAGTGTCCTCAGCATGGCGCATCCTCCAGCTCGAGAAACACGTCCTCAAGGCTGTCGTCGCCCTTGACCTCCTCCATCGTGCCGGAGCGGATGAGCCGCCCGCTGCGAATGATGGCCACCTTGTCGCAGAGCTTTTCGGCCACCTCGAGCACGTGCGTCGAGAAGAAGATCGCGCCGCCGCCGTCACACACCGCACGCATCATGCCCTTGAGCAGGTGCGCCGCCTTCGGGTCGAGCCCGACGAAGGGCTCGTCCATGAGGATGAGCTTCGGGTCGTGGATCCATGCGGCGATGATGGCGAGCTTCTGCTTCATGCCGTGCGAATACGCGCTGATGGGCTGACCGAGATCGGCCGTGAGCTCGAACGCATCGGCCAGCGGCTCGATGCGCGCCCAGCGCTCCGCCGCCGGGATGCCGAAAATGTCGGCGATGAAGTTCAGGTACTGGATGCCGCTCATGAAATCGTACAGATCGGGGTTGTCCGGGATGTAGGCCAGCTGCCGCTTGCAGCCGAGGGGGTCGGTGCGGATGGATCTGCCGCCGATGAAAATGTCGCCCGCGTCAAACTGCAGGATGCCGACGGCAGCCTTGAGCGTCGTCGTCTTGCCGGCGCCGTTGTGCCCGATGAAGCCGTAGATCTCGCCCGGCGCGATGCGCAGGCTCAGATCGTCGACGGCCTTTTTCTCGCCGTAGGTCTTGGTCAGATGTTGAATGTCAAGCATGGTGATCCCTCCCGTGGGCGGCGGCGCCGCCCGGTTTCGGCTCATTATACGCCGCGGAAAAAGCGTCCGCAAGGAAAACCCTCACAATTTAAGATATATGTAAGATATGCAAAGCGCTTTTCTGATCTGTGTAAAATGCCGCTTGCGCGCGCGTCCGCTGCGCGCCGTGCGCAGGTCACGCGCGAATGTTTTTCCGGCAAAAACAAAGCTGCAAAAAAGTTCCCGCCGCGCGGACATTTTGCGCCGCAGCGCTTGTTTTTCTGGTTTTGACGCTGTATAGTAAGACTATAAAAAGCCAAACGGAACATCTCACGGGGGTGCATACTGTGGACATCACTTTGCAGGACTTCGAACGCGCGCAGCAGCGGCTCAAGGGCGTGCTGCACCACACGGAGCTCGACCTGTCGGCCACGTTCTCGGCCATGACGGGCGGAAACATCTATCTCAAGTACGAAAACAGCCAGAAGACCGGCTCGTTCAAGATCCGCGGCGCGAGCAACAAGATCGCCGCCCTTGTCGAGCGCGGCGAGACCGGCGCGGTCGTCGCCTCGTCCGCCGGAAACCACGCGCAGGGCGTGGCCTACGCCGCGCACCGCTTCGGCATCCCGGCCACGATCGTCATGCCCAAGACCGCGCCCATCGCCAAGGCGAAGGCCACCGAGGGCTACGGCGCGACCGTCGTGCTCGCGGGCGACTGCTATGACGATGCCTACGCCAGAGCGCGCGAGATCTGCGAGCAGGAGCACGCCACGTTCCTGCACCCGTACAACGACCCCGAGGTCATCGCAGGTCAGGGCACGCTCGGTCTGGAGATCCTCGGCGACCTGCCCACGGCGGATGTCGTCATCGTGCCGGCCGGCGGCGGCGGACTGCTCGCCGGTGTGGCCGCATGCATCAAGCAGATCAACCCCCGCGTGCAGGTCATCGGCGTGCAGGCCGAGGGTGCGGACGCGATCGCGCAGTCGTTCCGCACGCACGGCTATGTGCAGACCGACTCCGCCGCCACCATCGCCGACGGCATCGCCGTCAAAGTGCCCGGCGACCTCACCGTGCCGCTCATCGAGCAGTATGCCGACGACGTCGTCACCGTCAGCGACCGCGACATCTCCGAGGCCGTGCTGCTGCTCATGGAGCGCTGCAAGCAGATCGTCGAGCCCGCCGGCGCCACGCCCGTGGCCGCCGTGCTCAAGGGCAAGGTCGACGTCAAGGGCAAAAACGTCGTGTGCCTGCTCTCCGGCGGCAACATCGACGTGAGCTTCATCCAGTGCATCATCGAGCAGGGTCTGGTGGCGCGCAGCCGCCGCCTGCGCTTTACGGTCACGCTGCTCGACCGCCCCGGCAGCCTCGGCAAGCTGCTCAACGACATTGCCGCCCTCGGCGCGAACATTCTCTCTGTGGAGCATGACCGGCTCACCGCCGGACTCAACCCCAACGAGATCGACGTGCACGTCTCGTGCGAGGTCGGCGACAAGGCGCACGGCGACCGCGTGCGCAGCCAGCTCATCCAATCCGGCTATCACGTAAAAATCGACTGACAGGAGGTCATCATCATGAAAACAGTTGCCACCAAAAACGCTCCCGCAGCCCTCGGCCCCTACGCGCAGGCGCAGGTCTCCGGCGGGTTCGTGTTCACGTCCGGCCAGATCGGCATCGACCCCGCCACCGGCGTCATCGCCGACGGCATCGAGGCGCAGGCGCATCAGGTCTTCCGCAACCTGACCGCCGTGCTGCAGGCGGCCGGCAGCGACATCTCCAAGGCCGTCAAGACGACGGTGTTCATCAAGAACATGGACGATTTCGCCACCGTCAACGCCATCTACGCCGCCTATTTCACCGAGCCCTTCCCGGCCAGAAGCTGCGTCGAGGTCGCGCGCCTGCCCAAGGATGTGCTCGTCGAGTGCGAGGTCGTCGCCGAGGCGTAAGCCCCCCCGCGCACGGGCAGCGCACCGCGCTTGGGCAAATTTCCCGCTATTTCTTGCCCATCTTGTGCATATTGACCACAAAATATGGGGAAATGCACATTTATCTGTATTCCTCTTTGACAATCTCACGGCTTTGTGATAGAATGAAAGCACTGTTGATAAGAGCAATCTTGGTTTTCGGCCGCGGATTGCATGGTCGGGAACACCAGTATTTTAAGGGAGGAAAAGGTATATGTGCATTCGTACCATTAAGAGCGTCGGCCTGAAGGAGTACGCTTCCGGACTCTGGACGTCCATCAAGGAGATCGACGGCGGCAAGATCCTGTCGAGCGCCAGCAGCCTGCTTGAGGTGAACGTCAAGGCCATCAAGAACAAGATCGATGCGCTCTGCGACGAGAACACCGAGTTTGCCATCCGCGACAAGCTCGATCTGGTCAAGGACTTCTGCCAGTGGCCGGTCAACTTCGTTCAGAGTCTGGGTCATTGATTCTGTCCTGCCCTTTTGCAAACAGAAAACCGCCTGCGATCCGTTTGCGGATCACGGGCGGTTTCTTTTTTTCGCCGCTTACCAGCGCACCACGCGCGGCGCGGCCTGGAAGCTGCTGAACGTCGCGGTCGCCTCCGTGAGCGCGAACACCTGCGTGTTGCCGTCGTCGGCGGTGTAGAGGCTCTGCAGCTCGGGATAGTGGTCGAGCAGATCCTGCCGCGCCTGCACGCGGTCGTCCTCGACGGCCTTCGCGCTCACGCGCAGCCACGTCTCGCCGTCGAACGCGCACAGCTCCACCTTGGGGTTGGCCGTCATCTCGCGGGAGACGGCCTTGACCTTGCCGGTCTGGATATAGAGGTTGCCCTCAAACAGGTTCACCGTGCCGAACGGGCGCACGCGCGGCTGGTCGCCGTCGACGGTGGCGAGGTAATACGTGCCGCACTTTTTGAGAAATTCGTAGACTTCCTGCATACTTTCGTCCCCTTTCTCCGGCTGTGCCGGAATCTGAACCAGATATTTTTCGAGCAGACGCACCGGGTGGTACGACTCCTTGGAGCGCCGCAGCCCCTCGTCGCCCGCGTCCTCCTCGCGGTTGATGCAGCGCACGCCGGGCGTGACGAAGCACCTGGCGTATTCGTTCACGAGCACCTGATAGACGCCCTCATAGGCGATGTCCGCCTTCTCGATATGGATGATGAGCGTGTCGCCCACGATCTCACCGGCGGAAAAGCCGACCACGCGCCCGTTGACGCGCAGCAGCCCCGCAAGCGGGGCGTAGGCGGCAAAGTCGCGCAGAAACGCCCGCACGCACCCCTCCTCCGCCTGCGCGCTCGCGCTGTCCTTGCGGTAGCGGCGGGTGAAGTCGTCGAAAAACGCGCACACCTCCGGCAGGTTCTCCGCCGTGACGCGCTCGAACGACCAGTCCGGGTACAGGCGCTGGAAGCGGTGGATGTGGTTGCGCTGGCCGTTGAAGCGCCGGCCGCGGAAGGTCACCATGTCCTGCGCGTCGTAGAGATAGTCGAACCACGCGCGCACCGGCGTGACCTCCACGACGCCGAAGCGCGCGCGCAGGTTTTCCACATCGGCGTCCGTTGCGGGGAAAAACTGCAGCGGCTGCCCCACTTCGCGGCAATAATTTGCGAGAAAATCGTATGCGTTTCCCACATTCTCGCCGATCGGTGTGGAAAACACCGTGCCGAGGCCGGGAAACTCCTCGCGCAGCACGAGCGTGCCGTCCAGCTCGAGCGCCGCGTCCTGAAAATACGGCTGCCAGAGCACGGCGGCGCCCGCCGAGTCATTGCACAGGCGCGTGCCGCGCGCGGAAAAATAACGTGTCAGGCGCGGAATGTCCCGCACCGTCAGCGGCTGGAAGGGATCGGTCATGCTTTGGCTTCACCCTCCTGCGCGGCGGCCTGCTCGGCAAGCTTCGCCTTGAGCTCCTCGAAGCAGTGCTTGATGATGGCATACTCCTGCTCGTTTTCGAGCGGGAAGAGCGCGGGCTTTCCGTCCTCGCGCGCGGCGTAGCGGTTGGCGAACAGCTGCTGCTGCGCGCCCTCGCCGGTCGTGAACACGACGTACGAGCGGCCGTTGTCCTCACAGTCATAGGTGAACAGCACGTCGCACTGCACCTGCTTTCCGTCCGGGCCGAGCACCGCGAACGTTCCGTTTTCAAACATGGTCTATTGCTCCTTTTTCGGGTTTGCCTTCATCATAGCACACCGCGCGCCGATTTTCCACCGCGTTTTGTGCGGCGCGGCTGCGGCCGCTTTTTCGGGACAGATGCGCTGTTATGCGGCACGAAGTCTGTTACCGCGCAAAAGATTCCCAAAAAAGTCGAAAAAACCTGCCATGAAAATGCAACAAATTGTTGATTATTGTTCGTTTTGGTGGTATCATGTATGCAAAGGTTATAAATTCAACCGATAGGAGGAATCGGCGAATGGAAGAAAAAGTTGTAGACCGCAGAGTGCGGAAGACCAAACGCCAGCTTCGGCTTGCACTGATGAAACTCATGGCGGAAAAGAGCGTCAAGGATATCTCCGTGCGTGAGCTGGCAGCGATCGCAGACATCAACCGCGGCACCTTCTATATTCACTATAAGGACGTGTATGATCTGCTGGCCAGTCTCGAGGATGAGCTGGCCGACGGGCTGGTCGCCGTGTGCCGCCGGCACAATGCGAAGGACTCCGAGGGCAAGACCTATCCGTATCTGATGGAGCTGTACCAGTACATCGAGCAGAACGCCGACCTCTGCCACGTGCTGCTCGGCAAAAACGGCGACATTGCCTTCACCGACCGCATCTGCCACATCCTGCGCGACGAATTCCTGTATGATTTTCTCGCCTACTACTACCCGAACGACCCCGCGATGCTCGACTACTTCTGCTCGTTCATCGTGTCGGGCAACATGTCGCTCGCGCTCACGTGGATCGACGGCGGCATGAAGCAGACGGCCGAGGAGATGGCCGTGCTCGCCGGCGAGATCATCATGCACGGCGTCAAGGTGCTGGAAACGAAGGCGTGACCGCGCCGAAAGACCGCAAAAAGTCCCGGAAACACATGGTTTCCGGGACTTTTTATGGTTTCGGGCATATCACCTCAGGCAGCCTGCGCCGCCCCGCAGCCCGCAGGAAAAGCGATCAGAGCGCCGCGCGCATCGCGGCGAAGTTCGTCTCGACGGCGCGGTAAATGTCCTGCACCGGCTCGCCGACGAAAAACGCGCCGTTTTCATACAGCACCCGTCCGGCGATCATCGTCAGGCGCACGTTCTCCTTCGAGCCGCTGTAGACGAGGTTGCGCGCGGCGTTGTGCACCGGCTGCATATTCGGCCGCTGCAG
The DNA here is from genome assembly GCA_934591895.1 of uncultured Oscillospiraceae bacterium. Taxonomy (GTDB): domain Bacteria; phylum Bacillota; class Clostridia; order Oscillospirales; family Oscillospiraceae; genus CAG-103. Next base: position 29,785 of record CAKTPP010000006.1, on the reverse strand, counting down.
GTCGATGACGATGAGGTCGGCCTGCTTGCCGGGGGCAAGCACGTCGCAGTCGCTCAGGCCCATGGCCTGCGCGCCGCCGACCGTCGCCATGTGCAGCACGTCGTCCGCCGGCAGGGCGGCCGCGTCGCCGCAGCGCAGCTTCTGCAGCACGGCGGCCAGATACATCTCGCGGAAGAAATCGAGCGCGTTGTTGCTCGACGGCCCATCCGTGCCGATGGCCATGCGGATGCCCAGCTCGCGCATCTGCCGCAGCGGGGCGATGCCGCTGGCAAGCTTGGCGTTCGAGCCGGGGTTTGTGATGACCCACAGCCCGCGCGCGCGGAAAATGTCCAGATCGTGCTCCGTCATGTGCACGCAGTGGAAGCCGCCGCCGCCGAAATCGAAGTGGCCGAGGCTCTCGAACAGCTCCGTCGGCGTCTTGCCCCAGCGCTCGCGGCACTCGGCCACCTCGCGCGCGGTCTCGGCGTTGTGCGCGAACACCGGCGCGCGCAGCGTGCGCGCAAGCTCGCCCGCCTCGGTCATCTCGGCAAGGCTGGAGGTATACTCCGAGTGCAGGCCGAGCTGATAGGAGATCAGCGGATGCAGGGCGTTGAACCTGCGGTACTCCGCCTCGAGCTGCTGCGCGCTGCCGCCGCCCCCGCACAGCACCGTGCGAAAGCCGCAGTCGATGCTCGCCTGCGCGATGGCCTCACGGAAATAGTACATGTCAAAGCCGGCGGTGATGCCGCTCGTGAGGTATTCGAGGATCGACAGCTTCGTGAACGCGTACACCGCCTCGGGCGTGAGCTTGGCCTCCAGCGGGAAGATCTGCTCGAACAGCCACGGCTGCAGCGGCACGTCGTCGGCATACGAGCGCACAAAGCTCATCCCGGCGTGCGCGTGCGCGTTTTTGAAGCCGGGCATGATCAGGTCGCCGCCGAGATCGATCTCCCGCTCGAACGCGGGCAGCGTCTCCGGCGCCGCGCCGACATAGGCGATCTTGTCCCCGTCGGTCCAGACCTCGTCGGTCGTGACGGTCACGCCGTGCGCCATTGTGAGCGTGCGGCCGTTAAAAAAGCGGATCATAGTGCCTGCCTCCGTTTTCTCGAAAATGCCTCTGCATTATACGCCGGTTCGCCGCGTTTGGCAATCGATTCCGAAAAATTTCACAAACCGGTTGAAGCCCGGCGGATTTTTCGCTATAATAGATAGAAATCATCTCCAACCGGGAGGCAGGATCATGACCAAAGAAAACATCTATTACATGGACGACAACGCCTTTGACCGCTTCTATAAGCGCGCACGCTATCAGGCCAACGGCTTCGTCGCCGCAAAGCTCGGCAGCAAGGCCGCCGATCTGCTCACGACGGTGCCGGACTTCGCCTACCTCATCTGCAAGCTCATGCTCGACCCCGACGTGCCGTCGAGCCGCAAGCTCGACCTCGGTCTGGCGCTGCTGTATGTGCTCTCGCCGCTGGATCTCGTGCCGGATTCCGTGCCGCTGCTCGGCAAGCTCGACGATGCGTATGCCATCGCCGTGTCCGTCGCCAAGCTCCTGCGCGGCACCGAGCGCGACGTGATCCTGCGCCACTGGCTCGGCGAGCCGGAGACCATCGACTCCGCGCGCGCGTGGCTCGATTATTTCGACAGCAAGTTCGGCTCCGGCCTCATGAAAAAGGTCATGCACTCGCTGCGCCGCGCCTGAAAAACGCAAAAAGATCCCTCCGCTCTCGCGGAGGGATCTTTTACTGTCAAAAAAGTACTACTTTTTTGACAAAGGGGTTTGCGGCCTGACTGCAGCGCACGCGCTGTCCGTCTCCGGCGGACAGCGCGCACGTTTGCAGGCCGAGAAGTATTTTCTCCGCCGCACATGTCGCCGGAGAAAATGATTGGACTTTTTTTCGCCGCTGCGGCGGCGAAACTCTACGAGGTTTTTGCACAAACTGAGATCCCTCCGCTCATCGCGGAGGGTTTTTGACGTTACGGGCATGGGTGCTTTTCGCACCTTGCCGCTCGACCGTGGATACACAAGCATTTTCATCGACCGGCTCGCAGCGTTACGAACGCTGGAGATTTTCGCGCCTTGCCGCTCGACCGGTGATGCGCAAAAAGCGGGGCGGCGTTCGGGATATGCACACCTCCCGCGCCTTTCCGCCCGGCCGGTGATGCGCAGGCAGACCCCCCGCTCACACCAGAAACGGCGAGCGCATATAGCGCTTGCGCAGAAAGATGTTGCCGCCCTTCGGCGGGCCGATCTGCGTGAAGCCGGCGGCCTCGAACATCTCGAGCGCGATGCGGTTGGTGTGGTACACGTGCGTGACGACCTGCTCAAACGACTGCGCCGCCGCCAGCTCCTCCACGGCGCGCAGCATGGCCTTGCCCCAGCCGTGCCCGCGGCAGGCGGGATAGACGAAAAAGTCGTTGATGAACACCGTCTCGGGCTCGGTCGTGTCGCACCAGAGCTCGCCCACGGTCTCGCCGCCGGACTCGGCCGCCAGCAGATAGTTGCGCGGCGTGTCCGCGCCCTGCGGCAGCATCTCATCGAGCGCGCCCTGCGCCTCGGTGAGCGCGTGCTCCTCCGTATCCGTCGCGCGGGCGAAGAGCAGCTCCTGCGCATAGCGCGCGATGTTGCGCTGCCGGAACGACGCAAATTCCTCTGCGCGCAGCACGCGCAGATCCACATTCTGTCCCATAATGACCTCCTGTTACGCCTCTGGCTGGATCATGCGCCGCGCGTTGACCGGCGTCAGCAGATCGCCATACAGGTCCCGCAGCAGCAGCAGCGCCACCGGCGTGATGTCCTCCGTGCTCTGGCAGGGGTGCAGATACAGCGCCGCCGGCTGCCCGTTCCAGCGGAAGCGGAAGCCCGTGTCGCGGTAGCCGTTTTTCCGGAGCATCCGCTCGCGCTCCGGCAGCGCCGCGCACGTGCGGCTCTGGCAGAAGAGCACGCCCTTCTTGCCGGCATAGCAGCGCGCGATCAGCTCCGCCGCCACGCGCCCGAGCAGCTGCCCGCGCAAAAACGGATAGATCGTCAGCATGTGCACCAGCACATAGCCATACGGTGAGCACACCGTCACGAGCGCATAGCCAGCCTCGCGCTGATCGTCCGACCGGAAGAGCAGCAGCTCCATGCGCCGGCGCACCATCGCCGCGGCGATCACGGCCTGCGGCAGCAGCTCGGGCGCGGAAAACTCGCGCTTCATGTCCGGATACAGGCGCACGAGATCCTTGAGCCTGCCCCGTTCGAGGTGGAGCTTCCGGATCGGCGGCATATGCAGCAGCAGCTCCTCCAGCCCGAAGAGGCGCTCTCCGGAGTTCCATGTTTCGTTTTGCTCGCGCGCCGGATTTTTCTCCCGCGGCGGCAGATGGACGATCTTCGGGTCTGTCATGCAAACTTCTCCCTTTCCGCGACGGCCAGCGCGTCGCAGCGGTTGTTGTACACATTATCGGCGTGCCCCTTGACCCAGACAAACTGCACCTTGTGCGTCTGCAGCAGGGCGTCGAGCGTCTGCCAGAGGTCGGCGTTTTTCAGCTCGCCCTCCTTGCGCCGCCAGCCCTTCTGCTTCCAGCCGCGCAGCCAGCCGAGGTTGATGGCGTTGGCCAGATACTGACTGTCCGTATACAGCGTCACCTGACACGGCTCGCGCAGGCTCTGCAGCGCGGTGATCGCGCCGAGCAGCTCCATGCGGTTGTTCGTCGTGGACGGCTCGCCGCCGGAGAGCTCACGCTCGTGCGCGCCGTATTTCAGAATCGCGCCCCAGCCGCCGGGGCCGGGGTTGCCGGAGCAGGCGCCGTCGGTGTAGATGATGACCTGCTTCATGCCCCGGTCTCCCCGGCGGGTGCGTCCTCGCTCTCGGCGCGGTCGGTGAGCGCCACGGAGATGACCCGCGCGCCCTCGGACAGGCGCATGATGCGCACGCCCTGCGTCGCACGGCCGAGCTCGGAGATGCCGTCGGCCTCCATGCGGATGATGACGCCGTCGTCCGAGACGACGAGCACGTCGTCACTGTCGTGCACGACCTTGACCGCCGCGACCGGGCCGGTCTTGTCGGTGATGTTGTAGTTTTTCATGCCCGAGCCGCCGCGGTGCTGCGGCTCCTCGCCGCCGCGGATGTACTCCGAGGCCGGAGTGCGCTTGCCGTAGCCGCGCTCGGTGATTGACAGCACGCCCGCATCCGGCTGCGCGATCTCCGCGCCGACGACCCAGTCGCCGTCCCTGAGGCGGATGCCGCGCACGCCGACGGCCTCGCGGCCCATCGCGCGCACGTCCGTCTCGGCAAAGCAGATGGCCTGCCCGTTGTGCGTGGCCATGAGGATATTCTGCTGCCCGTCGGTGCGCATGACGTTGATGAGCTCGTCGCCCTCGTCGAGCGTGAGCGCGCGGATGCCGCTCGTGCGGATGTTGCGCAGCGCCGAGAGCGCCATGCGCTTGACCGTGCCGCTGCGCGTGGCGAACACGAGGTAGGACGCGTCGTCCATCTCGCGCACGTGCAGCATGGCGCTGACCTTTTCGTCCTTTTCCACCTGGATGAAGTTGACGATGTTCACGCCGCGCGCGGTGCGTCCGGCCTCGGGGATGAGATAGCCCTTCTTGCGGTAGCAGCGGCCGCGGTCGGTGAAGAAGAGAATGTAGTCATGGGTCGAGGCGGTGAACACGGTCTCGACATAGTCCTCGTCGCGCAGCGTTGCGGCGCGCACGCCCTTGCCGCCGCGCTTTTGCGCGGTGTACTCGTCGACGGGCACGCGCTTGATGTTGCCGCCGTGCGAGAGCGTGAACACGCACTGCTCCTCCTCGATGAGGTCCTCGATGTCGATGTCGTCCTCGATGTCCTGGATCTCGGTCTTGCGCGCGTCGCCGTACTTGTCGCGGATGGCGATGAGCTCGTCGCGCAGCACGCCCTTGACCTTTTCGGGGTCGGCGAGCAGCTCGCGGAAGTAGGCGATGCGCTGCTCGAGCTCGTCATATTCGTTTTGCAGCTTCTCGCGCTCGAGACCCTGCAGGGCTTTGAGGCGCATATCGAGGATGGCCTGCGCCTGCACCTCGGAGAGGCTGAAGCGCTGCATGAGGTTTTCCTTGGCGTTATCATAGCTCTCGCGGATGATGCGGATGACCTCGTCGATGTTCTCCTCGGCGATGAGCAGACCCTCGAGCAGATGCGCGCGCTCAAGCGCTTTCTTGAGGTCGAACTTCGTGCGCCGGACGATGATCTCCTCCTGGAAGGTGAGGTACTCGTCGATGATGTGCCGCAGGGACAGGATCTTCGGCTGCGACTGGTTGTCGACCAGCGCGAGCATATTCACGGCGAACGTGGTCTGCATCTGCGTCTGGGCGAAGAGGCGGTTGAGCACGACCTGCGTGTTGGCGTCCTTCTTGAGCTCGATGACGATGCGCATGCCGTTGCGGTCGGATTCGTCGCGCAGGCCGGAGATGCCGTCGAGCTTCTTGTCGCGCACCTGCTCGGAGATGTTCTGGATGAGCTGGCGCTTGTTGACCTGATACGGCAGCTCCGTCACGATGATGCGGATACGGTCGTGTCCCCACGTCTCGGTCTCGGTGCGGGCGCGCACGACGACGCGGCCGCGGCCGGTGGCGTAGGCCGCGCGGATGCCGCTGCGGCCGACGATGATGCCTCTGGTCGGAAAGTCCGGCCCCGTGACGTGCTGCATGAGATCCGCGAGCGTGGCGTCCGGATTTTCGAGCACGCACACGCAGGCGTTGATGACCTCGGTGAGGTTGTGCGGCGGGATATTCGTCGCCATGCCGACGGCGATGCCCGAGCTGCCGTTGACCAGCAGGTTCGGGAAGCGGCACGGCAGCACGCGCGGCTCGCGGCGGGTCTCGTCAAAGTTCGGGTCCCAGTCCACGGTGTCCTTGTCGATGTCGCGCAGCATTTCGTTGGCGATCTTCGACAGGCGCGCCTCGGTGTATCGGTAGGCTGCCGGGGGGTCGCCGTCCACGGAGCCGAAGTTGCCGTGGCCGTCGACGAGCATGTAGCGCATGGAGAAATCCTGCGCCAGACGCACCATCGCGTCGTACACGGACGCGTCGCCGTGCGGATGATACCGGCCGAGCACGTCGCCGACGCAGGTGGCGGATTTTTTGAAGGGCTTATCCGAGGTCAGGTTGTCCTCGTACATGGCGTAGAGGATGCGCCGGTGCACGGGCTTGAGACCGTCGCGCACATCCGGCAGCGCACGTCCGACGATGACGGACATGGCATACTCGATGTAAGAGGTCTGCATCTCATGGACGAGCTCGCTTTGAATGATCTTCTGGTCGGGATAGAGGATGTCCTCCCGTTTATAGTCCTTGGCCATGGCTGCACACCTCCTTAAATGTCAATGTTGACCGCGTACTTGGCGTTTTGCTCGATGAACGCCTTGCGCGGCTCGACCTTTTCGCCCATGAGCACGGTGAAGATCTCATCGGCGCGCACGGCGTCCTCGAGCGTGATCTGCTTGAGCGTGCGGGTCTCGGGGTTCATGGTCGTCTCCCAGAGCTCGTGCGGGTCCATCTCGCCGAGACCCTTGAAGCGGTTGATGTCGACCTTCGCGTTCGGGTTGTCGCCGCGCATCTCGGCGGAGATGCGGTCGCGCTCCTCGTCGGAGAAGGCGACGCGCGAGGTCTTGCCGCGGTTGAGCTTGTACAGCGGCGGGATGGCGGAATAGACATAGCCGCCGTCGATGAGCGGGCGCATGAAGCGGAAGAAGAACGTCAGCAGCAGCGTGCGGATGTGGCTGCCGTCAACGTCGGCATCGGCCATGATGATGACCTTGTGATAGCGGAGCTTTTGGATGTCAAACTCCTCGCCGAGTCCCGCGCCGAGCGCCGTGATGACGGGGGTGAGCTTGTCGTTGCCGTAGACCTTGTCGGCGCGCGCCTTTTCGACGTTGAGCATCTTGCCCCAGAGCGGCAGGATCGCCTGAAAGCGCGAGTCGCGCCCCTGCGTGGCAGAGCCGCCTGCACTGTCGCCCTCGACGATGTAGAGCTCGGTCAGCGAGGGGTCGCGGTCGTTGCAGTCGCGCAGCTTGTCGGGCATGTTGAAGCCCTCGAGCCCGTTTTTGCGGCGGATATTTTCGCGCGCGCGGCGGGCAGCCTCGCGGGCGCGCGAGGCCGTGAGCGCCTTTTCGATGATCGTGCGGCCGACGGCGGGGTTCTCCTCCAGAAACTGCGACAGGCGGTCAAAGACGACCGAGTCGACGAGCGCGCGCATCTCGGAGTTGCCAAGCTTGGCCTTCGTCTGCCCCTCGAACTGGGGGTTTGTGAGCTTGACGGAGATGACCGCCGTGAGCCCCTCGCGGCTGTCCTCACCGGAGATGCTGTCGCCCTCCTTGAGGATGCCGCTCCGCTTGCCGTAGGAGTTGAGCGCGCGGGTGAGCGCGGCCTTGAAGCCGGTCTCGTGCATGCCGCCCTCCGGCGTGTGGATGTTGTTGGCGAACGACACGATGACCTCGTTGTAGCCGTCGTTATACTGCAGCGCGATCTCGCACATGGAGTCGCTGCGCTCGCCGGACATGTAGATGGCCTCGGGGTGCAGCGCGGTCTTGTTGCGGTTGATGAAGTCCACGAACTCGCGGATGCCGCCCTCGTAGCACATCGACTCGCTCAGGGGCTCCTCGCCGCGCAGGTCGGTGATCGTGATGCGCAGGCCGGCGTTCAAAAACGCCTGCTCACGCATGCGCACGTGCAGCGTCTCATAATCATAGACCGTGTCCTCGAACATGACGGGGTCGGGCTTGAAGCGCACGGTCGTGCCGGTGTGGTCGGTCTCTCCGACGACGGTCATCGGCTGCGTGATGTCGCCGCGGGAAAAGCGCATCTGATAGATCTTCCCGTTTTTGTGTACGTTCACTTCCAGCCACTCGGACAGCGCGTTGACGACCGAGGCGCCCACGCCGTGCAGGCCGCCGGAGACCTTGTAGCCCCCGCCGCCGAACTTGCCGCCCGCGTGCAGCACCGTGAACACGACCTCAAGCGCGGACTTGCCCGTCTGCGGCTGGATGTCCACGGGGATGCCGCGGCCGTTGTCGCTCACGCAGATGATATCGCCCGGCTCGATGGTCAGCTCGATGTGGCTGCAATAGCCCGCGAGCGCCTCGTCGATGGAGTTGTCGACGATCTCGTACACGAGGTGGTGCAGACCGGACGACGACGTCGAGCCGATATACATGCCCGGACGCTTGCGCACAGCCTCCAGACCCTCGAGCACCTGGATCTGGCTGGCGTCATATTTTTGTGTGATCTTGTCTGTGATATCTGGCATGGATTTGCTTCCTTCCGTGCAGCGCCGCGGTCAGAGATTCTCCAGTCCGCTGGCCTTGCTGCGTTTATATAATGTTGCGGTGTTGAGCTGTGACAGATAGCAGGTCTGCCCGCTGCCGAGCGAGCAGAGCACGAACGCCTTGGGCAGCTCGTCTCCGGCGGCGTTTTCCACCTGACCGGCCTGCTCCCATTTTTCCAGCGTCTCGCGCGTGCGGTGCGACCATGTGGCGGTGTCCATGTCGAAGACACCGAGGACGCTCTTTTGCAGCGCGATGACCTGATTGCCGAGGTGCAGATACATCAGCGGATCCCCCCGTCTGCGACCGTGAGCACGCGGCCGCCGGTGCGTTCGGCGATGCGCGCGTCCTCGCAGCAGGTGATGAGCGTCTGCCCGCCGCCGATGCGGTTGAGCACGAACGCCTGCCGCTGCGCGTCAAGCTCCGAGAGCACGTCGTCGAGCATGAGCACGGGATATTCGTCAAACTCGTCGTGGAAGATCTCCCGCTCGGCAAGCTTGAGCGACAGCGCCGCCGTGCGCGTCTGCCCCTGCGAAGCGAAGGCGCGCGCCGGCTGGCCGTTGATGTCGATGAGCAGATCATCCTTGTGCGCGCCGGTGAGACACTGGCCGCTGTCGAGCTCGGCGCGGCGGTGCTGCTCCTGATGGTCGCACAGGGCGTAGTAGATCTCCTTTTCCGTGCCGAGCGGATCGGTCACGGTGCTGACCGTGCGGTAGGCAAGCGATAGAGCATCGCGCCCGCCGGAAAAATCGGCATGGATGGGCGCGGCCGCGATGTTCAGGCGCGAGGCGTAGGCCGCGCGGTAGCGGATGAGTCTGGCCGAGACGCGGCACATCTGGTCGGAAAAATCGTCGAGCGTGTCAAGCAGCGACGGCTTTTCGTGCCAGTCGCGCAAAATTGCGGATTTCTGGTCATACAGGCGGCCGTATTCCGCCAGCAGCGCGCCGTATTTCGGCCGCAGCTGGCTGATGGCCATGTCCATCATGCGCCGGCGGGCAGCCGGCCCGTCGCGGATGATGTTCAGATCGTCCGGACAGAAGAGCACGGCGGCAAAATTTCCCGCAAGCTCGGCGGCGGTCTTTTTCACGCCGTTTTGCCAGATCTGCTTGCGCTGCCCCTGCCGGAGCACGACGCGCACGGTCTGCTCCCGCCCGAAGGCATACACGTCCGCTAACACCTCCGCGCCCGTATAGCCGAAGCCGATGAGCTCCTTATCGAACCGTGTGCGGAAGCTCTTGCCGCCCGTGAGCAGGTACACCGCCTCGAGCAGATTCGTCTTGCCCTGCGCGTTTTCGCCGGTGATGACGTTCGTGCCGGGTGAAAACTCCGCCGCGGCGAATGCATAGTTGCGCCAGCCGTTGAGCGCGATCCTGCGCACGATCATCGCGCGCTCTGTACCTGAAGCGTGTGTCCGGCAAAGGTCACGGTGTCGCCCGGGCGGATTTTTTTGCCGCGCATCGTGCACGTCTCGCCGTTGACGGCGACCATGCCGTCGGCGATGACCTGCTTTGCCTCGCCGCCGGTCGCCGTGAGGGCGGCAAACTTCAGCAGCGCGTCAAGCTTGATAAATTCCGTTTCGATCGTGATCGTTTCCATAGTCCTCACTCCGGTCACTGTCCGGCGCGCAGACGCACCGGCAGCACCATATACACAAAGTTGTCGCTTCCGTCCGCCGGCACGAAGATGCACGGGCTCGAGCCGGTGTTGAGGCAGACGTTGAGCTCGTCCGCCGGCGCCGCCTTGAGCGCGTCGGACAGGTAGTGGTCGTTGAAGCCAATCTCGAGATCGCCGCCGTCGCCCTCGCACGGGCAGGAATCGGCCGCCTTGCCGAGCGGCGTCGTGCACACGAAGTCGATGGCGTCCTTGCGGAAGGTCAGGCGCAGGGGGGCGTTATTTTTGCTGTCGACGATGAGCGACACGCGCTCGACCACGTCGAGCAGATCCGTGCGCGCGGTCCTGACCGTGATGCGGAACGACTCCGGGATCGCCTTCTTATAATTGAGGAAGTCACCCTCGAGCCGGCGCGAGAGGATGACGGTGCTGCCGACGGTGAACGAGATGTGCTTGCTGCCGACGGACATCCTGACGCGCTCGTCGCTGTCGCCGCACAGGCGCTCCAGATCGCTCAGCGCCGTGCCCGGCACGATGAAGCTGCAGTCGTCGCCATAGCCCTCGACGGGCTCGCGGCGCAGCGCCAGACGGTAGCCGTCGACGGAGACCATGGTCAGCTCGTTGTGCGCGATCTCAAAGAGCGTGCCCATGTAGACCGGGCGGCTCTCGTTCGTGCTCACGGCGAAGGAGCACTCGTTGATCATCTTCTTGAGCAGATCCTGCGGCAGGGACACGCCGTTTTCGGCCTCCACACTTGGCAGGTCGGGATAATCCTCCGCGCTCATGCCGACGAGATTGAAGGCCGAGCGGCCGCACTTGACGGTGACCGTGCCGTTGTCGGCCTCGACGGTGACAATGCCGTCGGGCATGCGGCGCAGCATCTCGCAGAACAGGCGCGCGCCGACGAGCACGCTGCCCGGCTCGGGAATGTCTGCTTCCATATTGGTGTAGATGGCCTTTTTCAGGTCATAGCCGGTGATGCGCAGATCCGCACCTGCCTCAAGCAGCAGGCCCTCGAGCGCGGCGATCGGGCTCTTGGGTGCGGCGGCGCGGGCTGCGGATGCTGCAGCCTGCTGCAGAACGTACTTGTCACAGGAAAATTTCATAAGCGGCCTCCTTAATCAGAAACGTTTCGTCTATTCGAAAGATAGAAAGCATAATTTTAGTAGTAGTAGTAGAGCTGTTCGTTTGGTGGAAAACCGGTCTGAGCCGTTGCAGCGTCTGAAAAAGCGGTGTTGAAAAAATTGTGGAAAGGTTGGTAACTTATAAACTCCCAGAATCCGGCATTTTTAACGTCCACAGCTTTCCACACGCTTCCCACGTTAGAATAACAGCCGTGTGTGGAAAACGGCGTCAGTTTTTCGAGTTGATGTTGCTCGTGATATCGCGCACGGTGGCGGAGATATCGGGGTCGGACTTGAGCAGCTCCTCGACCTTGCGGATGGAGCTGAGCACGGTCGCGTGGTTGCGGCCGCCGAACTCCTCGCCGATCTCCTTGAGCGGGAGGTTTGTGAGATTGCGCATGAGGTACATGGCGATCTGCCGGGCCATGGCGGTCTTTTTGTTGCGGCTCTGCCCGCGCAGGTCTGCGCCGCTGAGCTGGAATGAGCGCGCGGACTCCTCGATGATGACGTCCGGCGTGGGGATGTACGTGCCGGTGCGGATGACGTCCTTGATGGCGCGCTTGACGGAGTCGACCGTGATCGTGTCGTCAAGGATGTCGCGGTAGGCGGTCAGGCGCTTGACGACGCCCTCAAGCTGACGGACGTTGGAGGTGATGTTCTCGGCGATGTACTGCACGACCTCCTCGGAGAGCACCATGCCGAACTGCGCGGCCTTCGTGCGGATGATGGCTGTGCGCGTCTCGAGATCCGGCGGCTGCACGTCCGCGAGCAGACCGCCCTCAAGCCGGGAGCACAGGCGGTCATTGAGGCGCTTCATCTCCTTCGGCGGCCGGTCGGAGGTCACGACGATCTGCTTTCCGGCCTCATACAGGCAGTTGAAGGTGTGGAAAAATTCCTCCTGCGTGCTGTCCTTGCCGGCGATGAACTGGATATCGTCCATGAGCAGCAGGTCGGCGTTGCGGTATTTCTGGCGGAAATTCTCCGCCGTGCCCGTGCCGATGGACTTGACCATCTGGTTGACGAATTCCTCGCCCTTGACGTAGGCGATCTTCGCGCCGGGGTTGTTGTGGCGGATGGTCTGCCCGATGGCGAGCAGCAGGTGCGTCTTGCCGAGGCCGGAGTTGCCGTAGATGATCAGCGGGTTATACACCTTGCCGGGGTTCTGCGACACGGCGATGGCCGCCGCATGCGCGAACTTGTTGCTCGGGCCGACGATGAAGCGGTCGAACGTGTACCCGTCCATCTCCGGCATCTCCTCGGCGGAGGGACGCTTCTCGCGGTATTCGAGCAGCTCGTCGTCACCGGCGAGCACGACCAGCTCGAACGGGCAGGAGAACAGGTCGTAGAGCTTGGCGCAGATCGTTTTTTCAAAGCGCGCCTGAATGATGCTGCGCTTAAAATCCGACGTGGTGTGCACGATGAGCATATTATTATTGATCTCGATCGGGGTGCAGTCGGAAAACCAGGTATTGATCGCCGTCTGGGTCAGCTCCTGCGAGAGGCTGTCCATCACGACGGACCAGATATCGGTGAGCGAATTCATGGTGGCCATAGGGTCGGCTCCTTCGAAAAATGTCGTGCAGCCGCACTGCGCGCACGCGCTGTCGGCTACACGATCAGTATAACAAAAATTCACGATTATTTCAACAATAATGTCAGGATTTATTATATAAATAGGTGTAGAATCTGCTGCAGACGGGGAATTGTTTTCCTGTGCAGGTTGTGATATGATAACAAGACGCGAATTTTTTCATTTTACCCATAAAGCAGGTGCTGTTTTGTTCTTAGTCGCACAGGCCGGACAGCTGTTCGGCGATACGGAAGCGGCCGCCCTCCCGGAATTGCTGGAGAGCGGGCGGCTTCCTGCGCGCATTTCGGGTCTGCCGGCGAGCGGACGCGCGCTGCTGGCGGCGTCGATGCATGCGCAGCTCGACGCGCCGGTGCTGGCCGTGTGTCCGGACGAGGCGGCGGCCGAGCTGTTTGAGAAGGATCTTGCCGCCCTGCTCGGGCAGGACGTGCCGCTGCTGACGGCGCGCGACTATACGTTTTACACGGTCGAGAGCGTCTCGCGCCAGACCGAGCAGAAGCGCCTGAGCGCGCTCTACGCGCTCGCAGCGGGCACGGCGCCGGCCGTGGTGTGTACGGTCTCGGGTCTGCTGCAGCGCGCCATGCCGAAGGAAAAGCTGCTGCAGGCGGCCTTTGAGATCCGCGACGGCACGTCGCTCCCGCCGGAGGACGCCGAGGATGCGCTGCTGCGCTGCGGCTATCTGCGCACGGCGCAGGTCGAAGGTCCGGGTCAGTTTTCGCGCCGCGGCGGCATTCTCGACTTTTTCTCGCCCGCCTATCCGCAGCCGGTGCGTGTGGAGTTCTGGGGCGACGATGTGGACTCCATGGGCTTTTTCGACCCCGAGAGCCAGCGCCGCACCCAGCCGCTCGACGCCTGCCGCATCCTGCCCGCCGCCGAGACGCTGCCGCCCCTGTATCCGGGCGGGAGCGCCGCTCTGGGCGAGCGGCTGCAGAAGACCGCGCAGCGCACCGCCGCGAAAAAAGACAGCGACACGGCGCAGAAGCTTGCCGCCGCGCTGCGTGCCGACGGGGAAAAGCTCTGCAATGACTGCGTGCTCCCGGCGGCGGACCGCTACATGGGCTTCGTGTATGACACGTTTGCAACGGCGCTGGACTATCTCGCGCCGGAGGCGGCCGTGCTCATCGACCAGCCGGCGCGCTGCGCTGAGCGCGCGAAGGAATACACCGCGCAGCTGCGCGAGGACGTGTCCCTGCTCGTGCGCAGCGGCACGATGGCCGCGCGCGCCGAGACGTTTTATGAGCCGTTTGCCGACATGATGCGCCGCATACAGGAGTGGGCGATCGTGCTGGCCGACGGGCTGCAGCTCGGCCGCAGCCCCATCGAGCCCCGCACCATGGTGAGCCTGACGGCAAAGCAGCTCCCGTCCTACGGCGGCAGCAGCCAGACGGCGGCCGACGACATCACGCACTACCGGAATCTCGGCTACCGCGTGGTGGTGCTGGCGGGCGATCTGCGCCGGGCGCGCATCCTGTGCGAATTTCTCGACGGGCACGGCATCCGCGCCGCCGCGGCCGAGCATCCCGACGCCCTGCCCGAGCCGGGGCAGTGCCTCGTCACGGCGGGCAGCCTCTCGGCCGGCATCGAGTTTCCGTATGCCAGACTCGCCATCCTCACGGACACGCAGATCGCGGCGTCCGGTCTGCGGCGCGCAAAGCACAAAAAGCAATCCAACCGCGAGAAGATCAACTCCTACACCGACCTCTCCGTGGGCGATCTCGTCGTGCATGAATACCACGGCATCGGCCGCTTCGCGGGCATCGTGCAGATGCCGGTCGACGGCGCGGTGAAGGACTATATCAAGATCAGCTACGCCGGCGCGGACACGCTCTATGTCCCGGCGACGCAGCTCGACATGGTCAGCAAGTACATCGGCGCGGGCGAGGACCGGCCGGTGAAGCTGTCCAAAATGGGCGGCACGGAATGGGCGCGCACGAAAACGCGCGCCAAGGCCGCCGCCAGGAGCATGGCCAAGGAGCTCACCGCGCTCTACGCCGCGCGCAGCCGCACGAAGGGGCACGCCTTCGCGCCCGACAGCCCGTGGCAGACGGAGTTTGAGGAACACTTCGGCTATCCGGAGACGGACGACCAGCTGCGCTGCATCCGGGAGATCAAGGCCGACATGGAAAAGTCCGTGCCGATGGATCGCCTCCTGTGCGGCGACGTGGGCTACGGCAAGACCGAGGTCGCCCTGCGCGCCGTGATGAAGTGCGTGCTCGACGGGCGGCAGGCGGCCATCCTCGTGCCGACGACGGTGCTCGCCCAGCAGCACTATCAGACCGCCGTGCAGCGCTTTTACGGCTTCCCGGTCGAGATCCGGATGCTCTCGCGCTTCTGCACGCAGTCGCAGGTGCGCCAGACGCTCGCCGATATGCGCACGGGCAAGTGCGACCTCGTGATCGGCACGCACAAGCTGCTGCAGAAGAACATCGAGTTCAAAAATCTCGGCCTGCTCATCGTCGACGAGGAGCAGCGCTTCGGCGTGGCGCACAAGGAGCACATCAAGGAGATGAGCCGCGCCGTCGACGTGCTCACGCTCTCGGCCACGCCCATCCCGCGCACGCTGAACATGGCGCTGTCCGGCATCCGCGATATGTCCACCATCGAGGAGCCGCCGCAGGACCGCATCCCCGTGCAGACCTTCGTCATGGAGCACGACTGGAACGTGCTGTGCGACGCCATGCGCCGCGAGCTGCAGCGCGGCGGGCAGGTCTTTTACCTGCACAACCGCATCGAAAACATCGAGCGCACCGCCCTGCGCATCTCCAGGATGCTCGACGGCGCGGTCGTCGACGTGGCGCACGGCCAGATGAACGAGGAGCAGCTCTCGACGGTCATGGAGCGCATGGTCGCGGGCGAGACGCAGATCCTCGTCTGCACCACCATCATCGAGACCGGCATCGATATGCCGAACGTCAACACCCTCATCATCGAGGACGCCGACCGTATGGGTCTGGCCCAGCTGCACCAGCTGCGCGGCCGTGTCGGCCGCTCGAACCGGCGCGCGAGCGCGTACCTGACCTTCCGGCGCGGGCGCGAGCTGAGCGAGATCGCCGAAAAGCGCCTGAGCGCCATCCGCGAGTTTGCGGAGTTCAACTCCGGCTTCCGCATCGCCATGCGCGATCTCGAGATCCGCGGCGCGGGCAGCCTTCTGGGCGCGGAGCAGTCGGGGCATATGATCGACGTCGGCTATGACATGTACCTCAAGCTGCTCGAGGAGGCCGTGCTCGAGGAGCGCGGCGAAAAGCCCGAGCAGCGCGCCGAGTGCGCCGCCGACCTCGCGGTCTCGGCCAACATTCCGGAGAGCTATGTGCCCAGTCAGGAGCAGCGCATGGATCTCTACCGCCGCATCGCGCTCGTGCGCTCCGAGGCGGAGGCGGACGACCTCATGGACGAGGTCATCGACCGCTTCGGTGACCCGCCGCCGAGCGTGTACACCCTTGTGCAGGTGGCGCTGCTGCGCAGCGACGCGGGCAAGGTCGGCGTGACCGACATCTCACAGAAAAACGGCTGTCTGAAATTCCTGCTGGCGCAGTTTGACATGCAGAAGGTATCGCTGCTGTATGCCCGGCCGGAGTTCAAGGGCCGTCTGAAGGTGGATGCGGGGGCAAAGCCGGGCGTCCTTCTGCGCCTCAAGTCCCGCGACCACGTCATCGAACAGGCAAGAGCGTTTGTCTCCGCATGGGCAGACGCCCGGGAAGAGCGCGCATGACCCGTGCGCAAGATACGAAAGGAAGCGTTTGCTGATGAAAAGAAGAACCGTCGCCCTGCTGCTCTCGATCGTGCTGGCCGTCTGCTGTCTGAGCGGCTGCACCTCGACCCGCGTGCGCAGCTACACCGAGGAGAGCGGCAATGCCGCGAGCGATAAGTATGCCGCCGCCGTCAACGCCTACGGCAGCAATAAGAAGGTCATGACCGTCAACGGCAGCCCCGTGTACTGGAATGAGTACGCGTACTTCCTGTGCGCCATTCTGGCGAATATGGAGCGCTACGGCATGCAGGTCTCGGACTGGAGCGCCGTCTATGACGAGAGCAGTCAGAGCACCTATGCCGATCTCATGACCGAGAGCATCGTCAACAACATCGCCTGGAACCACCTCATCGAGGTCAAGGCCGCCGAAAACGACGTGACGTTTGACGCCGCGGGCGAGCAGTTCGTGCAGGATACCATTGACCAGACCATCCAGAACGTCGTGGGCGACGGCGGCACGGAGGCCGAGCTCAACGAAAAGCTCCAGTCGTACTACATGGATCTGGATCTGTTCAAGTACTTCACGAAGGTGCAGTACCTCTATAACGCGCTGGCGGAAAAGCTCTTCGGCGCCGACGGCGCGTCCATCACCGACGACGACGTGCAGGAGTATGCCGAGGCCAACGACTACACGACGGCAAAGCACATCCTGCTCAAGACGGTCGACGACAGCGGCAATGCCATCCCCGACGATGAGAAGGCCGTCAAAAAGCAGAAGGCGGACAAGATCGCCGCGCAGCTCAGTGCCGTCGCCGATCCGGAGCAGCGCGCGGAGCTCTTTGACGAGCTCATGGCCGAGTACAACGAGGACGCCGGCGAAAACAGCTATCCGCACGGCTACTGCTTCACCTCCGGCAGCATGGTCACGGAGTTTGAGGACGCCTGCAAGACGCTCGAGCCGTATGAAGTCTCCGGCGTGGTCGAGAGCAAGTACGGCTATCACATCATCCTGCGCATGCCGACGCAGGGCGACGATCTGGTCATGAGCAGCGACGGCACGAGCCAGACGCTGCGCCAGCTCGTCGCGCAGCAGCAGCTCGGCAGTCTGGTCACCGGCTGGGTCGACGAGGCCGACGTGCAGTGGCAGCCGAAGTTCCGCACCGTCGACTATGCGGCCGTGCTCACCCCAAAGGAGAGCTTCTGGCACCGGCTGGACATCTTCGACTGGTTCGACCGGTAAGCCGCGCGCGGCGAAAAGAAGACCTTCCCCTGTTTTCGTGCGGAAAACAGGGGAAGGTTTTTTCATGTTTGCCGGATATAAAATTCTGCCCCCGGCTGAGATGGGACCGGAGGCAGACCCGCTGCTGCGGGTTAAGGGGGGAAATGCGGCGCTCAGGGGTGGAGAAGGATGGAAGGAAGATAAGATGCCTGGATGGATGGCAATGGGATGTTTTGCGCCGCAGGGAAGAATAGCAAATTGTCAGGATGCGTAGATCCTGCCGACGATGCGCGTGGCGGTCCGGGTCGGCAGGATGCGCATGAGAAACACGAACAGGGCGTATTTTCGCCCCATGGTGCAGATGAGCCTGGGGTGCTTTTGCGTGGCGCGCCGGGCGACGAACTGCCCCGCGAACTGCGCGCTCATACCGGTCTGCTCGTCGTGCTCCATCACGGCGACGGAGCGGGCGATGCGGCCGTTGTACACGTCGTCGCCGTCGCAGCTTTTGCGCCGCGCGGCGGTAAAGCCGGTGGCGATGTCGCCCGGCATGATGACGCAGACCTCGATGCCGAAGGGACGCACCTCGCTTGCAAGCGCCAGCGTGTACGTGCGCACGGCGGCCTTGGAGGCCGAGTAGTAGGCCTGAAACGGGATGGCGATGGGCGCCGCGACGGAGCTCATGTTCACGATGCGGCCGCCGCCCTGCTGCCGCATGACGGGCAGCACCGCGCGGTTCATGTTCACCATGCCGAAGAAGTTCACATCGAACTGGCGCCGGGCCTCCTGCGGCGGCGTGAACTCGATCGCGCCGGAGATGCCGAAGCCCGCGTTGTTGATCAGAATGTCGATGCGCCCCTCGCGGCGCAGGATCTCGGCCACGGCGGCGTTGACCTGCGTCTCATCCGTCACATCCGCCTGCAGATGCGTCACGCCCGGCTCCGCGTTTTCGGCGCGGCGGCTGAGCTCATACACTTTCAGACCGCGCTCGCGCAGCGCGCGTGCGGCGTTGAGGCCGATGCCCGAGCTGCCGCCGGTGATGACGGCCACGCCCGCTTCGGATGCAGAGAACATGGAGATCGCCTTTCGTTTTCAAACAATTTGAATATTTTAAGTAATTCTGAAAATGATTCTAACAAACCGATTCCCAAAATGCAAGCGACAAGATGTAAACTTTTTTTAACGTTGCGCACGTCAAAATGGATGCCCATTGACGCGCACGGCGATTTTGAGTATACTGTGCGTAGAAATTTTTAGAAAAATCAACCGCTCCGGGTGTTCCGGCGCGGCGGGAGAGCTTATGAACCTGAGTAAAGAGATCACATCCATGTATGACGACGCCGTGCGCATCCGGCAGGATCTGCACCGCATCCCCGAGATCGGCTTTCAGCTGCGCGACACGCAGGCGTATGTGCTCAACGAGCTGCGCCGGTGCGCGCCCGACCGGCTGGAGACGCCGGCGGTCTGCGGCGTGAAGGCCGTCTTTTTCGCCAAGGACGCGCAAAAGACCATTGCCCTGCGCGCCGACATGGACGGCATTCACAACGACGAGGCGAACGACGTGCCCTACCGCTCGCAGCGCCCCGGCTGTATGCACGGCTGCGGCCACGACGGGCACATGACGATCCTGCTGCTGCTCGCGCGCTGGATCGCCGGAAACCGCGCCCGGCTGCACTGCAACGTGGTGCTGCTGTTCCAGCCCGGTGAAGAGGGCTGGGCGGGCGCGCGGCGCATGATCGACGACGGCGCGCTCGAAAACCCGCATGTGGACTGCATCTACGGCCTGCACCTGTGGCCGACCGTGCCGAAGGGCAAAATCGGCATCCGCTGGGACTATCTCATGGCGCAGACGAGCGATTTTGAGATTACCGTACACGGCAAGAGCGCGCACGCGTCCACGCCGCAGATGGGCATTGACGCCATCGTCGTCGCGGCGGAGCTGGTCACGATGGTGCAGACGGTCATCACGCGCGACGTCGACCCGCATCAGGACGCGCTGCTCACACTCGGCAAGATCCAGGGCGGCACGTCGCACAACGTCATCGCCGAGGACGTCACCATCAGCGGCACGCTGCGCGTGTTCAGCAACGAGCTCTATCACACGCTCAGCCATAAGATCGCCGCGCTCATGCAGGGACTCGAAACGGCCACCGGCGCGCAGATCGACATGGAGCGCAAGGTGCGCTATCCGAGCGTGCGCAATCCGCGCGAGCTGGTGGAGCAGTTTTACACCGTGCTCGACTCCATGGACGATGCGGTCCTGGTCGAGCCCGTCATGGCGGCGGAGGATTTTGCCGAATACCAGCAGGAGATCCCGGGGGTGTTTTTCTTCCTCGGCGTGCAGGAGCCGTCCGGCACAGCCCCGCTGCACAGCAGTCATTTTGATTTCGACGAGCGTGTGCTGCTCACCGGCGTCGAAACATTCAAACGCATACTGGAGGGAGCATCATCATGTACGAAGAAAAAATAATCCCGCCGAAGAAGGCCATGCCGCAGGCGCAGGACGGCACGCTGCGCAAGTTCGCGCTGCGCGTGCCGGAGGTCATCTATCAGTGCAGCGGCATCATGGTCTTTGGCAAGCGCATCAAGTCGCTCGTGTTCTCGACTGACCTGTCGATCATCAAAAACGTGAACGCCGACGCGATCATCGCGGTCTATCCGTTCACCCCGCAGCCGATCATCACGCAGGCGCTGCTGCTCGCGGCCGATATTCCGGTGTTCGCCGGTGTCGGCGGCGGTCTCACGAAGGGACAGCGCGTGGTCAACCTCGCCATGTTCGCCGAGATGCAGGGCGCGACCGGCGTCGTGCTCAACGCGCCGACGGCCAACGCCGTCGTGCAGCACGTTGCCGAGACGATCGACATCCCCGTCGTGCTCACGGTCGCGCGCGCAGACACGGACTTTGAAGCCCGTCTGCAGTCCGGCGCGAATATCTTCAACGTCTCGGCCGCGGCGGAGACGCCCGCCGTCGTGCGCAGCATCCGCGAGCGCTATCCCGACGTGCCCATTATTGCGACCGGCGGCCCGACGGATGAGAGCATCCTCGAGACCATTCAGGCCGGCGCCAACGCCATCACGTGGACGCCGCCGTCCAACGGCGAGATCTTCCGCGACATCATGGCCGCCTACCGCGACAATAAGCCGCACCCCTGACCCGGTGCATGGAAAAACCGACCCGAACGCCTGTTCGGGTCGGTTTTTTGCGCTCATCGCAGCGTCTGTCCGTCCTCGGGGAAAAACTGCAGCGCGTGCTGTACGGTGTAAAATGCGCCGGTATTCCCGAAGGCGGACGTCATCCGCTTTTCCATCGCCGTCACGGCGGGATATTGCAGCCAGCTCTGCTGGTGGGTGTAGTTGCACCAGCTGCTGAGCAGATAGCCGCTTTGCACCGCCGCGGCGGAGTAGGCGACATAGCCGCGCGCGCTCTCTGCGTGCTGCGGCATGGAAAAGGGCGCGAACAGGTCGCTGTTCGTCCGCTGCCCGAAGAACACGGAGTCGGCGGTGTAGGTCTGGCGTCCGAGCGTGTGGTAGGACGCGGTGAACGTCTGCCCGTCCCGGTCATACAGCACGCGGCCGGTCACGTCTCCGGCGAAGCGCCATCCATCCTGCATGTTTTCATCGGCAGGCCAGATCTGGAGCACCTCCGTGCCGTAAAAGCCCGGGTCGGTCGTCCAGAGAAAGTGGTGGAATACCCGCCACGTCTCCTGCGCGCCGGGCAGCTGCACGGCCACACCGGTCAGACGCAGCTCCCTGACGTCGTAGACCGTGTCCAGTACGCTGACGACGCCGCCCTCGCCGTCGCTTTCCTTGTGCGAGACGGTTCTGCCGTCGTTGAAGGGGTGATCCTCCGTCACGGACACGACGCGCACCGCGCCGTCACAGGCGGCGATGTCCTCCGGCGTGAGGTCGTTGAGCACCGCCTCCGGAAAGCCGAGATCCAGCAGCTGCTGCCGGATCGCCGCCGTCTGCGTCTGCTCGGATGCGTCCGCGGGCTGCCAGTCCATCCGATAGCTGCCGCCGAAGAGATACCCGAGCGTGCAGCCGATGCCCAGCGCTGCCGCGAGCACGAGCGCGATGCACCGATCCGTCACGCGCACCGGCTGCGGCGCGATGGCGTAGCCCGCCTCGTCGAGCGCCCTGGAGAGCCGGAACAGGCTGCGCAGGATGCACACATAGCCCACGAGCACGGCGATCGGCACGAGCAGACCCGTGTAGTGCACGGCGGCGAGCACGCATATGAGCACATACCATGCCAGCAGCGCACCCGCGCCGCCGCCCTGTGCCGGCAGCCCCGCCTTGCGCCGCACCGCGCGCAGCCCCTGCCAGAAGCACAGCAGCAGCGCCAGCATCAGCGCGGCGCTCACCGCCGCGGCAGCGCTTTTGCAGGCATCGCTCTGAAGAATGGTCGTGTTCAGGATCAGCGACGGGAACACGCACGCCGTGCGCAGCACGGCGCACACAAAGCAGCCGCCGAGCCACGGGTTTTCCCGCCGCAGCGCGCGAAAACCGAGCAGCAGCAGTACCGTGCCGATGGCGGGCAGGAGGTAGTTCAGACACCAGAAGTTCAGGGTGATCGTACACAGCGCCAGACCGAACAGCACGCGCTCCATCGCCCGCCGCCACGGTGTCACGTCGGCGACGATCTCCTCCGGCGGCAGCTCGTCCACGCTCTGCGCGAGCAGCGCCTCAAAGGCGTCGCCGCGCGGAAATTCCCGCTCGTGCTCACGCATCGCCGTCACCTCCCAACATCGTGCGCAGCCGCTTTTTCAGGCGGTACAGCCGCCCCTCAATCGCGCGCTCGGTCATGCCGAGCTCGGCGGCGATCTGTGCGGTGGACTGCAGGTAGTAATACTTCCGGTAAAACAGCGCCCGGTCGTTCTGCCCGAGCCGCGCAAGCGCATCGTGCAGCGCGGCGCTGCGCTCGGATCGCAGCAGCGCCTCCTCCGGGGATGCCTCCGGCGACGGGGTGTCCTCGGGCAGCGTCTGCGTGCCGCAGTGCCGGGCGGCGCTGCGCTGAAAGTTCAGCGCCGTGCTGCGCGTGACCGCCGTCAGCCACGCGCTCCAGCTTCCGCGCGCGGCGTCGAACTGCGCGATCTTGTTCCACACGCGCAGCGACGCCTCCGAGAGGCACTCCTCGCGGTCGAGCGCGTTCGGCACGATCGGCGCGATGATGTAGCGCATCAGCGGCCCGCAGTGCAGCAGCAGCGCGTCCATGCCGCGCTCGTCGTGCTGCTGCAGCAGCGCGATCATATCCTGTTCGTGCACGTGCTCGCCTCCTCCCGGCTCTGTCTCTACTTCATTATACACGCCACGACCGAAAAACCCACGCATATTTTTCCACCCTTATGCGGGGATAAAAAACGGTGCCCGGCTGTGATGCCGGGCACCGTCTGTTTTTTTACCTGCGTCTCACACGGGCTTGTTCGAGGTCTTGAGCACGACGTCGTGCGCGCCGCCCTCGACGATGCTCACCGAGGACACGAGCGTCAGCCGCGCCTTTTCCTGCAGCTCGCGGATGGTCAGCGCGCCGCAGTTGCACATGGTCGAGCGCACCTTCGCCAGCGTCTGCTGGACGTTGTCGGAGAGCTTGCCGGCGTAGGGCACGTAGGAGTCCACGCCCTCCTCGAAGGACAGCTTCTTGCCGCCGCCGAGGTCATAGCGCTGCCAGTTGCGCGCGCGGTTGGAGCCCTCGCCCCAGTACTCCTTCATGAGCGTGCCGTTGACGTTGACCTTGTCCGACGGGCTCTCGTCGAAGCGGGCGAAGTAGCGGCCGAGCATCACGAAGTCCGCGCCCATGGCCAGAGCGAGCGTGATATGGTGGTCGTGCACGATGCCGCCGTCGGAGCAGACGGGCACGTAGATGCCGGTCTCGCGGAAGTACTCGTCGCGCGCGCGGCAGACGTCGATGACGGCCGTCGCCTGACCGCGGCCGATGCCCTTGGTCTCGCGCGTGATGCAGATCGAGCCGCCGCCGATGCCGACCTTCACGAAGTCCGCGCCGCAGTCGGCGAGGAAGCGGAAGCCGTCCGCGTCGACGACGTTGCCGGCGCCGACCTTGACGCGCTCGCCGTAGTGCTCACGGATCCACGCGATCGTGCGCTTCTGCCACTCGGAGTAGCCCTCGGACGAGTCGATGACGAGCACGTCCACACCGGCGTCGACCAGCGCGGGCACGCGCTCGGCGTAGTCGCGGGTGTTGATGCCCGCGCCGACGAGATAGCGCTTCTGGCTGTCGAGCAGCTCGTTGGGCTTCTGCTTGTGCAGGTCGTAGTCCTTGCGGAACACGAACGCGCACAGGCGTCCCTCGTCGTTGACGATGGGCAGGGAGTTGAGCTTGTGCTCCCAGATGATGTTGTTGGCCTCCTTCAGGGTCGTGCCGTCGGGCGCGGTGATCATCTTCTCGCGCGGCGTCATGAACTCGCGCACCTTCGTCTGGGGGTCCATGCGGCTCACGCGGTAGTCGCGGCTCGTGACGATGCCGACCAGGCGGCCGTCGGCCGTGCCGTCCTCGGTGACGGCGACGGTGGAGTGGCCGGTCTGCTCACGCAGCGCCAGAATGTCGGCCAGCGTCGCATCGGGGCTGATGTTGGAGTCGCTGCGCACGAAGCCCGCCTTGTAGCTCTTGACGCGGGCGACCATCGCGGCCTCGTCCTCGATCGTCTGCGAGCCGTAGAGGAACGACACGCCGCCCTCCTGTGCCAGCGCGACGGCCAGCCGGTCGCCGGACACGGACTGCATCACGGCCGAGACCATCGGCACGTTGAGCGAGAGCGCCGGCTCCTCGCCCGCGCGAAAGCGCGTCAGCGGGGTGCGCAGGGAGACATTGTCCGGGATGCACTCGCTCGAGGAGTAGCCGGGCACGAGCAGATACTCGTTGAACGTGTGCGACTGTCCGGAGAAGAAGTAAGCCATGGGAAAGACCTCCTTATAATGATTCTCATATTCACGATCTCTGGTACACCTGTGGCAAAAACGGAGCGGCGACCCGCTCCGAATATTTGTGCTATTGTACCGCGAACGCGTGCGCTTGTCCAGCCCGCAGCGTGGAAAAAAATCATTGGTACAACGGACGTTTTTTGGGAATTTTATAAAAACTGCGCACCGCATCTCCGGTGCGCAGTACAGCTTGTCAAAGAACCTCGTAGCCTTTGCGCCCGCAGGCGCAAAGAAAGTCCGATCATTTTCTTCGGCGACATGTGCGGCGAAGAAAATACTTCTCAGGCTGCAAGTGTGGAATTTGTGCGCCGCCGGCGCACAAATTATGCGCGCAGCAGACTGCAAACCCCCTTGTCAAAAAGTAATACTTTTTGACAGGCGCAGCTTGTTTACAGTTTGCGGATCTTGTCCTTTTCCTCGATCAGGGGCAGATAGTCCATGTACGGCGTGTCGTTGGCGCAGGTGAAGCTCGCCTCGGAGCTGAACGCCTCGATCTCCTTGTGCGACTGCTCGATGGGGCGCAGCGTGCCCGCGCCGGCGATGCAGCCGCCCGGACAGGCCATGCCCTCGAGCAGGTAGCCGTCGTACTTGCCGGCCTTGGCCATCATCAGCAGCTTGCGGCAGTCGGCCAGACCGGTCGCCGCGGCGACCTTGACCTCGCGCTCGGGCTGCATGTCGTGGATGGCGTTGACGACGGCCTGCGCCACGCCGCCGGAATAGGCGAAGCGGCGCGCGTCGCGGCTCGAGTCGGGCGGCAGAGTCTCCTCGTCCTCGGGCAGGAAGGCCTTGTCCATGCCCTTGGCCGCGAAGATGCCGAGCGCCTCCTCGAACGTGAGCACGAAGTCCACGTCGCTGCGCACGTGCTCGCGGCGCGCCTCGAGCTTTTTCGAGTCGCACGGTCCGATGAACACGACCTTGCAGTCCGGGTGGTCGCGCTTGATCATGCGCGCGGTGAGCACCATCGGCGTGAAGGCGACCGAGATGTTCTTTTCAAACTGCGGGAAGAGCTTTTTGACCATGTCGCTCCACGACGGGCAGCAGGACGTGACCATGAATTTGTGCTTTTCGGGCACTTCCTCGAGAAAGTCCGCCGCCTCCTCGATCACGCACAGATCCGCGCCGATGGCGACCTCATACACGTCGGCAAAGCCGAGGCGCTGGAATGCCCTGCGCATCCGCTCCGGCACGCCCTCGGGGCCGAACTGCCCCACGAACGCCGGCGCGAGCGCGACATACACGGGGGTGTTGCTCTTGACGGCCTGAATGGTCTGGAAGATCTGGCTCTTGTCCGAGATCGCGCCGAACGGGCAGCTGACCATGCACTGGCCGCAGGAGGTGCACTTGGAGTAGTCGATGTCGGCGCGGCCGAGCCCGTCGGAATGGATGCAGTCCATGCCGCAGGCCTTGCGGCACGGGCGCTCAAGGCGCACGATGGCGTTGAACTTGCACTCCTTGAGGCAGCGTCCGCAGCGGATGCACTTATCCTGGTCGATGTGCGCCTGACCGTTGATGCGCGTGATGGCCTGCCGCGGGCAGACCGCCATGCACGGGTGCTCCAGACAGCCCTGGCACACGTTCGTGATCTTCACAACGTTGTCCGGGCAGCGGTTGCACGCGAACTTGATGACGTTGATGAGCGGCTTTTCGTAATAGATATCCGGGTCGAGCGCCTTTTCCACGCCGTCCGAGAGCATCGAAAACTCCGAAAACTTGCGCAGCGGCAGCCCCATGGCCAGCCGCAGCCGCTCGCCGACGACGGCGCGCTCGAGAAACAGACTGTCCCGATAGGAACCGATCTCGCCGGGGATGATCTTGAACGGCAGCTCCTCGAGCCGCTTGGCGTAATCGCCGCCCTCGTAGGCGAGACGTGCGATCTCCGTGAACACTTCGTGACGGATACGTACCTTTCCGGTTTCAATGCCGCGCATATTGCACTCCTTTTGTTAGAAAAACTTGTTCTGATTCGTGAATTTTGCAGCAAGCACTTGACGGGAGCTTGCACGAAACATTATACTGGTACGTGATAAATTTCGCAATTCTTTTTTTGAAATCCTGACAAAAAAAGAACGCACAGACCAAACCTTGTCGAAAACTATACAAAAGCGGCGCAAATGTCCCGGAAACCGGCCTGCCGACCGCGGCGGACTGTGACGTGGACACAGAAAAACCGGCCGGCCTGTGGTAGGATGGATGCAAACAGAGCCACAGGCCTGACCGTTATTTCAGCCGCAGGAGGGAACGCACTATGGAAGAAAACAAAACGAAAGCCAAGATCATCGCCGTCGCGGGGAAGGGCGGCGTTGGCAAGACCTCTCTGTGCTCGGCGATCGTGCGCGAGCTCGTGGAGGCCTTTCCCGGCAAGCGCATCCTTGCCATCGACGCAGACCCCGCCGTCGGCCTGTCCACGGCGCTGGGCGTGCATGTCGAGCACACGATCGACGACATCCGCAACGAGGTCATCCAGACCTCGGAGCGCGGCGAGTACCGGCAGGCCATCGAGGTGCTCAACGAGGCGCGCTTCCGCATCTTCGACACCATGGTCGAGTGCGACGGCTTTGCCTTTCTTGCCATCGGCCGTCCGGAGGCCGCCGGGTGCTACTGCTCGGTCAACTCCTATCTCAAGGAAGTCATCAGCATGCTCGCCAACGACTTTGACTATGTGGTCATCGACGGTGAGGCCGGCATCGAGCAGATCAGCCGCCGCGTCATGGAGCAGGTCTCGCACCTCGTGCTGGTCACCGACCAGAGCGCCAAGGGCGTGAACGTCTGCCGCGAGATCAAGGAGGCCGCCGACGACCTCATCACCTATGAGCGCATCGGCATGATCGTCAACCGCGTCGTCGACCCGAGCATGAACGATCTTGTCAGGCTCGACGGGGTTCCGGTGCTCGCCTACATCCCCACCGATCCGCAGCACGCCGCCAACGACATCCGCGGCAAGAGCGTGTTTGAACTGCCGGAGGACTCCAACATCATGGTCGGCGTCCACGAGGCGCTGCACAACCTGGGCATCTTCTGAGCCGGGACAATCTGAGGAGGAACGAACATGAAAGATATGGAACTTTATGATAGCTTTATCCGCGAAACGGCCGACCTGCTCGGCGCGCCGACGCAGAAGTGGGCGTATAAGGAGCGCGACGCGTGGAAGGACAACGGCGAGAGCGAGCTGGTGCTGCTGCGCGACGCGGCGTATGAGCTCGGCGGCGGCGCGAACGAGGCCGTGAACTTCACCTGCGTCACGTCCGACACCGGTCTTGTCCCGAGCGACGAGGTGCTGCTCTACGGTCCGGACATGAAGGAGATCAAGGGCGACGTGCCCTTTGCGCGCATCGTCATCCTCGGCGTCAAGGACATCGACGTCGAGCAGAAGGACGCGACCTATGCCGCCATCCGCAACATCGAGTTTGTGAAGTACCACGTCTTCCCGGACGGCTACATGATGCGCGTCTCGCCCGAGAGCAGCCGCGAGCAGATCCGTGTGAGCAAGAAGGCCGTCAAGAAGGGCATCTCGTTTTACAAGGTCGGCTGCGACTTCATCAAGCAGTATAAGAAAAACCCGAACATCACCAACGTGCGCGTGATCTTCGTCACCAAGGACGTCGATTTCAAGGCCCTGCACGCCACGGCCAAGAAGATCGAGGACGTGACCAAGACCATGAACACCATCCTCGAGGGCATGCCCGAGGATCTCGACTGCGCGAGCTGCAGCTTCAAGCCCGTGTGCGACGAGGTCGAGGGTCTCAAGGAGCTCCACTTCGGCAAGGCCGCCAAGAAGGAGCACCACGCCTGAAACTGTCAAAAAGTATTCCTTTTTGACAAAGGGGCTGCAGTCTGCTGCGCGCATAATTTGTGCGTCTACGGCGCACAAATTCCACACTTGCAGCCTGAGAAGTATTTTCTCAGCCGCACATGTCGCCGGAGAAAATGATCGGACTTTCTTTCGCCGCAGCGGCGGCGAAAGGCTATGAGGTTTTTGAAAAGCTGGGCACGGCCGCGCAAGCTCTGCGCGGCCGTGCTTTTATAAACCTTTGGACACAGGAGGGATACCATGCCGAATTTCTGCATGACGCTCAGCTACGACGGCACGCGCTATAACGGCTGGCAGCGGCAGGGCAACACGGCGGACACCATTCAGGGTCGGCTCGAAGCCGTGCTCAGCGACCTGCTCGGCCAGCCGGTCGAGGTCGCGGGCTCCGGCCGCACGGATGCGGGCGTGCACGCCCGGATGCAGACGGCGTCGTTCCGCGCGAAGACCGGTCTGCCCGCGCCGGAGCTGCTGCGCCGGCTGCGCGCGCAGCTGCCGGGGGACGTCGGCGTGCTCACGCTCGAGGAAGCCGCGCCGCGCTTTCACGCGCGCCTGTCCTGCCGCGGCAAGACGTATGTCTACCGCGTCTGGAACAGCGACACGCCGAACGTGTTTGAGCGCCGCTATGTCTATGTCCTGCCGCAGCCGCTCGACACGGCGGCCATGCAGCGCGCGGCCGCGCTGCTGTGCGGCACGCACGACTACACGTCGTTCTGCGCCAACCGGCGCATGAAAAAATCCGCCGTGCGCACGGTCGATGCCATCACCGTCGAGCGGCTGGGTGAGGAAGTGCGCCTGACGTTCTCGGGCGAGGGCTTTTTGTACCACATGGTGCGCATCCTCACCGGCACGCTGCTGGAGGTCGGGCTCGGGCAGCGGGACGCCGGCACGATGGCGGACATTCTTGCCGCGCGCGACCGCAGCGCCGCCGGTGCCGCGGCACCTGCCCGCGGGCTGATCCTGTGGGAGACGCGGTACTGAGCGCCGGGGCGCACAAAATCGGGATTTTCGGAGAGACCGTCATGATTCGGGCATTGCAAAAAGCAGATATCGACAGCGTCGCCGGGATCTGGTTGGACACCAATCGCAAGGCGCACGCTTTTATTCCCGCGTCCTACTGGGAGCGCAATTTCGCCTCCGTGAAAGAAATGCTGCCGCAGGCGGAAGTCTATGTGTATGAAACGGATCAGGGGATACAGGGCTTTCTCGGTCTGAACGGCGAATACATCGAGGGCATTTTCGTTTCGGAGGCGGCGCAGTCGCGCGGCATCGGGAAGTGTCTGCTCGACTGTGCCAAGGACAGAAAACCGGCATTGCGCCTGAACGTGTATCAGAAGAATGTGCGGGCGATCCGTTTTTACCGACGGGAGGGGTTTCAGATCCGGCGCAGCGGGCTGGATGCGGCCACCGGCGAACCGGACTATGAAATGCTGTGGCGGCGGGAGTAGGAGCTTTGGCTTGCCGCCCCGCCGGGAGCGCGCAAAATCGGAAGTTGTAGTAAAGGAGGTTTACAATGGGGTTTTGGATTTTTATGTTGATTATGGATTTGCTTCTTCCA
>CAKTPP010000005.1 GCA_934591895.1 uncultured Oscillospiraceae bacterium | reverse complement strand
GCATGTTGCAGCCGTAGTGCTGGAACATGTAGTAGAAGTCGTAGCTCTGCATGATCATGTAGTTGAACTCGAGGAAGCTCAGGCCCTTTTCCATGCGCTGCTTGTAGCATTCTGCGCGCAGCATGTTGTTCACGGAGAAGCACGCGCCCACCTCGCGCAGAAGCTCAATGTAGTTGAGCGGCTTGAGCCACTCGGAGTTGTAGAGCATGAGCGCCTTGCCGTCCGAGAAGTCAATGAAGCGCTCCATCTGGCGCTTGAAGCACTCGGCGTTGTGCTTGATGGTCTCCTCGGTGAGCATCTGGCGCATATCGGTGCGGCCGGAGGGGTCGCCGATCAGCGTCGTGCCGTCACCGATCAGAGCGATGGGCTTGTTGCCGGCCATCTGCAGGCGCTTCATCAGGCACAGAGCCATAAAGTGACCGACATGCAGCGAATCCGCCGTACAGTCAAAGCCGATGTAGAACGTGGCTTTGCCGTTGTTGATCATGTTTCTGATCTCTTCCTCATTGGTCACCTGCGCGATCAGGCCGCGGGCGATCAGTTCATCATACAGTGTCATCCTCTTATCTCCTCGTACACGTTATTCTTTGACCTTGCTCTCAGCAAGAATTTCCTCGGCTTGCTGTGCGCCCCAGGCGATCATGTGGGTGCAGTGACCTTTGCCGCCGTTTTTTGCTACGAGCTCCTGACAGCGCAGGCAGCCGAACTCCTCACGGAAGCTCTGCGTCATTTGTTTTGTCATGGCTGTAGCTGTCGCCGGATCGGCAGCCAGACCGAACGCCATCACGGCGCCGGAGACGCTGCCGCAGATCTCGCCGCAGCGCACGCCGCCGCCGAAACCGGTCGCAACGCGCCGGGAGGTATCTTCATCCAGCCCTGTTTCATTCTGCAGCGCCATCAGCACGCTCTGCGCGCAGTTGCAGCCATCGTTGTGATACGCGACGGCGTTTTCTTGGATACTCATGGTTTTCTATCACCTTTCTTAATGGATTCCTTATAGGCAGCAGCCGAGGCAAGCTGCTCGGCCGCGCTGGCAAGTGTCAGCAATGTGATGTGCTCGCCGCCGTAAAGCCGCGCGATCTCGCGCTGACGGCCGTCACTGTCGAGCGGCTGCACCGTCGTGCGGGTGCGTCCGTCCAGTTCGCGTTTTTCGATCAGATAATGCTGATCGGCCATAGCGGCGATCTGCGGCAGATGCGTAATGCAGATGACCTGCTTGGTCACAGAGAGCTTGCCGAGCTTTTCGCCGACGCGCTGAGCGGCCACGCCGGAAACACCGGCATCCACCTCGTCAAAGACCATGGAGGGCACATCATCGCGCTCGGCGAACACGTTTTTGAGCGCCAACATGATGCGTGAGAGCTCACCGCCGGATGCGATCTTGCTGATGCGCCCAAGCGCCTCACCGGCGTTTGCCGAGATCAAAAAACGCACATTGTCCGCACCGGTGCTCTGAAAGCCGGGCGCGCCGCCGATCGGCGTGATCTCGACATGAAAGCGCACGGACGGCATGGACAGCTCGCGCAGCTCGCACTCGACCTGTCGTTCGAGCGCGGCGGCAGCCTCCGTGCGCCTGCGTGTCAGCTCCGCTGCCGCTGCAAGCGTCTGCTGTGCCTGCTTTGAGATTAATGTCTCCAGCTTTTGCAGCCGGTCGCCGGCATACTCGATCTGATCGAGGCGGCTGCGCACCGAATCGAGCAGATCGATCAGTCCTGCCTCATCGGTGTTGTATTTTCGCTCCAGCCGCCGCAGCAGCGACAGCCGCGTCTCGATGCGGTCAAATTCCTCATCGGAAAAATCCAGCCCGTCGCGAAAATCGCGCAGGGTCTCCGCCGCATCCTGCAGCGTGAACACAGCCCCCTTGACTGCCTCCGGCAAGGGCGCAAGCTCGCTCGCGTAGTTAGCGGCCCGTTCGAGCTCCGACAGCGCCTCGCCCGCAAGTGCGGATGCGGAATCGTCTCGGCCGGCCAGCAGCGCATAGGCCTGATCTACGGCCTCGGAGAGCTTTTCAAAGTTGCGCAGCAGGTCGCTGCGCTCCGTGAGCTCCGCCTCTTCTCCGGCCTTGAGCTGCGCGTGCTCCAGTTCTTCCAGCTGGCGGCTCAGACTGTCGGTCAGCAGCTCTTTTTCGTTTTCGTAGGCAGAGAGCGTATCACGCTCCCTGCAGAGCGCCTGATACGCCTGATATTGTGCCTGATAGCGCGCGATGTCCTGCTCCAGCCGGCCGAACCTGTCCAGATTGCGCAGGTGCTCCCGCTCGTCGAGCAGGTGCTGCCCGTCGTTCTGGCCATGGATATCCAGCAGCAGCGCGCCCAGGCTGCGCAGCTGCGCCGTTGTGACCGGAACACCGCAGACGCGGCAGGATGTTTTGCCCTCCGCAGTGATCTGGCGGCGGATGATGAGCTCATCGTCGCACTCGATCTCGTTTTCGTCGCACCAGGTCCGGCACGGTTCGGGATCAAACGTGGCGCACACGACCGCTTTTTCCGCGCCCGTGCGCACGAGCTCGCGCGAGGCCCGCGCGCCGAGGATCGCGTGCATGGCGTCCACAAGAATGGATTTGCCCGCGCCGGTCTCACCGGTCAGGATGTTCAGACCGGGGCCGAGCTCCAGATCGGCACGCTCGATGACCGCGACATTTTCAATATGCAGTTCTCGCAGCAAAGCGCTTCACCTCCCGCGGTGTGTCAAAGCAGCTTTTCGATCTCCTGGAAAAGCTCATCGGCGGATGTGTTGTCCTTCATGAGCAGAAACGCCGTGTCATCGCCGGCGAGCGTGCCGACAAGCGTTTCAATGTGCATACTGTCGAGCGCGGCGCACGCAGCGGAGGCAAGCCCCGGAAGGGTCTTGATGACGATGATGTTCTGCGCCTCGGCATAGGATGTCACACATTCGCGGAAAATCTTTTTCAGTCGCTCGTCATAGCCGGGAAATTCATCCGCAGCCGGTGCGGCGTAGCGGTATTTCCCGCTCGGTGAGAGCGTTTTGGTCAGGTGCAGTTCCTTAATATCGCGTGACAGCGTCGCCTGAGTGCTTGAAACGCCATGCTGTGCCAGCACATCCATGAGCTGATTTTGTGTCTCGATCTCCTGCTCGGAGATGATTTGAAGAATGATGTTTTGTCTGGTAGATTTCACGTCGTCCCTCCTCACAGTCTGTCTGTCAGCTTTGCAAAAGCTGTCTCATAAAAGCTGCGGATGCCGGTGTCGGCCAGCAGCGTGTAATTGTCCGAGCGGCGGATGCGGATGTGATCGCCGCGGATGAGCGCGATGCCGTCTCCGCCGTCGGCCACAAGGATGGCCGGGCGGTCATGTATCCGATCCGGCACGATCGTGATCTGCCGGCCGGGTGCGAGCACAAATGACTTTCCTGCCAGACTGTGCGCGCAGATGGGCGTCATGATGATGTTCTCGTTTTCCGGTTCAACGAGCGGCCCTCCCGCTGACATCGAGTAGGCCGTAGATCCGGTCGGCGTGGCGACAATGATGCCGTCTCCGTGAAAACGCGTGATCGGCACGCCGTCGCCGTATGCCGTGATGCCGATGCAGTCCACGTGCCCGCCGTGGATGACCACGTCGTTGAGCACGGACTGCGCGCAGATGATCCGCTCATTGCGCACAAGCTCTACATCGAGCATCATGCGGCGGCTGATCGTGTACTGCCCGTCCGCGATCTCGAGCAGAATGTCCAACTCGTCGTCCTCGAGGCCTGCCAGAAAGCCCTTGCCGCCGAAGTTCACGCCGATGATCGGTATCGGATGGTCGCGCAGCTGCGCGGCGACGTGCAGGATCGTTCCATCGCCGCCCATGACGATGATGAGCTTCGCGCCCTGCGCCGCCTCGTCGAGCGGCTGCGGCGAAATATCGTCCGGCAAATAGGACTTCGGTGAAAACACCGGAGAGATAATGACCTGATGCCCGTGCCCGGTAAGCATCCGGTAGACCGTCACCGCTTTCTGCAGACCGATATCGCGGTACGGATTGGCCGCTATGACAATATGATTCATACGCCGCTCTCTTTTCCGTGCGCCAGCGCACCGTGCGACTGCGCAACCACGGCAGCCGGGTCTATCTGCGGCGCATCATAGCTGCCCTTGCGCAGGTAACCGAGGTACTCAATGTTACCCTCGGGTCCCTTGATGGGCGAATAGTCCAGCCCCATGACGGTATAGCCCGCACCTGGGACAAACGCCAGAAAGCTCTCCAGCACCTCGAGATGTACCTTCGGGTCGCGGACGACACCTTTTTTGCCGACCTCTTCGCGCCCGGCTTCAAACTGCGGCTTGATGAGGCACACGGCCTCCGCGCCGTCCTTAAGCAGCGGACAGACCGCCGGCAAAATCAATTTCACCGAGATGAACGACAGATCCATGACTGCAAGATCCAGCGGCTCCGGGATCTGCTCAGCCGTGATATAGCGCACGTTTGTGCGCTCCATGGAGATGACGCGCGCATCGTTTCTCAAGCTCCACGCGAGCTGACCGTAACCGACGTCGACGGCGTAGACCTTTGCGGCCCCGTTTTTCAGCAGCACATCCGTAAAGCCGCCCGTGGAAGCGCCGCAGTCAATGCACGTCAGGCCGGTCGGGTCAACAGGAAAAACCTTGAGCGCCTTTTCCAGCTTAAAGCCGCCGCGGCTGACATAGGGCAGCGTGTTGCCGCGCACCTCAATGTTCACATCCGGCGCGACCTGCGCGCCGGGCTTATCTGCGCGCTGGCCGTTGACATAGACCACGCCGCTCATAATAATCGCCTTTGCGCGCTCGCGGCTCTCGCTCAGCCCCTGATCGAAGACGAGCTGGTCGAGTCGTACCTTTTTCATGCGCCGTTCCCCTTCTCTCTGTCGTTTGCGCACAGCGCCTGTGCAGCGGCTGCAATGGCCTGGGCGTCCAGACCGTACGCCGTTTTGAGCACATCCGGCGCACCGTGCGGGATGATGCCGCTGCCGAGATTCAGCAGCCGGGCTGCTTTCATCGGAAGCCCTGCCTGCTCTGCCGCGGCGAGTACCTGCTCCCCGATGCAGTTGGCGGCGCACACATCCTCGACCGCAAGCAGCCGCCCGGTCTTTTGCATGGACGCAAGCACCGGCGCCGCTTCCAGCGGCGCGACCTGCGCGAGCTTCACGACCTCTGCCGAGATCCCCCGCTGCGCAAGCAGCTGCGCCGCCTGCAGAACATCGTTGATGACGATGCCGTAGGTCAGCAGTGTCAGATCACTGCCCTCGCGCAAGATCGTGACCGGTTCCAGCGAACACGCCTGATATGCGCCCTCACCGCCGCGCGGATAGCGCACGGCGACCGGCCCGTCCAGCTCCATGACCGCCTTGCGCAGCATGGCGCGCAGCTCGGCAAAGCTCGCCGGGCAGAAGATGCGCATATAAGGCACAGAGCTCAGATAGCTGATATCAAAGCAGCCGTTGTGCGTGTCGCCGTCGTTGCCGACGATGCCGGCGCGGTCAACGCCGAGCACAAGGTGCAGCCGCTGCAGCGATGTGTCGTGGATGAGCATGTCATACGCGCGCTGCAGGAAGCTTGAGTAGATCGCAGCGACCGGCTTGAGTCCCTGCTTTGCCATGCCGCTTGCCATCGTGACGGCATGCCCCTCGGCGATGCCGACATCATACAGGCGATCGGGATGCGCCTGCGCAAACGTCTCCAGCCCCGTTCCGGTCAGCATGGCCGCCGTAATGGCGACGACGGTCGGGTCTTCGTCCGCAAGCTGCGAAAGCGTCCGGCCGAACACGTGCGAAAAGTCCGGCATCGAGGCAGGCAGCGCACCGGTCGCAGGGTCAAACGAGCTGACGCCGTGGTATTTTTCCGGCGCTTGCTCGGTATACGAGATGCCCCTGCCCTTTTGCGTCACCACGTGCAGCAGCACCGGCTGGCGCAGGTCGCGCGCCCAGCGCAGCATTTTTTCCAGCTGCAGCTCATCGTGCCCGTCGACGGGTCCGATGTAGTAAAAGCCCATGTCGTCAAACATATTGTTCGGCAGGACGAGGTCTTTCACTTGCTCCTTGATGTGGTGCAATACCCGGTAAAGTCCGGGTGCTTTGCCGATGGTGCTGCGATAAAACTGCTTGAAATGCAGATATCCCGGCTTGACACGCTGCTTCGACAGAAGCGTTGCCATGCCGCCGACGTTCTTGTTGATCGACATGCCGTTGTCGTTGAGCACGATGACCATAGGCTCACCGCTCTGTCCGGCGTCCGACAGTCCCTCATAGGCCAAGCCGCCGGTCAGCGCGCCGTCGCCGATGAGGGCAATGACATCATAGTCTGCCCCCATGAGCGTGCGTGCCCGCGCCATGCCCAGCGCAACGGAGATGGACGTGGAGGCATGGCCGGCCACAAACGCGTCGTGCACGCTCTCATCCGGCTTCGGGAAGCCGGCGATGCCGCCGAACTGCCGCAGTGTCGAAAATGCCTCGCGCCGGCCGGTCAGGATCTTATGCACATAGCTCTGGTGTCCGACGTCGAATACGAGTCGGTCGCGCTCGGTATTGTAGACACGGTCGATTGCGACCGTGAGCTCCACCGCGCCGAGGTTCGAGGCCAGATGCCCGCCGGTTTTCGAGAGACTTTGCACCAGAAAAGAACGAAGTTCCGCACACAGCTCCGGAATTTCTCCCGCCGGCAGTGCCTTCAGGTCAGCCGGTGAATGGATTCGCTCTAATATACTCAAAACAGAATACCTCACGTATCGTATAATAATACAAACTATACTATAACAAAAAGTGCCGGACTTTACAAGTGTAAGCCGACACTTTTCGCAAATTCACCGGAACACGGTGTTTCGTTTGTTCAGTTTTTCCGGTCTGCAAGCGAGCGGGCAAGCTGCTGCAAAAACTCGCTGTCTGCAAACACGCCGTCCACAGCGGCCGCCGCCTGCCCGGACAGCTCGTGGACATATGCGCCGCAGCGCTCAAGACCGTAGAGCGCCATGAAGGTGTTCTTCCCCTCGCGCGCATCCGAGCCGATGGGCTTGCCGAGCTCCGACTCCGTGCTGATGACATCGAGCATATCGTCGCGGATCTGGAAGGCCAGACCGAGCGCCTTGGCGTATTGCGCCGCAGCCGCGCACTGCTGCTCGTTTCCGCCGCCGCAGGTCACGCCCATGAGACAGGCGGCATAGATCATTGCCGACGTTTTGCGGTCGTTGATGTCCATCAGCTCCTCTTTCGTGAGCACCTTTCCTTCGCCCTCCATGTCGAGCTGCTGTCCGCCGCAGATGCCGTTTTCACCTGCCGCCTCGGCAAGCAGCCGCGCACACTCGGCGCGCACCTCCGCTGGCAGCGCCGCCGAGAGGATCGTGCGGAACGCTTCCGCCTGCAGCGCGTCACCCGCAAGCGTCGCCGTGCACTCGCCGAACACCACATGGTTGGTCGGCTTGCCGCGGCGCAGGTCATCGTTATCCATGCACGGCAGGTCGTCATGGATCAGCGAATAAGTATGCACCATCTCGACCGCGCACGCGACCGGAAGCGCCGCGCGCACGTCTCCGCCGCAGGCGGCACAAAACGCGAGCACCAGCACCGGGCGCAGCCGCTTGCCGCCGGCTGCGAGGCTGTAGTGCATCGCCTCGAGCAGACGGTGGTAGGACACGGTCGTGTCCGTGAAATACGTGTTGAGCGCCGCATCCGCAAGCGCCTTATATTCTTGATACTGCGTCTGATAATCCATGCGTCATTCCTCTGTTTCAAACGGGAGCTCGACGGGCGCGCCGTCGCTCCCCTTTTTCAGCTGCACGACCTTCTGCTCAGCGGTGTCGAGCATCCCGTTACAGGTTTTGAGCAGATGCGAGCCCTCCTCGAACAGCGCCAGCGACGCGTCGAGCGGCACATCGCCCTTTTCCAGCTGCTTGACGATCTCGTCCAGCCGCTGCATGGACGCTTCAAAGGTCAGTTTCTGTTTTGCCATGGGCTTCCTCCCTGTCGTTCACGGTGCAGTTCAGCGCACCGTCCTGAAGCTGTACGCGGATCGCATCTCCGGGCTGTACCTGCTCCGCCGAGCGGAGCACCGTCCCGTCTGCGTCTGACGCCACGGCATAGCCGCGGCCGAGCACCTTGAGCGGGCTCATCGCATCGAGCGCCGCAGCGCACTGCGCAAAGGCGCGTCTGCGTGAGGCAAGATAGCGCTCCCCCGCCGCGGTCAGGCGGCTGCGGGTGTAGTCGAGCTCCACGCGCCGGAGATCAAAATACGCCGCCGGAGACTGCAAAACGCGCCGGCCGGCCAAATTCTCCAGCGCCGCGCGGCGCTGCGTCATCTGTTTGCGCATCGCCTGCGTCATGCGGATGTCATAGCTGTGCAGCGTCTCGCGCAGATCCTCCGCATTCGGCACGGCCAGCTCCGCCGCATTGGACGGCGTCGCCGCGCGCAGGTCTGCCACAAAGTCCGAGATCGTCACGTCCGGCTCGTGGCCGACGGCAGAGATGACCGGAATATCCGAGTCATAGATCGCGCGCGCAACGCGCTCGTCGTTAAACGCCCACAGATCCTCGATCGAGCCGCCGCCGCGGCCGGTGATGATGAGATCGCCCACCCGATAGCGGTTGGCATAGCGAATCGCCCCGGCGATCTCCGCCGGAGCTTCCGCACCCTGAACGCGCACGGGCAGCAGCACGACCTCGCTGGCCGGCCAGCGCTTGCCGAGCACGCGGATGATATCGCGCACCGCGGCACCGGCAGACGACGTGATCACGGCGATCCGCTGCGGAAACTGCGGCAGCGGCTTTTTATGCGCGCGGTCAAACAGTCCCTCTTTTTGCAGCTGCTCCTTGAGCTGTTCATAGGCGGCATACAGATCGCCGACGCCGCCGGGGATCAGCCGCGTGCAATAGAGCTGGTACGCGCCGTCGCGCGGATAGACCGTGATGCGCCCGACCGCAGCCACGCTCATGCCGCTCACCGGACGAAAGCGCAGCGACTGCGCGCTGCTGCGAAACATCACGCAGCGCAGGCTGCTCTCGGCATCCTTGAGCGTGAAGTAGTGGTGTCCGGACGGATAGACCTTATAGTTTGACAGCTCACCCGTCACGCACACGCTGCCGAGCAGCGCATCTGCGTCCAGAAGCTGCTTGATGTGGGCGTTGAGCTCCGTGACGGTAAAAGATGTGCGCTCCATTTCAGCCTTCGGTGCTGTCTTCGTCCGCCGGTGCGCACGGCTCGTCGGGCGTCTCGGAGGGTGCCGCATCCGGCTCTGCTTCCTGCGCAAGCTCACCGCGCACAAAGCTGCCGAGCACGCCGTTGATGAATGAGACCGTCTCCGGCTCTTCATAGCCCTTGGCGAGCTCCACCGCCTCGTTGATCGCGGCGGCATTCGGCACGTCGTCCATATAGAGGATCTCGCACATGGCGCAGCGCATGATCGCCGCCGCAGTGCGCGAAATGCGCTCAAGCCGCCAGCCGCGGGCATATTTCTCGATCATGTGGTTGAGCTCATACATATGGTCATAGACCAGGCCGGTCAGCCGGCGGATGTAGTCAAGCTGCGTATCGTCCGGATACTCCCGGAACAGCGGATCTTCCTCCGCCAGCGTCGCAAAATACTCGCGGCTGAAAAATGCATCCGCCGCCTCGCGGGCATCCTCCCCGGCGAGCTGCGCGGCAAAGCTGAGCTGGATCGCGATCTCACGCGCAACCGTTCTTGTCATAGTGATTTCTCCTGCTTTTCCTTATTTGTCGAACGCCACACCGGACACGTGCACGTTGACGATGGGCTTGCCGATACCGGTCATGGACTCCACCGCGCTCGTGACGGATTCCTGCACCGCCTTGGCAACGGCCACGACACTGCAGCCATAGCGCACCGTGATGATCGTGTCGACCGTCATCGTGCCGTCGACGATCTGCACCTTGATGCCCTTGGCGGCGGACTTGATGCCGAGCAGCTCGGCCAGCTCCGTGCCGGCAGAGGTCGCGATCCCGGCAACGCCGTCCACTTCCGTGATCGCTGCGCGCACCATCGCGGCAACGACGTCCTCAGAGATATTGATGCTGCCCTTTTCATCCTGGCAAGTAATATAATTTTCCGGCATAGAAAAATACCTCCCGATAAAATTGTACAGTATAGTGTACCACGTGCGGCGGCAAAAAGAAAGCAAAATGTTTTCTGCGCGGCAAAAAGATGCACCCCGGCGCTTTCCGGGGTGCATCTGCGGGTTCTGTGTTATTTCTTCACATTCTTGCAAAACTGCATCAGGATGGTCGCGACCTGCTCGCGGGGCGCGTTGCCGTTCGGGTCGAGATAGACCACGCCATGATCGTCACTGCCAGAGATGAGTCCGAGCGCAACGGCGTCCTGCATCGCACCCATCGCCCAGCCCGGCACTTTGTTCGCGTCCGGGTACTTGCTCAGGTCTGCGGGCGTCCACGTCGGCTTGATGTTGCAGACGGTCTTGGCGTACTTCATGAGGAAGGTCGCCACCTGCGCACGTGTCACCGTGGCGTACGGGGAAAAGGTCGTGTCGCTCGTGCCGGAGGTGACGCCGGTCTGGTATGCCCAGAGGATGGCATCTCTGTACCAGACCTCGGGCAGGTCCGTAAACGGCAGCTCGCCGCTCACTTCCGGTTTTCCATGGAGGCTGTAGAGCATCTGCACGAACTCCGCGCGTGTTGTCATTCCGTGCGGATCAAATATACCGTCTCCCTTACCGGCCATGAGGCCGTTCGTCACGCAGTACTGGATGCCGGGATACGCCCAGCCCTTCTCCACGTCGGTGAACATCTGCGTCACGTCGACGCTGCCAGTGGCGGGGATGGTTTCTGTCTTGGTCGCGCTGCAGCGCGTGCAGGTATAGGTCTTGATGCCGGTCTCCGTTGCGGTCGGCTGCTTGGTCACTTTGCCTTCGTCCCAGCTATGGCCGAGAGCAGGAACCTCATGGGTAAAGGTCTTGCCGCAATCCGCTTCGGAACAGGTGCTCGTCTCCGAGCCCGGCTCGGTGCAGGTCGGTGCTTTTTCTTTTGTCCAGTTGCAGAAGTAATGAATGGCCGCGTTTTCGGTGACGGATTCATTTCCGTATTCGATCGTCACTTTCTGCCATGCATCTTTTGTGCCAAGAAAGTAAACATCTTTAATGTTGTCACCATCATTGAATGCAACATTGCCAATCTCCGTAACGCTGCCCGGAATTACGACGCTCTCCAGGCTGTCGCAGCTAATAAATGTCCAGCCTTCAATTTTGGTAACGCCATCCGGAATGGCAATGCTCTTGAGGCTTTTACATCCGGCAAATGCACTGCCGCCAATAGCCATCACGCTATCCGGGATAGAAATGCTCTGGAGGCTTTCACATCCGTAAAAGGTACCGCTTTCAATAGCCGTCATGCCATCCGGGATCACAATGGATTCCAGTTTCGTGCAGAACTGAAAAGCGCCGTCACCGATGCTCGTCAGACTGTTCGGGAGCGTGATGCTGGTCAGGTTCATATTTATGATGTGCTCAGTATAATGTTCGTAATCAAAAGTACGATATCCCCCAAATGCGCAGTCACCGATGCTGGTCACGCCTTCCGGGATGGTGATCTCCGTCAAGCCGGTGCAGGCATAAAATGCGCGGTCGCCAATACTGGTCACGCCTTCCGGGATGGTGACCGCTGTCAATTTGCTGCATCCGGAAAATGCACCATTGCCAATACCGGTTGTGCCCTCCGGGATAGCAAACGCCGTGTCCGGCCGACCCGTAGGATAAGCCACGATCGTTTTTTGATCTTTGCTGTATACGATGCCGCTCATGGAGCAGAAATACGGGTTTTCCTCTGCAACGGCAATGTCTGTCAAGCTGGTGCACCCGGCAAAAGCACCGTTGATCGTTTTCAAATTGCGCGGGAGCGTGATGTCGGCCAGCGCGGTGCATCCGGAAAAAGCGCTGCTGATGTCCTCAACACTGTCCGGGAGTGCCAGTGTTGTCAAAGCGGTGCAGCCGTCAAAAGCGTTGCTGACATCTTCGACACTGTCCGGAAGTGTCACGGTCGTCAAAGCGGTGCAGTTACGAAATGCGCCTTTGATGCTGGTTACACCATCCGGAAACGTGATATTTTTCAGGCTGGTGCAGCCCTCAAACGTGCTACCCAGGCTGATTACGCCGCTCGGGATGGTCACGCTTTCCAGTGCGGTGCAGCCAGCAAACACGTAGCCCAGGTCTTGAACACCATTAGAGAGGGCGATATCTTTCAGGCTGGTACAATCCCGGAATGCTTCCCTTCCAATGCTGGTCACGTTGTCGGGGATGGTGACGCTTTTCAGATGCGTTCCTTTGAATGCGTTTTCTTCGATGGTTTGGACCGTACCCGAAATCTCCACCGAGGCAATGTCCCGATTCTCAATAAAGGCATACGAGCCGATGGTGGTAACACCCTCTTGAATGACAACGCGTGTCACGCGTGTATCCCTCCACGGTGTGGCAAAGCCAATGATGCCCGTATTCCAGTAGCTATACATCTCTCCCTGTCCGGCAATCGTCAGTGTTCCGTCGCTATCCACCGTCCAGGTCAGGTTGCTGCCGTCGCCCTCCGCGCCACAGGTACCGCTTTTCACAATGTCTGCCGCCAGCGCCGTGGCCGGCAGGAGCGACGCGATCATCAGTACCGCAAGCACGATGCTCAAAAGTCGTTTTTTCATGTACTCTCCCCTCCTGATTGAATCATTTCGCGATTTCTGCGGGTACGAAACAAGCAGTGTAAAACAGTTTTATCGCATACAAATTTTGCGTCCGCAGTCTTGTCACTATTATACGAAATTTCAATCGATCTGAAAGCATTTTTGCACAACTCGCATAATAAATACATAATCCGCAGTTTTCTTCCAAGATTTGTAATGCTCGGGATGCACTTTAAAACTGTTTTATGATATGTTATACTGAATTCAAGCAACCAAAATCAGTACATTTAATCAGCATATGGAGCGGTATGTATGAAATTTCCTTACGTTTCTGTATTCGAATTTCTGTTCAACGAGATCCTGATCGTGCAGTGGTCAATGTTTCTATGGTACACGCTCACGCCGCGCTGGTCGCGGAAAGTGACCTTCCTCATTTTCCTGCCGATCTGCCTGGTCGCGCCGATGGTTTCAACCATTTTTCCGTCGCGCAGCGCTATGCGGATGTTCTCCGTTCCGGCAATCATGCTCCTTTCTGCGTTCGTGTGCTACCGCAGCAAGCTGCCACGGACGCTGTTTTGCGCGTTTTATCCGCAGATGGCGATCGTTCTGTCCGAGGCGCTGATTCTGCTGGTGCTGCCGGATATTTATCAGAACAATTGCGACTCTAAGCAGCTTTGGCTCAATTACATCAGCACCCTGCCGATGCTGATCTATACGTTAGTCTACAGCCTGATGATCTGGATTGCGGCGTCCTGCATCGGCAAGACGCGCTACCGGCTCACTGCGCGGCAATGGCTGGTCTTTCTGTTTTTCCCTCTGTCGCAGACGTTGGGCATCATCTTCGTGTACAACTCGATGTTCTCCATTGTACCGACCGCTGCGCAGCTTTATCAGCTTGCGGGCATTTTGATTGTCTGCGCCGCGGCGGACTTTGCGCTCCTGCACACGATCAGTGACGCCGGACGTAAGGCAGAGCTGGAAGCCGCGAACCGGATGCTCGAAAAGCAGCTCGATACCCAGTTGAACCACTACACGGCTCTGACATCGCAGTACGAGGTCAACCGCCGCATCCGGCATGACATATTGCACCATGTCAATACGATCCAGTACCTGCTCGCAAATGGCCAGCAGCGGGAGGCAACAGTGTACGCCGGGCAGTTTCTGGCAGAGAATCAGAACGTCTCTCAGCTGGGTCAGTGCAGCAATCCGGTCGTCGACGCGTTCCTCTATGGCCGCGTGAAAGAGGCGGAGGCGCAAGGCGTCGCCGTTGACACGAACGTCATCTTGCCGAGCGAGCTGCCGGTTTCAAACACAGATCTGATCATCGTGTTCGGCAACCTCATGGACAACGCCGTTGAAGCGTGCGCAAAGGTCGAGAATCCTGCGATTCAAATAAACGCCCACGTGGAAAAGGGATATCTGGTCATCACGGAATCGAATCCCGCTGCACCTGAGCCCGAGCGGCGCAAGCAGCGCCGCATCCCGGAACTGGAGCGCGGTGTCGGAATGCACATCCTGAGATCCGTTGCAGAAAAATATCACGGCAGCTGCATGAGCGAAACACATGACGGACGGTATTCCGTCTCCGTGTTTTTGCGCCTGAGCTGAGCAAGGAAGGAAGCACAGATATGCTGAACATCATTGTGTGCGACGATGATGCGCTGCATTGCAGCGAGATCGTCAGGAGCGTTCAAGACACGCTCGGAGCAGTGAACGCTGACATTTCCGATTTTCGAGACCCTGCGCAGCTGCTGCAGTATCTGCGCGAGACCGGTTTCCAGCCGCACATTGCCCTGCTGGATATCTGTATGCCGGAGCAGGACGGCATCAGCCTTGCGCGCAGCATCAAGCAATATGCCCCCTCCTGCCAAATCATTTTTCTCAGCAGCTTTCTCAGCTATGCAACTGATGTCTATGAAGTCGAGCATATCTATTTCGTCCTCAAGTCGCAGCTGCAGCAGCGCATCGGCGCGGCGCTGCATCGAGCGCTGGCAGCCCTCGGCGACAGCACCGTGCAGATCGCGGTCGAGAAGGACAAAATGACGCATCGGATCGCGCTGTGCGACGTGCTGTATCTGGAGCGCAATCTGCGCAAAACGCTCATCTACACAGCGCAGGATATGTTTTTGACGCAGGAAACGCCGCAGATGCTTTGCAGCGCCTCGGTCAGCTTTATCCGCTGCCATCAAAGCTATTGGGTGAATCTGGATCATGTTCAGGCGATGGGCGACCATAAATTCACCATTGATGGCGGCGCAAGCGTCCCCATCAGCCGTACATATTCGCAAA
The DNA here is from genome assembly GCA_934591895.1 of uncultured Oscillospiraceae bacterium. GTDB lineage: Bacteria > Bacillota > Clostridia > Oscillospirales > Oscillospiraceae > CAG-103. Next base: position 154,003 of record CAKTPP010000005.1, on the reverse strand, counting down.
GCGCAAGGCGGCAGTTTCTGCAAAGACTTGTGTACGCATAAAAGCAGAATCCCCCTCCGATTCCTTTGAGTCGGAGGGGGATTCTGATTATGGATCAATTATTTCTTCACATTCTTGCAAAACTGCATCAGGATGGTTGCGACCTGCTCGCGGGCAGCTTTGCCGTTCGGGTTGAGATAGACCACGCCATGATCATCACTGCCAGAGATGAGTCCGAGCGCAACGGCGTCCTGCATCGCGCTCATCGCCCAGCCCGGCACCTCGTTCACGTCCGGGTACTTGCTCAGGTCTGCGGGCGTCCATGTCGGCTTGACGTTGCAGACGGTCTTGGCGTACTTCATGAGGAAGGTCGCCACCTGTGCGCGCGTCACCGTAGCATACGGCTCAAAGGTCGTGGCGCTCGTGCCGGAGGTGACGCCGGTCTGGTATGCCCAGAGGATGGCATTTCTGTACCAGACCTCGGGCAGATCCGTAAACGGCAGCTCGCCGCTCACTGCCGGCTTACCCTCGAGGCTGTAGAGCATCTGCACAAACTCTGCGCGCGTCGTCAGACCTTTGGGGTTAATCCTGCCGTTGCCGGAACCGCTCAGGATGCCGCGCTCCACGCAGTAGTCAATACCGGCGTGCGCCCAGTTGTCCTCCGGCGGTGCGTCCGTGAATCCGGCGCTCGGGCAGCCGCCCGCCGGAATGGTTACCGTCTTGGTCGCGCCGCAGCGGGTGCAGGTATAGGTCTTGATGCCGGTCTCCGTCGAGGTGGCGGGCTTCGTCACCTTGCCGTTATCCCATGCGTGGCCGAGCGCGTCGGTGTAAGTGTCCACATAGCTGTCGCCGCAGGCGCAGGTGTGGGTCGTGTAGCCCTTTTCCGTGCAGGTCGGCGCGGTGACGACTGCCTTGTAGCTGTGCGTATGCGGAAGCACCGGAATAGTCTCCGTCTTGGTCGCGCCGCAGCGGGTGCAGGTGAAGGTTTTGACGCCGGTCTCGGTCTCGGTGGCGGGCTTCGTCACCTTGCCGTTATCCCATGCGTGGCCGAGCGCGTCCACATAAGTATCCACATAGCTGTCGCCGCAAGCGCAGGTGTGCGTCGTGTACCCCTTTTCCGTGCAGGTCGGCGCGGTCACAACAGCAGTGTAACTGTGCTCATGCGCCTCGACGCATTTGAAAGATGCATAGGAGCTTGAACTATAGTTGGCATACTTTGTGTTGCGTGACTCTACTGTCACATTGCAATTCAATTCGCGTCTTTTTATTGTCACTGAAACACTTGTGTCGGTCGTATAATAAGTTTTTTTGGATCCGCCGCCCTGTACAGTCACACAGTATTCTCGCTGATCATATTTGTCCCGAAGCGGGCTCGCCGTCCAGCTGATTTTAACTTCCTCGCCCACAGTGGCCACGTCCGGAACCGTGATCTCCACTTTGGGAGGCGCGGCCGGCTTCTGATAGTCATCCACGGGATAGAGGCTGAAGATCTGCGCGGCGCCTGACCAGTTCGAATACAGCTCCATCTGTGTGCCGGCGGTCTGATAGTTTCCCGTGCAGTCGAGCACGAGCCACGTCCCGGCAGTCACGGAGTCTTTCGGAACCAGCTGGAATGTTCCGTTCTTATCATAGATGTACCACTGGAAACGCGACGCCTTATTCGTGTTGAGCCAAGAGGTTGTGACCTTTGCCTGCTGGACACAATCGCCCTCATACGTGAGGTAATTATCATTGAACATGTTCTGGATATAGTAGCTGCCGTCGCCCTGACGGATAAACTTCCAGATCTGCTCCGGGTCTCCGGTGTTGGCACTGCCGATCGTCACGTTGTACCTATCCGAGGAATCATAATTTGTGCCGATGTGCTTCCAGCCGTCCGTGCGGATGAGGTAACGGTAGACGTTTGTGCCGATGTCAGCGTAGGACGGTTTCGGCGTCGCGCTCGAGAAGTCCGGGCGGATGACGCCGAGATACGGATTATCAAATGAATTGTATCTGTACGTGACACGGGTTACATAGCGCGCGCTGCCGAAATTCTGGTGCCACGTGCTGTAGTCCGATTCATAGATCGCAACATGGCCAGCCGGGTTCTTAGCAGACCATCCGTAGACCAGAATGTCACCCTTCTGCGGCTGGGCATTGGAAATTCTCGTCCAGCCAGCGGGGAGGGCATTCGTCCAGTAATCCTTGCCATCGCCGCCCGGGGACGTCTGGCCGAGGTACGAGTAGTAGGCATAGATCAGCGCCACACACTCGCCGCTGCCGACGGTTTTTCCTTGTAAGCCCTTGACCCAGTTGATCGCATCGTCCGCTGTTTTGCCGTTGGTCGAGGCAAAGGCTGCCGTCGGCAGCAGACAGGCGACCATGATCACAGCGAGGACGAGACAAAGAACACGTCTTTTCATACGTCATCTTCTTTCTAAAAAGCTCTGTAAACGCGCATTTTTGACCAGCCGTGCACAAAAAGCGCGCCGGAAAATGCCGCGTTTACGCAAAGTTCAGTATACACATTTCGCTGTTTTTGGTCAACAGAAATATCAAAAAAATTTAACTAACCATGATCAGGCAGTCACGCCATAGAACTGGATTTTGAGCCATGTTCTGGCGCAAGAATACGCCCCGTTCAAACGAACGGGGCGCTTGGCGCGTTACTGCGCGTCGGCTTTGACTTCGATGACCTTGATCTGCGGCGCTGTGTAGTCCGTCTCGCTGACGATGACATCCGTGATCGTTGCGACCTGCGCCGTGCTCAGGCCGTCCGCCGGCGCAGGGACGGCGACCGCGATGCCGTCGTCCGTGATGTAGACCACGCACTCGGAAAAGTCCTTGGCGAGCAGGAGATTTTCGATCTGCGTCTCCGTCATGGAGTCGCTCGCCATGGCGGAAATGGCACGCATGGCGCTGTCGATCGTCTCCTGCGAGGCATCCTCGGCAGCCGATGCCGACTTGAGCAGCGACAGCGCCTCGTCGCGCGACTGCTGGCGCGTCAGGCGCGCCTTGGCGAAATAATCATCGGACGATGCCGAGGCTGCGGCGGTCTCCCCGTCCGCATTGGCCGCCGCCATGGCAGCGTCCTCGGCGGCGGCCATTTCGGCGTCCGCACTGCCCCACTGCGCATTGTACGACCAGTTAAAATAGACCGCGGCGCACACAAACAGCAGCACCACGATGATCGCAACGTTCCGCTTGGTTTTTTTCATAGCTGCCCTCCCATTATTTCAGATCACGCGTCCGGCTGCTTTTTGAGCACGCTGATGCGGTCGGTGCTCAGGCCGGTAAACTGTGCCACCGCCTGCGTCACGGCAAGCTGCACCTGCGGCGCGTCCGCCCCGTCGCAGACGACGACCGCGCCGAGGTACTGCGGGCTGACCGTGCGCAGCTCCACCGCCGCCTGTGCTCCGCCTCCGGCGGAAATGATGGCCGGCTGACCGGAATCATCCGTCGCCAGCTCCCGCTCCGCCGAGCAGCGGTACGACAGCAGCACCTGCACCTGACCCGCGCCGCTGATCTGCCGCAGCAGCTGCGCAAGGCGCTGCTCCTCGGCCTGAAGGGTCTGTGTCTGCGTCTGCTCGGCGAGCGGCTGTGCCGCTGTCTGTTCCGTCTTCGTCCGGCTTCCGCCCGGCAGCAGGAGCAGGATCAGTCCCGCCAGCAGGATGATGAGCACATATTTGTACTTGCCTGCAAATGCGCTGAGTTTTCGTATGTTCATGATGCACTGCTCCATTCCTGCCGCGCGCGCGGGATGCCGAGGTCGGCCTCAACGGTCTGCGCCAGACGGCTGTTTTCCGCCGCGCCTGCTGTGACCAGCCGGACGGCATATGGATACCAGTAGCCGTCGGTGCTCCACTGCAGCGTGACCTGCGCATCGGCGAGGGAAACGCCGCACTGCGCGGCTTTGTCCAATATATATGCGCGCAGCTCCGATTCTATGACCGTGCGCTGCAAGCCGTCCCCGCAGTCCGGCGCAGCCCCATCCGTCTGCACCGCGAGCCGGCAGCTTTGCAGCGTGGCGGCGTAGCTGTCATAGTCAAACGTCACGAGCGGCGAAAACAGAAGACACGTCAGCGCAACGCCGCCGATGAGCTTCACGATGCGGCGCAGGCTCTCGGACGTCGGAAACATGGCCGCAAGCGCCGTCAGCAGCGCAGCGCCCGCGAGACTCAGCAGCCACGCGCGCAGTGATTCCATCATCCCGTCACCGCCTTCATGCTCGATACGATCGAGAGAAACAAAATGAGCGACGCCACGCCGACCATCCCGAGCAGGAAGCCGTACACATCCGCAAAGCCGCCGATCAGCCGCCCGACCCGCTTGTCCGCAAACGACTCCGCGATCCCGGCGGCCAGCTTATACAAAGCATAGTGCACGGCGAGCTGCAAATACGGCGTGACGCACACGGCGGCAACGCTCACGACACCGACGATGCCGATGCCGCCGCGCAAAATCGCAGCGCTTGCCGTGACGGTCGCCGCCGCATCCGCCACGATACTGCCCACGACCGGCAGCGCCGCGGAGACGGCGGTTTTGACCGCCTTGGCCGCAGCCGCATCCGCCGAGCCGGTGAGGATGCCCGTCAGCGACAGATAGAGCGTGAACACCCCGGCAAAGCCGATGAGCAGCAGCCGGAGCGCCTTGCGCAGCAGGCCGCTCAGCGCCGTGAGCATATCCTGCTCGAGCGCCGCACCGCAGATGACCGTGCCTGCGTAAGCATACAGCATCGGCAGCAGCACCGCCGTCTCCGCCGACAGCAGCACGTCGAGAAAGAGCGATGTCGCCGCATATTTTGCCGCTGCCGACGTCGCCGCCCCGCTTGCCGCCGCGGCGGCGCACATGCTCGGCAGCAGGATCTTGGAAAAGTCGCGCAGTGTGGTCAGCGCGCTGCTGCCGGCCGTGATGCAGGACGTCACATGGGTGACGCTCAGCGCAGCCACTGCCACCGTGCCGGTCATCTGCGTGACCCTGGCGCACGCACCGCTTGCCGACAGCGATGCGCACAGTGCCGCCAGAAACACGACCGCAAGCAGCAGCGCCGCATTGCGCGCAGCCGAGGCCAGCGCTCCCCCGCCCTCACGCAGTACATAGTCCAGGAGCTTTGTAAGCAATGTCTGCGGGTGCGCGGCATCTGCAACGGTCAGTGTGCCGAAGGCGTCATACGTCTGCGCCGGGAGCGCGGACTCCAGCGCTGCCGTGCCGAACGCCTCCGCCTGTTCGGACGCGATGTCATAGGCGCATACGCACGGTGTGCAGACGGCCGTCAGCATCAGCGCAGCCAGCAGCGCAAGGATAAACCGCTTCATAGGCACGCTCCGATCATGGTCAGAAATGTGCGCAGCAGCGGCAGCGCTGCATAGAGTGCCGCCGCAACACCGACGAGCTGCACCGCGCTTGCGCCCGCAGCCTGTCCGGCATCCTTGCAGAGGCTCTCCCCGATCACGGTCAGGATGCTGATGGTCATGCATTTGAGCAGCGGCCCGGTGTAGACGCCGGACAGATCACTGAGCGCAATGGCATCGCGAAAGAAATCCGCCAGCGGCTCAAGCAGACCGACGCACAAAAACAGCGCCAGCAGCGCAGCCGCCGCACTCAGCAAAAACGAGATGCCAGGAACGGTCTTATAGACCGTGGCTGCGGCGGCAGCGGCGACGACTACGATCAGCATCGCGCGAAAGACCGCCTCCATCAGAACGAAAACAGCTGCTTGATGAGCGCAAACAGCTCGCTGATCTTCTGGATCACCAGCACCAGCACCACGACCAGCCCCGCGATGGTCGTCATGAGCGCCTGCTCATCGCGCCCCGCGCGAGAGAGCAGGATATTGAGCACGGCGACGAGGATCCCGATCGCCGCGATCTTAAAGACAAGGTCAACGTCCATAAGCCCCTCCCCGGTTCAAAGCAGCGCTACGGCGGCGAGCAGCCCGAGCGTCGCGCCAAGGCCGCAGACCAGTTTGCCGCGCCGCCGCGCATCGTCTTGCAGCGCAGCGGAAATGCTCTGCAGCGATGCGATGCAAGTGTCCAGCGCCTGCCGCTGGAGCTGCGCGTCATATTTTCCGAGCTGCGCGCCCAATGTCAGCAGCGCGGCGCGCGCATCCGGTGTGAGCGTGTCCAGCGCCCGGATTGCCGCCGTCCATTGCTCGCAAAACGGCCGGTCGCTGTCCGTGATGCCGTCTGCAAGGGCAGTATATTGTGCGCGCAGCGGCTCCGGCGCCGTCTCCGCCGTGTGGCGCAGCGCTTCCGGCAGCGGCAGCAGCCGCCCGGTAATGTCGCTGCGCAGCAGCTGCAGGCTGTCGATCACCGCCGCAAGCAGATACGCGCGCTGATGCAGTTCGCGCCGCAGCGCGAAGCCCGCCGCAGTGCTGCCCAGAAACAAAAGCGCCGCGCCCAGTCCGTGCGCCCACGTCATGGCAGCTCCTCGAGCGTGTAAAAACGCGCGCCGCCGCTGCGCGTGATGCACACGGCGCGGCGGAAAATATGCTCGTCCAGCAGCGCGCGGTACAGCGTCCGGCAGCGCAGCGCACCGACACTCTGCGCGTGCGCCGTCGCCAGCAGCGCAACGCCGCAGCCGGCGGCAATGCGGATCGCCTCGATGTCCTCCGGCGCGCTGATCTCATCAAATGCCAGCACATCCGGGCGCATGGCGCGCAGCAGCATCATGCAGCAGGCGGCCTTCTGTCCCCCGGTCATGATGTCCGTGTTCGCGCCGACGTCAAACTGAGGCGTGCGGTTTTGCACCGCCGCGATCTCGCCGCGCTCGTCCATGAGCGAGATGCGCAGCCCGTGGTCGGACAGCCGGCGCACACACTCGCGCAGCAGCGTCGTCTTTCCGCCGCCGGGCGGTGAGAGAATGAGCGTGCTGCAAAAGCCGTCCTTCATCAGCTGCGGCACGAGCGCATCGGCGCAGCCGGGCACAGCGTGCGGGATGCGCACGGACACGGAGCTCAGCTGCCGGATGCCGTCGATCTGACCGGCAGCCTGTCCATAGGCACAGCCGCAAAGCCCGACGCGGCAGCCACCGACCGTCTGTAAGTACCCCTGTCGGATCTGATCTGCTGCTGCATAGACGGACGCGCGCGTTGCGCGCTCGAGCAGATAGTCCAGATCGTCCGGCAGCACGGCGCGGCACGCCGCAGGGTACACATTTTCCTGCGTCAGCAGCACCGGAGGCCGCCCGATGCGGCAGCAGATCTCCTCCACGAGCTCGTCCCGGCCGCGCTGTGTCTGCGCGATGGCCTGTCCCAGCGACGGCGGAAACAGCGCCAGCGCCTGATTTGTGAAGATCATCCGTCTCCCTCCTCTTTTGTCCTGCAACATCCTATGCATACTCCGCGCAGGTCAGAACAAAAAAAGAGAGGCAGCCGTTTGGCTGCCTCTCTCAAGCAAAGGATAGATCAAATTAGAGTTTGCGGCACTCGAGGTAATAGCGCTTATCCGCGCCGAGGCCAATCGAAAAGCTCTTTTTCGGGAACGGACCGGAGCGGAGCACGGACGTGAAGAGCTCCTCTTTTTCCATGCGCGGCATCAGGATGCCGCAGCAGCCGTCTCCGGCGGCGAGGTCAACGGCCTCGTCATCCCCGTGGATGTAGTCGATCCGGCCGCCGTGCGCCTGCATATACGATGCGCAGAACGCATCCAGCGCAGCAATGGCCTCGCCGAGCGAGCTGCCGCGTGCGAGAATGTCTCTGCGCTGCGCACCCGCCAGCAGCGTGACCGCATAGCCGCAGCCGTCTGCCGCCGCAAGCGCGGCCTCGGCTGCGTCCAGCCAATGCGCCGCATCGGTCTCAAAGAGAACGCGGTGGATGGGCTCGAACGTCACGGCCGGGCTGTGCAGGTTCACAAGCTCGACCAGCGCATAGCGCGCGGGATCGGCTGCCGCCTGCTCAGGCGTGAGCGTCTTTTTCTTCTCCAGCCAGCACTGACGGGCAGCGGCCAGACTGTGGTTGCCGTCCGCGATCGCAAAGCGCATGGGGTGCGCGCCGTCCGTGCCGACACCGGTCGCACACAGGGCGGCCGCGAGCCGATCGGCAGCGTCTCCGGCAATGCGGCGGCCGCAGATATGCCCGCCGCCGGCCATGAGATCAAAGTCATAGAGCGTGTCACCCGCGAGCGCCTCCGCCTCGCGGCAGATAACATCCTCCGGGTCCGTGTAAAAGACCATGATGTGCGGCATTTCCAGCGCCGCCGCCGCACGGATGCGCACACGCGCCGGAAGGCGCGAGGCGACCGTGCCCTCCGTCGCACGGATGGGCGTGACGGAATCGGGTGCGTAATCATACGCTTCAAGATCGAGCGCGCCGACGATGCCGCAGCGCACAGCGCCGCCCGGCAGCGTGCGCTGCACGAGCACAAGGCTGTGCGGCACGGTGCAAAACACACCGCCGTCCAGATAAGCGTGCATCGTCTGCTGAATGGCGCGCGTCGCCGCCGCTTCGTCACACTTGCCGAGGTAAAACTCCGGCAGCATCAGCCGCAGCGTGGAGGGTGTGCCGCCGACCGTCTCCTGCACCGCGCGCCAATAGGCAGCGTCCGACGTGAACTGGTCGCAGGCGATGACGCTCCAGCGATGCATATCCGCACGCGCGGGCAGCAGAATATCCGTAGGGGTAAAAAACAGGTTCTGATTCATTCGAGACTCCATTTTTCCGCTCTGCCGACGGCACGCAGCCAGTTGTCATGCTGCTGCTTTGCCTGCTCGGCATCCATTTCGGGGTTGAAAATACGGTCAGACTGGCGCAGGAGCGCAATATCGTCCACGCTCTCCCAGACGCCGCTGGCAAGGCCGGCGAGGAACGCCGCGCCGAACGCCGTCGTCTCGACCAGCTTCGGCCGGTCGATCGGCACGCGCAGCATATCCGCCTGAAACTGCATCAGGAACGAACTCACCGACGCGCCGCCGTCCACACGCAGGACGGAGATCGGGCTCTCCGCGTCGATCTGCATGGCATCGATCAGATCCTTGACCTGATAGGCGATGCCCTCAAGCGTGGCGCGGGCAATGTGCGCCTTGTTGCTGCCGCGCGTCAGGCCAACGATCGCGCCGCGGGCGTACATGTCCCAGCGCGGCGCGCCGAGGCCGGTGAATGCGGACACAAGATACACACCGCCGTTATCCGGCACGCTCTCAGCAAGCAGGTCGCACTCATGCGCCGTGCCGATAAGGCCGAGCTCGTCGCGCAGCCACTGAATGGAGCTGCCTGCGTTGAACACGCTGCCCTCAAGGGCATAGGTGGTCTCACCGTTGACAGACCACGCGACGCTCGTGACCAGACCGCTGACGCTGCGCACGGACTTGCTGCCGGTGTTCATGAGCGTGAAGCAGCCCGTGCCATAGGTGTTCTTCGCCTGTCCCGGCTCGATGCACGCCTGACCGAGCAGCGCAGCAGCCTGATCGCCGGCGCTGCCGCAGACGGGTACGCCCTCCAGCGATTCCAGACCGGGCAGTCCGGCCGCCACCTGTCCATAGACCATAGAGGACGGCACCGGTGTCGGCAGCATGCTCATCGGGATGCCCAGACGCTCGCAGAGCGTCTCGTCCCAGCAGAGATTGTCAATGTCAAACAGCATCGTGCGCGAGCAGTTGGAATAGTCCGACACATGCGCGCGGCCGCCGGTGAGGTTCCAGATGAGCCACGCGTCCACATTGCCGAACAGCAGGTCGCCGCGCTCGGCGCGCTCTCTTGCACCCGGAACATTATCCAGAATCCACTTGATCTTCGTGCCGGAGAAATAAGCGTCTATGAGCAGCCCGGTCTTCTCCTTCACGTAATCACCGAGTCCGTCCGCCATCAGCTGGTCGCAGATGGGCGCCGTGCGGCGGCACTGCCAGACAATTGCATTATAGACAGGTCTGCCGGTGTGCTTGTCCCAGACGATGGTCGTCTCGCGCTGGTTCGTGATGCCGATGCCGGCGATGTCCGTCGGCGACAGGCCGCTCTTTTCAAACGCCTCGCTCATGGCGAGCAGCTGGCTCTCGAGGATGACCATCGGGTCATGCTCGACCCAGCCCGGTTTCGGATAGATCTGCGTGAATGGATACTGCGCCAGAGATACGATGTTTCCCTTACTATCGAAGATAATCGAGCGGGAACTGGTTGTACCCTGATCAAGTGCAATGATGTAGCCGTTCATAATGAAAATAACCTCCGTAGACTTGACGAATTTCGCCAATTGGAATACAATTCAGGTAGCTTTTAGTATATCACACAATAAGGAGTATTGCTATGCCATCTTTTCATGATTTTAGGTTTTTGTCCACTGATGGGAAACACAACGTGTTTGCCAGAGAGTGCACGCCCGACGGCGAAGTGCGCGCCGTCCTGCAGATCGCACATGGCGTCGCCGAGCATATCTACCGTTATGCTCCGTTTATGGAGTTTCTCGCAGAAAACGGTTTCGTCGTCGTCGCGAATGACCACCTTGGCCATGGTAAGACCGCAGAAAACGAACAGGAGCTGTGCTTTTTCGCAGAAAAGGACGGCTGGAACGATGTCGTGAGCGATATGGACACGCTCCACAAGCTCACCGCCGCCAAGTACCCCGGCGTCCCCTACTTCCTGTTCGGCCACAGCATGGGCAGCTTCCTGACCCGCACCTATATCATTGACCACCCCGAGGGGCTCAAGGGCGTCGTCATCAGCGGCACCGGCCAGAATCCGGGCGCAGTCGTCGCCGCCGGTAAGCTCATGGCAAAGCTCGAAATGATCGACAACGGCCCCATGTATCACAGCCCCACGCTCGACAAGCTCGCCTTCGGAAGCTACAACAAGAAGTATGACCATGTGCGCACAAAGCTCGACTGGCTCACCCGTGACGAGGCAGTCGTGGACGCCTACATTGCCGACCCGCTCTGCGGTGCGATGGCGACTGCCGGCATGTTCCACGACATGATGGGCGGCCTGCAGTACATCTGGAAGACGGAAAACCTCAGCAAGATGGATAAGTCCACTCCGGTCTACTTCATGGCCGGTGACGGCGACCCCGTCGGCAACTACGGTGAGGCGGTCAAGAAGGTCTACGAGCGCTTCCTGAAAACCGGCTGCAAGGATGTGAAGCTCAAGCTCTACAAGGACGGCCGCCACGAGATGCTCAACGAGCTCAACAAGGACGAGGTATATGCCGACGTCCTCGAGTGGCTCAACAGCAAGATCTGATGTCTCAAACCGATCTCCGCGCATCGCGCTGGGATCGGTAAATTCCCGGAAAGAATGCAGGACGAAGCGCGATGAAACAGGTGGATACCAAAGCATATATGTCTGCGCTGCGCTCGCTCACCGAGCAGGGGCACAGCGTCAGCGTGCCCGTCGCCGGCAGCAGCATGTCGCCCTTTCTGGCGGGCGGGCGCGACACCGTGTTCTTTTCCAGACCGGACACGCCCCTGCGCCGCGGCGATATCGTGTTCTACGAGCGCGCAAGCGGGCAGTTTGTCATGCATAGAGTCCGCCGCGTGCATCGTGACGGCAGCCTCGACATCCTTGGCGACGCGCAGACCGAGACAGAGACCGGCATCCTGCCACAGCAGGTCTTTGCACGGGCGACCGCCGTCAGCCGAAAGGGTCGGCAGCTTCAGCCCGGCGATTTCCTGTGGGAGCTCTTTCGCGGGCCGTGGCTATGGGTCATTCCGCTGCGGCGTCCCATTGTCCGGATATGGAGCGCATTCAAAAAGCCCCGGACATAATATGAAATTATAGGTTGTGAAAAAGCGAAGTGGTTTCCACTTCGCTTTTTTCATTCTATTGGGATTCAGAGGATGTCCAGCTCGCGGAGCTTTGCGACGAAGACATGGACGTCCTGCCTGAGCACGTCACGCGAAACATCGAATTCCTCATAGAGTCGCTCGACGATCGCCTCCTCGTTCTCCGCCTCCGGCAGTGCGTCCCATATGGCGGCGCCGGTCTCGTTGATCGTGAGCAGTCCTTGGAGCTTCGTCGTCGTCTCGCCAACCGGCACGAGGATCGTGTCCCCCGCGATCTCCCGCTTGACAAGCTGTGCTTTGAGCTTCATGTGTCTTTCATCCTTTCATACGCACTCTGCGTCAGCTCTGCAGTGGCCTTCGTCATGGCGCAGACATATTCCGGCTTTCCGTCAAACGCGCCCGTCTCGGTCACGCACATCGCGGCGCAGACATGGCACATGTGCTTATATTCGCACTGTGTGCATGCCGGCGGCAGCAGGATGCGCGCCGTGGCCGCCTTGGTTTCCTCCCAAGCGCGCGCAAAGCCGAGCTCCGGAACGGAAAAGTCCGGCTGCACCATCATACCGCACGGTGTCATGATGCCGCGCCAATTGATCCAAAACGAGCTGCGCCCCGCGCGGCAGGCCATCTTCTCCCCCGGCGTCCCGTCGCACACTTCGCTCTCCGGTGCGCGGATACCGGCGCGCATCGCCTCGGCGCGCTGGCAGAACATCTCGTCCGAAAACCGCAGCCGGTCCCAGCGCACGCTGCATGCCGCAGCCTCCTGAAAAGTGAAGCGGTCGTTGCTGCCGGTCGCGTGCTCGTCGCGGCGCACGGGTGGAAACATGTATGATGCCATCTGCACCGGTGTGCCGAGCTCGGTCGCTATGGCATAGATCGCGTCCATATCATCGACATTGTACGGCGTCATGGAGGCGTTGAGCTTCACGCCGATGCCGAGCGCCTTGAGCGCGCGGATATTGTGCACGACGCGGTCATACATCGGCCGGCCGCACAGCCGTTCATACGTCTCGTTGCAGCCGCCGTAAAGCGTGATGTTCATGCGCGACGGCGGCTCATGCCGGAAGAAATCCAGCCAGTCGTCGTCGATGAGCGATGCGTTGCTGTTGATGGACACCATGAGCCCCATCTTCTTGAGCTCGGTGAGCAGATAACGGAAATCCGCGCGAATGAGCGGCTCGCCGCCGGTCAGCAGCAAAAACAGCATCCCCGCACTGCGCGCCTGCTCCGCGATGGCGAGCCACTCGTCTGCAGTGAGCTCTGCCCCGCGCCGCCGCTGCTCCTCTGGCGTGAGGTGCACGTAACACATGCGGCAGTTGAAGTTGCAGCGCGCCGTGAGCTCGAAGTTCCCCGCAAGCGGGATGCCCTTTGCGCAGGCCCGCGCGTGGAGATAAGCCGACAGCCGTGGCTCGGTGCTCATCTGTTCCATATCAGATACCTCCCAATTTGCCCCGCAGGGCTTCGACCGCCGTGGCGTCCGGCAGGCAGTCCATGCGCAGCACCGGCACGTCGGAGACGAGCCGCGCCACGCATTCGGTCATGTTTTCCGCCGAGCTCGCGTCCCATTCGTAGTACGCGCACTGGCTGAGCACGCCCGCAAACGCGGCCTGCGGACTCGGGACGAACACGCGGTTTTCGCTGCCCTGCCCGAGCAGGACGATCGCCCGGATGGGCGCCGTGACGTTTTCGGATATGCCGGACGTGCCCGAATAGAAAATGCCGTTCGTGGTCTTTTTGCCCACGTCTACAAGCGCGCGATCGCCGTTGACGACCCGCGCTCCGGCGCAGCGTTCCCAGAGCGCTGCCTGTGTGCTCTTGCCGACGCCGCTTGGGCCGGAAAACAAAATGGCCTCGCCCGTGCGCGTCACGATGTACGCGCTGTGCAGCACGAGCATCCCGCGCGCGGCAAAAATGTCAAAGATCCCCGCCGCCTCCAGCACCGCGCGCACGGAAGCGCCCGCGCGGTAGGCATTGGCAAACGTGACCTCCGTGTGCGCGCCGCGCGTCACGGCATAGGTGAACTGCGGCAGCTTGTCCGGTGTGCCGTACTGCTCCAGCAGATGGCGCTCCGCGCCCGATCGCCAGCGCCAGACCGCGCCGCGGTGCTGCGCCGTCTCCGGCGGCACGGGCGGCCGGTCGTCAAAATGCAGCCGGATCGTGTGCTCCGGCGCGCCGTCTGCCGCATGAAACGGGGCGCACATGCGCGAGCGCTCAATGGGCGCGTCCGCCTCGATCGCAAACGTCACGCCGCCGAAGCGGTAGCACTCACGCTGCATAGGTCACAAAGAGCAGCTTGCTCGTGCCCTGCACAAAGTGGCTGGTGTAGCAGCTCTGGCTCTCGCCCGCCGCGAGATTTTTGACCCCCGCGCGGTACGTGATGCCGCCGAGGAGCATGTCGCCGCTGGCATTTTTGTAGTAGACATAGACCTGCGCGGCGTCGCTGCCGGAGTTGTTGGTCACGGTGATGGTGTTGTCGCTCGTCGTGACGGTGAACAGGTCGTCGTGCATGGACAGGGGCTCGGTAAACGCGGCGTAGGTCGTCACGGTCGCCGTCAGCTCCTCGGGCTTTTCGGGCATGGTCTGCGCGCTGAGCTCGAGCGCCTGCAGCGTCTGCCCGGCCGGGAGCGTGCTGATGTCGAATTCATAGCGCTCGTCGCCGCGCGCAAGGGTGATGTGCGCATACTGCACGTCGCTGCTGCCGGTGTTTTTCACGCGGATGCAAAAAACGTCCGACACCGTCTTGTCCGAGCCGTCCTCGACGAACAGCCCCGCGTAGCGCCCGGTGCTGACAAGCTGCAGACCGTCGCCGATGTCCGTGCCGTCGAGCTTGGATTTTTCCGCCGCGAGGCCGAATTCGTCGGGCTGGGCGGCTTTCTTGCCACAGCCCGCGCACGCGAACAGCAGCGCTGCGGCGAGGGTGAGCAGCAGCGCGCGCGCGCCGGTTTTCATGAGATGCATAGTGGTCGCTCCTTTGCTGCACGCCGCGTGGGGCGCGGCGTCCGGGATTCTGAAAAAATGCCCTGCCCGATCGGGCAGGGCAGTTCGTGTGTTAGGCTGCGTCAGGAAGTGAAAACATTATAATTAGCTTGCGGCACATCATAGCAAGGCTTATCCCCACTATTAGGCGCGTGGTAAACACAAACGCCTTCAGCAAAAACGCTAACTCCCAATTCCCTATCAATAATCTCACACATATTCTGCGCGCTGTTGGATATTGCTTCACATCCCGCTGCAATGTTAGCACTCAGTTCAAAGCTCTCGAAATATACTTCGGGTCTGACATAGGTTTTCTTCATGATTTCGATCACTCCTCTCTCAGTGCTTCCATTTGTCAAAGATGCCGTTCCACCAGTCGCGGATGGACGGGCGCACCGTCAGCTTTGCGGTGATCGGGTCGCTCACAACACCGTCGCCGTTCACGGCGCAGATGCTGTAGGTCGCCGTTGCCGCATCCTTCACACGGTAGGTGAACACATGATAGGTTTCCTTAGCCCCCCAGACGCTGCGCGCGGACTTGGTGGTATAAGCGGTAATCTCTACGCCGTTGACCGTGATGGCCTCGACGTCTGCGGACGCCTTGACCGTCAGCGTCGCCGTGCCGCCCTTGCGGACGTTGCGGCTCCAGCTGGCCGTGAAGTGCTCGGGCTCAAAGGTCTGCGGCTCACCGTAGAGCATGCTCATCAGCATCACAGGTGCCTGTGCAACGACCTCCTCATCCACAACGGGATCGGCGCTGTTCGACGCGCTCGGGTCACTCTTATAGGTCACCTTCAGTGTCGTCAGGGACAGCAGATTATCACCCGCGTTGGTGATGACAATCGTCTGGCCAGCCTGCACATTCTCCAACTTGTAGTACATATCCGACGCCGTCGTCAGAGGCTGCGTCTGCACATCATTTCCATTTCCATTGACCTTGATCAGCATTGTGGTGTTGCCCTTAGGAGCTTTTGCGCCGATCTGGATAGTATCGACATTGCTCATGTCGCTAATCTTGAAAGCAATGGCCTGATTCTTCGACAGATATACCTCGTTGTTCGGGCCGTAGTTGGTGTAATCAGTAATCTCGCTGGTATCGCCGACGCCATCCACAAATACCATACCATTCGCGCTCGTATTGAGTTTAAGATCCTTTGCCGCAATTAGCATATCACGGATCTCGGTAAACTGGGCATAGCCCTCGCCGTCCTTGACATACTGACTGTTCAGCTTGTCACCCGCGGGATTGTAGATGCGGACACCATCAAGGTAGAAGTCATAGCTGTTGTTATTTCCGTCGGCCTGATAATAGGGGTCACGCTTGCTGGAGTATTTCGGCGTAACGGTAACCGTATACGTGCCATAGTCGAAATCCGTATAGTGGATGACCGGAATCTGGTAAAGGGCATTATCGCCCTCACCTACAGCCGTCCAAATGTAGTTCGGCTCGTAGGTCACACCATCTTCCGGCGTGCCGCCGACGTCTTTACCTTCAGGCAGCTTAGGGATCACTACCGCCTTATTGTGCCACTTTCCGTCGCTACCCTTCGTCCAAGTATACTCGATGAAACCCTCCTGCTTTCTCGTGTAGCCATAGAAGGTATCCACGATCCAGTGCTTCGTAACCTGAACACCGTTTTCAGTCGCGCCGATCACGTCCACGAGAATCGTACCCGTGTCTTTACTGGTCATGGAAACGAGGTCAAAACCGGTGCCCTTGAAGGTGAAGGTCGCCTTCGGAGGATTGCTGTTGGTGGCGCTGCTGACCGTCGTCTTCCTTGCGCTGCCGAGAGAGAAATTACTGGATGCTCCATAATGACTGTCGTAACCATATGTCTTCTGAGTCGTCAACGCATCCAGATCCTGCACGGCGTTAGTTGTCGTATCGCCCTCTCGCTGCCAATTGCCGCTAAACTCTACGAATTTGTCCTCATAGTAGACGGTCGAGGCAGGAATAATCGTAACGATATAGGCAACGGTATTCTTCTGACCAGCTCTTGTACCTTCAACTTCAACTGTAAAGCTCTCCTGCTCGCTGAGCATGCCGTTCAGCGTGTAGGTAATCACCTTTCTGTCACTATCGTATACAAGAGTACCATACTGTGCGCTGAAAAACGCCACGTTTGTAATATTAGCATTGCCAAGTTCCGCACTCAAGTCAGTCAGCTTAATCTCCAGCGGCAAGCCGAAGTCAACAACATAGTTTACTTTGTTATTGAACGTGTAATACAGGTAGACATCCTTGCGGTCGTTCTTCGTCTCAACCTTGACACATGTGTAGTCCGTTGCATAGCGGTACTTCGCAGAAATTGAGGGCATAGTGCTCAGGTCTGCACTGACAGTTTGCTTTTTGCCTTTAATGTTTGTCACAGTCCCATCAAGCAGCGGTCCTTTCCAATTAGCGGAGTTAAGTCTGATATTTGGACTGAATGTCTGACCATTCGTAGTAATACCATAGGAATGGAATTCGTCCCCATCGCTCTGATCGACATAGTGAACCGTCAGATTGGCGCTCTTATCGCGCACATAGTAAGTGATAAGCAGACCCTGATTTTTGTAAATATCAACCTTTTTCAGGAACGCTTCGCCGCCATAAGTGATGTCATCTGTTTTTGTGAGATTAGAGTTATCCGCATCTGCTTCCGTCTTGGCCCAAGCGACCTTTTCCGTACCAGCATACGCATAACTTGTAGCGGCAGAGTAACCAGCATTAATAGTTGTCCCGTGATTATTAGCGCTGGGTGTCACGGTGATCATATAAACCTCATAATTTGAGGTCTCCACACCAGCAATACCGTAAACAGTACGGTAATAATACCCATCGCTGCCCTGTGTTACATAGCCATTATTTTTTGCATCGTTCTGATTTGTAGGACAATCAAAACCAATCGTCTTATTTGCCACTGGGAAAGAGGTGGGCGTCTTATCACCGGATTCATACTTCACGGCAAAGTCCAGAAGGCACTGATCCGCGCCATACTTTATCGGGCCCCAGTCCACGATCTCTGTCGTTACTTCTTCAGTAATGGCAGTTTTTTGGCGATACCAGATGCATACCTGATTTTTGGCAGCATCATCCTTCCCTGCCCCTGCGCCAACATTTTTAATCTCAGTCCATGTACTGCCGTCAGAAGAGTATCCCCATTTGTTTTGCCAATAGCGGATATACTCAAAAACAGTCCCCTTGTTGGAGTTATTCGTCCAGCCATCGGTGCTTTGACGCTCTGCGGAGGTGTTATAGCTGCACTTCCAAAAGTCTACAGCATAAGACTCCGGCGTGCTGGCCCCACGGTATCCATAAGCGGTACCAGTACCAGGCAAAAGATCGCTTATCTTTGCTCCCTGTTCGCTATTTACATTACTTTCCGCTGCAGACAAATTGTATGTTGCCCGGAAGGTTCTCCAATAGTCTTTTGAATTATCGCTATCTGTACCAAAGGTAAATCCAGATTTGCTAATACTATTACTATTATAAGAAGTTCCCCAACCAGTCGGCACCACACCGGTGTTGGTAAGCCACAGGTTGATTGGCAGCTTCACATTGCTCAAAGCCGAATCACCTGCAGCAACCGTCAGCGTCATCTGAGCGGTCTTGGAAGGATCCGTGGTGCTGGTCGCGGTGATCGTCGCAGTGCCCGCGCCGACCGCCGTGGCAGTGACCGCCGTGCCGGTAATCGCAGTAGAGACAGCAGCCGCCTTCGCTGCATTGGCCGTCTGTGCGGCAGAGAGCTTCACGACGCTTTCATCACTGCTCGTCCACGTAGCCTCCGTGGTCGCCGTCAGCGTTGTTGTGCCGTTCACAGTCAGCGTAGGAGTCTGTGCACCATCAGACCCAGGAAGCGTGAGCTTGAAATCCTCCTGCGTCTCGCTCGGCTTATTAATCGTGCCGTCGGCCTTAAAGCCGCCGTCCACCAGTACAGAGGAAGCACTGTAATCATAACTGTCCTGCATCCGCGCGCCGATGACACGCAGAATCATACGAATCTGCTGGGCAATAGCAGTCTCATTGTTCTTACCGGGTGTATTGCACCAGATGCAGAACATGGAGCCGACCGGAGAGTTTACATTGCTGCCGTAAAAACTTGTATTGCTGAATTGTTCAGCTTTGCTCACCCAGGTAGATTCATTGTAATCGCCAACAAAGGTATAGCCTTCTCTGTTAAGATTCCAATACTCATTCGTGGAAACATAATAGTAGTCATGATTGGTGTTAATCATGGGATAACCACTGTTGGAAATACTATTTGCTGATTTTGCGCCGCTCCCCTGGTACCAATAGCAAACTTGCGTCGGGTAAGTATTATTGCTTTTAATTTTGCTATTTCCGCTGTAGAGGAAACTGTCGTTAAAAACGCGCGGCGTCATTTTCGCAGCAGTAACAATGTCAACAAGGCTATTGGCATAGTTGTAGAAAGTCGTGTCGAAGGAGCTGTACTCATCCGTTGCCAGATTAAAGAACTTGCAGTCCTTATTTGCAAAATAATTCACGTACTTTGTCAACAGTGCCTTTGTAAAGTCGACAGCATTGGAATTGTCCAGATTCATGCAGCCGGTTTTTTCAGACACAGATACATTGCTCATGCCCAATTCCTGCATAGCAGCCAGCAACGCATGCATATGACCCGGAGTATTGATCATGGGGACAATCTCGACACCCTTGGACTTTGCATGGACAATAATCGCATCCATCTCCTGCTCTGTAAGGGCGTTTTTCTCGGGATTGTATGTCATCCATTCGCCATTGGCAGTGCCTTTACCATCGTCGCCGTAGGTGTTATAGTGGTTATTTCCGTCCTCAAGCGCAGCCTTAACCGCGTCGCTGCCGTAGCTGCCCACGCCCATATCATTCAGATAGAAGCGGAAGCCACCGTTTCCAAAGGCCAGTTGAAGCTGGTTATAGCCAGCCGCGCTCATCTCATTGATCAGCGCAATAATCCAGTCCTTTGTAAAATACTCACGGCCGCAGTCCAAATGGACAATGCGATAAAAGCTATCATCATTGCTCGCCGCGCTGTCAGAGCTGGCCGCGGTCGGCAGCGTGAACGCCGCCATGGACAGCAGGCTCAGCAGCATGACCAGTACAAGAATCATGGAAAGCACTTTTTTCGTTCCCGTTCTTTTCCGTGCCTGGTTCATTCTTGTCATTCCTTTCGATACCGATTTCCCGCCGGTCTGCGCGCGCGGACGCGCAAAAACAGCAGGTAAACATACTACTCCATATATTACAATACAATTTCCTACATTTCAATACCTTAACTGCTTTTTTGCACAAATTTTTGTATAAATTTTTAAGGAAAGTGCACCCTTTATTGGACACTCGCACCAAAATCCGGGTCGGGACGGCGCATGAACACCGACCGGCACGGAAAGGCCGGGACGCTTACGCTTTCATCTGGCGCTTGCGCGCGAGGTTGACCATGCCCTCGGGCATATCGTTGAGGTTCATGAGCATCTTGCCGCTGCCGAACGCCGCGCACGAGAGCGCATCGTCCACGACGGTCGTGCGGATGCCGGTGTCCTTCTCGACGAGCTGGTCAAAGCCGTAGATCAGGCTGCCGCCGCCGGCCATGACGATGCCGTTTTGCGCGATGTCCGAAACGAGCTCCGGCGGCGTGCGCTCGAGCACCATGTGGATGGTCTCGAGAATGTCGCGCGCGGGCTCGGCGATGGCCTCGACGAGCTCGACCGAGCTGATCTTCACGGACTTCGGCAGGCCGGTCGTCAGGCAGCGGCCCTTGACCTCCTGAATGCCGACCTCGGCGCGCGGGACGAGGCAAGCGATGCCGATCTTGAGCTCCTCGGCCGTGCGCTTGCCGATGAGGATGTTATGCTTGCGGCGGACGTAGCGCACGATCGCCTCGTCAAAGGCGTCACCGGCGGTCTTGATCGACTCGCTCTCGACCACGCCGCCGAGAGACACGACCGCGACCTCCGTCGTGCCGCCGCCGATATCGATGACCAGATGGCCGTCCGGCTTCGAGAGATCGGCGCCCGCACCGGCCGCCGTCGCCACGGCGGACTCGACCAGATAGACCTTGCGCG
The DNA here is from genome assembly GCA_934591895.1 of uncultured Oscillospiraceae bacterium. Taxonomy (GTDB): domain Bacteria; phylum Bacillota; class Clostridia; order Oscillospirales; family Oscillospiraceae; genus CAG-103. The sequence continues at coordinate 133,318 of CAKTPP010000005.1, read as the reverse complement.
CGCCGGCCTCGATGACGGCGTCGATGACGTTGCGCTCCTCCACGCCGGTCACGCTGCTCGGCACGGTGACGAGCACGCGCGGCTTGAAGAGGCTGAACGACGTCACACGCGAGAGCAGCTCCTTGAGCATGAGCGCCGTCATGTCATAGTCCGAGATGACGCCCGCGCTGATCGGATGGATGGCCACGATGTTCGCCGGCGTGCGGCCGAGCATCTTCTGCGCATCCTGACCGACCTTGAGCATGCGGCCGGTGTACTTGTCGACCGCCACGATGGACGGCTCGCGCAGCATGATGCCCTTGCCACGCACGAATACGCGGATGTTGGTCGTGCCGAGGTCGATGGCAATGTCCCGTTCAAAAATCATCATAAAGCAAAACTCCCGTATCATCCGCGCTGCGGATGTTATAGTTGATCGTAGCCGTCTGGCGGCTGTTTTAGTCAGCGGAGCGCGCGACCGTGGCGCACACCACCTGCTCCGCGCCCGCCTTGCCGAGCACCCGCGCGCACTCGGAGAGCGTCGCGCCGGTCGTGACGATGTCGTCCATGAGCAGGATGCGCTTTCCGGTCACGTCCGCACCCGTTTTCATGCGGTACGCACCGGCGATGTTCGCGCGGCGTTTGGCAGCGTCGCCCGTGCCGGACTGCGGCTGCGTGTTGCGCTGCTTATGCAGCGTCGGCGTGAGCGGAAGCCCGAGCTCCTTCGCCGTCGCTTTCGCCAGCAGACGTGCCTGATCGTACCCGCGCTCGCGCAGGCGTCTGCGGCTCAGCGGGACCCACGTGACGAGGTCATACTCCCCTGCCAGCTCCGCGCGTACCGTGTCGGCAACGAGGCGGCCGTAGACCCTTGCGTACCCGGTCGCGCCGCCGAATTTGTAGCGCAGGAGCGACTTGCGCACATCGCCCTCGTAATTGAGCGGCGAGACGCACGCGCGGACGAACGAAAAGCGCTGCCGTCCGCCGTTTTGCGCAAACGACAGGCCGGTTTTACAGTGCGCGCAGACGCCGTCGCCGCTCGTCTCGAGAAAAGCATGGCAGAATGCGCACCGCGGCGGATAGAGCAGGTCGAGCAGAAATGTGACCACCTTCATACCGCACCGCACTCCCCGCAGAGCCGGGCGCGCAGGCCGCTGTAGCGGCGGGTCTGCGTCTGGTTGTCGATCATGTGATAGGCTGCGCCCTCGTCCCCGACGATGATGAGCAGGGACTTGGCGCGCGTGATGGCCGTGTAGAGCACGCTGCGCGTGAGCAGCATGGGTCCGGCCTTGCCGATGCAGAGCACGACCGCGCGGTACTCGCTGCCCTGCGATTTGTGCACCGTCATGACCCACGCATGCTCGAGCTCGTTGAGCATCTCGAAGCCATAGGTCGCGGTCTTTCCGTCGTAGCAGACGCAGAGTGTCTCCGTCTGCGGATCGATGGCCGTGATCTGACCGACATCGCCGTTATAGACGCCCGTTCCGGCCGTCGTACCGTCCGGGTTTTTGAGCACGATGTCATAGTCATTGCGGATCTGCATGACGCGGTCGCCCTCGCGAAAGACGGTCTCGCCAAAGCGCCGCTCCTTCTTCTCGGGCGACGGCGGGTTGAGCGCCGCCTGCAGGCGCACATTCAGCGCCGCCATGCCGGTGTCATACTTGCGTGTCGGCGTGAGCACCTGAATGTCTGACGGCGGGATCTTCATATTGTTCGGCAGCCGCGTCCGGCACAGCTCGACGACCGTGTCGGCGGCCTTCTGCGCGTCCGCACGCCGGAGGAAGAAGAAATCTCCGCTGTTTTGCGTGAGCGGCGGGTGTTCGCCGCGGTTGATCGCGTGCGCGTAGGAGACGATGCTGCTGCCGGCAGCCTGACGGAAGATCTCCGTCAGGCGCACGGTCGGCACGACGCCGCTGCGGATGATATCTGAAAAGACATTGCCCGGTCCGACGGACGGAAGCTGGTCAGCGTCCCCCACGAGGATGAGCCGGCACTCCGGCCGCATGGCGCGCAGCAGCGCGCACATGAGCGAGATGTCCACCATGGAGCACTCATCGAGAATGACCGCGTCGCACTCAAGCGGGGCATCCTCGTCGCGCCGGAAGGTGATGTCCTGATGGTCGTCGCTCATGCCGGCCTCGAGCAGGCGGTGGATCGTCTGCGCGCTCTGCCCGGTCAGCTCGCTCATGCGCTTGGCGGCGCGCCCGGTCGGGGCGGCGAGCTGCGTATCGAGCCTGAGCGCGTCAAAGAGCGCGAGGATCGCGCGGATGGACGTCGTCTTGCCCGTGCCGGGGCCGCCGGTGATGGCGATGACCTGATGCTGGCAGGCGAGGCGCAGCGTCTCCTTTTGCTGGTCGGCAAAGGTCAGACCGAGCTGCGCTTCGATGCGCGCGGCGATCTGCTCCGTGTCCGGCATGCGGCGGTACTCCGTCTGCGTCATGGCAAGCAGGCGCTCGGCCGTGTAGGCTTCCGCTTCATGCAGGCGCGCGAGATAGCATCCGTCACACCCGGCGACCCGCTCGCGCACCAGTTCGCCGCTCTCTACAAGCGCATCCACGCTCCCGGCGACCAGCTCGTCCGGCACGCCGCTGAGCTGTGACGTGGCCGCAAGCAGGTTGCGGTAGGAGATGAAGCAGTGCCCGCGCACGGCATTGTAGGCGAGCTCATACAGCGTCGCCGCGGCGACGCGCTCCGCACTCTGATCGTCGAAGCCGTGGCCGAGTGCCAGTGCGTCCGCCTCCTGAAATGTGGCGCCGATGGCATCCGAAACGAGTATGTAGGGGTTGTCCTGCACGAGCTGGAGCGCATCGTCCCCGTAATACTGGTACATGCGCAGGGCGATGACCGGGCGGATGTTCGCCGAGGCCAGAAACTCGATCAGGCGGCGCATACCGGCCTGACGGCGGAAATTCGCCGACATTGCCCTGGCCTTGGAGAGACTGATGCCCTTGATCGTGCAGAGTTTTTCCGGCTCGTATTCGAGCACGTTGAGCGTGTCGGCACCGAAGCGCGACACCATCAGCGACGCCGTCGCCGGGCCGATACCGCGCACGGCGCGTCCGGCGAGGTAGGCGTAGATGGCATCCGCCGTCTCCGGCATGGTGCGCTCGGCAAAGTCTGCCTTGAACTGCTGGCCGTGCGCCGGGTGCGTCATCCAATTGCCGCTGACGATCATGGACTCGCCCGGCACGGCATACGGAATGCAGCCGACGACCATCGTCTGACTGCCGTCGTCCACGTCGAGCTTGAGCACGGTGTAGCCGTTTTCCTCGTTTTGATAAATGACCGCCGCAACGGTCCCGCATAATTCTATTGGGTTGCTGTTTGCATCCATTGGCAAATTTCCTCTGTTTTGCACAGTTTCAGATCTTCGCACCGCCGTGCCGCGCGCGCGCAGAGCGCAAGGGCGTCCTCCGTAAGGCCGCAGTCCACGAGCCGAACCTCCGCCGTGAGCGTCCCGCTCTCGCGCAGCCATCGAATGCCGCGCAGAAGCTGTTCGAGCTCCGGTGCGTCCCCACGCGCCCGTATGACGAGCGTGAGCCGTGCGTCCCGGCCCGAGCGCACCGGTGTGAGCAGCGCGCAGCCGAGCATCCGCAGCAGCCACGCAAAGCCCAGGATCAGCAGCGCACACAAGGTGATCTGAATGAACATCTTCACCGCCCCCTCTCCTTTCAGCCTATGAGAAAGGGGCTTGACTGTTAACCTTCGAGTTCTTTTTTCAGGAATTGACCGGTGTAGCTCCCGGCGCAGCGCGCGCAATCTTCCGGCGTGCCGGTAAAGACGATGCTGCCGCCCGCGTCGCCGCCCTCCGGGCCGAGGTCGATGATGTGATCGGCCACCTTGATGACGTGCAGGTTGTGCTCAATGATGAGCACCGTGTTGCCGGCGTCGGTCAGACGATTGAGAATATCGATCAGGCGTGCAACATCCGCCACGTGCAGACCGGTCGTGGGCTCATCGAGCACGTAGATCGTCCGGCCGGTGCTGCGCTTGGAAAGCTCCGTCGCAAGCTTGATGCGCTGTGCCTCGCCGCCGGAGAGCGTCGTGGACGGCTGACCGAGCCTGACATAGCCGAGACCGACGTCCATGAGCGTCTGCAGTCGGTCGCGGATCTTCGGCTGGTTCTGGAAAAATGCGAGCGCCTCTTCGACGGTCATGTCCAGCACTTCGGCAATGTTCTTGCCCTTGTAGTGCACCTCGAGCGTCTCGCGGTTGTAGCGCTTGCCCTTGCAGACCTCGCACGGGACGTAAACATCCGGCAGGAAGTTCATCTCGATCTTCAGCAGGCCGTCGCCGGAGCACGCCTCGCAGCGGCCGCCGCGAATGTTGAACGAGAAGCGCCCGGCGCTGTAGCCGCGCAGCTTCGCGTCCTGCGTGGAGGCAAAGAGACTGCGGATATCGTCAAACAGGCCGGTATACGTCGCAGGGTTGGAGCGCGGCGTGCGGCCGATGGGACTCTGGTCAATATTGATGATCTTGTCCAGATACTCCACGCCGTCGATGCCGTCACATTTCCCGGGACGGAGCTTCGCATGGTTGAGCTTGCCCGCAAGCGTTTTGTACAGCACCTCATTGACGAGCGAGGACTTGCCGCTGCCGGACACGCCGGTCACGCACGTCATGACGCCGAGCGGGATCTGCACATCCACGTGCTTGAGGTTGTGCTCGCTCGCGCCGCGGATCACGAGCGCGTGACCGTTTCCGGTGCGGCGCTGCGCGGGCACGGGGATCTTCTTTTTGCCGGACAGATACTGCCCGGTAATGGAGCGCTCGCAGCGCGTGACCTCCTCCGGCGTACCGGCGCAGACCACTTCCCCGCCGTGCACGCCCGCACCCGGACCGATGTCGATGAGATAGTCCGCCGCGCGCATGGTGTCCTCGTCGTGCTCAACGACGATGAGCGTGTTGCCGAGGTCGCGCAGCTCGCGCAGCGTGGCCAGCAGCTTTTCATTGTCGCGCTGGTGCAAACCGATCGACGGCTCATCGAGAATATACAGCACGCCCATGAGCGACGAGCCGATCTGCGTGGCGAGCCGGATGCGCTGGCTCTCGCCGCCGGAGAGCGTTGCCGCCGAGCGCGCGAGCGTCAGATACTGCAGGCCGACGCTCTGCAGAAAATGCAGCCGCGAGCGCACCTCGCGCAGAATGCTCTCGGCGATCTGCGCGTCCTTCTCGCTGAGCGTGAGCCGGTCGAGAAACGCCAGCTCCTCCGTGATCGGCAGCGCCGTAAATTTGGAAATATTCAGCCCGCCGACCGTGACGGCCAGAACCTCCGGCCGCAGACGCGCGCCGTGGCAGTCCGGGCAGGCCGTCTCCGCCATGCAGTCCTCAAGCGATGCGCGCATGGCATCGCTCTGCGTCTCCTGATAGCGGCGCTCAAGGTTGCAGACGATGCCCTCAAACGGGCGGCGCAGCACACCGGCACCGCGGTTGGTGTCATAATGCAGGGTGAGCTCCTCGTCCCCCGTGCCGTAGAGCAGGATCTCGCGCACGTGCTCCGGCAGCTCACCGATGGGCGTTGCAAGGTCAAAGTGATATTTTTCCGCCAGCGCGTCGTAATACATCCGGCTGATGCTCTCATCCTTGACGCCGTTCCAGCCGCTCGCGGTGATGCCGCCGTCGAGGATGGACTTCGACAGATCCGGAATGATGAGCGCCGGGTCGATGCGCAGCCGCGTGCCGAGACCGCCGCAGGTCGGGCACGCGCCGTAGGGGCTGTTGAACGAGAACATCCGCGGCGTGAGCTCCTCGATCGAGATGCCGCAGTCATCGCAGGCGTAGTTCTGCGAGAAGAGGATCTCGCGCTTCTCCTCCGGGATGTCCGCCAGCACGAGACCGCCGGAGAGCGCGGACGCGATCTCGACAGCATCGGTCAGGCGGCGGTTCTGGTCGGGACGGATGACGACGCGGTCGACCACGATCTCGATGCTGTGCTTGCGGTTTTTGTCGAGCGTGATCGTCTCCGTGAGGTCGTAGATGCTGCCGTCCACGCGCACGCGCACATACCCGCCGCGGCGGGCATCGTCGAACACCTTCTGGTGCTCGCCCTTGCGTGCACGGATGACCGGCGCAAGGATCTGCACGCGCGTCGCCTGCGGCAGCGCCGCGATCTGATCAACGATCTGGTCGACCGTCTGGCGGCGGATCTCCTTGCCGCACTTCGGGCAGTGCGGCACGCCGACACGCGCCCACAGCAGACGCAGATAGTCGTAGATCTCCGTGACCGTGCCAACAGTCGAGCGCGGATTTTTGCTGGTGGTCTTCTGGTCGATGGAGATGGCCGGACTCATGCCCTCGATGGAATCGACATCGGGCTTATCCATCTGGCCGAGAAACTGCCGTGCATACGACGACAGGCTCTCCATATAGCGCCGCTGTCCCTCGGCAAAGATGGTGTCGAACGCAAGACTCGACTTGCCGGAGCCGGACAGACCGGTCATAACGACCAGTGCATCGCGCGGGATTTCCACATCAATGTTCTTGAGATTGTTCTCCCGCGCGCCTTTGATTACAATATGATCCCGCATGGGTGCCTCCGAAATTGCTTAGGATTCGATGGTCAGCTCCGCCGTGGCCGCACGCACAAGCGCGATGAGCGCCTGCGGCGCCACCTCGACCTGATAGCCGATCTTGCCGGCGCTGACAAGGATGGTCTCCTGCGCGAGCGCCTGAGAAGCAAGGACCGTGCGAAGCTGCTTTTTCATGCCGACCGGCGAGCAGCCGCCGCGCACATAGCCCGTGAGCGGCGTGAGCTCGGACACGTGCAGCATGGCGATGGACTTTTCCCCCACGGCCTTCGCCGCCTTCTTGAGGTCGAGCTCGCACGCGACCGGGATGACGAACACGTACGGCGTCTTGCTCGCGCCGCGGGCGACCAGCGTCTTGAACACCTTCGCCGGGTCCATGCCCGTCATCTGCGCGACGGTCACGCCGTCCACCGCCTCGTCACCGTGCGGATAGGTGTGCGGCGTGTAGGGCACCTTCTTCTGGTCGAGCAGGCGCATGACATTCGTTTTTTCGATGGATGATTTCGCCATGAGACATTCCTCCGCTGATAATAACACTTTATTATATCCGATTTCCCGCATGGTTTCAAGGGATTTGACCCTAAAAGCGCTATATGATCACGCGGGCGGTGCTGCTGCACCGCCCGCTGAGACTTTAACGCTTTTTCGGCTTGTTCTTTCCTGATTTTTTATATCGTTTTTTGATCCATCTATCATATGCGTAGCCCGGCTCTTTGCTCCAAAACAGTATACTTACTAACACTATCCATGCTCCATCAAATATGACGACTGCTCTAACAATATACAGTACCCAAGCGTCCACGCAAAAATGGAGAATGATGCAAATCAGAAATGCAGCAGCATGAAGCGCCAAAAAGGAAAAGTAAAACACCAACAGCGGTTTTGGTATGACATCCCGATACCTGCTGTATAAAAACCATTCCTTAAATGTTTCCCCCTTCTTGATTTTCTTGTATGCGCTGTTATTCAGCCGATACAGCTTCAGGCCCAATAAGAAGTCACGATAAAAGAAATATGCCAGCAAAAAGGCAAGGCTCAAGGCAAGCAGCATTCTGGGAAGAGTATAAATCATATGAAGGGCTCCCGTCTGTGATTGACGAAAATCACGCATCTATTCAACCGGTGTTTTTATTATACGCAGCCGAATGCACCCTGTCAAACCACGGCATTTGACCTTAAAAGCGTTGCGAACCGGCACGGTTATGCTATAATGCACTCAGAACAAAACCGGAGGGATGACCAATGCCGGATAACACGATCCGTGGCCGCTTCGCGCCCAGCCCGAGCGGGCGGCTGCATCTGGGCAATATGCTGACATTTCTGCTCGCTTGGCTGGACGTGCGCGCACGCGGCGGGACGATGGTGTTCCGCCTTGAGGATCTCGACCCGGAGCGCAGCTGGGAGCACTATGCTGACCTGATGGCCGACGACCTGCTCTGGCTCGGGCTCGACTGGGACGAGGGCTGGCGGCCGGGGTCTCAGGACTACCGGCAGGGCACGCGCACGCAGCGCTACACCGCTGCGCTGGATGCACTGACCGAGCGCGGGATGGTGTATGACTGCTACTGCAGCCGCGCAGAGCGTCTGGCCGCGAGCGCGCCGCACCCCGGAGAATTGCAGGCATTCGGCTGCCCCTGCCGGACGCTGTCAGAGCAGGAGGTGCAAAAGCGCCTGCGCATGGGTCGCCGCGCGGCGAAAAAGCTCGCGGTCACGGATGCGGACATTGCCTTCATCGACGCACACTACGGTCAGCAGGCTGCCAAACTGCGGCGCGGGCGCGATGATTTTCTCATCCGGCGCTCAGACGGGGTGTTTGCCTACCAGCTCGCCGTGAGCGTGGACGATCTCGACATGGGCATCACGCGCGTCGTGCGTGCGCGCGACCTGCTGGATTCCACACCGCGGCAGATCTGGCTGATCGAAGCGTTCGGCGGCAAAGCCCCGGAATACGCGCACGCGCCGCTGCTTGTCGCGCCGGACGGGCGCAAGCTCTCCAAGCGCGAGGGCGACCTGAACATGGAGGCGCTGCGGCAAAAATACACGCCCGAGCAGCTGACCGGAAAGCTTGCAAAGCTCGCGGGTCTGCGCCCGACGGACGCACCGGTGACGGCGGCAGAGCTTGCGGCGGACTTTTCCTGGGACAAGATCCCGCGCGCGGACATTCCGATCCCGGAGGATTTTTAATACGAGACGCACAGTGGGCGCATCCAGACGGATGCGCCCATTTTACATGCCATTATTTTTCCGTCAGCCGCCGCACCATTATGTCGTGTGCAGCGCGCTCGGCCGCATCGTCGAGCGGCTGCAGCTCCAGCTCCGGATAGCGGCCATGCAGCGCCGTCGTGAGCAGGTGGTCGCAAAACGCCGGATTTTTCGGCAGCACCGGACCGTGGCTGTACGTGCCGAAGACGTTTTGGTAGCGCACGCCCTCAAAGCCGTCTTCCCCGTTGTTGCCGCCGCCGACGAGCACCTTGCCAAGCGGCGACACACCGCTGCCGAGGTAGGTCTTGCCGCTGTGATTTTCAAAGCCGACGACCGTACTTCCGCCGGACTCCGGCAGGCACTCGAAAATCGTGTTGCCGATCATGCGCTCCTTCGCCCCGACGGTATAATAGTCGATCGCGCCGATGAAGTCGCACTGCTTGCCGTCCCACGTGCGGTAGTAGCCGCCGAGCATCTGGTAGCCGCCGCAGATGGTCAGAAACGTTTTGCCGTCGGCAATGGCAGCCTTGATCTCGCTGCCCTTTCCGGCTTTCAGATCGGACAGGAGCACCTCCTGCTCAAAGTCCTGACCGCCGCCGATGAAAAACAGGTCAAACTGCGTGAAATCCGCCTGCTCGCCGACTGTGACCTCCGTCACCTCGGCGTCGATGCCGCGCCACTCCAGACGGCGGCGCATGCAGAGGATATTGCCCCGGTCGCCGTAGAGATTCAGAAGGTCCGGGTACAGATGGCAGATGCGCAGGGTCTTTTCGCTCATTCCCAGAACTCCTTTCCGCCGAGCTGCTTTTGCAGCCGACCGCGCAGATCCAGCATGGCCGTATAGGTCGGCATGATGAACACCGGATATTCCGATGCGCACATTGCGTCGATCAACGGATCATAATCATAAAACACCTCGATGCGCGCCTCCTCCACGCCAGCATATTTCAGGCGCAGGCGCATATCGTCCGCGCGCGTGCCGGACACATATACGTGCCGCAGGTGCTCGCCCATGGCGGCAAGCCGCTCGAAGTCGGCATCCCAGATCCACGAGATGTCCGTACCGTCGGCGTCGCGGTCGTTGAGGCAGACGACAAACGTCGCATCCTCGTTCAGACCGGCGAGATAGCGCATGGTCTGGTTGCAGCCGGCGGGATTTTTCACGAGCATCATGCGGCCGGGTGTGCCGCGCAGGTCGAATTTCTCCATGCGGCCGAAGCCGCAGCCGAATGCACCGAGCGCGTGCACGATCGCCTCCGGCGTGAAGCCGAACGCAGACAGCGCAGCCGCCGAGCCCACGGCGTTATAGATGTTGTACGCCGCCGGAAGGTTGATGTGTACGGCATACTCCCGTCCGCCGATGGACATGGTGACGTCACTCGTGTCCACGCCGAGGTTCTGCACCGCCGTGACAGCGACCTGTGGGACTTCGCGGTGGTAGCCGCACTTCGGGCAGCGAAATGCGCCCAGATGCCCGTAGGTGCGGTAATCGTAAACATACTCCGTCTTACAGTGGATGCAGTGCGGCGCGTCGGAGATCTCCGTCAGGTCGTCGCCGCCGAGCGGCACATTCACGCCGAAGCGCACGACGGGGTTCGGCACCTGCTCCGGGATGGACGCAATGAGCGAGCAGTCGGCATTGATGCACAAAACGCTCTCCGGCGTGTGGCGGATGCCCTCGATGATGTTATTGAGCGTGTGCGTGATCTCGCCGTAGCGGTCGAGCTGGTCGCGGAAGACGTTTGTCGCCACGATGACCTCCGGCTTGAGGTACTTGAGCACGGTCTTGGACGCAGCCTCGTCGCACTCGATGACGGCAAACTGGCACTTCGGTCTGCCGGTCAAGGTGCTGTGCATGGCAAACTCCGCCGTGATGCCGGAGATGAGGTTCGCGCCCGAGCGGTTGGCAAAGTAATTGAGCCCCGCGTCGGCAAACGCCTGCTCGATCATGCGGGAGCTGGTCGTCTTGCCGTTCGTGCCGGTGACAAGGATGACGCGCACACCCCGCGAGAGCACGCCGAGCACCTGCGGGCAGACTTTGAGCGCCACGCGGCCGGGAAACGCCGTGCCGCCGCGGCGCAGCAGCCGCAGCAGCCCGCGCGCAAGCTTACACAGCAATACTGCAAAAAAAGTTCGGATCTTCATTCGTTAGGGTCACTCCGTGAATATCGGCATCTGTCAGCAGATGCTCATTTTTACTGTTTTTCCGGCCAGAGTCAGCATATCGCGCAGCTCCTGCACCAATTGCAGCTTGCGCTCAAAGCTGAACTCCGTATCCTGTTGGGCGAGGTTGCTCGCGTTGCCGAAGAGGACATTGACCTCCGTCGCCTCCTCGAGCAGCATGAGCGCGAGCCTGGACGCACCGTCCTTCATGCGGGCGAGCTCGAGCGTATACATGCCATCCGCGAGGTAGTCCTTGATGCGCTCCATCGTCACGTTGACCGTAACGACGCCCTCGGTGGTCAGATCCACGCCGTGGATCTCGCTCATCGGCGGCACCTCCTCCGTGCCGCTGCCGGGCAGCGTGTGCACCTTTACGCCCAGATATGACGCGACAGCGTTGGCCGTGGTGCCGCCGCAGACAACGTGCTTGCCATCCTTGCCGAAAAACAGGCGCATCGTGCTCAGATCGTCATCCTTGCTCTCGGGCGGGCCGATCATGACGTTGACCGGACAGCGCTCACGCAGGCGCGCAACGACAACGGTCGTATCATCGTGCATGGCGTCCATGTCCAGCGTCTTGACGGTCGAGAGGATGCTGGCCGCCATGCGCTGCGAGGAGATGGTGGGTGAATAATTGCGCAGGATAAAATCCTCAATATCCTGCCGCGCCCAACCGGCGTCCGTCGTCACGCCGCGCCCGGCCTCCGACACGCCGTCGCTGAAGAGCACGAGCATATCGCCCACGTCAAAATGCAGGTAGCTCTCGTGCAGCTCCTTTTCCTGAATGAAGTTGACGGAATAGTTGTACTTCCCGATCGCGCCGTTGTGCACGAACACGGCATTCGGGTTGTCATACTGGATCAGGCGCGCGCGGGTGCCGGCCGTCTGCAGGATCGTAAAGGTCGCATAGGCGAGCTTGCGCTCTCTGCACATGGGCAGCGTTTCCGCCACGGTCGTAACGCACTCGTCAATGGGGACGCTGCCCTTGAGCATGGTCGTGAGCATGGTCGTTGTCAGCGTGGAAAGGATGTTGGCCTTAACGCCGCTGCCGAGGCCGTCGGAGAGGATGACCGTCGCGTCATTGTCGTCCCATTCGAGCGCGCACTGGTCGCCGCAGAGCGTCTCCCCGTTTTTGTTGCGGCTGATGACGCTGATGTCCCAGACCGTGTTCCTGCAGTGATTCGTTCGTTTACGCATCATCATCGCCGTCCTCATCAAGCATGATGGCTTCCTTCAGATCGTGCACAGCCACCTTGGTCTCCGCCGCCGTTTCTCCGAGCAGACTTGCGATCTCGTGCACGATGCGCAGCTGGTTTGCAATGATATCGTCCGCCAGATCGGCCGCATGGATCTTCGTCTTCTGGATCTTATTGCGGCGCTGGCGCGCCTTGGTCACGTCGCGCATGATGCAGGTAAAGAGCGTGCGCTCCGGGTCGCAGATGAAGATGCGCTCGAGATAGACGTTGTAGTCGGCAAGAAAGACCTCGTCCGTGACCTGCGTCTCGTCCTGACTGATCATCTTCACGAAGTCGTACTCATCCATGATGCGCGACACCGGATAGCCGATGATGTCCGCCGGATCCTTGATGCCGAAGATCTTGCAGGCCGCCTTGTTGATCTGCCGTACCTTGAGCTTTTTACCGACCGTGACAATGCCCTCGGGCGAGACGTTGATGATCTTCTCGGAGTAGGTCTCGGCGCGCTCCTTCATATAGGGCATACACATACTGATCTCGGCGCGCCCTTCATAGACGGCGATTGCCTTGTCGCGGCAGGTGCGGTAACCGCACAGGCCGCAGTTGAGCTCATCCGCCGGGCTGAATTTGCCCATCTTGCGCAGGATGCCGTTGATGACGGATTCCGGCGGCAGATCGGTCGGATGCTTCTTGTCGATGAGCACGCGGCGCATGTTGACCGGATCCTGAATATCGAAGTTCCTGCTGCCGTTGGCGCTCTGGATCACGCGGCGGCGCGACTCGAGCAGGTTTGTGTGCTTCTGCCGGAACGCAAGGCCGCCGACGCAGTTGCCGTGACAGGCGGCGATTTCGATAAAGCAGTTGCGCAGCTCGCCATTGACAACGCTCTTGAGCGTCTGGATGCTGTCGTCCAGACCGTCCAGGAACAGATAATCGCGCCCGGAATCGAGCGCCATGGAGTGCAGGACACCGTTTGTGATCGTATAAGCGCGCGAGAGCATCGGCTCATCCGCCGGGACGTTCGGGTCGACGGCGACACCGGCCTCGTTCATCCACTCCTCCAGCTCCGTGAAGGTGATGTCATAATCAGCGCCGACGCTCTCAAAGCGCGTCGTCTCCTCCTTCTTGGAGATGCAGGGACTGATGTAGACAATGGTCGCGCCCGGATAGCGCTCGCGCAGCAGCACGGCATGCGCCTGCATCGGCGAGAGCACCGGAGCGAGATACGGCAGCGCCTCCGGCAGATGCTTTTCCACATAGAGCACGATCGTCGAGCAGCCCGACGTGATGATCGGCGCATCGCCCGGCTGGGCGGCGAGTTTTTCCAGCTCCTTTTTGACCAGATAGGCGCCCTCCGCAGTTTCGTGCGCCGCCGCAAAGCCGAGCGCCTTGAGCGGCTTTTCAATGCCCTGAAAACCGGGGGTGTCAAAATAGGCGATGTACGACGAGTCGACGCTCACGACGACCTGCTTGCCGGAGGCGATCAGCTCCCGGATCTGGCCGACGTCGCTGATGTCCTCCTTCGCGTGCTGCGGGCAGACAGACACGCAGTTGCCGCAGAGAATGCAGTCGCTGGAAATGATCTGTGCGTGACCCTGATAGACGCGGATGGACTTGACCGGGCAGAACCGGACGCATTTGTAGCAGTTTTTGCAGTTGGCCTGTTTGAAACGCAGAACATCCATGGGGCTCCCGCCTTTCTGTGAAATTTCACGAGTAGTGTTTCACGATCTCTCTTGATTTCTATTTTTTTAATGTACCACAAAACTCCTCCCCGCACAACCCCCGCGCGAAAACGCGGCGATTTCAGCGCGCAGAAAGCCGCCGGCAGACGCTGCATCAGCATCCGCCGGCGGCGGGAACGGCTTATTCTTCGACCTTTCCGGTCAGCGCCTCGGTGAGCGTGCGCCAGCCGAGCATGGCGCATTTCACACGCGCAGGCATGTGCGCAATGTCCTTGAGCGCCGAGGCTTCTTCGAGACTCTCAATCTCCTCCCCGGTCGCCTCACCGTGGATCATGCGCAGGAAGGTGCGGCCCATTTCCAGTGCCTTTTCCTTCTTCTGTCCCACGATCATGCCGAGCATAATATCCGCAGACGCCTGCGAGATGGCACAGCCGTCGCCGACGAAACCGCCGTCGGTAATGACATCTCCGTCGGTCTTGAGCTTGAGGACGATGTTGTCGCCGCAGCTCGGGTTCACGCCCGCAAGTTCAATGTCCGCGTCCGGAATGTCGTGCTTGAACTCCGGATGGATGTTGTGCTCGGTCAGAATCTCATTATAAAAACTCCTATTTTCCATATCCCATGCGCTCCCTCAGGGTCGAGAGGCTCTCAACGAACCGGTCGACATCCTCGTCGGTGTTATAGAAGGCAAAGCTGGCGCGGGCCGTCGCGTTCAGGCCGAGGTGCGCGAGCAGCGGCTGCGCACAGTGGTGTCCGGCACGGATGTTGACGCCGTCGGACGCCATGATCTCGCTGATGTCGTGCGGGTGCACGCTGTCGACCGTGAAGGTGATGATGCCGTTGTGATCCTCCGGCTTATCGGTGCCGAGCACGTGCACATGCGGCACGGACAGGACACGCGCGAGGGCATTGGCCGTCAGATCATGCTCACGCTGCCGGATGGTGTCGAAGCCGACGCTCTGCACATACCGGATGGCAGCGGCCAGCCCGGCCGCACCGGCGGCATTGACTGTGCCGGCTTCAAACTTGTGCGGCAGCTCGGCATAGACGGCACCCGTGCGTGTGACGGATTCGATCATCTCGCCGCCGGAGAGAAACGGCGGCATCTGCTCGAGCAGCTCCTCCCTGCCGTACAGCCCGCCGATCCCCATGGGGCCAAATATCTTGTGGCCGGAGAAGGCGAAGAAATCCGCGCCCAGCTCCTGCACGTTCACCGGCATGTGCGGTGTGCTCTGCGCACCGTCCACGACCATGACCGCGCCCTTTTTGTGCGCCATGGCGGCGACTTCCTGCACGGGGTACTTCCGGCCGAGAACGTTCGACACCTGCGTCATGGCGACGATCTTCGTGCGCTCGGTGATGAGCGATTCGATCTGCCGGAGATCCACACTGCCGTCGGGCGCGCACTCGATGAACTTCAGCTCTGCGCCAGTCTGGCGGCAGACCATCTGCCACGGGAGCAGGTCGCTGTGGTGCTCCATAATGGACACGAGCACCTCATCCCCCGCCTTGACGTGCGTCAGGCCGTAGCTGTAGGCGACGAGGTTCAGGCTCTCGGTCGTGTTGCGGGTAAAGACGATCTCACGCGCCGAGCGTGCGCCGATGAAATCGCGCACCGTCTCACGCGCCTGCTCATAGATATCGGTCGCCTCGACGCTCAGCGGGTACAGTCCGCGCAGAGGGTTTGCGTTGTGGCAGCGGTAGAAATCCGTCACAGCGTCCAGCACGCACTGCGGGCGCTGCGCCGTGGCCGCGTTATCGATATAGGCGACGTCCGTGTGCTGAAAGATCGGAAAGTCCTGCTTATAATCATACGTCATCGTTGAGTTCCTCCTCGAGCGTCTGAAGAATCTGCGCACGCAGCGCTTCGTCATCCACCGTGCGCGCAAAGCGCTCGATGGCGGCACGCGCCAGAATGTTTTCGGCCTGAGCGCGGGAGATGCCGCGGCTTTCAAAGTAAAACAGCGTCTCGTCATCGAGCTCGCCGATGGTCGCGCCGTGATTGCCGACGACGTTTTCCTCTGCGCAGAGGATGAGCGGCACCGTCTTGTTGACGACATCGTCGCCGAGCATGAGCACGGTCTCCTTCTCGTTGCCGACGGAGTTCGACGAGCCGGTCTTGAAATCGATCGTGCCGCGGAAGACCTTCTTCGCCGCCTCCTTGAGCGCACCGGAGGTATCGATCTCACAGGCTGTGTTCCTGCCGTAGTGGTTGACAACGACATTGACGTCGATCGTCTGGCTGCCGCGGCCGAGATAACCGATCTGCGCCGAATAGCGGCTGCCGTCACCGACAAGCTCCGTGTCGTTATCAGAGTACAGGTCGCCCCCGCCCATGAGGATCTGCGTCATGTCCACGCCGGCATCGGGTGCACAGTCGGCGTCCGTTCTGGCGTAGAGCAGCGCACCGCTGTGCGCGCCGAGCACCTGCACAAGGCGCACAGACGCACGCTCATGCAGTGTCAGCGCCGTTTCTACGGCGAGGCTGCCCTGCGTATCGAGCACCATATATACCGTTGCCTGCACGCCGGCGGCCACATCAATCACGATGTGCCTGCAGCTATAACCCTCAGCGCCGCTCAGGTCAATATGCAGCGGCTGCGTCCGGTTCTCTGCTGTGATTTGATAGGTATCCGTCCCGAGATCGGCCGCTTCGGCCGCATTCCACGGGATGGTCGCTTCGTTGACATTGAGATGGTTCCACGTTCTGGCCGGCAGTTTGTTGACGACCAGCTGTTGGCTCGTATTCACGATATTCCCTCCTTTCGGAATGTGCGGTCAGCCGATGCTGCCCTTCATCTCCAGACGAATAAGATTGTTCATTTCCACCGCATACTCAAGCGGCAGCTCCTTGGAGACATTGTCCGCAAAGCCGCTGACGATCAGCGCGCGGGCATCCTCCTCACTCATGCCGCGGCTCATGAGATAAAACACCGCCTCGTTGCTGATGCTGCCGATCTTGGCCTCATGACCGACGGCGGCGTCCTTCGTGCGGATGTCCATGGCCGGGACAGTGTCGGAGCGGGACTCGGAATCGAGCATCAGCGACTGGCAGGACACGGAGGATTTCGCGTGCGTAGCGCCCTTTTGCACCACGACGCTGCTGCGGAATGTGCTGATGCCGCCGCTCTTGCTGATCGAGCGTGTGTTCATATACGAGCTCGTGTTCCTGCCGATGTGCACGACCTTCGCGCCGGTGTCAAGATTCTGCCCCGCGCCGGCAAACGTGACGCCGGTGAATTCCATCTTGGCATTGTCGCCCTTGAGCACACTCATCGGATACAGGCAGCCGACATGAGACCCGAACGAACCGGACACCCATTCGATCACGCCGCCCTCTTCCACGAGCGCGCGCTTGGTGTTGAGGTTATACATGTTCTTCGACCAGTTTTCAATGGTCGAGTAGCGCAGCCTGGCGTTTTTCTTCACATACAGCTCCACGCAGCCGGCGTGGAGGTTTGCAACGTTATATTTCGGCGCTGAGCAGCCCTCGATAAAATGCAGACTCGCACCCTCATCGACAATGATGAGTGTGTGCTCAAACTGGCCTGCCCCCTTGGCATTCAGGCGAAAGTACGACTGCAGCGGGATGGACACCTGCACGCCCTTCGGCACATATACGAACGAGCCGCCGGACCAGACCGCGCCGTGCAGGGCAGCAAACTTATGGTCGCGCGGTGTGACAAGCTTCATGAAATACTTGTGCACCATGTCGGCGTATTCGCCCTTGAGCGCGCTCTCCATGTCGGTGTAGACGACGCCCTGTGCAGCCACTTCGTCCCGGACGTTGTGATACACAAGCTCGGAATCGTACTGTGCACCGACGCCGGCAAGCGATTTGCGCTCCGCCTGCGGGATGCCAAGACGCTCGAAGGTGTCTTTGATATCCTGCGGGACGTCCTTCCAGTCGTTTTTCATGTCGGTCTTTGGGCGAACATAGGTCGCAATATGATCCATATCCAGTCCCTCGATGGACGGGCCCCAGTCCGGAACCGGCATCTCATTATAGATCTGCAGCGATTGCAGCCGGAACTGCTGCATCCAGACGGGATCGCCTTTCTCCTTGGAAAGCTTGTCGATGATCTCCGGCGTCAGGCCCTCCTGCATGCGATAGGCATCATCCTCGCGGTCGCGGATGTCGTAGACGCTGCGGTCAATGTCCGCAACCTGACTTTTTTCCTTCATTCGGATCGCCTCGCTTTCAGTCTGCTCGGATGCCGCCAAAGCCGTTTTCATTGATGGTATCTACAAGCGATGCATCGCCGTTTTTCACAATGACGCCCTGCTCCATGATGTGCGCGGCGTCCACCGTCAGCGCCTCGAGAATGCGGGTGCTGTGCGTGATGATGAGCAGCGAGCCGTGCACGCGCTCACGATAGAGCTGCACGCCCTTGGAGACCGTGCGCACCGCGTCGACGTCCAGACCGGAGTCCGTCTCGTCGAGGATGGCGAGCTTGGGTTCAAGCATGAGCATCTGCAGAATCTCCGCTTTCTTTTTCTCACCGCCGGAAAAGCCCACGTTCAGGTCGCGCTCGGCATAGGAAGCGTCCATCGCCAGCAGCTGCATCGTCTCGGCAAGCTTCTTCTTGAAGTCCCAGAGGCGGATGCGCTTGCCGGTCTTCTGCTCGAGTGCGCTGCGGATAAACGCGCTGAGCGTCACGCCGGGCACCTCGAGCGGATTCTGAAAGGACAGGAAAATGCCCTTTTTCGCGCGCTCGTTGACCGGCAGGTCCGTAATATCCTCGCCGTCAAAGACGATCTTTCCGGCCGTGACCGTGTACTCCGGATTGCCGGTGATCGCATAGCCGAGCGTGGACTTGCCGGTGCCGTTCGGCCCCATGAGCACATGCGTCTCGTCCTTGCCGACGGTCAGATCCACGCCGTGCAGGATCTCTTTCTCACCCGCGCTCACGCGCAGGCCGCTGACTTCAAGCAGGCTGCTGTTCATAGATATATCCTCCGTTCCCAATGGCAAACCGTGCCTGACGGCACGGCTGCATACGATATACATGAATTCTGAGAGGCTGCGGATAACTTGGTGCAATTCCTACCTCATTGAGGTGAATTATATGCCTATATCCCTATGTTGTCAATAGGAATATAGGATCAAGGCAGCAAAAAAGCACGCACGACTCATAGCCGTGCGTGCTTTTGACACAGATGCTCAGAACCGGAACAGGTTCAGGCCGATCTCCTCGCTGTGGAAACGGTCCACCCGTCCGTCGATAACCGTGATGACCATCTCACAGGTGGCGCTGATGACGGCGCGGTTGAGATGCCCGCCGAACACTTCGCCCTTCTCGTTTCCGGCGCTCATATGCAGGTGCGCATAAAACGCACCGTCCATCGTGTTGATCGTGCCGGTCAGCGAGACGATCTCGAAATCGCCCGCGAAGGAGTTGGCATGGTACTGCTTTTCGGCCGTGTGGAACACGCCGACCGTAAACTCCCCGACTGCGCCGAGCGCCTGCACGCTCGCAAGCTTGATCTGCTCGGCCTGCGCAATGGCCGCGACCTGCTCAAGCACTTCTTCCCCGCGGTCGATGCGGGCGACGATGGTGTTGTCAAATCTTCTGTACTCCATGGCTCTGCCTCCTGACAAATGAAATGCACTGCGGTCATTATACCGCACACGCGCTTTGCTTGCAAGCCCGCGTTATTCCAGTTCGAATGCACCGGTATAGAGCTGATAGTAGACACCCTTTTCCGCGATGAGCCTGGCGTGATTGCCGCGCTCGATGATGCGGCCATGGTCGAGCACCATGATCACATCGGCGTTTTTGACCGTTGAGAGCCTGTGCGCGATGACGAACACCGTGCGCCCCTCCATGAGCTTATCCATACCGCTCTGCACGAGCGCCTCCGTGCGGGTGTCGATGGAGCTTGTCGCCTCATCAAGGATCATGACCGGCGGGTCGGACACGGCCGCGCGCGCAATGCTCAGCAGCTGCCGCTGTCCCTGGCTCAGGCCGCTGCCGTCACCCTTGAGCACGGTGTTGTAGCCGTCGGGCAGCATGCGGATGAAGTGGTCTGCGTTGGCAAGCTTCGCCGCGGCGATACATTCATCATCCGTCGCAGCCGGATTTCCGTAGCGGATATTTTCCATGACCGTACCGGTAAAGAGGTTCACATCCTGCAGCACGATGCCGAGGCTGCGGCGCAGATCAGCCTTGCGGATCTTGTTGATGTTGATGCCGTCGTAGCGGATCTTGCCGTCGGCAATGTCGTAAAAGCGGTTGATGAGATTCGTGATCGTCGTCTTTCCGGCGCCGGTCGCGCCGACGAAGGCGACCTTCTGACCGGGTTCAGCGTAGAGCGTGATGTCATGCAGGACCTCTTTATCCGGCGTATAGCCGAAGTCCACGTGGTCAAACACGACGCGCCCGGCAAGCTTCGTGTATGTGACCGTGCCGTCGCTGTGCGGATGCTTCCACGCCCAGAGGCCCGTGTGGTGATCGGTCTCGACGAGCGCGCCGTTTTCCTCTCTGGCATTGACAAGCGTCACATAGCCGTCGTCCGTCTCCGGCTCGGCATCCATGAAGGCAAAGATGCGCGATGCACCGGCCAACGCCGTGACGATGGAGTTGAACTGGTTGGAGATCTGCGAGATGGGGTTTGTAAACCCGCGCGAGAGCGTGAGGAAGGATGCGATCATACCGAGCGTGAGCGTGTTCATGCCCGTCAGGCCGAGGTTCGGCGTGCCGGCAATCGCCATCGTGCCGCCGATGACAGCGATGATAACATACTGCAGATAGCCGACGGCGTTCATCATCGGCATCATGCTGTTGGCCATGCCGCTGGCGCGCGCGGCGTTTTCCGCCCAGACGCGGTTGCGGCGGCGCAGCTCCGCCTTGCTCTGCTCCTCATGGCAGAAGACCTTGACGACCTTCTGGCCGTTGACCATCTCCTCAACATAGCCGTTGAGGTCGGCCAGCGCCGTCTGCTGCGCCATGAAGTAGCCGCCGATGCGGCCGGTGAGCTTGCGCACGAACATGAGGATGAGCGCCATGACGGCGCACACGATCAGCGTCAGCCAGACGCTGATGTACAGCATGCAGAAAAACACTGCCGCAAGCGTGAACACGGACGATACGAGCTGTGCCATGGACTGCGCGATCATCTGGCGCAGCGTGTCGGTATCGTTTGTGTACAGGCTCATGATGTCGCCGTGCGTATGCGTGTCAAAGTAGCGGATGGGCAGGCTCTGCATCTTCTCGAACATCTCGTCACGGATGCGCTTGAGCGTCCCCTGCGCGATCGTGACCATGCGGCGGTTATACAGCCATGTGGCCAGCGTACCGATAAGATATACGCAGCCGATGGTGATCAGCGCGCGGATCAGACCGGAAAAGTCCGGCGACGCTGTGCCGAGCATCGGCACGATATAGCCGTCGATCAGCTTTTGCAGGAACATGGACGAGGCCGCGCCTGCGACCGCGCTCAGCAGGATGCAGACCGTCACGAGCACGAGCGTGCCCTTATAGGCACGCATATACGACAGCAGGCGCTTGAGCGTCCGGCCGTCGAATTTCGGGCGTTCACGCATCGTCCTCGCCTCCCTTCTGCTGGGACTCATAGACCTCGCGGTAAATTTCGCACGTGCGCAGCAGCTCATCGTGGCTGCCGACGGCGTCGATGTGTCCGTCATCGAGCACAACGATGCGGTCTGCATTCTGCACCGAACTGATGCGCTGCGCGATAATGATCTTCGTCGTGTCGGGGATGTAGGTCGAGAGCGCCTGCTGGATCTGAGCATCCGTGCGCGTGTCGACGGCGCTCGTCGAGTCGTCAAGAATGAGCACCTTCGGCTTTTTCAGCAGCGCGCGGGCGATGCACAGGCGCTGCTTCTGTCCGCCGGAGACATTCGTGCCGCCCTGCTCGATATGGGTGTCATACCCATCCGGCATGGCGGAGATGAAGCCGTCCGCGCACGCAAGCTTGCAGGCATGACGCAGCTGCTCGTCCGTGGCGTTTTCATTGCCCCAGCGGAGATTTTCGGCGATCGTGCCGGAAAAGAGCTCGTTTTTCTGCAGCACCATGGCGACGGCGCCGCGCAGAGTATCCAGATCATAGTCGCGCACGTCCACGCCGCCGAGCGTCAGCTTGCCGCCGGTCACGTCGTACAGGCGCGGGATGAGCTGCACGAGCGAGGATTTCGATGCGCCGGTGCCGCCGATGACGCCGATCGTCTCGCCGGAGCGGATATGCAGGTCAATGTCGTCGAGCACTTTTTTGTCCGCCTTGGAGGCGTAGACAAAGCTCACGTGGTCAAAGTCGACCGCGCCGTCGCGCACGGTCATGACCGGCTGCGCCGGCTGCGGGATATCCGTCCGCTCCTCGAGCACCTCGGCAATACGCCGCGCGGACGAGAGCGAGATCGTCAGCATGGCAAAAACCATTGAGAGCATCATCAGGCTCGAGAGGATCTGCATGGTATAGGTGATGAGCGCGGTGAGATTGCCGGTCGTGAGGCCGAACGCTGGATCGTTGCCGCTGGCGATGATGGCCTTCGCGCCGAGCCACGAGATCACGATCATGCACGTATAGATGCAAAACTGCATCAGCGGCGCGTTGAGCGTGATGAGCCGCTCGCCCTTGGAGAAATCTTTATAAATGCGCTCGGAGATCGCGCCGAACTTACCGATCTCGTGCCGCTCCTGATTGAACGATTTCACGACGCGAATACCGCGGACATTCTCCTGCACAACGTTGTTGAGCTCATCATACGTGCGAAACACGCGCGAAAAGACCGGAAACACGCTGCGGATGATAAAAAACAGCGCCAGCGCAAGGATCGGCAGGATGACGAGAAACGTCATCGAAATGTCGCGGCTGATGCGGAACGACACAATCATGGAAAAGACCAGCATGACCGGTGAACGGATCGCCATGCGCATGAGCATCTGAAATGCATTTTGCACGTTCGTGGTGTCCGTCGTCAGGCGTGTGACGATGGATGCGGTGGAAAACTTGTCGATGTTCGAAAACGCGAACGTCTGCACGTTGTCGTACATGTCCTCGCGCAGATTCGCCGCAAAGCCGACGGACGCGCGCGCGGCGATGCGCGCGGCGAGCACGCCGGTCGCCAGCTGGAACGCCGCCAGCAGCAGCAAAAATGCGCCGAACTTCCAGACCGCCGCCATACTGCCGCCCTCGATGCCGAAGTCGATGAGGTTGGACATGAACAGCGGGATCACGATCTCGAACACGACCTCGAGCGCCGAGAGCAAAACCGTCACGAGCGCGGGGCCTTTATTTTCCCGCAGACTGCGGGTCAATGTATGAAGCATGGGTTTCCTCCTTCCGGGTTTGCAGGAAGATCAGCCGAGGTCGGCATAGATCGTGCGCAGGGCATCTTCGAGCGCCGCGATCTGCTGCGGTGTCAGCGAGCGGAGCATCTGCTGCTCTGTGGCCTCGATCGTCGCCTGCATTTGCTGTGCGATCTCGGCGGCGCGCGGTGTCTGGCAGACAAGCTTGCTGCGCTTATCCGCCGGGTCGGGCCGGCAGGACACAAAGCCCTTTTGCTCCATGCGCCCGATGACGCCCGCTACGGTCGGGTGCGACACCTGCAGAAAGCCCTCGATCTCCTTCTGCGTCGCCTCGCCGCAGTTTCGAGCCAGATAGCCAAGGACACGGCTTTGCGTCAGCGTCAGATCATGCTGCGCAAGGCTGGCGTCGGCCTGCATTTTGATCTTATCCGTGATCATTTTTAATAGACATCCGATCGGATATTGCTCCATGATGCACCTCCGAATATGTAGCACGCTACGCATTATAAGGACATTCACGCAAAACGTCAAGAGACTTCACAAATTGTTTACACGCAAAAAATACACGAAAAAAGCGGCCGCCGAACAGGCGGCCGCACAGCAGAACACGCTCAAAACAGGGACAGCACAGATGCGGAAGCGGCATGGTCATGCCGAGCCGCTCTTGTGCATCCGCTGATATCAGAACGGTGCGCATGGGGAGTATATTCGCGCGGCAGCGCGCCCATGTCAGCGCTGCAATAACTGCCCATACGGCTCCTGTCTCTCGTCAAAACCGAAGAGCAGATCCTTCTTGTCGTGGCAGTCCGACGACCAGAGCAGGCATTTCCCGCGCGCGTGCAGCTCGTCCCGGATCCATGCGGCCGGGTACGGCTGCGTGCGGTAGCCGCGGGCGATCGCGCCGGTGTTGCACTCAAACACGGCGGGTGTCTGCATCAGCCGCTCGAGCGCAGTGAGCACCGCTGCGCGGCAGCGCGGGTGGTCCGGATCAAACAGCGCCCCGTCGTCATTGAACTTCATGATGAGGTCAAAGTGGCCGATGATATCGCAGTGCGTACGGTCATAGACATCCGCGACGGTACGGTAATAATCCTCAACGAAGGCGTAAAAATCGCCGCCGTAGTGCTCGGCTACAGCCTGCTGCTGCAGCTCCCGGCTCTCGTCGACCGGGAAATAGCACCCGTCCTTTTTCACGTAATGTACCGAGCCGATGACGTAGTCATAATCATCCGTCGGCGCCTCGGAATAATAGTCCTGCTCTACGCCGAGCAGGATGCGGATCTTTCCGGCATATTTCTGTCGGAGCGCGCGCACGTCGGCCTTGTACGCCTCCGTCCCGGCCGGTGACATGCAGTAGCTCTCATCAAAAAACGTATATGAGTGCCCGGAAAAGCCGAGCTCCGGGCAGCCGAGGCGGATCGCCTCGCGCACGATCGCCTCCGGCGTGTCGATCCCGTCGCAGAATACGGTGTGCGTGTGGTAATTTGACGGGCGCATCATGTCATTTTCTCCTGCTTGATCTTGTGATCGATGATGTGGCGGGAGGCAAGCTCCCGGTGCACGTCCTCGACGGAAATGCCCATCTGCACCATGAGCACCATGGCGTGATAGGCCAGATCGGCCAGCTCGTAGACCGTCTCTTTCCGATCGTCAGCCTTGGCGGCAATGATGACCTCCGTGCTCTCCTCGCCGACCTTCTTGAGTATCTTATCGATGCCTTTATCAAACAGATAGCTCGTGTAGGAACCTTCCGGCCGCGCCGCTTTCCGGTCGGCAAGCAGCTCGTAGAGGCCCTGAAGGCTGAAGTCCTGCAGCGTGTCGCTGTGCCAGACAGGGCGGAAAAAGCACGAGTCACTGCCCGTGTGGCACGCGGGGCCGTCCTTTTCCACCACGACAACGAGCGCATCGGCGTCACAATCGGCCGTGATGCTGACAATATGCTGCACATTGCCGCTCGTCTCACCCTTGCGCCAGAGCTCCTGCCGCGACCGGCTCCAGAAGCACGTCCGACCCTCGGCCATGGAGATGCGCAGGCTCTCTTCATTCATGTACGCAACGGTCAGCACCTGCTTTGTGACGGCATCGACCACCACGGCAGGGATCAGACCCCGGTCATCAAATTTCAGTTCGTTGATATCCAGCACAGCATATTACCTCACAAGAATGTTCTCGGCGCGCAGCGCCTGTTTGAGTTCGGGGATCGCCACCTCGCCGAAGTGAAAAATGGACGCAGCCAGACCGGCGTCGACCGTCGGAACTTTTTGAAACAGCTCCACGAAGTCCGTGATGCTGCCAGCGCCGCCGGAGGCGATCACCGGCACGTTCACGGCCGCGCACACCGCCTGCAGCAGCGGCAGGTCAAACCCCCGCCGGACGCCGTCAGTGTCGATAGAGTTGACCACGACCTCCCCCGCACCGAGGGCGACGCATTTTTGGATCCAGCCGATGGCCTCCATGCCGGTGTCCTCCCGGCCGCCCTTGGCAAAGACGCGAAACTGCCCGTCCACGCGCTTGACATCGGCCGAGATCACCACGCACTGGTTGCCATAGCGCTCGGCTGCCGCGCGGATGAGCTCCGGGGCGCGGATAGCGCCGGAGTTGACGCTGACCTTGTCCGCGCCGCACTTGAGCACGCGGTCAAAATCATCGACGGTGCGGATGCCGCCGCCGACCGTGAGCGGGATGAAGATCTGACCTGCCACCTCGCGCAGAATATCCGTAAACAGCCGCCGTCCCTCGACGGACGCCGTGATATCGTAAAACACCAGCTCGTCCGCGCCGTGATCGGAATAATACCGCGCCAGCTCCACGGGTGAGGACACATCAGCCAGACCCGCAAAGTTGACGCCCTTGACGACCCTGCCGTCCTTGACGTCCAGACAGGGGATGATGCGTTTGGTAATCATCGTGCCACCTCAATTGCCTGCGCGAGGTCGATCGCGCCGGTATAATACGCCTTGCCGATGATGGCGCCGTAGAGCCCCATCCGGCGCAGCGCGCGTATATCGTCCAGATCGGAAACGCCGCCGGACGCCGTGATGTTCAGAGAATACTTCTGCGACAGCTGACGGTACAGCGCCCGGTTCGTGCCGCGCATGGCCCCGTCCCGGGAAATGTCCGTGCAGATGACTGTCTGCACGCCGAGCGCCTGCATGCGGGCAAAAAACGCGTCGAGCGTCACATCCGCCGTCTCCAGCCAACCGCGGATGGCAATGCGGCCGTCGCGGATGTCCGCGCCGACTGCGATCTGTGCGCCATAAGCGGCGACCGCCTGGGCCAGAAACGCCGCATCCTGCACGGCAGCCGTGCCGAGGATCACGCGCCCGACGCCTGCATCCAGATAGCGCTGCACCGTTGCCATGTCTCGGATGCCGCCGCCGATCTCGACGAACAGCGGCGTCTGCGCCGCGACCTCGCGGACAATGTCCAGATTCGGCGTTGTGCCGTCGCGCGCGCCCTCAAGGTCGACCATGTGGATATGCGCAGCGCCCTGCCGCACAAAGTCCTGCGCCACGGCCAGCGGGTCATCACTGTAGACCGTCATCTGCCGGTAATCGCCCTTGAACAGCCGGACGGCTTTTTTCTCATAGAGATCGATCGCAGGAAGCAAGATCATACAGGTTCCACCTCACAAAATGCGCGCAGGATGTTCAGCCCCACGCGGCCGCTCTTTTCCGGGTGGAACTGGCAGCCCTTGACGTTGCCCTGCTCCACGGCGGCAGTCAGGTCGATGCCGTATTCCGTGGTCGCAATGACGCTCCCGGCGCAGTCAGCCGCATAATAGGAATGGACGAAGTACACGCAATCGCCGTCCGAGATATTCCGGAAAAGTGCGCTCGGTTTTTGAAACCGCAGTGCGTTCCAGCCGATGTGCGGGATCTTCAGCTCCGGCGGGAGCTTTCCCTCCATCGGCACAACGCGGCCGCGCAGGAGACCGAGGCCCGCGTGCTCGCCGTACTCATAACTTTTCTCAAACAGCAGCTGCATACCGAGACAGATGCCCAGAATGTCCTTGCCGGCCGCCGCCTGCGCGCAGATCACGCGGTCAAGGCCGCTGTCGCACAGCTTCTGCGCCGCATCGGCAAAGGCGCCGACGCCGGGCAGAATCAGTTTGTCCGCCGCGCGCAGCTGCGCAGGATCCGCCGTGACAACGGTCTGCGCACCGATGCTGCGCAGAGACGAGCAGAGGGAAAACAGGTTCCCGACGCCGTAATCAATAACCGCGATCATGCCAACATTCCTTTCGTAGACGGCACCTCATCCGCGAAGTCCGCGTCAATGGCAGCAGCTGCACGCAGGCTGCGCGCCGCAGACTTGAACGCACCTTCCAAAATGTGATGCGCATTGCGTCCGGCGAGCTGCTGCAGGTGCAGCGTCACACCGGCGTCGCGCGCGAAGGCGCGCCAGAACTCCTCGCAGAGCTCCGTGTCAAAATCGCCGACTTTTTCCGCCGGGATGCTCAGGCTGTAATACAACTCGCCTCGGCCGGAGATATCGACCGCCGAGAGGATGAGCGCCTCATCCATGGGCAGGACCGTGTCGCCGTAGCGCACGATGCCCTTTTTGCCGCCCAGTGCCTGCGCAAACGCCTTGCCGAGACAAATGCCGATGTCCTCCGTCGTGTGGTGGTAATCCACATAGGTGTCGCCCTTGCAGGTCACGGCCAGATCAAAGCGGCCATGCCGGGCGAACAGCGTGAGCATGTGGTCGAGAAAGCCGCAGCCGGTGTCGATCTGCGTGATGCCGCGGCCGTCAAGACCGAGCGTGAGCGTGATGTCCGTTTCCGCCGTGGTGCGGGTAATGGTCGCTGATCTCATTGCGCTGCCTCCTTCAGTATGTCCCGAATTGCCGCGATCAGGGTCTGCATCTGCGCCATGGTACCGATCGTGATGCGGCTGTAATCGCGGATGCGTGGTTTGTCAAAGTGGCGCACAAGCACGCCGCGCGCTTTGAGCGCCCGGTAAAGTGCCGCGCCGCCGATGCGGTCGGAGCGGGCAAAGACGAAGTTTGCCTGCGAGGGCAGGACCGTGAAGCCGAGCGCCTCGAGCTGTGCCGCCGTCCACGCGCGGGTGGCCATGATCGTGCGGCAGTTGGCCATGTAGTAATCGTTATCCGCCAGCGCCGCCATACCGGCCGCAGCCGTCATACGGTTGACGGTGTAAGGGTTCATTGCATACTTGATGGTGTTGAGATTGGCAATCAGCTGCGCATTGCCGATGCCGAAGCCGAGCCGTGCGCCCGCGAGCGAGCGGGATTTGGAAAACGTGCCGGCGACGAGCAGGTTTTCATACCTGTCCACAAGCCGGACGGCGCTCTCGGCGCCGAAATCCACATAC
Source organism: uncultured Oscillospiraceae bacterium (assembly GCA_934591895.1). Taxonomy (GTDB): domain Bacteria; phylum Bacillota; class Clostridia; order Oscillospirales; family Oscillospiraceae; genus CAG-103. The sequence goes on along the minus strand of CAKTPP010000005.1, from coordinate 104,964 downwards.
GCCTCGTCGACGAGGACGATATTATCCGGATTGCTCCGGAGAATTTTCTCTATGTCGGACAAAGGCAGACTCAGGCCGGTCGGCGCATTGGGGTTTGTGATGACGATGGTCTTGCCGATACCGAGATAATCCGCCGGATCGAGCCGGAAGTTCTCCCGGAGCGGGATCTCCGTGTATGGGATATGGTTCAGATCTGCGATCACGGGGTAAAAGCCATAGGTGATGTCGGCAAAAGCCAGCGGGTGCGCTTCGTCTGCGAAGGCCATGAAAGCGAGATTCAGCAGCTCATCCGAGCCGTTGGTCATAAGCACCTGCTGCGGCTGCACACCGAACGCCTCTGCCATTTTGGCGCGCAGGTCGGTGCACTCCGGGTCGGAATAGAGCTGCAGCTTCCGGCTCTCGGCCTCAACTGCCCGTGCAACGGACGCCGACGGCGGGAACGGCGACTCATTCGTGTTGAGCTTCACATACTGCATATCGCGCGGCTGCTCGCCGGGCACATACGGCACCAGCGATGCAAACCGCTGCGTAAAATAACGGCTCATAGCTTTCCGAAACGGCAGAGCACGCTTCTGGCGTGTCCGTCGAGTCCCTCCTTGTTGGCAAAGTAGGCGATCTTGTCCGCGACGGCTTCCAGCGCACCGGCGGAGTAGTAAGTAAACTGGGACTTCTTCACGAAATCATCCACGGACAGCGGCGAGGCAAAGTGCGCCGCACCGCCGGTGGGCAGCGTGTGGTTCGGGCCGGCGAAGTAATCACCGAGCGCCTCGGGACAGTTCTTGCCGAGGAAAATAGAGCCTGCATTTTTGATCTTGTCGAGATAGTCAAAGGGATTGTCCACACACAGCTCCAGGTGCTCAGGCGCGATCTCGTTGGCGATATCGATGGCCTTCATGAGATCGTTTTCGGCCACGATGATCTTGCCGCTGCGCTCGATGGACGCACGCGCGATCTCCTCGCGCGGCAGCAGCGGGAGCTGACGCTCCAGTTCCGCGCTGACCTGTTCGGCAAAGGCGAAGCTGTCCGTCACGAGAATGGCCGTGGCCATCTTATCATGCTCGGCCTGCGAGAGCATATCGGCCGCAACGATGGCAGGATCGCAGGCGGCGTCCGCCACGACGAGGATCTCGCTCGGCCCGGCGACCAGATCAATGGACACCTTGCCGAAGACCTGTTTTTTCGCCTCGGCAACATAGGCATTGCCGGGGCCGACGATCTTGTCCACGCGCGGGATACTCTCTGTGCCGTAGGCCAGCGCGGCGATCGCCTGCGCACCCCCGACCTTGAAAATACGATCCGCGCCCGCGACCTTTGCCGCCGCCAGAATCGCGGGGTCGACCTTGCCGTCCGCGCCCGGCGGCGTGACGGTGATCAGCTGCGGGCAGCCGGCGATCTTCGCGGGCACGGTGTTCATGAGCACCGTGGACGGATACGCCGCCGTGCCGCCCGGAACGTACATGCCGACACGGGCAATGGGCGTGATCTTCTGACCGAGGACAACGCCGTCTTTTTCGCTGATGACAAAGTTCCGGCGCACCTGCTGACTGTGATAGGTGCGGATGTTCTCCGCCGCCTCTTCGAGAATGGCCACAAACTCCGGCCCGATCGCGGCAAACGCCTCGTCGATCTCGGCCTGTGTGACCTCGAACGACGCAAGGTCTGCCTTGTCAAACTTTTTTGTGTAGGCAAACAGTGCCTTGTCACCGTTGGCGCGCACATCGGCAATGATACCGGCCACGACATCCGCGACGTGATCGGTCGCGCTCTCGCGGGCGAAGATCTCGCTGTTGGGGACCTCGCCGTATTTATAAATCTGAATCATATGGGATCTGCTCCTTCATTTTCTGAACGATCTGCTCGATCCGGCGGCATTTGAATTTGAACGCCGCACGGTTTGCGATCAGCCGCGCACTGATCGGCAGGATCTCCGCCTTGACTTCCAGATGGTTTTCGCGCAGCGTCGTGCCGGTCTCCACAATGTCCACGATCACATCGGACAGCCCCAGCAGCGGGGCCAACTCGATGGAGCCGTTGAGCCTGATGATATCAATGTCACGGCCAAGACCGGAATAATAATCCGAGGCAATGTTGACAAACTTCGTCGCCACGCGCAGTGTGCGCTCGCCGTCGTCGAAAAAGTCCTTCGGTCCGGCCACTGCCATGCGGCACCTGCCGATGCGCAGATCCAGCAGCTCGTAAATACTCGGCGCGTACTCCAGCAGGATGTCCTTGCCCGCAACACCGATGTCCGCCGCGCCGCGCTCGACGTAAATGGACACGTCCGACGGCTTGACCCAGAAATAGCGGACACCAAGCTGCGAGTTTTCGAAGATGAGCTTGCGGTTCGTCTCACGGATAGCCGGACAGGCATATCCGGCTGCCTCAAACATGTCATAGACCTTTTCGCCGAGCCGTCCTTTCGGGAGTGCAATATTGAGCATCATCGCCCCTCCCCTCTCAGGTCGACCGTCTCGCGCCAGCGCAGTTTTTCGGGCGCGGCCTTCTGCGCGCTCACGGTCTTGCCGGCTGCGAGCAGTTTCTGAACCGTCTGCGCGACGGCGGCGCTCCCGGCCGCGGCATCATACAGCAGCAGCACATCAACGTCATAGTCTGCGCGGTCCTGCCGGAGCTGCTCGAGCAGGTCAAGATACATGGCAAAGCCGATGGCGCCGGAGCGCCGGCCGAGCTTTTCCATCATGCGGTCGTACTGACCGCCGGCCAGCACACCGTCGCAGATGCCGTCGAGATAGCCCTTGAAGACGAAGCCGTTATAGTAATTCATGCTGTTGACGACGGAGAAATCAAACACGATGCGCTCGCTGTGCGGCGCAGCATCGAGCAGCGCCGAGAGCGTTTCCAGCTCCGCGATCTCCTGCGCCGGGCAGACGGCGCGCAGCGCATCGAGCACCTGACTGCGTGCACCGTAGGCCGTGATCAACACCGTGAGCGCCTGCGCCGCCTGCGCATCGACGCCGCAGTCCCGGCAGAGCCGCTGCAGGTCATGTGCATTTTTCTCCGCGATGCACACAAGCGCCCGCTCGCGGAATCCTTCATCCGGACAGGCGCGCGTCAGCGCAGCCGACAGCACGTCCAGGTGCGAGATCTCGAGCACAAAATCATCCGAGATCAGCGCCAGACTCTGCGCTGCGAGCGAGATGACTTCATAGACATCATACAGATCCGTATCGCCGATGCACTCCAGCCCAGCCTGCATGATCTCCTTGAAGCGGTGCGTGCGCTCCGAAACGCGATAGACATTCTCGTTGTAGTAGACCTTCTGCTTGACACCGGGCACGTCTTCACCGCTGCGGATGATGGACAGCGTCACGTCCGGCTTGAGCGCCAGCAGCTTCCCGTTCGTGTCATTGAAGGTGATGACGCGGTCGCTGACGAGAAAGTCCTTGTTGCGGACATAGAGGTCATATTCTTCAAACTTGCTCATCCGGTACGGCAGATAGCCGTGTCCGCGATAGAGGTCGCGCAGACGAAAGACCGCCGCTTCTTCACTCCGGAGCAATTTTTCATCCAGCATGGCCATCCTCCCCTTCGCAGCGCTCGATCACCAGCCGGTAACCGCCGGTTCCGTATTCATAGCACTTGCTGATGCGGCTGATGGTCGCCGTGCTTACGCCGGTCTTTTGACTGATCTCCGCGTAGCTTGCGCCCGTGGCCAGCATCTTGGTCACAGTCAGGCGCTGGGCGATATTCAAAACCTCCTTGATCGTGCAGATGTCCTCGAGAAATGCGTAGCATTCCTCCTGCGTGCGCAGACTCAGCAGCGCCTGACACAGGCCGTCCGTACTCTCATTATGCCAATTGCTCATGCCGCACCTCACAATCTGATGATTTATCAAGATAGCGCTTTACCTTGCTAATACGTTAGCACGAGATAAGCGGGATGTCAAGCGCGTAATTCGTTTTTGTCCGCCTGCACAGTCAAGCGCCGGGATCAGACGGTTTCCGGCGGCATTTTGCCGGAAAATGAAAACGCAGGCGGATGCAAGATGCATCCGCCTGCTGAAACAGCAAAAAGCATTCTTATTTGACAAGCTGAGCGTCCGCCCGCCGGAGCGGACGGATACATCAGCTTGCAAAAAACCTCGTAGAGTTTCGCCGCCGGAGCGGCGAAAGAAAGTCCGATCATTTTCTTCGGCGACATGTGCGTCGAAGAAAATACTTCTCGGCCTGCAAACGTGCGAGCTGTCCGCCTCCGGCGGACAGCGAGTGCGCTGCAGTCAGGCCGCAAGCCCCTTTGTCAAAAAAGTAATACTTTTTTGACAGTCTCAAGTGTCCGCCCGCCGGAGCGGACGGATACTTGCTTCAATTAGAGGTGCTGGTCGCGCTCGATCCGGTCGTAGTGCTTGAGCAGAATGCCCTCCATGACGGAGGTGAGCTTCATGTCCAGATTCCAGAAGTAGACGACAAACGTGACCGCAAAAGCGCCCAGTGCGCCGAGCGACACGCCCAGCAGGGCCTTGAGCAGCTTGCATTTCAAATTGTTCATGTTCGATCTCCTCTCTGATTACCAGGACTTCTCGTCCTTCAGGATCTCCAGGCTCGGATCCACGGGCTCTTCCTGCATGACGGTGCGCATATAGTCGTTGACCTGCTGGCGCACGCCCTGACGCGAGATGACGCGCGGATCGAACAGATCGTGCGTGACCCAGACAAGGTGAATACCGTGCTCACGGGCGCGCTCTTCAAACAGACCGTGCATGCCGTCGAGCGCCTTGCAGCTCATATGCTCCCAGAGGATGACCATATCGGCGTTGAACTCCTCGCAGAACTCCCACAGCTCGTCGAGCAGCACCTTGTAGCCGCCGTGCGTGCGGTTGCGCATGATCATATTCTCGGTCAGCCACGCAATGTCGTAATACGCCTGCTCGCGGTTTTCCGGCGTGTCCTCCGTGACAAGCTCGCGTGTCGAGACCATGGAGAGCATATCCGTCAGCGGCACGATGCCCCAGCAGTTGAGCAGCCAGACAAGGAAGTCCATATAGAAGTGCGACTGCACGCCCCAGACGATGGCACGGTGGCGGTACGCATTGGCGGCGCGCTTCTGCTTACGGTAGGCGCGCTCGGCAAGCTCGGTGATCTTGCGGTCGACCTCGCGGAACGCGGGCACTTTGCCGCAGATGGCCATGTAGTTGGTCTCGGTATAGAGCGCAAGGTTCGCGCCGAAGACCTGCGGGTACTCGGTCTTGTTCATCTCGAGCCACTCGAGGCGGCACTTGGTGGCAAAGTTCACACGCTCGGCGCACTCAAAATACGCCTTCCAGTCCCACTTCTCACCGGTGTGCTCCTCGATGAAGGCGATGGCGTTGCGCACCTCCTGCGCGGCGTACTCCTGCACGTCGTCCTCGCGGTGACGCAGGGGCGCTGCAAGCTGGAACACCGGGATGCCGTCCTCAAGCTCGAGGCGCTTGGAGATGACGCCGTTGCCGAGCAAGGAGCCGTCACAGGTCGTGTTGCACTGCACGGCGCAGGCGCCGAGCACGGGCGCATCGTCGTCGATGGACACGCCGGCCTCGGCCTCCGGCATCGGGCAGACGTCGCCAGCAAGGCCGTATTCCTGCGCAACGTCGATGTAGTGCTCGGCTGCGTGCTGGTTGAGCAGCACGGAGACATAGGTCGACGGCGTCTCGCGGCTCAGGCACTTGAGCGTCGGGAAGCCCATCATGACGGCGGTCATCTCATTTTCATCCACGAGCACGACCTTGTCGGAAAATTTCTTATCGTTGCCGATGCGGCGGTCGCCGCGGAAGAGGCTGTCGAGCAGCTTTGCCACGTCCTCAATGACGAGATCCTGCTCGAGGTGGCAGATGCGCAGGTACTCGTCGCGCAGCCCCTGCGTGTGGCGGTCGACCATCATGGGCACGGCCAGATAGTTGGCCATCCAGCGATAGCGGAACATGGCCTTGATGTTGCGCGGCTTGACGATGAACTTTGCAAGGACGGTCATGATGTGCAGCCAGCGGCTGTAATCATAGAGCGTATCCTTGACGCCGCGCCACTCGCGGCGGTTGCGCACCTTGCCCTCGGTATAGAACTTGCCGAAATTCTCGCAGCCGATTCTCTTGTTGGACATCACTGTTTCCCCCCTTGAATCTTCTTGATCTCCATGCTCTCCACAAAGGCCTGCACACGGGTGCGCATCTGGCCGGAGGAAGCGATGTTATACGGGCGGTCAACGGACAGCACCGGATAGCCGTAGTCTTCGCCGAGAATGTGCGAGCCGAGCATGCGCTCATACGCCCACGGGTCGCAGAACTTGATCTGCTCATAGATGATGCCGTCGGCCTCATACTCCTTGGCAAGGCGGTTGACGTATTCACGGCGGCCGAGCATCTTGGGCATATCCATATAGCGCGGGCACTGGCCGCGGTACATATACTGGCGGCAGATCTGCGTGAGCGCGTCCTCGTCGTCGGTCAGCGTGATCGGATCACGTCCCGGGAACGAGCCGTAGCAGAAGCGGTCGGCGCAGACATAGGCGCCGGTGTCCTCGACGAGTTTGATAAAGTCGATGTCATCGACCTCAGAGCCGACGACGACCACACGCGCGCGGTACGGATTTTTCTTATCCGGGCGGCGGGTCTTGAGCTCCTTGAGCGTCTCCTCGAGCTTGCCGATGAGCAGGTACTTCGGCGCGACATAGGTCGCAAGCGTAATGACATGGAATTCATAGCCCGTGATGCGCGGGCTGCTGCCCTTGCGGTACTCGCCGATGGCACGGATGAGCTCGCACACGCGGTTGTGCTCGGCGACAGCGCTGCGGATGGCAGCGTCCGACACGTCGATGCCGTAGTGCTCGTGCAGCGGCGTGAGGATGTGGTTACGGCACTGGAGCACATACAAGTTCAGGCCGTTGTCGTCGGCCTTCATCGGGATCTCCATGTACTCGTAGAAGAACTTCGGCTTGTCCTTGCCCATGGTCTTGAGCAGCTCCATGTTTTCGACGGCGCGGTTCATCATCGAGCAGCCGTCCGGCGTGATCATGCAGTCGGCGAAGTTGTAGCCGCCCTCGATGGCGCGCTCGAGCAGCGCGCGGCTGTACTCGCACAGAAAGCTGGTCATATAATACGTGGCCATTTCCATGGATCCGGTGCGCGGCGCGCGCAGGCGCGTCGAGAACGCTCCGGGCAGGTTCAGCAGCGGCTCGGGCGTGTTTTCGCAGGCGTAAGCAACACAGATCTTCCCCTCATTCTGCGCCTGCGCGATCAGGTCATTGTGCGCTTCCTGCAAAAGGTTTTCGAAGTACAAAAGATGTTTCAGGTCTTTCATGGTTCACTCCCTCTTCGTTTGTGTTTCTATCAAAAGCGGCTGCGCGACCGCTTTTGTGCGTCTTTTCTGCCCCGAGGCAGGAGATCCGGCGCGATCAGCGCGCCTCGATCTGCTTGATATTGATCTCATTGCCCTGCTGCAGCCAGGTCTTGCCGCTGCCGCAGTGCGGGCATGTCTTGCCGTATTGTACGGTCGGGTAGATTTGCTTGCAGTCGTCGCACCAGGTGACGGCCGGGATGATCTCATACAGGAATTTCGTGCCTTGAATGATTGGTTCTTTCTTGGTATACCAATTCCAGCAATCTTCAAGATATTCCGGCACAATGCCGGAGACCTCACCGAATTCGAGCGTGACCGACTCGATCTCGGTGAGGTTGTTTTCCTTGGCGATCTCCTGCACCTGCCTGACGACATAGGTAACGATGCTCAGCTCGTGCATGGGGGCTCCTTTCGGGAAGGCGGGCACAGCGGAAGGGGTGCTGTGCCCGCCGCATGATGGATACTTATTTCTTGTCGGCAAGGGACTTCTTGATGATCTTCACCTGACGCTTGGCAGCGTAAGGCGCGATCGCCTTGAACTTATCCTCAGCCGGGATCATTTTGCTGTTTTGCGGCCGGACACGCTTGAGGTGGATAGCGTCAAACTCGCACTTGGTCGTGCAGATGCCGCAGCCGATGCACTTGTTCGGGTCGACGACGCTGCGGCCGCAGCTCAGGCAGCGGGACGCCTCGGAGCGGATCTGCTCTTCGGTGAACGTCACGCGGTCGTCCTGCATGGTGCGCACCTTCTTGCTGTCGATGGCAACGGCAGCGCGCGCGGGCTTTTTGATCTTCTCGGTCGGCAGAACGATATCGTCCTTGTCGAGCTCCTTGAATTCGCGCGTATTGCGGTGGATCGTCAGCGTCTGACCCTTATTGACAAAGCGGTGGATGGACACCGCGCCCTCGCGGCCGGTCGCGATCGCATCGATCGTGTACTTCGGGCCGGTGGCGCAGTCGCCGCCGACAAAGATATCGGCCTCGTCGGACTGGAACGTCACGGCGTCGTGAGCGATCAGGCGGCCGTCGGCCGTCTCTGCCGCGGTGCCGGCCAGAACACCGCCGTATACCGAGCGCTGGCCGATAGCGACCAGAACGTTGGAGCACGCAACGGTGATGGTCTCGTTCTCATCATAGACCGGAGCGAACCTGCCGCTCGCGTCGCGGACGGACACGCAGCGCATGAGCTCGATGCCGGTGACCTTGCCGCCCTCGCCGAGGATGGCCTTCGGCGCCCAGGAGTTATTGATAACGACACCGTCGGCGATGCCGGCGTTCTTCTCGTCCGGAACGGTGGGCATCTCTTCGTCCTTCTCAAGGCAGTACATGTTCACGCTGCCCTTGGTCAGGCGCAGGGCCGCACGCGCAACGTCGATGGCCGCGTTGCCGCCGCCGATGACGACCACGTCGCCCGTGAGCTTCTTGCGCTTACCGGCGTTGACTTCACGCAGGAAGTCGAGGCCGCTCATTACACCGTTGAGATCCTCACCGTCAATGTTGAGCTTTGCCGCCTGCTGCAGGCCGACCGCGACGTAGAACGCCTGGTAGCCCTCGGCGCGCAGCTGCTGGATGGTGACGTCCTTGCCGACCTCAACGCCGCATTTGAACTCCACGCCCATCTCACGCAGCACGTCGATCTCGGACTTGACGACGTCCTTGCCGATGCGGAAGCTCGGGATGCCGTTGACGAGCATGCCGCCGGGCACGGCCTCTTTCTCGAACACGACCGGGCTGTAGCCCTCGATGGCCAGGAAATAGGCGCAGGACATACCGGCCGGGCCGCCGCCGATGATGGCGATCTTCTGGTCGAACTTCTCGTGCGTGCAGGAGTTCATGGGCGGCACATAGCGGTGCTCGGCCTTCATGTCCTGCTCGGCGATGAACTTCTTGATCTCGTCGATGGCCAGCGGCTCGTCGACGGTGCCGCGGGTGCAGGCATCTTCGCAGTATTTTCTGCAGATGCTGCCGCAGACGGCCGGGAACGGGTTGTCCTTCTTGATGAGCTTGAGCGCGTCGGCGTACCGGCCGTCGCCCGCCATCTTGATGTAGCCCTGAATGGCGATGTGCGCCGGGCAGGCGGCCTTGCAGGGCGCCGTGCCGGTCGGCCACGTCTGGATGCAGCCGTTCTCGTTGCGGTAATTCTTGTTCCAGTGATCCTCGCCCCACTTGGTGTCGTCCGGCAGCTCATGGTGCGGATACTGGATGGGGCCTTCCTTGGTGCAGAGCTTCTGACCGAGGCGGACAGCGCCGGCCGGGCAGGTCTCGACGCACTTGCCGCAGGCAACGCACTTTTCCGGATCGCTCTCGGCGACATAGGCGGAGGCGGACAGATTCGGCGTGTTGAACAGCTGCGAGGTGCGCAGCGCATTGCACACGCCGACGGCACAGTTGCAGATGCCGAAGATCTTGTTTTCGCCGTCGATATTTGTGATCTGGTGGACATAGCCGCGATCTTCCGCCTTCTGGAGGATCTCCATCGCCTCTTCATAGGTGATGTCATGGCCATGGTTCGTCTCGCGGCAGTAGTCGGCAAAATCGCCGACGCCGATGCACCATTCGCCCTCGACGTCGCCGGAGCCCTCGCCGCGGATGCGCTGCTGCTTGCGGCAGGAGCACACGCTCACGCCGATATGTCCCTCATACTTCTTCAGCCAGTGGGACAGGTGCTCGATCGGCAGAGACTTGCTCTCGGCCGGGATCGCCTTTTCGACCGGAATGACGTGCATGCCGATACCGGCGCCTCCGGGCGGCACCATTTCGGTGATGCCGGCCAGCGGCAGATAGGCCATGCGCTCAAAGAAATCGGCCGTCTCCGGGAACATATCCGACTGCTCGGGATTGATCATCATGATCTCGGCGCTGCCGGGGACGAACATGTCCAGCACCCAGCGCTTTTCATGGTTCGGATTTTTGCCGTCGAGGTTCTCCCAATGGAACTCGACCAGGCCGCTCTCACTGATGGCCTGCATCGCCTTTTCGAGATAGGCTCTGTCAAACTGCGGATTCTTCTTTGCGAGCTGCTCGATCGTGAGCGGCACGCGCTTTTTCATGGTCAGCGCGATATCGAGGATATCGTCCGCCATTTTCTGATCGTACTTCACCGCCGTGAACTTGAGGGCGGAGTTGATGCCGAGATACTCCGGAGAGTCCGGCGTGATTTTTTCCTTTCCCAACAACACCGTCGCGCGATCCGTGATCACTTTTCCGAGCTTTGCAATTTTCTCGTCTTTTGTCATGTTATCGCTTCCTTCTTCTTTAGATTGCAGTCAAACAGCATCCGCCCGTTCCGACACAAGAACGGATTCGGATGCAGCCATGTTAATTAATTAACCCTGCAATGTCAAGGAGTCCGGAGCATTTTTGAAACAAGTCACAAAAAATCTGCAAAGAAATTGCGAATAGTTTTTTCCGCGTGTTGAATCTCGGAGACAAATGTCGTATAATGTTTGAAAAGCCAAAACGTTTTTCGTCAGGAGTGTTAGGATGCAAGATTCTGCCCGAAAGTTCAAAGAGGAAGTAGCGGAAACCGCGATCTCCCTGTTCAAGCGCAATGGATACAACAACGTGACCGTAAACGAGATCTGCAAGGAATGCGGCATCTCCCGCTCCGTGTTCTACTCCTCGTTCAACGGCAAGCGAAGCATTCTCGAATACATGGTCGAAAAGCCGCAGCACAACGATGACGCGAGCTTCATGAAGTTTGCACACGCGGACAATGACTTCGAGCGCATCTGGCAGCTGTTTGACCGCTTCATTGCGATCGCTTACGATTTCGGTCCCGAGCTGACGAGCACGCTGTTTATCATGCAGTTCGAGTCCCCCGAGGGCATCCGTGCAGCTGTGCACGCGCTCGACGATCTGTTTGCGACACTGGCCACAAACTGCGCCAAGTCGGGCATCATCGACTCCATAGAGCCGCCGGATCTGCTGTCGCGCATCGCAACGGATCTGATCTGCCACGAGCTGTACGTCTGGAGCAGCCAGAAGGGAAACTTCTCACTGCGCGCACGCGCGCGGCAGTACGCCGAGATCGCCTACCATGTCAAGCCGGAATATCGTATGCCGGCCGAGCAGCGCGACGCACTCTGACCGGAAAGCTCCGTGTTTTGGACAAAGCGCGGGATTTGGGCATGTTTCCCTGCGCGCAGAAAAACCAGCGGCAAGACAATTGTTCGAGCCGCTGGTTTTCGTATTTGCGTCAAAAACGTGCAGGCAGACCGATTGCCGCAAAAATCAAAGCCGAGTGACAAAAACGCCGTTTGAGTCCGTCAAGAAATTGACGAGCTCATTATAGCAGAAGCATATACGCAGTGCAAGTGTTATTTCCTCCCGCACGCAAAATGAACTGCAGGCAAATCAGATCACGCCTGAAAGCGCTTTTGCAAAAGCGCTCAGGCGCTGCAGCGGTCCCTTTACAGACAGAAACATCCCCGCACGCACGTGCGGGGATGTTCTCAAATCGAAATATGCAATTACTTGCAATTACTCGTCGACGTCGTCAAAGTCGATCTCGGGGATGTTGCCGGTGGCCTCACCGGTAGCGGAGATCTCGTAGACGAGGGCATCGGCCTCGGGAGCCATCGGCTTTTTGGCCGGACGCTCACGCACCGGAGCCGGCTCGGGAGCGGTCAGCGCGCGGATGGACAGGGAGATCTTGTGCTTCTCCTCGTCGATCGCGGTGATCTTCGCGTCGACAATGTCGCCGACGGTCAGCACCTCATCAGGCTTGCCGATGCGGCGGTTGGCGATCTGGGAGATGTGGATCAGGCCGTCAACACCGGGCAGTACCTCGGCAAACGCGCCGAAGGGCATGAGCTTGACGATGGTGACCTTCGCCACGTCGCCGACCTGGAAGGTGGACGTGAACTTGGTCCAGGGGTTGCCGTTGGGGTCCTTGTAGCCGAGGGAGATCTTGTGGTTCTCCGCGTCGAAGCTGATAACGTAGACATCGACCTCATCGCCGACGGACAGCACGTCGGACGGCTGCTTGATGCGGCTCCAGCTCAGCTCGGAGACGTGCACCATGCCGTCAATGCCGCCGATGTCAACGAACGCGCCGTAGGACGTCAGGGACTTGACAACACCGTGATAGTGCTTGCCGACCTCGATCTCGCTCCAGATCTTCTCGGCGCGCTCGCGGCGCTCCTTCTGGGCGACAGCGCGGATGGAGCCGACAACGCGCTTGCGGCCGCGGTTGACCTCGGTGATCTTCAGACGCACGGTCTGGCCAACGAGCTCGGACATGGCAGCGTCCTTCGGCAGGCCGGACTGGGAAGCGGGCACGAACACGCGGATGCCCTTGACGGACACAACGATGCCGCCCTTGTTGTCCTCGGTGACCTTGCCTTCCACGATCTCACCGCTCTCCTGAGCCTCCTCGATAGCAGCCCAGTTCTTGACGGCGTCCAGACGCTTCTTGGAGAGCATCGCAGTGCCTTCGACATCGTTGACGCGCACAACGCTCGCCTCGATGCTGTCGCCGACGTGCAGGACATCTTCAACCTTGATGCCGTCGTCGGTGAATTCGCTGGTCGGGATGAAGCCGGAATACTTGGTGCCGATATCGACACTGATCTCGGTGGCGGAAATGGCCACGACCGTACCGGTTACCTTTTCTCCATTATATATAGGCTTGAGAGATGCCTCCAGCATTTCATCAAAATTTTCAGTCTCCATGGGATTTTCTTGAGTCAGAATCTCGTCGCTCATCTTTTGTTTTACCTCCTTAATGATCCATGCAGGCACGGAGGCCCCGGCTGTCAGGCCGACCGTATCCGCATGTACGAACGCGCTTGTATCAAGCTGCGCTGCGTTTTCAATAAATTGCACGTTTGCACACGCACTGCAGCAGATCTCGTAGAGATGGCGGCTGTTTGCACTGTGGCTGCCGCCGACGACGACCATTGCATCGCAGTCGCGGGCCATCTGCGCGGCCTCTGTCTGACGTGTAAACGTAGCACCACATATTGTATCAAACAATTTTGCGTTTGTACACTCTTTTTTTATAATTTTCTGACATTCCAGCAGTTTTTCTTGCGTTTGGGTCGTTTGGATGACGACAGTCAGCGGTTTTGCACAGTCAATGGTGCCGTCGGCGATGCGCGCGGCGAGCTGAGCGGCGTCATTGACCACGACCGGCGAGGCGCACCAGCCGCAGATGGCGCGCACCTCGGGGTGATCGGCGGCTCCGATGATGACCGGCTGGCGCCCCTCAGCGGAAGCCTCCGCCACGATCTCGTGGATGCGCTTGACCTTCGGGCAGGTCGCGTCGTACACCGTCGCGCCCGTGCGCTGCACGGCCTCAAACTCCGCGCGGCTGACACCGTGGGAGCGGATGATGACCGACGCGCCCTGCGGGATCTGCCCGGGCCCGTCCGCGACCGTGAGTCCCTCGGAGCGCAGGTGCTGCACGACGTCGTCGTTATGGATCAGCTCACCGAGGCTGTAGCAGTTCGTCTCGGCGGCGAGCATCTCCCCGGCCATTTTGACCGAACGGCTGACACCAAAGCAAAAGCCGGCTGACTTGGCGACGCGCAGCTCTCTCATGCGTCCGCCTCCAGCCCGAAGCGCATGCGGATGGCTGCGCACACGGCGTCGATACTCTGCTCGAGCGTGAGCTCGCTCGTGTCGATGTGCACGGCGTCCGGCGCCGCCTTGAGCGGTGCGATGGCGCGGTGCGTATCGTCGTAATCACGCTGCTCGAGCTCGCGCAGCACATCGGCATACGGCTCCTGAATGCCCTTTTCCTGCAGCTGGCGCCAGCGGCGCTGCGCGCGGCACTCCGCCGAGGCGGACAGAAAGATCTTCAGTCCGGCGTCCGGCAGAACGACCGTGCCGATGTCGCGCCCGTCCATGACAACACTGTGCGTGCGGGCAAGGCTGCGCTGCATATCGAGCAGGAACGCGCGCACGACCGGCAGCGCCGACACGCGCGAGGCGAGCAGCGACACCTCCGGCAGACGGATCGTATCCGAGACGTCCTCGCCGTTGAGCAGCATCCGCTGCTCCCCCGCAGCGTCATAGACCAGTTCGATCTTCAGCGCCGGCAGCAGCGCCTGCATGGCCTCTGCATCCGAGCAGTTCACACCGGCGCGCTCTCCGGCAAGACCGACGGTGCGGTAGATCGCACCGGTATCCACATAGATCAGGCCGAAGCGGCGCGCGGCCGCGCGGGCGATCGTACTCTTTCCGGCTCCGGAGGGGCCGTCAATGGCAACGGTAATGTGAGTATCCAAAGCGTTGATTTCCTTTCCACGTTATGTGCAGACGGCGCTGCCGGCCACATAGCCGGTGCTCCACGCGATCTGCAGGTTATAGCCGCCGGTATAGGCGTCGAGATCAAGCACCTCGCCGGCAAAATACAGCCCCGGCATCAGCTTGGATGCCATGGTACGGGGATTGACCTCCTTGACCGACACGCCGCCGGAGGTAATGATCGCCTCGCTGATCGGCCGCGTACCGCTCACGGAGACCGGAAAATGCTTGAACAGCTCCACGAGCCTGTGCCGCTGCTCGCGCGTGATGGCATTGACCTTCGTATCCTCCGGGATGCCGGACAGCCGCACGAGCACCGGGATCATGGCATGACCCGCAAGGTCATAGAGCGCGTTCTTGAAGTCGCGGTTGGCGTATTTTTGAAAATCGCGCAGGATGCGCGCATCGAGCTTCTTTTCATCCAGCGCCGGCTTCAGGTCGATGGACAGACGGTAGGTATGCTGTGAAAAATCGCGCATATGTGCGCTCGCCGACAGCACCAGCGGCCCCGAGACGCCGAAATGTGTGAAGAGCATCTCACCGAGGTCGGAATAGATCTGCTTGTTGTGCTCATCATAGACCGTGAGCGTCACATTGCGCAGGGAAAAGCCCTGCATCTCGGCGCACCACGGGTCATTGGATTCGAGCGGCACGAGCGAGGCGCGCAGCGGCGTGAGCGTGTGGCCGAGCTGCTGCGCAAAGCGATAGCCGTCTCCGGTCGAGCCGGTGAGCGGGTACGACATGCCGCCGGTACAGATGACGGCGGCGTCACAGTCGATCGTCCCCTCCGTGGTCACGACGGCGCAGACCGCACCGTCTCGCGTCAGAATATCGGTCGCAGCGGCGTGCAGAACATGCCCGCCCGCGTGCGCATAGGCGCGCTCGAGCGCATTGGCAATGTCGTGCGAGCGGTCGGAGACCGGAAACACGCGGTTGCCGCGCTCTGTTTTGAGCGGCACGCCAAGGGATTCAAACAGCGCCATCGTGTCGCGCGGCTCGAAGCGGTTGAGCGCGCCGTAGAGAAACCGGCCGTCGCCGGGGATGTTTGCGAGCACGGTCCTGATATCGCAGTTGTTCGTCACATTGCAGCGGCCTTTGCCGGTGATGCGCAGCTTCTTGCCGAGCATCCTGTTCGGCTCGAGCAGCACGACGCTCAGCCCGCGCTGCGCGGCTGTGAGCGCGCACATGGACCCGGCCGCACCGCCGCCGATCACGACTACATCAGCTTTCAACGGTTCCATACACCTCGTATTCTTTCCAGACGTTCTCCAGCTCCCGGAAGGTCTCAAACGTGCGTGAACGGTCGCGCGCGCCGACCGCCATGATGAGCGCGTTGATCATGCTCAGCGGTGCGACGAGGGAATCGAGGAACGAGACCATCTCGCTTTTCGTATACAGGCAGACGTCCGAGATCTCATTGAGCGGCGAGACCTTGCCGTCGGTCAGGCCGAGGCAGCGCGCACCGTGATCGCGCGCAAACTTCATGGCGCTGATCGTGCGCTTGGAATAGCGCGGGAAGCTGATGCCGATGATGAGGTCGCCCTCACCGATGCGCAGCAGCTGCTCATAGACCTCGCGCGCCGCGATCTCCTTGACGACGGTGACGTTATCGAGCAGGAGCTTAAGATAGATCGCCAGAAAATCCGCCAGAGTCGTGGACGTGCGCATCCCGATGATGTAGATGTGCTTTGCCGACAGGATCATATCGACCGCCTGATTGAAGTAATCCTGATCGATCTCGTCGAGCGTGGCCTGCAGGTTGTTGATGTCGGCACGCAGCACCGCCTTGAGCACGTCGTGCCCGTCCATAGTGCTCTCGGCCGCCTCGATGCGCTCGACCGAGGTCAGGCGGTTGCGCACGATCTCCTGCAGCGCTTTTTTCATGCCGGGATAGCCCCGGTAGCCGAGGTCGGCCGCAAAGCGCACAACGGTCGACTCGCTCACGCCGGTCACCTCGCCGAGGCGTGCGGCCGTCATGAAGGCCGCCTTATCATAGTTTTTGAGAATAAACTGTGCGATCGTCCGCTGACCCTTCGAAAAGGAGGGAAATTTATGTTCCAGAACAGACAATATATCCATTTCCATATGTTCACCTTGCAAATACGCATTTTTTGCTGCCATGATGCAGCGCATTTTTATATTTTAAGCAAATTCGGGGCATTTTTCAAGTCGCATCTGCAACTTTTCCGCGAAAAACCTGCATAAACTTCAGCGTCTCAAAGGTGCGATTTTAGGTAGGCGATCTCCGCATCGGTCAATTCCCGCCACCGGCGCGGCGCGAGCGTGCCGAGCCGAAGCTCCCCCTCCGCCACGCGCACAAGGCGCAGCACGCGCAGCCCCGCAAGCGCGCACAGGCGGCGCACCTGCCGGTTGCGCCCCTCATGGATCGTGACGGACAGGCGGCCGGGCGCGAGCACCGTCACCTCCGCCGGACGGACGCGATAGCCATCCAGCTCCGTGACGGCGTGCATGAGCTCCGCTGCCGCCGCAGGATCGCCGCCGGCGACGTCGACCTCATACGTCTTGGTGATCTCGTGCGACGGGTGCATGAGGCAGTTTGCGATCTCGCCGTCATTCGTCATGATGAGCAGACCCTCGGAATCCAGATCCAGCCGTCCGACCGGATACAGCCGCTCCCCCGCCGAGGCCACGAGATCCGCCACCGTTTTGCGTCCGTGCTCATCGTGCATCGTCGTGACATAGCCGCGCGGCTTGTTGAGCATTATGTACCGCTTCGGCGCTCTCGACGGCAGCGGACGGCCGTCGATACAGATAACGTCGGTCTCCGGGTCTGCCTGCGTGCCGAGCTGCGCGACGCAGCCGTTGACGGTCACGCGGCCTGCGCAGATCATCGTCTCGGCAGCACGGCGGGACGCGACGCCCGCCTCGGAAATGCACTTTTGCAGCCGCTGCTGCATGATCATCACCTCAGAATTCAGGATAGTAAGCGGAAAAATACCGGCTGACGCGCGTCCACAGGCGGCCAAGCCGCGCAAACGGCGCAGCCTTCACGTCCGGATCAAGCGCCGCGGGATCGCGGTAGCACAGCGCCACCGTGACGCTCTGCCCCTCCGGCCCCGTCGCCGTGAGCGTGCCGGCCTGCGCGCCGCGCTCCACCGGCGCAAAGGCAAAGCGCGGCAGCTCCGCCGTGAGCGTCACCGTGTCCTCCGGCCGCAGGAGCAGATAGGCCTCCCGCTCCGGCGTCACCGCGCAGACCTGCACCGTACCGGAGAGCACCGGCACAGCATATACCGGCGTGTTCCCGGCGACGGCGCGATATGCATAGTTTGCAAACGCCCAGTCAAGCAGACGCGTGTGATCGCGCCAGTCGTCCGGATCGGAGAGCGTCACGCAGACAAAGCGCGTCGCACCGCGCTGCGCGCACGAAACAAGCGTGCGTCCGCACGCCTTCGTGTAGCCGGTCTTGACGCCGACCGCGCCGTCATAGCTGCGCAGCAGACGGTTGTGGTTCAAAAGCGTCTGCCCGCCTATGGTCACGTTCGTTGTGGATACGATCGTGCAAAATGTCTCATTTTTCATGGCGGCACAGGTGAGCGCCGCCATGTCGCGCGCCGTGGAGTAATGCCCCTCGGCATCCAGACCGCTGGGGTTTTGAAAGGCGCTGCCGGTCATGCCGAGCGCACGCGCCTTCTCGTTCATCATGCCCGCGAACGCCTCCACGGAGCCCGCCGTGTGGCACGCGAGCGCGACGGCGGCATCGTTTCCGGACACGAGCATCATGCCGTAGAGCAGCTCCTCGACCGTATACGTCTCACCGGCGCGCAGATACATCGACGAGCCCTCGACCGCCGTGTATTCCGGCAGGATCCCGACCGGCTCCCCGAGCGCGCAGTGCTCAAGCACGACGAGCGCCGTCAGGATCTTCGTCGTGCTGGCGATGCCGAGGCGCGCATCCGCATTCTTTTCATAGAGCACCGTTCCGGTCTCGGGATGCACAACAATGGCAGCCTGCGCCGCATTGTCCGTGCCGGCAGCATGGGCGCGCGGCGCGCACGGAAAAAGCAGGCAGAGCGCGCACAGGAGCGCAAATATCATCCGTTTCAAAACAAGCACCACCCTTTTGAAGTTTCGGGCGGTGCTTATTGTGTGCGCTCGGGGCGCGGATTATGCTTTGTCGGCCTTGCGCTGGTCGATGAACCGGTCGATGCGGTCAAAGACCTGCGGGGTCATGTCGATGAGCCGGTCGAAGGTATTCGAAGCGGGCGGCATGACGTTGAGCATGCGCACATTGCCGTCCTTCACGATCAGAAAGCCCATCGGCTCGACCTTGACGCCTGCGCCGCTGCCGCAGCCGACGCCGTTTTTGTTCTCCTTCATCGGAAACTCCGACCCGCCGCTGGCAAACGCGAAGCTGACGCGGGAGAGCGGAATGAGCGTGATGTCGTCCGGCGTCGTGATCGGTTCCCCGACGACGGTGTTCGTGTCCACCATTTCCTTGATCTTGCTCATGGTCGCAGTCATGACTGCGCTGATTTCATTATCCATTGCTGACCTTCCTTTCCTGCGTGTCCGGCGCGGTCTTTGCGCGCGCGGCGCGTGCCTTCTTTGTCTGTCGCTTCTGCTTCAAATATCCGACGCCGAATATCAGCGCGGCGGCGACGATCTGTCCGATGCGGATCGTGCAGACGATGCGTGCGTCGACGGACGGCTGCCCGGCGTCAAAATCCACGCCGGTCTGAATGTCCCGCTCGTCGATGCGCAGCGTCCGCTCCGCCAGCGGCGTGAGCGCGCCGAGCGCGGCGCTGACACAGCCGAACGCCAGCGCAGCGTCATACGGATCGGGCGCGCCGGATACAAACACCAGCCGCAGCAGCCGCACGTGCAGCTTCTGCCGCAGACGGTCGAGCGCCTGCAAGCCGAGCTCTGCCAGCCTGAGCAGCGTCTGCGCATCCGGCGGCGCGGAGTGCCTGTTCTCTTTTTTCTTCTTCGGTTTCTTGGTTTTTGTCTTCCCGGACTTTGCATCCGGCGCCTTCGGCAGCAGGTGCAGCCGCGCCGGACCGATGCGCGCCGCAAGGGAAAACGTCCCGTCGGCATACGCCGCATCCACGCCGACAGGCAGCAGATTCAGCAGCGTCAGTGCCAGCGCGATCGCCAGAATGATCCACAGGGCCGTCAATCGGCATCACTCCCCTGTCGGTTTTTCCTCCGTGTCGGTCAGCTCCATCTGTTCGCCGCGGCCGCGCAGCTCCGAGATGGCCTGCTCGAGCTTTTCCGCGCCCTCGTCGGACGACAGATCCGGCAGTACGGGCAGCTCATCGAGCGACTGCATGCCCATGGTGCGCAAAAACAGCGCGCTCGTGCGGTACAGCGACGGGCGGCCGGGCGCATCGAGCCTGCCGCAGGCCTCGATAAGACCGCGCTCGAGCAGCGTCGTGACCGTGTAGGCGCTGTCCACGCCGCGCACCTGATCGACATATGCGCGTGTGACCGGCTGGAAATATGCCACGATCGCCAGCACCTCCAGCGCCGGCTGCGAGAGCCTGGGCGGCTTGCGCTGCTCAAGCGCACGGCGGATGAAATCCGCATACTCCGGCGCGGAGCAAAGCTGCAGCAGATCGTTCATCTGCACCAGACGCATACCGCAGCGGTTCTCCTCATATGCCGCAGCAAGGTCTCTGGCAGCCGAGACGATCGTCTGCGTCTGCTCGCCGGTGACGAGCGCGATGCGCGACGCCGGCACGGGATCACCCGCTGCAAATAAGATGGCCTCAATGACCGAAAGCAATTCATCGTGTTCCATAAAAACGCTCACTCAACAATCGATTCCAGAATATCATCCGTCGTGCCGCCCGTAAAGCTTGCGACGTATTCCCCGTTTTGCTCCGAGAGCATCAGGTGGCCGAGGCTGCACAGCTCCAGCACGGACAAAAACGTCGCCACGATCTCGCTGCGGCTCGCACACTGACCGTAGAGCGCGCTGAGAGACATGCTCCCCCGCTCGCGCAGCTCGTCGATGAGCGAGCGGCACTTATCGCGCACACTGTAGATGATGCGCTTGGGTGCGGCCAGCTGCAGCGCATCCGTCGACGGCGCGCCGCCGCGCGTGAACACGGACAGCAGTGCGCGCAGAAGATCGGCTTCCTCGATGCGGTAGCGGTACTCCCCCGCAGCCTTCGGCAGCGGCTCCGGCGGGCGCGACAGATAGTGCAGGCCGGTCTGCGCCGCAGCCTCGAGCATCGGCGTGACGGTCTTGACCGCCGCATACGTATCCTTGCACTTGAGCTGCTCGAGCGAGGCGATGAGCTGTTCGAGCTCCGTGACCTCCTTCTCCTCGGTGAGGAGCATACGCGTCTTGATATAGAGCAGGTACGACGCCATCTGCACAAACTCGCTCGCGATCTCGAGATCGAGCTTTTCCATGGCGTTGAGGTACTCCAGATACTGATCGAGGATGTCCGAGATCCTGATGTCGCGGATCTCGATCTTGTTTTTCGACAGCAGCAGCAGGATCAGGCTCAGCGGGCCTTCAAAATCCGCCATCTCGCTCTTGTCGTGGATGATGCCCTCGAGAAAATAAGTTGGATCGCCCGGCTTAGCCGAAGATGCCGATAAGTTCATAGCCCCACTCCGCAAATACAAAGAGTTTGTCAAACGCAGCCTCCGTCACCGTGGTGAGCGGCTTGCCGAGCACGCCGGTCGCAACCAGCACGAGCAGCAGGATCATCCCGTAGCGCTCATAGCGCATGAGCTTTGCATAGGCCGCGTCGGGCAGCAGCGCAAAGAGCACCTTCGACCCGTCGAGCGGCGAGACCGGGATGATATTGAAAATGGCCAGCGCCAGACTGATGTACGCCGTCAGCCAGACCATGTCCAGCAGAAACTGCACCGAATACAGCGCCCGGTACAGCAGACCGTATAAAAACAGAAACACC
Source organism: uncultured Oscillospiraceae bacterium (assembly GCA_934591895.1). GTDB lineage: Bacteria > Bacillota > Clostridia > Oscillospirales > Oscillospiraceae > CAG-103. Next base: position 83,494 of record CAKTPP010000005.1, on the reverse strand, counting down.
AGCGCGAGCAGCACATTGGACACCGGACCGGCCAGCGCCGTGAGCGCCATGCCGCGCTTGGGATTGCGAAAGCGCATCATATTCACCGGCACGGGCTTCGCCCAGCCGAACTTGAACACGACCATCATCAGCAGCCCCATCATGTCGATGTGTTTGAGCGGGTTGAGCGTGAGGCGGCCGGCGTCTTTCGCCGTCGGATCGCCGAGGCGATACGCGACCCAGCCGTGCGACACCTCGTGAAACGTGATGCACAGCAGCGCCGGAACGACCGACAGCACGATATTGAGCAGATATGACCAGTCGAGCCCGTTCCAGATCGATTGCAGTGTGTTCACGCACGCACCTCCCATTCCTACAAAATTGCATTATAGCAAGTCCCATGCAAAAAAACAAGTGCAGAGCGCGCATCCGCACGCTCTGCACGGCAATTCCGATTCAGCCGACGACCCGCAGGATCTCCCCGAGCAGCGCCTCGCGGCCGGTGCCCTTTTCCGCCGAAAACGGCAGCAGCACCGCGTCATCCGGCAGCAGCAGGGTCTCGCGGATGCGCGCAAGATTCGGCTCGATCTCCGACTTCTTGAGCTTGTCGCACTTGTTGGCCACGACGACCATCGGGCAGCCGGTGGAATGAAACCACGCGGCCATCGTCTCATCGTCCGCCGTGGGCTTGTGGCGGGCGTCGACGATCATGACACCGAGCGTGATGCGCTCCGGGTCAGCGAAGAAGTCCTCCATGAGCTTGCCCCAGCGGTCGCGCTCCGTTTTGGCGACGCTGGCATAGCCGTAGCCCGGCAGGTCAACAAAGTATGCCCGGCGGTCGATGCAGAAGTAATTAACATGGACGGTCTTGCCGGGCTGAGAGCCGACGCGGGCAAAATTCCTGCGGTTGAGCAGCCGGTTGATGACCGAGGACTTGCCGACGTTCGACTTGCCGGCAAAGACGATGCACGGCAGGTCAGCCGCCAGAAAGCCGGACGGGCTGACGGCGGACTTGATGAATTCCGCCTTATTCAGGTTCAGGGTCGGCATACGCTCACCTCACTGGCGCAGATTGACGTTCGCGGTATCGGCGTGTGCATCGGCATGCGCCGCCTTGACGGCCGCAGCAAAGCGGCGGCCGAACGACACGTCGAGAATCTTATCCACATGGTCGGTCGTGACGAACTTGAGCGCACTGCGCACGGTCGGGTCGATCTCTTCGAGATCCTTTTCATTTTCACGCGGGATGATGACCGTCGTGATGCCGATGCGCATGGCGGCCATCGTCTTCTCCTTCAGGCCGCCGATCGGCAGGATGCGGCCGCGCAGCGTGATCTCCCCCGTCATGGCGAGGTCGCGGCGCACGGGCGTATTCGTGAGCGCGGAGATGACCGCGATGCAGATCGTGATGCCGGCCGACGGGCCGTCCTTCGGCACGGCGCCCTCCGGAAAGTGGATGTGGATATCCTTCTTCTTATAAAACTCCGGGTCGATGCCGAGCAGCTGCGCACGGCTGCGGATATAGGTGACGGCGGCCTGCGCCGACTCCTTCATGACGTTGCCGAGGTTGCCGGTCAGCTCGAGTTTGCCTGTGCCGTCGAGCACGGCAACTTCGACATCGAGCACCTCCCCGCCGACGGACGTCCACGCGAGACCGCGCACGAGGCCGACCTCATCCTGCGCATAGACGCGCTCCGGCTCGTAGCGCGCGGGGCCGAGATAATTGGCCACGCTGCCGGCGCGCAGCTGCACGCTCTTGCACTCGCCGAGCGCGATGCGCTTGGCGGTCTTGCGGCAGATGGCGGCAAGATTGCGCTCGAGCACGCGCACACCGGATTCGCGCGTATAGAGCGTGATGATCTCGCGGATCGCATCGTCGCTCACGCGCAGCTGCGCCTGCTTGAGGCCGTGCTTTTTGCGCTGCTTGGGCAGCAGGTGCCGCTTTGCGATCTGGAGCTTTTCCTCATCGGTATAGCTCGAGAGCTCGATGACCTCCATGCGGTCGAGCAGCGGGCGCGGGATGGTGTCAAGGGTGTTGGCCGTGAGGACGAAAAACACGTCCGACAGGTCGACCGGGATCTCCATGAAGTTATCCCGGAAGTGATCGTTCTGCTCCGCGTCGAGCACCTCGAGCAGCGCCGAGGACGGGTCGCCGCGGTAGTCGCTGCCGAGCTTGTCGATCTCGTCGAGCACCATGACGGGGTTCATGCTGCCGGCGATCGTCAGGCCGTTGATGATGCGGCCGGGCATCGCGCCGACATACGTCTTACGGTGGCCGCGGATCTCCGCCTCGTCGTGCACGCCGCCGAGGGAGATGCGCGAGAGCTTGCGGTTCGTGGCATGGGCAATGCTCATGGCGATGCTCGTCTTGCCCGTGCCCGGAGGGCCGACCAGACACAGCACGCCGCCCCTGACACCGGGCGCAAGCTGGCGCACGGCCAGATACTCCGTGATGCGGTCCTTGACCTTTTCAAGGCCGAAATGCTCATCGTCGAGCACCTCGCGCGCGGCGCGCACATCGAGCCGCTCCTTGGTGCGGGTGTTCCACGGCATCTCAAGGCAGATGTCCAGATAGTTGCGGATGACGGACGCCTCCGACGAGCCGAACGGCTGCTTTTTGAGCCGGTCGACTTCCTTGAGCAGGCGCTGCTCGGACTCCTCCGGCAGGTGCAGCGCCTGAATTTTCTCCCGATAGGCGGCGCTCTCGGAGTCGGGGTCGTCCGCCTCGCCGAGCTCCGCCTGAATGATCTTCATCTGCTCGCGCAGCAGATACTCCTGCTGTGTCTGGTTGAGGCGATCCTGCGCCGCCTCCTCAAGCTGATGCTGCAGGCCGAGCACACTCGTCTCATGCAGGAGCATTTTCGACAGCAGCGTGAGCCTCCGGCTCGGGCGTGTCTCCTCAAGCAGCTCCTGCTTCTGCTCCGGACGGAGGAACACGTGCTGCGCGATGAAATTCGACACAAAGCCGGCGTTTGTGCTGCCAAGCAGCGTAATGACCGACTCCGGCGCCATGTTGCCGGACACGGTCACATAGGCGTCAAACAGGTTGCAGCAGTGGCGTATGAGCGCTTCGGTCCGCGCGGTCTTCCGCTCGGCAACATCCGCAAGCGGCTCGACCTCCGCAACGAAGCAGGGGGTATCGGTGCGCACGGCCAGCGTCCGGCCGCGCTCGATGCCCTCGGCCATGACGCGGACGGTCTTGCTGCCGGGCTGCTTCATCATCTGCTTGATGCGGCAGACCGTACCCACGCCGTAGACATCCTCCGGGGTGGGGATATCCGTCGCAATGTCGATCTGCGGCACCAGATAGATGACCTGATCGTCGCTCATGGCCATGTTCAGCGCCGCGATGGACATGCTGCGCTCGACCTCAAAGGTCAGCATCATGCCCGGAAACACGGTCAGGCCGCGCAGCGCCATCATCGGCAGGCTGCGCCGGCCGGCAAATTCCGCATGATCCATAGAAGTTGTGTTATCCATTCAGATTCCTCTTTCGCTTAGGGGTACAAGGGCGCATTCGGAGACGGCTCACTGCTCCCGGTGCTCGATGCGCGGCGGCTCGGTGCCATCCACGCTCGCCGCGGTGATGGTGATCCTGCTGATCGTCGGGTCGGACGGCACGGAATACATCAGATCCGTCATGACGCCCTCCATGACGCTGCGCAGGCCGCGCGCGCCGATCTCCATCGCGATCGCCTTATCCGCAATTTTGCCCAATGCCTCGTCCTCAAATTCCAGCTCGACGTCATCAAACTGCATCAGCGCCTGATACTGCTTGGTCAGGGCGTTTTTGGGTTCCTTGAGGATGCGCACCATGTCCTCACGGCTGAGACTTGCCAGCGCCGTGATGACCGGCATACGGCCGATCAGCTCCGGAATGATGCCGAACTTCAGCAGGTCGTGCTGCTGGACGTTTTTCATGATCTCGGTCAGATCGCGCTCCCTGGCGCTCTGGATCTCGGCGCCGAAGCCCATGGACTTTTTGTCCATGCGGCGCTCGATGATCTTATCCACGCCGTCAAACGCGCCGCCGCAGATGAAGAGGATATTCGTCGTATCGACCTGAATAAACTCCTGCTGCGGGTGCTTGCGTCCGCCCTGTGGCGGGACGTTCGCGACCGTGCCCTCGAGCAGCTTGAGCAGCGCCTGCTGCACGCCCTCGCCGGAGACGTCGCGCGTGATGGACGTATTCTCGCTCTTGCGGGCGATCTTGTCGATCTCGTCGATATAAATAATGCCGCGCTGCGCGCGCTCAACATCAAAGTCCGCCGCCTGCAGCAGCTTGAGCAGGATATTCTCCACGTCCTCGCCGACATAGCCGGCCTCGGTGAGCGTGGTCGCGTCCGCAATGGCAAACGGCACGTCGAGCATCTTGGCCAGCGTCTGGGCAAAGAGCGTCTTGCCGCTGCCGGTCGGGCCGATGAGCAGGACGTTGCTCTTTTGCAGCTCGACGTCGTTGTCCTGATCGCCGCGCAGGATACGCTTATAGTGGTTATACACCGCCACGGACAGCACCACCTTGGCACGATCCTGACCGATGATATAGTCGTCGAGCGTCGCACGCATCTCGGCCGGCTTCGGCAGCTGATCGCGCCGGAGCGTGACCTGTGCCGTGGAGACGCTCTCAGGCTCGTAGCCCTCGTCGATAATGCTCATGCACAGGCGCACGCACTCATCGCAGATATAGACGCCGTTACCGGCGACAAGCCGGTTTACCAGCGACTGCGGTTTTCCGCAAAAAGAGCAGCGCACGCTCTTTTTTTCGTCATTTCTGGCCATAAGAACCTCACATTTTCTACATTTGAAACAGGGAGGGAACGGCGGTTCCCTCCCCTGACAGATTAACGCTTATAGATGACCTTGTCCACCAGACCGTAGGCCTGTGCTTCCTCTGCGGTCATGAAGTTATCGCGCTCGCAGTCCTCGGCGATGGTCTCGACCGGCTTGCCGGTGTTCTCCGCGAGGATGTGATTGAGGCGATCCTTGATGCGCAGGATCTGCCGTGCCTGGATCTGAATGTCCGTGCACTGACCCTGACTGCCGCCGGAGGGCTGATGGATCATGATCTCCGAGTTCGGCAGCGCCAGACGCTTGCCCTTTGCGCCGGACGAGAGCAGAAACGCGCCCATCGACGCGGCCAGACCGACACAGATGGTGGAGACATCCGCCTTGATGTACTGCATGGTGTCGTAAATGGCGAGACCCGCAGTCACGCTGCCGCCGGGGCTGTTGATATAAAACTGGATGTCCTTATCGGGATCCTGCGCCTCGAGATACAGCAGCTGCGCCACGATCAGGCTGGCAGTGGTGTCGTTGACCTCCTCGGACAGCATGATGATGCGGTCATTGAGCAGGCGGGAAAAAATGTCGTACGAGCGCTCCCCGCGGGAGGTCTGCTCGACAACGTACGGTACTAAACTCATGGTACGCTCCTTTCGGTATTTCGCTTATCCAAGAGAGCATAACCGTTCTGCCCGGAATCCAAACAGCTTTCGGGGAATTACTCGGCTGCCTCTTCCTTGGCCTCAGCGGCCTCTGCCTTTGCCTCGGGCTCCTTGTCCACCGCGGTGTCGCGGATGAGCTGAGCGGCCTTGCGGCGCTTCATATCCAGAACGATGATCTTCTCGTCGACGTACTGCTTGATCTGGTCGACTTCCATCTTATACTCGTCGGCCATCTTCTGGTACATCTCGTCGAGCTCGCCCTCGTCAAGCTCGATGTTCTCGGCCTTGACGATCGCGTCGAGCAGCAGGTCGGTGCTGATCTCAAACACGGCCTGCGGGCGCATGATCTCCTGGAAGGTCTTTTCGTCGAGACCCATGGAGGCGAGCACCTGCTCACGGGTGAGCTCGGGGCTGACGCCCATGGTGGAGATGTAGTTGCGCAGCTGCTCGTCGAGCTTGGCCAGAACCATGGGCTCGGGGATCTCGACGGTCATGGAGTCAATGGCGGCCTTCATGAGGCGGGTCGCGTAATCGGACTCCTGCTCCTCGTTGAACTGCTTTTCCAGATCCTCACGGACGTGGTCGCGGTACTCGGCAATCGTCTCGTAATCGGAGATGTCCTTTGCCAGCTCGTCGTCCAGCTCCGGAAGCTCAGGCTCCTTGACGCTCTTGACGGTGACCTTGAAGGTGGCCTCCTTGCCGGCCAGCTCCGCAACATAGTTGTCGGGGAAGGTGACGACAACGTCGCGCTCGTCGCCGGCCTTCATGCCGACGATCTGCTCCTCAAAGCCGGGCACGAACGTGTTCGAGCCGAGCTCGATATCATAGTTCTCGGCCGTGCCGCCGTCGAACTGCTCGCCGTCGATGAAGCCGGTGAAATCGATCGTGGTGTGGTCGCCCATTTTCGCCTCGCGCTCGACGTCGATCAGGCGGGCGTTGCGCTTCTGGACATTCAGCATCTCCTCGTCGACCTTGCTCTCGTCGAACGTCTCGTGGTTCTGGGGGACCTCAAGGCCCTTGTACTGGCCGAGGACGACCTCGGGATAGACGGCAACTTCAAAGGTGTAGATGAGCTCTTTGTCGTCATTGATCTGCTGGTCGAGCAGACTGGGCGCGCCGACGCACTCAAAGCCGCACTCGGCACGGCCGGCCTCAAAGGCCTCCTGCGCGAGCGTCTCGATGGCCTCGGGATAGAACACGTCCTTGCCGTACATCCCCTCGATGACGGCGCGCGGCGCCTTGCCCTTGCGGAAGCCGGCCACGTAGAGCTGGCTCTTGTTCTTTTTATATACGTCGTTGACCGCGTTGTCAAACACGTCGGCCGGAACCTTTACCTCGAAGGTCGCCATATTCTTTTCTTTCTTTTCAATGTTCTGGATGTTCATTGGATTTCCTCCTCTAATCATTTATCGCCGGGTATCTTGTGTACATAAAAAATGGTATGAAAGAACATGCCTAAATACTATAACAGATTCACATCCTAAAATCAACACCTGTTTCACGGGAGAATCCTGCGCGGACAAAAGGAAATATAGTCCGCCGACAGCAGCCGGAATTCCGTATCGTGATACATTCCCTGAAAGGCGCTGCGGCAGCCGCGGCTGTGGATATGCCCGTAACAGCACAGCGGCACGCGGTAGGCATCGAGCAGCTCCAGGATCTCCGGGCACTCATAGCCCTGATACTTCGGCGGATAGTGCAGGAAGACGAGCTTGGTCTTGTCCCCCGCCGCCTTGAGCGACGCCTCGAGCCGGCCGACCTCGCGCAGCATGATCTTGCGGTCGTGCGCCTCGCCCTTGGCCTCCTCGTAAAACCAGCCGCGCGTGCCGCAGATGGCATAGTCTCCGTAAAAATAGCAGTTATTGTTCAGGATGTCCATGGTGTGCATGTTATGCGCCGCAAAAAAATCATACGCTTTTTTCGCCGTGCTCCACCAGAAGTCGTGGTTGCCCTTGAGCAGGATCTTTTTCCCGGGCAAAGCCTCAATAAACTGAAAGTCCGGCAGCGCCTGCTCCATCGTCATGCCCCACGCGAGATCGCCGCAGAGCACGCAGACATCCTCGTCATGCAGCGACGAGAACCCGAGTCTGAGCTTTTCCACGTAGTTTTCCCACGGCCCGCCGAACACGTCCATGGGCTTATCCGCGCCCAGTGACAGATGCAGGTCGCCGATTGCATACAATGCCATTTGCGTTCCTCCGTATATTTTGCGCCCCGCCGCACACAATAGATCCGACCGGCAAGGCCGGAATCCGATCTGGAGGCACGATCATGAGCGACCATACCAAAGACTGCTGTGAGCACAATGTCGCGTGCGACGTGAGCAACTGCGCCTACAATGCCGACGGCAAGCGCTGCCACGCGAGCCACATTCAGGTCAAAAACACGCAGGGCACCTGTTCCTGCAAGGATGAGACGTTCTGCAGCACCTTCACTAAGAAAGGCAGCGCGGCGTTCTGACCCGACGGACGGGTAGCCCCGTCCGTTACATATTCCGCCGTTATCTCAGAAATTCGTCCACCGTGTGCAGCATCTGCGCCTGATCCACGCAGCCGCCGAAGCGCACCGTACGCGCATCGAGACCGGTCAGCGGCGCGGGCGCGTCAAGGCGCGTCTCGCACGACAGGCGGCGGATCAGCGCCGGGCCGAAGGCGTCGGCCGTGCCGCCGATGCCGCGCAGCACCTGATCGCAGAACTTGAAGGGGCTGGCCGTGGACACGACGACTGCCGGAGCGGCATCGCCGGTCTCGCGGCGGTACTCGTCGAGCACGTGGTAGGCGACGGCAGTATGCGTGTCGATCAGATAACGGTGGTCGCGCCACGCGTGGCCGATCTTCTCGCGCGTCTGGATGTCGTTGCAGAAGCCGCCGGCAAACGTCGCCTGGATCTTTGACTTGAGTTCGTCAGAGACCGTATAGCACCCCTGCTCGCGCAGCCGCTGCATATAGCCCGCGACCTCCGTGTCGCTGCCGCAGAGCGAATAGAGCAGCCGCTCAAGGTTGCTCGACACGAGGATGTCCATCGACGGGGACGCCGTGGTGTGAAACGGGCGGTTTTTATCATACGTGCCGGTGCGGATGAAGTCCGTGAGCACGTTGTTGGCGTTGGACGCGCAGACGAGCTTGCCCACCGGCAGACCCATCTGCTTTGCATACCAGCCGGCAAGAATGTCGCCGAAGTTGCCGGTCGGCACGACAAAGTTGAGCCGGTCGCCCATTGCGATCATGCCGCCGTTGACGGCATCGCAGTACGCCGAGAAATAATAGACAATCTGCGGCAGCAGCCGCCCCCAGTTGATGGAGTTTGCGGAGGACAGAAACCAGCCGCGCTGCGAGAGCGCATCGGCAAACGCCCTGTCGCTGAAGATCTGCTTGACGCCGGTCTGCGCGTCGTCAAAGTTGCCGCGCACCGCGCTGACCGCGACGTTATCGCCGGTCTGCGTGACCATCTGCAGGCGCTGGATCTCCGACACGCCGCTGTAGGGATAAAACACGAGGATCTTCGTACCCGGCACATCGGCGAAGCCCTGCAGGGCGGCCTTGCCGGTATCGCCCGAGGTGGCGACGAGAATGCACACCTGCCGCTGCTCGCCGCACTTTTTCAGGCTCGCCGTGAGCAGGTACGGCAGGATCTGCAGCGCCATGTCCTTGAACGCGCAGGTCGGCCCGTGCCAGAGCTCGAGAAACGCGGTGGTGTCATCGAGCCGGTGCACCGGCGCAACGGCCGCATCGTCAAACTGGCTGCCGTAGGCCGCGGCGGCAAACTGCGTGAGCTCTGCGTCAGAAAATTCGCTCAAAAACGGGCGCATGATCTCGACGGCGCGCTGCTGATACGTCAGGCCGCACAGCGCCTGAAGCTGCTGCGCGGACACCTCCGGCAGCGACTCCGGCACAAACAGGCCGCCGTCGGGCGCAAGGCCGCAGGCGATCGCCTGCGCGGCGGAAACAATGTGCTGATGGTCTCTTGTGCTGAAATAATTCATATCCGATTCCTCGTTATTCAAATGCATTTTCTATCTGATTGATCCTGCGCTGGCTGCGCGGGGTATCCGCATCGCCGTAGATCTCGATCACGTCAAAGCGCGGCTGCAGCGGCGTCTCATGCTCCGCCAGCCAAAGTGACGCCGCCGTGCGGATGCGCGTCTGCTTTGCCGGCGTCACATATGCGCCCGCGCGCACGAACCGGTCGGACGCGCGCAGCTTCACCTCCACGAACACGACATAGCGCCGGTCGGAGGCGATGATGTCGATCTCGCCGAAGCGGCAGCTGTAGTTGCGCGCGAGGATGCGGTACCCGTGCCGGCGCAGATAGGCCGCCGCGTAATCCTCGCCCCACGCGCCGCGCGTTCCCCTGACTGCACCGGCCATGTCAGTGCATCTTCTTCAGGAACGACGGCCGGTGGATGGGGCACGCCCCATATTCCCGGATGGCGGCGTAATGCGCCGCCGTGCCGTAGCCCTTGTGCTTTTCGAAGCCGTACTGCGGATAGGTCTGCGCCATGTCGCGCATATAGCGGTCACGCGTGACCTTGGCGAGCACGGAGGCTGCCGCGATATCGGCACACTTGCCGTCGCCGCCGACGATGCAGCGGCACGGCACGGTGATGCCGGTGCTGCGGTTGCCGTCGATGAGCGCAAGTCCCGGCTGCGGCGCAAGCTGCGCGATGGCGCGGTTCATGGCCAGAAACGTTGCGCCGAGGATGTTGTATTCCTCGATCTCGTCCACGGTCGCAAACGCAATGCCGTAGCTGAGCGCCTGCGCGCGGATGGTATCATAGAGCGCCTCGCGCTTTTTCTCCGAGAGCTTTTTGGAGTCGTTCAGCCCCGGGATCACCAGTCCCGGCGGCAGCATCACCGCCGCCGCGCACACGGGTCCTGCCAGCGGGCCGCGCCCGGCCTCGTCTACACCGCACAGCGGCTGCGTGTCGGGCGTGCAGAGCTCTGCCTCCAGCGTCCACAAATCGACCTGCGTCATGCTTCCGCCTCCGGCATCTCGAGCGTGATGCGGCCGAGCTTGCCGCCGCGGTATTCATCCAGCAGCACGCCCGCCATGCGCTCAAGGTCATACTCCCCGCCGGAGATGAGAAAGCCGCGCTTTTTCGCCGCCTGCTCCAGCAGCTCGAAGCCGCTGCGCGCGGCGTCCGGGCGGAACTTGTAGCGCTGCTCCACAGCATCGGGATAATACCGCGCGAGCCGGAGCATGAAGTTTGCCGCCAGCGTCTCGCGGTCGAGCACCTCGGCCTTGATCGCGCCGGTGATGGCCAGCAGCTCGCCGACCTCCTGACTGTCAAAGCGCGGCCAGAGGATGCCCGGCGTGTCCAGGAGCTCCAGCCCCTGATCGACCGTGATCCACTGCTTTCCGCGCGTGACGCCCGGCCGGTCACCGGCGGCGGCTGCCTTGCGGCGCGCCACCTTATTGATAAATGTGGATTTTCCCACGTTCGGGATGCCCAGCACCATGACGCGCATCGCACGCCCGACCTGCCCCTTGGCGGCATACGCCTCGATCTTATCGTGCAGCGCCGTGCGCACCGCGCCGGAAAAGCCGTTGACGCCCTTGCCGCTGCGGCTGTCGGTCTCGAGCACGGTCATGCCCTGCCGCTGAAAGGCGGCGCGCCACCGCGCCGTCGCCTTCGGGTCGGCAAGGTCGGTGCGGTTGAGCACGACGATGCGGGGCTTATCGCCCGCGAGCCGGTCGATGTCCGGGTTGCGGCTCGCCATCGGGATGCGCGCGTCGAGGATCTCGCACACGGCGTCGACCTGCTTCATGTGCTCCTCGATCATGCGCTGCGCCTTAGTCATATGCCCCGGGAACCACTGAATGTTCAGTTTTTCAAAATCCTGCGCCATGTTATTTCACAACTCCGATATTCTTGACCGGGAAGAGCGTAAAATACACCCTGCCCATGATATAGCGTGTGTCCACACAGCCGAGGCGCGCATCGCGGCTGTCAGTGGAGGCGTTGCGGTTGTCACCCATGACGAACACGCTGCCTTTCGGCACTGTGATCTTGCCCTCAAAGTTTTCCCGGTCGTGCACGGGCGCATTCACATACGGCTCGTCGAGCGCCTTGCCGTCCACATAGACGACACCGTCGTCAAAGTCGATGTCCACAGTCTGCCCCTCGGTCGCGATGATGCGCTTGACGATGGGCTCTTCCATAAGCGTCTGCTTGCGCAGCACAACGATGTCCCCCTGCTTGGGGTGATAAAACAGGTTGGAGATAATGACCTTGTCGTTTTGCTCAAGCGTCGGCACCATGGAGTGTCCGACGACGTTGACCATGCGCGCGCCAAACACAAACAGCAGCACGCAGAAAACCAGCGCAAAGATGATGCACTGGATCCAGTCATACACTTCGGCGCGGGCATTGGCGCCGTTCGGATTTTTGCTGTCCATTTCTCAATACCTCGGTGTCAAAAATTCGTAAACTATATTATACACGCTCAGACCCGTTTTCGGCAACTAAAATTGTGTGAATTCTTTTCACACCATACCGCAAAACTGCCCCGAAAATGCAAAAAAGAGGCCGAAGCCTCTTTTTTGCGGTATCCACTTAGATAAGCTCTTTGACCTTGGCTCTCTTGCCCACGCGGTCGCGCAGGTAGTACAGCTTGGCTCTGCGGACTTTGCCGCGGCGAACGGTATCGACGGACACGATCGTGGGAGAGTGCACCGGGAAAACCTTCTCGCAGCCGACACCGTAGGAGATGCGGCGGACGGTGATCGTCTCGTTGATGCCGCCGTGCTTCTTGGCGATGATGGTGCCCTCGAAGGCCTGCGTACGCTCACGGTTGCCCTCGTTGACGCGGACAGTGACACGCACGGTGTCGCCGACGCGCATGGCCGGCAGCTCCGGTTTCATGTACTGCTCGGTCAGAGTTTTGATGAGATCCATAATGAAATCCTTCCTTTATCAGACGTTCATACCGGTGGACAGAGCCGGTCCCGGCAGCGGACCGTCGTTATCTTGCGAAACAACGTTTCGCACAAGCCATAAGATAATAGCACATCTATTGCACGATTGCAAGTGTTTTCAGCGGAAAATTTGCATATCTTCCGTATAAACCTCCTGACGGGTAAAGGCCGCGAAATCCGGCGCCAGCTCCGGCGCGAGCTGCTGCAGCGCCGCGACGAGATGGTCGGGATTGAGCGTCGGCTCCTGCGCGGAGATAACGGCCTCGACCGTCACGCATGTCTCCTCCGGTCGGATGTGCAGCTGCGCGATCGCGGGCGCGATGTCCATCTGCCCCTCCCCGCGCTTGGTCTTGCGGGTGATGACGATGGCATCGCGCGCATAGAACGCGCTGAGCTTTTGCGCCATTTCTGCGGGCTCTGCATGGTCATATTCATAGCGGCCGGTCACGCGCAGCCACTTGAGCTCACGCACCTTGCGTCCGGCCGGATATGCCTCGAGCGCGCGGATGCCCTCGGGCATGACCGCCGTGAGCCGCCCGGGAAGTGCAGCGAGATCCACGTCCTCACGCAGCTGAAAATCCATCAGCTCGCACACGCTCCCCACGCCGACGGACAGCGGCAGCAGGATGGAAATGAGCGCGTGGGGGTTAAAGCCCTCAGAGTACTTCAGCGGGCAGTCGGCGCGCAGAAACACGCGCTGCATCGTGCGCATGAGGTCAAGATGCGAGATATAGATCGCGCGGCCGGTCTTTTCAAACCGCAGTCTGAGCTTTTCAGGCATCGCACTTGCCCCCTTCCGTCATGAGTGAGAGCGCACCGCAGCCGGTGCACTGCCTGCGGCAGTCGGGCGAGAGCTCGGCCTGATACGCCTGCTCACGCTCGTGCCACAGGTGCGCGCGGCGCACGCCCATATCCACGATGTCCCACGGCAGGAACTCATCCTTGCCGCGCTCGCGGCAGGCGTAGCGCATCGGATCGACACCGCAGGCGTCCATGGCGGACATCCAGCGCTCGAACGAGAAGTAATCGCTCCACGCCTCAAGCTTGCCGCCGCGGCGCCAGACCTCCTCGATCACGTCGGCAATGCGCCGGTCGCCGCGCGAGAGCACGGCCTCGATGAAGCTCGTGTCCGGATCGTGCCAGTTGTAGGTCACGTTCTTGGCCTTGATGTTTTCACGCAGGAGATTGACCTTGCGCTTGTACTCCTCCATCGTCACCTGCCGCTCCCACTGGAAGGGGCTGTGCGGCTTCGGCACAAAGCAGGACGTGCTGACCGTGATGCGCACGCCGCGCGCCTTATTCGTCGCGTACATGCGCCATGTGTGCAGCACCTGATTGGCCAGCTCCGCGATGCCGAGCACGTCCTCATCCGTCTCCGTCGGCAGGCCGAGCATGAAATAGAGCTTGATGCCGTTCCAGCCGCCCTCGAAGGCGACGCGGCAGGAATGGAGCAGATCCTCCTCGCGCACGTTTTTGTTGATCGCGTCGCGCAGGCGCTGCGTACCGGCCTCGGGCGCAAAGGTCAGGCCGCCCTTGCGCACCTTCTGCAGGCGGCTCATGATGTCCATCGAGAAATTGTCCGCGCGCAGCGACGGCAGCGCCAGACTCATGCTGCGCGGTTCACAGTAGGCAAGCAGGCCGTCGCACACCTCGTCGAGCGGGCGGTAATCGCTGCTCGAGAGCGACAGCAGCGTCGCCTCCTGATAGCCGGTGTTTTTGAACGACTCGATCCCGAGCCGGACGATCGTCTCGGGCTTGCGCGGACGCACCGGACGATAGACGTACCCCGCCTGACAGAAGCGGCAGCCGCGGATACAGCCGCGAAAGAGCTCCACATTCACGCGGTCGTGCACGATCTCCGTGCTCGGTACGATGGGATCGGTCGGATAATAGCAGGCGTCAAGATCCTGAATAATGCGCTTGGTCACGCGCGCGGGCGCGCCGTGCGTCGGCGTCAGGTCGTGCAGCGTGCCGTCCGGATTCCAGTGCGGGACATAAAACGACGGGATGAGCACGCCCTGGATTTTTGCCGCCGCCTCGAGAAACTGCGTCTTGCTCCAGCCGGACTTGCGCGCCTGCCGGAACAGCTCGAGCACCTCATTGTTGACCTCCTCGCCCTCGCCGATGATCATGAGGTCGAAAAATGGCGCCATCGGCTCGGGATTGCTGCACGCCGTGCCGCCCGCCATGACCAGCGGCGTCAGCTCCGGCCGGTCGGCGCTGCGCAGCGGGATGCCGGCAAGGTCGAGCATATTGAGCACGGCGGGGTACGCCATCTCATAGCCGAGGGAAAACGCCACGACGTCAAAATCGCTCACGGGGTCGCCGCTCTCGAGCGCGTAGAGCGGGATGCCGGCCTTGCGCATCTCCTGCTCCATATCGCCCCACGGGGCAAACACACGCTCACACCAGACGCCGGGCATCCGGTTCATCGTGGCATAGAGGATGCGCATGCCGATGTTCGACATGCCGATCTCATAAATATCCGGGAAGCAAAAAGCGAGGCGCAGGTCCACCTCCGCCTTGTCCTTGATGATCTGGCGGTATTCGCCGCCGGTATAGCGCGCGGGCTTCTGCACGCGCGGCAGGATGCGTTCCAATCGCTGATCCATACTACACTCCTACATTTGATAGTAGGAGTATTTTACATCATGTTGCGCGCCTTGGCAAGTCATTCCCGGCTGCAAAAGCGCCAGCCACGCGCCGAACACGCCCGGCGCGAGTCCGAGTCCGCGCGCAAACAGTGCCAGGCCAAGCACCATGAGCGCGACCGGCAGCACCAGCCCAAGCACATCGAGCGTCCGCTCCGCCGCGCGCTCCCCCGCCTGTGCCGAGAGCGCGGCATACAGCGCACGCCCGCCGTCAAGCGGCAGCACCGGCAGCAGATTCACGCACGAAAAGAGCAGACTCAGCTCCGCGCACGCGGCATAGCCAAGCCCGCGCAGAATGAAAAACAGCCCCGCACCGGCGGCCGGACCTGCCAGCGCCGCCATGACCGTGCGCAGTGCGCCCTCCGGCGGCGTGCACCGCAGCGCAAGCCCGCAGCCCTCCATGCGCAGACCGCAGACCTCCGCGCCGCACAGGATCAGCGCCGCAACGTGTCCGAGTTCGTGCGCCGTCACGGTCAGCGCCAGCCGCGCGCACCAGCGCAGCGGCAGCAGAAAATACAGTCCGGCGAGCAGCACGGCCGCCCCGGGACGCACCTCGAACGAAAAACGGCAGCGCTTCATGACGCGGCGAGATAAAACTCCGGATTGCAGTAGCAGCCGTCGTGCATGAGCTCTAAGTGCAGGTGCGGTCCGGTCGCCTTGCCGGTCGCGCCGACGAGCGCGATCGGCTGGCCGAGCGTCACCGTCTCACCGGCGTGCACGAGCAGCTTGCTGCAGTGACCGTAGAGCGTTGCATAGCCGCCCGCGTGGCCGAGCTTGACATAGTTGCCGTAGCCCTCGCTCTGCCCGGCGGCGAGCACCGTGCCGTCAGCAAAGGCACAGACCGTCGTGCCGGAATTGGCCGCGAAGTCTGTGCCGTAGTGAAATTTGACCTTGTTTTCCAGCGGATGCAGCCGGTAGCCGAAGCCGGACGAGGTGTAGCCCGCGACCGGCGAGCCGTGCGCAAACGGCAGCTCGCTGACTTCATAGCTGACGTTTGCCGGGACGGCATAGCCGGAATAGGCCGCCTGTGCATCGAGAAACGCCTCGCGCGCGGCAAAGGCGGCCCGCAGCTCCGGACTCTGCGTCGGTTCCGGTGTCGGCTCCGGAGTTGGTTCCGGAGTCTGTTCCGGCGTGGGCTCTGGCGCAGGCGTCGCCCATGCGGACATATCCACCTCCGGCAGATACGGCTGCAGCCGAGCATCCCGCTCCCCCGCCTGAGCGGGCGAAAGCGCACTGCGAATCTCGGCGAACACGGCGCGGTAATCGTCGTCCGCGCCGATGGCCGGAACGAGCACCGCGCGCGCATCCGCAGCCGCCGCCGGCGCGATCATCTTCACTACCGTCAGCAGCAGAAACACCGCCGCGCAGCCGTAGACCTTCCAGCGTTTCATGCACATCACCCCCGATAACAGGATTATATGCAGACAGGCTGGGGGGTAGTACACTATCAGCAGAAACCAGTGCTCACTCGATCCCCTGCTGCTTG
The DNA here is from genome assembly GCA_934591895.1 of uncultured Oscillospiraceae bacterium. Taxonomy (GTDB): domain Bacteria; phylum Bacillota; class Clostridia; order Oscillospirales; family Oscillospiraceae; genus CAG-103. The sequence goes on along the minus strand of CAKTPP010000005.1, from coordinate 67,016 downwards.
CACCAGATGTCCATGACCATATCCACCGGCAGAAGCTTGACCAGACGCACCTGACGGCGCACGGGATGGCCGAGAATGGAGACGCTCTTTTTCTTCTTGAGATCCTTCATGGCCTGCGCCGCCACCTCATCGGGGCCGTACCACTTATCCACGTAGCGGATGAACTCATCATGGTGCGCGACCTGCTGGAACTCCGTCTTGATCCAGCCGGGGCAGACACACATGACATGGATGCCCTGCGGACGCAGCTCACGGCCGAGCGCGCGGGAAAGGCTCAGAACATAGCTCTTGCTCGCGCCGTACACTGCCTGAAACGGCACGGGCTGCCAGGCGGAGTTCGAGCCCATGTTGATGATATTGCTGCCGGAATGCATATACGGCAGGCTCGCGTGGCACATACCCGTGAGCGCGAGCGAGTTGAGCTGTGCGCTCGAGATGAGCTTCTTGCGATCCGCCTCGGCAAACGGGCCGAACACACCGCAGCCAGCGGCATTGACCAGCATGCGGATCTCTGGCCGCTCCTGCTCGAGCAGCGCCTGATAGGCGTCGATGCTGCTCAGATCCGAGAGGTCGAGCGCGATCGGCCGGATGGGATTGCGGCACTTGGCGCGCAGCTCCTCAAGCCGCTCTTTTCTGCGGGCGATGACCCAGATCTCGTCATATTCAGCGTCCTTGTCCACAGCGTAGACGAGCTCACGGCCGATACCGGCAGAAGCGCCGGTGATGACAGCAATGTTCATAGTTTTTCCTCCGTTTTCAAATATCGGTGCATCTATCATACCGCCTTTGCGCCCGTTGCGCAAGCGCAAGACGGTGCAATGCGGCGCAGCCGCCGGAAAATCCGGCGGCTGCGCACAATATGCGCCTGCAAACGGGCTCAGCGCTTCCCGCCGCGCTTTCTGGCGCGGAAATCCTCGTCGATGCGCTCCTTCCATGCCGCGCCCAGCGGCGCGCTGCAGCGCACGGCGGACACCGCCTCGCTCAGCACCTCATAGTTAAGCTGCGTGCCCTCGTGGTCTGCGTGGTAGTTGACCGCGCGATCCGCGCCGATGCCGAAGCGCCCCGCCGTCCCGACCGCGTCGATATTTGCGCCGAGGAACAAAAACTCCCAGCCATAGCGTGTCTTCTGCCGCTCGATCATCTGTTTGACCCGCTCGCTGTCATAGCGGCGGCTGGCGTTTTCCATGCCGTCGGTCGTGATGACAAAGAGCGTGTGCTCAGGGACGTCCTCGGCTCTCGCGTACTTATGGACGTTGCCGATGTGGTGGATCGCGCCGCCGATGGCGTCGAGCAGCGCCGTGCAGCCGCGCACACAGTAATCCCGCTCCGTCATCGGCGCGATGTCCTGCACCGGCACGCGGTCGTGGATGACAACGCTCTCATTGTCGAAGAGCACCGTCGAGATCAGCGCCTCACCGGGCTCTTTTTTCTGCTTTGTGATCATGGCGTTGAAGCCGCCGACGGTGTCCGCCTCCAAGCCGGACATGGAGCCGCTGCGGTCAAGGATGAATACGATCTCCGTCAGGTCCTTTTTCATGCTGCATACCTCCGAATAAAAAAATATGACTGTTTGGCTTTGCCTTACAGTCATATCTTACGGCAGTATGCGCTTTGTCCGGTCGCATGGCAGGCGACATTTTCCGGACATGCAGCGTCACGCGCCGATCAGGCTCTGGTCGAACGCAAACAGCGCCTCGTTGATCTCAAAAACGTTGTAGTTGCCGCGCGCGACGAAAAACTCCACGATGATGTCAAACTTGTTCGAGTGCGAGAGTGCAAAGCCCGCCTTGCAGAGCATATCCTGCAGCTCGGAAAGCGGCAGCTCCAGCGCGATGGCGAAGGCGATGACCGTCGGCTTGGAGGGCTTATAGCCCTTGTCCGAGCGGATCTTCGAAAAGAGCTTGCGGTCGATGTTCGCCTTTTTGTAGCACTGCGCGTCCGTCATGCCGCGCTCGTCGATCTTGCGCAGGAGCATCTCGGAAAAGCTCTCGTCGAGCTGGTCGAGCGCGTCGCGGAGCGTGCCTGTGTGCTGCGCTCCGGTGCCGCGCGGCGCCGGCGCTGCGTCCGCCTGCATGCACACGGATGCGCCGCAGACGGGATACGCCTCCATGCGGCGCTGCCGCATGAGGCGCGCATCCGTATGCGCTGCGGCATAGCGGTCGTCAATATACGCCGTGATGTCCGCAAAGAGCTTGCTGCCGATCTGATACGCCTTGCGGTCAAAGATGACGAGGTAGACGGTCATATCATGCGCAAGCAGGAAATCGCCGATGGCATCGATCGCCGTCCTGAGCGCCAGATCCTTCGGGAATCCGTAGACGCCGGAGGCGATGAGCGGAAACGCGACCGACGCGCACCCGTGCTCAAGTGCGAGCGTGAGCGACGACCGGTAACAGGCGGCGAGCAGCTCGCGCTCTCCGTGCGCGCCGCCGCACCAGCGCGGGCCGACCGTGTGGATGATGTACCGGCACGGCAGCGCATACCCCTTCGTGAGCTTCGCGTGCCCGGTCTCGCAGCCGCCGAGCGCTTTGCACTCAGCCAGCAGCTCCGGACCGGCGGCACGGTGGATGCAGCCGTCTACCCCGCCGCCGCCGTCCGAGAGCGAGGCGTTTGCGGCGTTGACGATGGCATCGACCTGCATATGTGTAATGTCGTTTCTGACGATCTGCAGCGGCATGGGCTGTTTCCCCTTTCGTTCAAAGCGGCATCGCCGTGCGGGCAAGCAGAATGACGGCCACGACGGCGAGCACAAACGCCGCGACGCCGGTCAGCACGGCCGTTTTCCTGCCCAGCCGCTTGTGCGACGCCCGCGCGATCAGCGCGGCGGCGGCCACGCAGACCGCTGCCGCCGCGAGCGCGATGCCCAGCAGCGTCCACAACCAGGAAAGCTCATAAATGATCTGCATACGTTCACCTCAGCCTCTCTGCAGCACACGATGCGCCGCGTCAGACAGTCTCCGTTTCCTTTCTCCACACAAGTCTGTTCACAACGCCCGTGTAGCTCTGGATGAGCCGCGCCACCTTCATCGACACGTTTTCATCCGTGTAATCCGAGACCGGCGCTCCGATCTCACCGCTGCGCTGCATCGAGACCGCCATTTCCACGGCCTGCAGCAGCGACTGCTCCTCGACCCCCGCCAGTACAAAGCATCCCGCGTCCAGCGCCTCTGGGCGCTCGGTCGAGGTGCGGATGCTGACTGCCGGGAAGGGCTTGCCCACAGACAGGAAAAAGCTCGACTCCTCCGGCAGCGTGCCGCTGTCGGACACCACCGCAAAGGCGTGCATCTGCAGGCAGTTGTAATCATGAAAACCGAGTGGCTCATGCGCGGTCACGCGGCTGTCCAGCCGGAAGCCCGTCGCCTCGAGCCGCTTGCGGCTGCGCGGGTGACAGGAGTAAAGGATCGGCATATCGTACTTTTCCGCCATGGCATTGACCGCCGTGAACAGCCGGAAAAAATTGCGGTCGGTATCGATGTTCTCCTCCCGGTGTGCCGAGAGCAGGATGTAGTGTCCCTTCGTCAGGCCCAGGCGCTGGTGGATATCACTGGCTTCAATCTTGTCCAGATTGGCGTGCAGCACCTCCGCCATGGGGCTGCCAGTCACGAAGGTGCGCTCCTTCGGCAGGCCGCATTCCATGAGATACCGGCGTGCATGCTCCGAATAGCAGAGATTGACGTCGCTGATGATGTCTACAATGCGGCGGTTCGTCTCCTCCGGGAGGCACTCATCCTTGCAGCGGTTGCCCGCCTCCATATGGAAAATCGGAATGTGCAGCCGCTTGGCGCCGATCACAGACAGGCAAGAGTTGGTGTCGCCCAGAACCAGCACCGCGTCCGGCCTGAGCCGCGCCATGAGCTTATAGGATTTCTCAATAATATTCCCGATCGTCGCGCCAAGGTCATCGCCCACGGCGTCCAGATAATAGTCCGGCGCGCGCAGGCCGAGATCGTCGAAGAACACCTGATTGAGGGTGTAATCATAATTCTGACCGGTGTGGACGAGGATCTGCTCAAAGTACCGGTCGCAGCATTTTATGGTTGCGGACAGGCGGATGATCTCCGGCCGTGTGCCGACGATCGTCATCAGCTTCAGCTTTCCCACGGCTGCACCTCCTCAAAATAGGTATCGGGATGCTCTGGATCAAAGCGCTCGTTGGCCCACATGACCGTGACCAGATCCTCCGTGTCGCTCAGGTTGATGATGCTGTGCGTACAGCCCGGCAGCATATGCACCGCCTCGATGCGCTCCCCGCTGACCGCAAACTCAATCACCTCATCCGAGCCGATGCGCCGCTCCCGGATCAGGCCGCGGCCGGCGACCACAATGAACAGCTCCCACTTGCTGTTGTGCCAGTGCTGCCCCTTGGTGACGCCGGGCTTTGTGATGTTGACCGAGATCTGACCGCAGGCGTCGGTCTTGAGCAGCTCCGTAAAGCTGCCGCGCGCGTCCACGTTCATCTTCAGCGGGAAAGCGATCTTCTCCGCCGGCAGGTAGGACAGATACGTGCTGTAGAGCTTCTTGGCAAAGCTGCCGTCCGGTATCTGCGGCAGCAGGAGCGTCTGCGGCTGATCGTGAAAGCTGCGCAGCAGCCGGACGATCTCTCCGAGCGTCACCCGATGGCTCACCGGGACGCGGAAATATCCTGCATCCGCACGGTGCGGATGCCCCTCCATAGCGTCGAGCAGCTCATCGACAAGGTCGTCGATATAGACCAGCTCCAGCTCCGTCCCGGGGTCGGAAACGGTAATGGGCATGTCCCGGGCAATGTTGTGGCAGAAGGTCGCCACAACGGAATTGTAATTTGGACGGCACCACTTGCCGAACAGGTTCGGGAAGCGGTAGATAAGCCCCTGTGCCCCCGTCTGCTCGCTGTAGGCGCGCAGCAGCGCCTCCGCCGCCCGCTTCGACTGCCCGTAGGGGCTGCCGGCATAGCGCCCGGTCAGGCTCGCCTGAATGGAGGACGCCAAAAGCACCGGACAGCGGCTGCCGCTCTGCCGGAGCTGTGCAAGCAGCGTCCGGGTAAGGTCCGTGTTTCCGACCGTGAATTCCTCTGGATCCTGCGGACGGTTCACCCCAGCAAGATGCACCACAAAGTCGGCGCTGCGGCAGTAAGCCGCCAGTGTTTCGGGCGCGGTCTCCCGCGTGCACAGCAGCACCTCGCCGATCTGCAGCGCGGGACGCGTCCGGTCTCTGCCGTCGCGGAGCGCATAGAGGCGCTGCGTCAGATTTTTTCCGACAAAGCCGTTTGCGCCGGTGATCAGGACATTCATCAGCAGTCTCCTCCAAACAGCCTGAGTTTTTTCAGCAGCTGCTTCATCTGCCTGACATCCAGCCGCTCGGTATTGTCGGACGTATACTGCTCGACACGGCCGAGCTCCGGGTTGCCCTTGCTGAAGAAGTTATCATAGTTCAGGTCGCGGTTATCCGCCGGAATGCGGAAAAAGCCGGGCAGATCCTCCGCGCGCACCATCTCCTCCGCCGTGACCAGCACCTCAAAGCGCTTTTCACCGTGGCGCGTTCCGATGGTCGTTACATCCGGCTGCGCGTGCTTGAGCTCCAGCACCGCCTGCGCCAGCGTCTCGATGGTCGCGGCGGGCGCTTTCTGCACGAACAGGTCGCCCTGCTCGCCATGCTCGAACGCGTACAGGACGAGATCCACGGCGTCCTGCAGCGTCATCATAAAGCGCGTCATGGCGGGGTCTGTGACGGTCAGGGGCTTGCCCTCATCGGCCTGCTCGCAAAACAGCGGGATGACCGAGCCGCGCGAGGCCATGACGTTCCCGTACCGGGTCAGGCAGAGGATCGGGTCGCCGGGGAGCATCTGCCGGGAGCGGGCGATGACGTTCTTTTCCATGATGGCCTTGGTCATGCCCATGGCATTGATCGGATACGCCGCCTTGTCCGTCGACAGAAAGATCGCCTTCTGCACATGGTTGGCAACGCAGGCGGAGATGACGTTGTCCGAGCCGATCACGTTGGTCCTGACCGCCTCCATGGGGTAAAACTCACACGAGGGCACCTGCTTGAGCGCGGCGGCGTGAAACACATAGTCCACACCGCGGAACGCATGGACAATGGAGTCATAGTCGCGCACATCGCCGATGTAAAACTTGATCTTCTGCGCGTGCCGGGGATAGCGCTCCTGATAGATGTGGCGCATATCGTCCTGCTTTTTCTCGTCGCGCGAGAGAATGCGGATCTCGCGGATGTCCGTGGTCAGAAAGCGGTCGAGCACGGCGTGCCCGAACGAGCCCGTCCCGCCGGTGATGAGCAGTGTTTTATCCTCAAACGATAGCATCCGGTTCAACTCCTATGTATGGTCTCTTCGTTTCTCAGGCAGCACGCCGCGCAGAAGCACGGCATCCAGCATCAGCCTGCAATTTGGCCTCAGGGGCCTGATGAGCGCGGGCAGGACGACCGTTGTGGCGATCTGCGTGATCAGTGATGCAGCAGCGGCGCCGGACGCACCCGAGCGCGGGATCAGAACGAGATTCAGCAGAACATTGAGCACGGCCGCGCTGACATACAGATATTTCAGATATTTCTGCCTGTTTTCACACACGATCCATGCATTTCTGGCAACGCCGAGATAAGAAAAGGCCGTATACCAGACCACGATGCGAAGCGGCGCGACCGCAGGCAGATACGTCTCGCCGTAAATGATCGCCACAAAGGGGCGCGCAATAACACAGATGAGCGCGGACACAAGCACGGAGACATAAAAGACGATCGCATAAAGCTGCCGGTTTTTCCGTTCATAGCGCAGGCGATCCATCTGAAAGCTCTGCACGATCTCCGGATAGAGCGAATCGATGACCGCAGAGAGCACGAACGCCCAGGCCGTGCTGACGGACACGGCGAGCGCATAATGCCCCACAGCGTCAGGCCCGAGCATCTGCTTGAGCATCAGCTTGTCCGTACAGGCATAGACAGAGATCATAAGCCCCGCTATGATAAAGCTGCCGCTGCTTTTCAAAAGCTCCTTTGCTTTTGCCATAGAGCAGCCGAACTTTGTCCCGCCGTTTTTGAAATACGCAGCCAGCAGCAGCACTGCAAGAACAGTATACTCCAAAGCACTGGCGACCGCAAACCATTCTACGCTTTTTCCGCGTACGAGCAGCACGATTTTATATACGGACATCGCCGCATACGAGATCAGCTCGGCGAGCGCCGAATACTTTGACTGCAGTCTGGCCTGAAACCAGTAGTTGAGCGTGTCGAACACCTGAAAGACGAGCCCGACACTGTAGAGCGCCACGACGACGACCGTCAGCCGCTCGCCCCTGTCAACGATGCTGACGATGCCGACTATGGTCAATGCAGACAGCAGACTGGAGAGCGCCCGCAGCACGAGCGTCGTTCCGATCGTTTCGCCCTCCTGCTGCGGATGATCCACAAAGTTCTTGACGATCACGCTGTTGATGCCAAGCGTACACAGGGAAGCAAAAAACGTCGCGTATGCCGCCGCATAATTGATCAGGCCGTAATTGCTCGGGCCGAGATAACGCGCCGCGAAAATGCCGACGACGAAGGCCAGCAGCTTATTGGTCACCTTGCCGCCGATGATCCAGCCCGCATTTTTAACGACTTTGTTCTTCCTGAGTGTCTGTAGCAAGTTCCTTTAACTCCTTTACCACCTTGGCGGGAACACCGGCAGCCATCGCATCTGCCGGAACACTATTGGGAACGCATGCACAGGCCGCAATGACGCATCCGTCGCCAATGCTGATTGTGCGCAAAAGAGTCGAGTGGGCGCCGATCCACACTCCGCTGCCCACTGAGATATGGTACGTCTCGCCCTCACCCGCGCGTCTGCAATGGTCTCCGATCCGGTGGCCGCCTGTCAGAAAGGTAACATCCGGAGCGATATCACAGCGATCTCCAATCGTGACCGTTCCATTTCCATGAACGGTAAGGCCGCGTCCGATCCAGCAATCGCTGCCAATACGGAGTGTGCCTGTATTAAAGAGCGGCCCGACGATCTTCGTATTCTCTCCGATCTCATAGCCGACGGAACGCAGAAGCCATCTCTTGGCCGCAAAAAAGCGCGTCCCGCTCAGGATGTGGTTGACCGTGTAGAGGACGATCCGTTTTCCGAGTGATTTCAGCTTCATTTTCGATACCAGTCCTCCCGCAGCGGATGTGCCGGACTGCACGGCCCGTCCGCGAACAGTTTTGCTGCGTTCTGTCCTTCCAAAAGCGCCTGAGACAGCTGCAGCAGGCGTTTTGCGGCAGTTTCTGCATTCCAGAGCTCCGCAATGGTCTGATAGGCTGCACTGCCAAAGCCATCCTGCGCAGCCGTATCGTCCAACAGCCGCCGCACCTTTTCATACAGCTCCTGCGTATCACCGGAATGATAAACGCTCCCATTCACGCCGTCCTTGACCAGAAACGGCGCTGCGCCGGCTGCGTCACTTGCAGCGACCGCGCAGCCGCTGTTCATGGCTTCGTTCAACACAGCGCCCCAGCCCTCGCGTCGATCCGAGGTAAAGAGAAATATTTTGCTGCGTTCCATCTCGATGCGCACCTGCTCCGGACGCAGGCTGCCCAAAAGCTGCACACAGCCGCCGAGATGCAGCCGGGAGATCATCTCGCGCAGCTGCGGCTCCAGAACGCCCGCGCCGGCGATACGCAGCTTGAAAACATAACCGTCGTCACGAAGCCGCGCAGCCGCTCTGAGTGCATCATCCGGATGCTTCCAGTCCAGAAAGCGCCCGGCCCAGAAAATGCTGCCCGCTTCCTTCTGCGCGAGCAGGGCTCGAATGTCATAGAGACGCGTTTCGGGAAAGTAGCCCCACTTGTATGCTTTCCCGCGAAACAGCCCCATTTTCGCGTAATCACCGGCGGCATACGCGCTGGCGCACAGCAAGTACACCGGTTTGCCCGGCGGATTCCACATATGCCATCTCAGCAGGCGCGGAAGGATCTTCAAGGGCTCCGCGCCATTTTTCAATGGCCTCTCCTGATAGCGGAAGATCAGCTTGCCCGCCTTCAGCCGCTCTCTCAAAAGCGCCTGCGGCGCTGAGCCGACGATTACGGCATCTGCGTCCAGAATATCCTGCGAGACCTTATCCCAGTCCGCCTGCGACTTCGGTACGAAGACAAAGTCGGGCAAGCAGCTCCATTCGCCCCACATTTCCCGGCGTTCCTCCGTCATCTCTCCGCAGGCGATGAACCGGAACGCCACATCCGCCTGGGTGGACAGAGCGCTGCAAAGGGGCGCCTGATGGTGGTTGTAGTAATTGGATAAAAAAATGATGTTCATGGCAGCAGCTCCGAATCCGCATCTGTCTGATAAAAATTCCGAAGGAGCAGGAAGGTGCCTGCGTACAAATATACACCGAGGCCGCCGGAAAAGATCGCAGCCTCACCGACCCCCAGAACGATCTCGCAGGCAAAGCCGAGCGTGAAAAGAAACTGCTGTCTGGACTGGCGCTTTCCATCCATATAGATCAGGGAATACAGCGCAAAACAGACAATGCATAAAACGATCGGGCCATAGGATACCAGAATATCGATGTGCGTGTTATGGAGCTGACTGCTTCCCGTGCCGCCGCTCACCTGCGCATAGGCGCCGAAAACCGGCGAGGACGCCCACTGCCGCAATGCGCGCAGCCAGATCTCCATACGTGATGTGAGTTTTTTCCCTTCAGAGACCAAAAACGAAAACAGCTTGACCACGCCGGGCAGCTGCAGCAGCGGAATATACAGCCCGGCGAAGAGGAGCGGCCAGACCGCTGCGATTTTGCAAAAGACTTTCCCGGAACGGAACTCCTTCACCTTGCGCAAACGCACCGCAAAGAAGAAAAGCAGAAACAGCACGACAGCAAGCAGCGCATTTCTGGCCCTTGTTTTCCAAAGGAAAAACAACAGGAAGCAGACTTCCGTCCATGCGGGAATTTGCTTCCAGGAGCGTGTCAGGGTCGGAAGCCGGTTCATTTCCAGCATGATCATGCCGGCAAGGAACAATCCTGTCAGATTCGGATTGGTAAAGCCAAACGTCAGGTAGCCGGAGACAACGCCATGAAGCAGATAGGCACGCCGTCCCTGATAAAAATAAGCAATGATCAGATAGACGGATACGAAGTCCAGAATACCATAAATCCAGCGGCGAAGCGATGCATTCGGCACCGTTTTATAAGCAGCGGAGAAAAACAGCATGGTTCCGAAAAAGGACAGCAGCTTTTTAAGATACTGCACAGTGACCGCCGTGCCGCTCAGAGCGGCGTTGATGAGGACGTTGATCAGTGCAAGGATCAATCCGCCAAGCATCCACGCCTCGACCCGCTCCATTTTTTGCCGCGCGCATGTCATCCAGAACAGCAGCGTGAAAAGGAAGGCCGCATAAAAGCAGAAGCTGACATAACGATCCATATGCAGTACCCGCAGGCACACGATCGCCCCTGCAAAACCATATAGAATTTTCAGGGTCAGAGACTTGATGTCGATTTTTTGCATATGGATCCTCACAAGTTGGATTGCCACAGAGGGCAAGCCCCTGTGGCGTTTGTTTTGCGACGGCTCTGCTGCGCAAATGCCATGCATCTGCGCGTCGAAGCGCGTTGGCTGCCGCATTCTCTCAGTCACCGTCGCTGCACACGCACTCGTACAGCTGGATATATTTCTCATATGCCCGATTCTTATCGAGCCGGTCGGCCGCGTGATCGTCCACGCAAACGCCCCGCTGAACGACCTCACGCACGGCGCGCACCAGCGCCTCCCGATCCCCTTGCGCAACGAGAACACTGTCCTCCGTGAGCAGCGTCTCCGGACAGCCGTCCGTCGCATAGACCACTGCCGGTGTTCCGCACGCCTGCGCCTCCACGGTGGTCAGGCCGAACGTCTCCTCATAGGTCGGGTTCACGAACACATCTGCCGCCGTATACCACTGCGCCAGCTCCGTCCGATCCGCCGTCCGCAGAAGCCCGAGCACATTGGGCGGGATATGCGGAAGCTGCCTCTCCGTCAGGCCGATCAGGACGACCTGATATGCCGCGCCCAGCCGCTCGGCAAGAGCCAGCATATCCGGCAAGCCCTTTCGCGCGTTCCACGCGTTGGCAACGCCGAGGACGATCTTCTTATCCTGCAGATGATACGCTGCCCGCAGGCCGCTTGGCTGCGGGCGGAACACCGCACGGTCGATCCCGTTCGGGACGACCACACACGGATAATCCCGCAGAAACGAGTGTGCCGCCTGATCCGCAAGCCACTGTGAGGGCGTCGTGAGGGTCAGATTTGTTACTCCGGTGAAGGCAGCCTTTTTCCGAAGGTAATTGCGCGTTACATCGCCCCTGCCATAGCAATGCGGGTATCGGCAGAGCAGCCGGCAGTCCCGACACAGCGTCTGCCACTGCGTGCAGTTTGCCTGAGAGAAGTGCGTGCAATGTCCGGTAAACGCCCAGCAATCATGCAACGTCCAGATCACGGGGACGCCCGCCTGCTTGAGAAAACGAAACAGCATCTCATAGTTCACATAGAAGCCATGCAGCGTATGAAGATGGATCACATCGGGCGAAAACGCGCGGATCTCCCGAATGAGTTTTCGGGTCGCCGCCCAAGAATACAGCCCCGCGTGATCGGTGAAGCGCGACACGGCGTTATGAAAATAGTATCCGGGCTTTCCGGATACCCGCACCGCATCCGGATCATCGGATTTTTCTCCCGTTCCATATAAAGCCTTGGCATCATGGCCGGATCTTTTCAAGACCTCCATCATGTCGGCGATGATTTTTCCGGTGCTTCCCACTCCGTATACCAGATTCACAAACAGCACTTTCATGTGCACCAGCTCCGATCATATCGTCGATGTTGCCGCTGCCGCAAGGATCGTTTCCATGCGCTTTTCGTTCGTTTCGGCGCTGTGAAACCGTTCGGCCAGCGATTGGGCGCACCTTGTATACGCAGCATACGCGTCAGGCGCTGCACAGAGGCGCCGGATCGCGCCCGGCAGCTCCTGCGCCGATTTCAGCACGCACGCAGCACGGTGCTGCGCCAGATACTCGATCGATGCGATCTCATCCGGCCCATAGGCGATGATGCACGCTCCGCTGCGCAGACTCTCCGCGACCTTTGTCGACAGGGAATACTTTGTCCTACGGACGGCGCTGCGATCAAACGACTCCACAAGAAGCAGAAACTTGCTCGCGCCCAGGACCCGCTCGACCTCCTGCTCCGTCAGCCGGCCGCAGAACGTGAGGCCGTTGTCCTCGCTGATCTGCGCCAGAGTCGCAGGGCTGCGCTCGCCGGAATACACGCGGATCGTCTCAAAGCCCGGCAGCTGCGCCGCCTTCAGGGCGCGCCCCAGCCCGACCAGCGGCGTGATGCGATCTATGCCCAGATTGCCGACGTAGGAAATGCCTTCGCGCTCCTCCCGCGGCAGCGCCGCGGCATTGACGCCGCTCGAAATGCGCACCGTCTGCACCGGAAAGCCAAACAGCCGCGCATAGTCTCTCTGCATCGCGTCACTGATTGTGATGACGCTCTTCGAGCGCTCCGTAATACGCTGTGCCAGCCTGCGCAAGCGGTGGCTGTGCAGCCGTCTCAACGGCGACTTGCTTTGCTGCGGTGCGATATAAAAATCATCCGCACACCACATGGTGACCGGCACATGGAGCAGCCCGGACAGATAGAGCGCAACGCGGTACGAAAACGCATAGTCCCCCGCTGCGAAAAAAATCACATCCGGTGCAAACGCTCTCGCCCAGTCTTCGAGCGCGCGCGTCTTCCATTTCCCGAGGCGCCACATGGTATCGCGCAGAAAATAGATCATCGGGGTGCGCCGCCTCGAAAACTGATAGACCTTGGCCAGATTGCCCGTGTCCGTTCTGCTCTGAGATGCAGCTTCATCGATGTCGCAGCTTGAAAACGCGCGGTAATGCGCTCTGCGGGTAAAGACCGAGCGCAGCACATCGCTGTCCGTGATGCGGAAATAACGAAGGCAGCATGTTCTGGTCGGGATCTCCTGATGAAAATACACCTGTGCAAGGTTTTCCGGGGAAATGCCGGCCAGCATGCGCATCATCGTTTTTCCCATATTTCCGGAAGCACTGAACACATTGTGGCTGACCACAAGCACCCGCAAGGGCGCAGGCTTTTTATCCATACTTCTTACTCTCTCATCTTGAAAACTATACAACATGGAAATACCGCCTGTTTTTCAGCGGATGCTGCGGGTAAACTCGGTGATCTCCATTGCAGCCTGCTCATCGATATACCGCTGATAGGAATGCTCCAGATCGAGGATCGCGGCGTGCTGCTTACACCTGCGCGCCTCCGGCGGCGGGAGCGCATGCCAGTCGCCGTACAGCTGCGTCAGCAGCGCGTCATAATGCGCCGAGACCGGAAACAGGCCGTCCTCAAACGGGAGCTCGACCGATTCCGTCAGCCACTCGCGCGGGAGCAGATTTTTCTCAAACCGTCTGCCCGCTGCCAGAAACGAATGCAGCAGCGCGGTCCGGTCATCTCCTCTGCGCATGCAGACCGCTTCCAGCGTCCGGCGCGGCAGCGGCCGGCAAAGCTGCAGGAACGCTTTTTTTGCCGCGCTGTCCGTCTCATAGCCGCGCGCATAGAGCGCCTTTGCAATGATCGCCTTGGACGCCGCAAACTGCAGCCGCCGCGTCAGCGGCCGATCCGAAAGATTGTCGCACGGAAAAATGTCTATGTAGACGCCCTGGTGGACGAGCGGGTCTTTCGGATGATATTTTTCGATGCAGGCCGTATGGTTTCTGCGCAGCTTGGAAAACTGCATGGGCCAGTGCGCACTGTTTTCCTGCTGTACATAGTAGCGCTCGGGGTCAAAGTCCCCGGCCGCCTCAGCGAAAAAGCGGTCGTATTCGCTGCGCAGGAGGATCACATCCACATCGTCGTCCCACGGGATGAAGCCGTGGTGACGAACGGCGCCCAGCGCCGTTCCGGCGAAGAGCTGATAGGATATATGGTGCCTGCGGCACACGGCGTCAAAGTCCTTGAGCATCTCCAGCAGGAGCGTCTGGTGCGCAGTCATATCCTTTACCGCCTCCATAGTCAGATCCTCCTGTGCTTACGCACGCCATGGAGCGCGTAGGCAAAAAATGCGCGAGTCGATCGCGGCAGCGAGAGCCGCTCGACATCCCGATAGATCCGCCAGCGGTATCTGGCAGATTTGAGCTTATCGCTCGAACGAGAGCCCTTCGCAACACGGTAGTCTGCCAAAATCTCTCTGCTCGCCAAGGCCCGGCAGCCGGAACGCATCAGCTCCAGCCAGAGTGCATAGTCCTCGTGATAATACTGCGCACAAAAACGATGGCCACATAAAACATCCCGCCGTATCAGCACAGTGGAACAGCTGAGCACACTTTCCTCAAGCATGGCATGATAGGACGTCGTTTCCGGAACGATGAAATCCGACAAATGGCAGCCGTTTTCGTCTATCATCGCATACGAACAATAGACAATATCCGCATCCGAACTCCTCGCCACGGCAAGCTGCTTTTCCAGCTTCTGTTCGCGCCACCTATCGTCGCTGTCGAGCAGCGCGATCCATTCCCCCTGCGCGAGATCAAAGCCGCGGTTTCTTGTGCGTGCAACGCCCATATTCTCCGGATTGTGCAGGACCCGAATGCGTGCATCCTGCTGCGCACAGCGCTCCGCGATCTCAGCAGTGCGGTCAGCAGACCCGTCATCCAGGATCAGCAGCTCCCAGTTTTCATACGTCTGAGCACGCACGGAGGCAACGGCTTCCCCGATATACTTCTCCGCATTGTACGCAGGCATGATCACGGAAACCAGCGGCTGCCTGTCGGCCGCTCCGGTCAGCGCATCCTGTTTCATGACATTCTCTTTCCCAGCAGCCTCGCGCACTTCTCCCAATCCCGATAGCCGCTGCCGAGCATATGGATGTCGCTGCCGATGTATTTCACATAGCCGTTTTCTATCCACGACAAATACCGTCTGCGCTTAAGCGGCTTTGTCAGGCACGCGGCATTGAGCTGCAGCGGCACGCCGTCGCGCGCCAGCTGCTCGATGTCCGCAGCCGGATAGCGCTCGGCGTGTGCGAGGATGATCTGGATATCCTGCAGATCCAGCAGCTGATACAGCGTGTCCCAGACAGACTCCGGCCACGCATAAAACGGCATCTCGAGCAGCAGCTCGTTCGTGCCCTCGCGGCACAGACTGCACAGGCCGTCAAGCCGCTCCATCCCGCCGCAGATGAGCACCTCCGCACCGAGGCAAAGCTGCGGCACCTGCTCCGGCAGGTGCGCACGCAGCAGCTGCGCGCATTCCGCTCTGCGGTGCAGGAAAGACTGCGCCGTTTCCTTGTGCGGGTAAAAATGCGGTGTCGCGCAGATCGTCCGGACGCCGGCCGCAGCCGCCATATCGAGCTGCCGCAGGGATGTCTCGAGCCCGTCGCTCCCATGGTCGCAGCCGGGCAGCACGTGCGCATGGTAGTCCAGCAACAGGTCGACCGCGCCGTTACTGCGCTTCATAGGAATCGGAATACGAATACTTATATCCGTACTTGCCGCCGTATTTGTATTTGTATTTGTAGGCATACTTTCCGGACTTCATATTCATATCGTTGAGCACCACGCCGCACAGGTTCCCGCCTGCGCGCAGCACGGCGTCCCTGGCGTCGTTGAGCTCATCCGCCGTCGTCACACCGGATTTCGTCACGAGCACCACACCGTCGACATAGGTGGAGATGATCTGCGCATCCGCCACCGTGTTGATCGGCGGCGTGTCGATGATCACATAATCGTAGGTCTTGGCGCTCTCGGCCACGAAGTGCTTCATACGCTCGGACGAGAGCAGCTCGGACGGGTTGGGCGGGATCGTGCCGGTGCAGACGATCCAGAGCGGCAGATCCGTCACCTTCACAAGCTCGAGCCGGCTGATCTTTGCCAGAAAGTCGCACAGGCCGGCAGAGCTCCGCACTCTCCACAGGCGTCGCTGCGTCGGCTTGCGCATATCCGCGTCGACAAGCAGGACACGCTTTCCGAGCATGGCGTAGCTGATGGCGATGTTCGCCGCAGTGAGGCTCTTGCCTTCCGAGGGCTTCGCGCTCGTGATGGCAAAAGTCGAGCAGGGGCGCTCCTTATCCGCCGTCATGCAAAACAGCAGGCTGGTGCGCAGCTTGACGTAGGCCTCCTTGATCGCAAACGGCGACTCATTGGTCAGCAAACGCTTCCGGTTTGCCCGCACCGTTTCCCTCGTGGTTTTCCGCACATCTTTCTTTTTCATGGTAAAGCACCGCACCTCCCTCCGTCAGCGTCCACTCTGCATTGGTGTCATTTGTGATGTTGATCTCCGGAATCACACCGAGGATCGTCACGTTTGCCGCGCGCTCGATGTCCTCCGGCAGGTAGATCGTTGTATCCGCCAGAATGCGCACCACGATCAGGATCGAGGCCAGCACCACGCCGACCAGAAGACCGATGGCACTGTCGAACACGGTCCTCGGTGATGACTTTTCATGTGCGACCTCCGGCCGGTCAACGACCTCCACGCCGCCCGCCTTGGTGATGCGGATGATCTCCGTCGGTGCGACCTTGGCAAACGAATCCGCGATCCGGCAGGCCAGCTTCGGGTCATCAGAGGTCGCCACCACCTCCAGCAGCTGCGTGTCCGAAATGACAGACACCTTCACCATGCGGCTGAGCTCCTTTCTCGACAGCGTCGCCTCCGCGCGCATATCCTCGAGGACGGAATCGAGAACGGAATTGCTCGCCAGGATCTTGGAATACGTCGTGGCAAGGCTCTCCGCTGCCTGCAGGTCGCTGTTGTTGATCGTTCCCTGCGACACAGTGCTGGTGCTGTTATATACGTAAAAGCTCACGCGCGACTGATAAGTCGGCGTAACAAAAACGGTCACCGCCGCATACACGAGCGCCGCGGCAACGAGCCCCGCAAGCACCAGCCAGTGGAGCTTGGACAGCAGGATCTTTGCAATGTCCCACAGCGACAGTTCCGTGCCGTCTGCCGGCTTGTTTGTCTTTTGATTTTCACTCATATGGCAGGCAATCCTCCAAGTGTGTTTTCTTCATCGCGCGCCGTCTCCGCGAAAAACCACGCGGATCGTTTTCAGAATACAGCGCAGATCCATCCGAACCGACCTGCGTTTGATGTACTCCATGTCATAAAGGATCTTCTCCTCCGGCTTCAGGTCGTAGCCGCCGTTGACCTGCGCATAGCCGGTCAGTCCGGGGATCACGGCCAGACGGTTGGAAAAGCCGACGATGTATTGCTCGAATACTCTGTAAAAGCACGCGCGCTCCGGCCGCGGGCCGACAAAGCTCATGTCGCCCCGGAGAATGTTCCAGATCTGCGGCAGCTCATCGAGCCGCGTCCGGCGCAGGACCGCGCCAAAGCGTGTACAGCGTGCATCGTCCGCGTCCGCCCATCGCGGCCCGTCCCGCTCGGCATCCTCGCGCATGGAGCGAAACTTGTACATGATAAACGGCTTACCGTCCTTGCCCAGCCGCTCCTGCTTGAAGATCGGATCGCCCGGCGAATCGAGCACGATGATCAGCGCGATGACCGACATCGGGATCGCAAGCACAGCCAGCCCCGCCAGCGCGCCGGAAATGTCAAACGCACGCTTGACGGCACGATACGCCCGCTTCTCGGCGACACGTGGCCGCTCTATGTACATCACGCGCTGCGTGGTGCAGTTTTTCATGCCCGCATAGGAAATCGCCGTCTCCATCGCTCACTCCCAACCCACATCCCATTTCATCTTCCATCCATAGTGCCAAGGAAATAAACAACAGTTAAATTATAGCACATTTTTGTCATAAATCAACTTTAAAGGGAAAATATATGCATATCGCTTTGGATTTAGCAGAAACGTCAATATATGCATCCGCTCTTCATGGGCATCCGGTCTCTGCGCCGCTGCACGCCTGAGCCGAAAAAACGCGCCGTCTTCCCGCCTGTGCGCACACGCCGGACAGGTGTGCGCGTGCGCGCACGCCGCAGGGCGGCGCTTGCACATATCCGCGAAAAAAATGCCGCGAACGGGCAGAATTTTTGTGCCGTGCTCCCACGGAAAATGCTGCGTCGGGAATTGACTTTTCCTGTCGCGTCTGAGATAATGAAACCATTGAGAGCACAGGCAACTGACGGAACGTGGAGCACACCACATGGGAGCCTGCTGTAATACGAACTGTCGACCGTCTGGGCAAACCTGTAACCATGGGACTCCATGGGCAGCGGGTTTACCCTTTTTTTATGTTCATTTCATCTTTTAAGGAGGATCTTATGAAAAAAGCAGCAGTCATTATGGGCAGCGACTCCGATTGGCCGGTCGTCAAGGCGGCCTGTCAGCAGCTCGACGCCTTCGGCATCCCCTACGAGGCGCATATCCTCAGCGCGCACCGTTCCCCGGCCGCCGCGGCGGACTTCGCCAAAAACGCCCGCGCCAACGGCTTCGGCGTGCTCATCTGCGCAGCCGGAATGGCGGCGCATCTCGCCGGCGCGTTTGCCGCCAACTCCACCCTGCCGGTCATCGGCATCCCCATGAAGGGCGGCGCCGTCGACGGGCTGGACGCCCTGCTGTCGACCGTGCAGATGCCCAGCGGCATCCCTGTGGCGACCGTGGCCATCAACGGCGCGAAAAACGCCGCCGTGCTCGCGGCGCAGATCCTCGCCGTCAGCGACGAGGCACTGGCCGAAAAGCTCGACGCGCAGCGTGTCGAGATGGCGCAGCAGATCGCCGCGAAGGAGGCCAAGCTTCAGGCAGAGCTCTCCTGCTGAGCAGCGGCGCCGCGGAACGCTTCTTCAAGGACAACGAATATCTGTACAACCCCTATCAACAATTATTTTGGAGGTATCATCATGGAACTTGTTTACACTGGCAAGACCAAAAACGTCTACGCGCTGGAAAACGGCAACTACCTGCTCAAGTTCAAGGACGACTGCACCGGCAAGGACGGCGTGTTCGATCCCGGTGAGAACGCCGTGGGTCTGACCATCGACGGTGTGGGCGATGTGAACCTGCGCATGAGCATCTACTTCTTCGAAAAGATCAATGCCGCCGGCATCAAGACCCACTTTGTCAGCGCAGATCTGAGCAGCACCACCATGGAGGTCCTCCCTGCCAAGGTCTTCGGTCACGGTCTGGAAGTCATCTGCCGCCGCAAGGCCGTCGGCTCGTTCATCCGCCGCTACGGCGACCTCATCGAGTCCGGCGCCGACCTGCCGTACTACGTCGAGACGACCCTGAAGGACGACGCCAAGGGCGATCCGCTGATCACCAAGGATGCGCTAATCGCGCTGGGCGTGATGACCGACGCACAGTACGAGGATCTGAAGGCACAGACCCAGAAGATCACGAAGATCGTCGCCGACGACCTGAAGGAAAAGGGCATGGAGCTCTACGACATCAAGTTCGAGTTCGGCTACGCGGCCGACGGCAGCGTCATGCTCATTGACGAGGTCGCCAGCGGCAACATGCGCGTCTATAAGGACGGTCAGTATGTGGATCCCATGACGCTCTCCGAGCTGTTTTTCGCGTAATGGGCGGATATTTCGGAGCGTTTTCCCACCGCGAAGTGGGGCTGGATGTGTTTTTCGGCACGGACTACCACTCTCATCTCGGCACGCGCCGGGGCGGAATGGTGGTCTACGGGCGCGAAAACGGGTTCGTGCGTGAGATCCACAACATTGAAAACACGCCCTTCCGCACGAAGTTTGAGGGCAACCTGCACGAGTTCAAGGGCTACGTCGGCATCGGCTGCATCAGCGACACGGATCCGCAGCCGCTGCTCGTGCGCTCGCACCTTGGTCTGTATGCCATCTGTACGGTGGGCATCATCAACAATATCGACGAGCTGATCGACACCTACTTCTCCGACCACGGGCACCAGTTCATGGCGCAGAGCAGCGGCAAGGTCAACGTCTCGGAGCTGGTGGCCGCCCTCATCAACATGAAGGAAAACCTCGTGGAGGGTATTTTGTACGCGCAGGAGATGATCCGCGGCTCCATCACGATCCTGCTGATGACGCCGGACGGCATTCTGGCCGCCCGCGACAAGCTGGGACGGCTGCCCGTTCTGGTCGGCAGGCATCCGGACGGCAGTCTGTGCGTCTCGTTTGAATCGTTCGCCTACCACAAGCTTGGCTACGAGGACGCCTATGAGCTCGGCCCGCGTGAGATCGTGGCGCTGACGCGAAACGGCTACGAGACCGTCTCGCCCGCGGGCGAGGAGATGAAGATCTGCGGCTTCCTCTGGACGTACTACGGCTACCCCAACTCGAATTACGAGGGCGTGAACGTCGAGGTCATGCGCTACCACAACGGCGACATCATGGCGCGGCAGGAGCTCGCGCAGGGACGTCTGCCCGATGTGGACTACGTCGCAGGCGTGCCGGATTCCGGCGTGCCGCACGCCATCGGCTACGCCAACCGCAGCGGCAAGCCCTTTGCCCGCCCCTTTGTCAAGTACACACCCACCTGGCCGCGCTCGTTCACGCCGGACAATCAGGAGGTGCGCAATCAGGTGGCCAAGATGAAGCAGATCCCCGTGTCCGAGCTCATCGAGGGGAAAAAGCTGCTGTTTGTGGACGACTCCATCGTGCGCGGCACGCAGCTGCGCGAGACGGTGGATTTTCTCTACGAGTCGGGCGCGAAAGAGGTGCATATGCGCTCCGCCTGCCCGCCCATCATGTACAGCTGCAAGTACCTGAACTTCTCGCGCGGCAACTCCGACATGGAGCTGCTGGCGCGGCGCGTGGTGCAGGAGCTCGAGGGCGACGAGGGGCAGAAGCATCTCGACGAGTACGCCGACGCCTCTACCGAGCGCGGAAAGTGCCTGCTGAGCTCCATCTGCGAAAAATTCGGTTTTGACTCGCTCGGATACCAATCTCTTGACGGCGTGCTGGAGGCCATCGGCATCGACCGGGACAAGGTCTGCACGTACTGCTGGAACGGAAAGGAATGATCGACATGGAAAACTCCCGATCCGCCGCTTACGCGGCAGCCGGTGTGGACATCACAGCCGGTTACGAAGGCGTAAAGCTCATGCGCGATGACGTCAGGCGCACCCGCATCCCCGGCGTGGTGTCGGACATCGGCGGCTTCGGAGGCCTGTTTGCCCCCGACATCTCCGGCATGCGTGAGCCCGTGCTCGTCTCGGGCACGGACGGCGTCGGCACGAAGCTGCGTCTGGCTGAGCTCATGGACAAACATGACACCATCGGCATCGACTGCGTGGCCATGTGCGTCAACGACGTGATCTGCTGCGGCGCAAAGCCCCTGTTTTTCCTTGACTACATCGCCATAGGCAAGAATGTGCCCGAAAAGGTCGCGTCCATCGTCGCCGGCGTTGCCGAGGGCTGCGTGCAGGCCGGCTGCGCCCTCATCGGCGGCGAGACGGCCGAGCACCCCGGCATGATGGCGGCCGACGACTACGATCTGGCCGGCTTCACCGTCGGTCTTGTGGACAAGCCGAAGGTCATCGACTCCGGCCGTATGGCGGCGGGCGACGTGGTGCTGGCTCTGCCCTCATCCGGCTTCCACTCCAACGGCTATTCGCTCGTGCGCAAGGTGTTCGACGTGGAGAACACCGATCTCAACCGCTACTATGACGAGCTCGGCGAAACGCTGGGCGAGGCGCTGCTGCGCCCGACCGTGATCTACGTCAAGCCCGTTCTGCGCTGCATCGACGCTGCCGACGTGCGCGGCGTGAGCCACATCACCGGCGGCGGCTTCTACGAAAACATCCCGCGCTGCATCCCCGACGGGCTGTGCGCCCGCATCGACAGGGCCGCGATCCGCACGCCCGCCGTCTTCGGCCTGCTGCAGGCCAAGGGCGGCATCGACGAGCACGATATGTTCAACACCTTCAACATGGGCGTTGGCATGATCGTGGTCGTCAGCCCCGAGACCGCCGAGGCGGCGCTCGCCGCGCTCAGAGCCGAGGGCGTCGACGCCTACGTCTGCGGCGAGATCGTCACCGGCGAGGAAAAAGTCCGTCTATGCTGAAACAACACGCCGGCAAAGGAGAAAACCTGACTATGAACAAAGCGAAGATCGCCGTGCTGGTCTCCGGCGGCGGCACGAATCTGCAGGCGCTGCTCGACGCACAGGCTGCGGGCACGCTTGCCCACGGTGAGATCACACTGGTGGTCTCGTCCAACGAGGACGCTTACGCGCTGACGCGGGCAGCCAATGCCGGTGTCCGCGCGCAGACGGTCTCGCCGAAGCAGTGCGGCGGTCAGGCCGCCTTCGAGGCGGCGCTGTCGGCACTTCTGACAGAGTGTGAGATCGATCTGATCGTGCTGGCCGGTTTCCTGACCATCCTGAGCGCGGACTTCACCGCGCGCTGGCCGTCGCGCATCCTGAACGTGCACCCGTCGCTGATCCCCGCGTTCTGCGGCAAGGGGATGTACGGTCTGAAGGTCCACGAGGCGGCGCTTCGAACGGGTGTGAAGGTCACGGGTGCGACGGTACACTTTGTCAACGAGATCCCGGACGGCGGACGCATCCTGCTGCAAAAAGCGGTGGAGGTCCTGCCGGATGACACGCCCGAAACGCTCCAGCGCCGGGTCATGGAGCAGGCGGAATGGCAGCTCCTGCCGCGAGCGGCGGAGCTGGTGTCGGAACAAATCGTAAAGGAGAAGTGCAATGCTTGACTTTCTCACCCTTCTGCGGGAAAATCCCTACCCCGGCCGCGGCATTCTTGTCAGCCGTGACCTCGTTTACTATTTCATCATGGGCCGCAGCGCCAACAGCCGCAACCGCGTCTTTGTCACCACGGACGACGGCATCCGCACCGAGGCGCACGACCCCGCGAAGCTCGAAGACCCCAGTCTCATCATCTACCACCCCGTGCGCACAATGGGCAACGCGCTCGTGGTCACGAACGGCGACCAGACGGATACCGTCTGCCGGTACGGCGACTTCCGCAAGGGGCTCATGACCCGCGAATACGAGCCGGACGACCCGAACTGGACGCCGCGCATCTCCGCCATCCTCAATGCCGACGGCTCGTTTGAGCTCTCGATCCTCAAGCGCAGAAACGGGCGCTGCCTGCGCGAGTTTTTCTGCTATGAGGGCGTCGACGCCGGACAGGGATACTTCATCAGCACCTACCAGGGCGACGGCAGTCCCCTGCCGACCTTCGCCGGCGAGCCGCTGGAGGTCACCGTGCCGGCGCCGGAGGAGGTCTGGCAGGCGCTCAATGCGGACAACAAGGTGTCCCTTTACACGAACGTGAACGGCGAGGTGCGCCTGTTCAACAAAAATCTGGGCGATTAAGGAGGCCGTAACGATATGAACACGCTGGAACTGAAATATGGCTGCAACCCCAACCAGAAGCCGTCCCGCGTCTTTATGCGCGACGGGTCTGACCTGCCGTTTGCCGTCCTCAACGGCAAGCCCGGCTACATCAACCTGCTCGACGCGCTCAACTCCTGGCAGCTCGTCAAGGAGCTCAGGGCCGCCACCGGCCTGCCCGCCGCTGCCAGCTTCAAGCACGTGTCCCCCGCCGGCGCGGCCGTCGGTCTGCCGCTGAGCGAGGTGGACAAGAAGATCTACTTCGTCGATCCGGCTGCGGAGCTCACGCCCATCGCCTGCGCCTACATCCGCGCGCGCGGCGTTGACCGTCTGTGCTCCTACGGCGACTGGGCAGCGCTGTCCGACACCTGTGACGCTGCGACCGCGCGCTACCTCAAGGACGAGGTGTCCGACGGCATCATCGCCCCGGGCTACACCGACGAGGCGCTGGAGATCCTGAAAACCAAGAAAAAGGGCAACTACAATGTCGTGCAGATCGACCCGGACTATCTGCCCGCCGCGACGGAGCACAAGGACGTGTTCGGCATTACCTTCGAGCAGGGGCGCAATGACCTCGTGATCGATAAGGACATGCTCACGAACATCGTCTCGGAGAACAAAGACCTGCCCGAGAACGCGAAGATCGACATGATCGTCGCCCTCATCACGCTCAAGTACACGCAGTCCAACTCCGTCTGCTACGTCAAGGACGGTCAGGCCATCGGCGTGGGCGCGGGTCAGCAGAGCCGCATCCACTGCACGCGTCTGGCCGGACAGAAGGCGGACAACTGGTACCTGCGCCAGCATCCGAAGGTCCTTGCGCTGCAGTTCGTGGACGACATCCGCCGTCCCGACCGCGACAACGCCATCGACGTCTACACCTCCGACGAGTATGAGGACGTGCTGGCCGACGGCGTGTGGCAAAACACCTTCAAGGTGCGCCCCGAGGTGCTGACCGCCGAGGAAAAGAAGGCATGGATCGCAACGCAGACCGGCGTCACCGTCGGCAGCGACGCGTTCTTCCCCTTCGGCGACAATGTTGAGCGCGCGCGAAAATCCGGCGTGACCTACATCGCAGAGCCGGGCGGCTCGATCCGCGACGACCACGTCATCGCCACCGCCGACAGGTACGGCATGGTGCTGGCCTTCACCGGCGCGCGGCTGTTCCACCACTGAGTCATCACATGCATATCCGTTTTTGCCGCCGCGCAGATCCCACCCGGCATTTGCGCGGCGGCAAACAAAAATATTAAGAAAATCGAGGGAGAGCGCCATGAACCTTCTGGTCATCGGCGGTGGCGGCCGTGAGCACGCCATCGTCAGAAAACTGAAAGAGAACCCCGAAGTGGAGACGATCTACTGCCTGCCCGGAAACGGCGGCATCGCGGCCGACGCCGTGTGCGTTGCGGACATCGGCGCGAAGGACATCCCCGCACAGGTGGCCTTTGCCAAGAGCCACGATATCGATTTTGCCGTGGTCGCGCCGGACGATCCGCTGGTGCTCGGCGCGGTGGACGCGCTGGAGGCCGCCGGCATCCCCTGCTTCGGCCCCGAGGCGAAGGCTGCCATCATCGAGGGCAGCAAGGTCTTTTCCAAGGAGCTGATGAAAAAGTACGGCATCCCGACGGCGGAGTATCAGGTGTTCACCGACGCCGGCGCCGCCATGGACTATGTCAGGACCTGTCCCCTGCCCGTCGTCGTCAAGGCCGACGGTCTGGCGCTGGGAAAGGGCGTGCTCATCGCGGAGGATCGCGCGGCCGCCATTGCCGCGGTCGAGACCATCATGCTCGAACGCGCCTTCGGCAGCAGCGGCAGTCAGGTGGTCATTGAGGAATTTCTCACCGGCCCCGAGGTCTCCGTGCTCGCCTTTACGGACGGCAAGACCGTCGTGCCCATGGTGTCCTCGATGGATCACAAGCGGGCGCACGACCATGACGAGGGGCTCAACACCGGCGGTATGGGCACCGTCGCCCCGAATCCGTATTACACCGATGCCATCGCCCGCACGTGCATGGACACCATTTTCCTGCCCACCATGCGCGCGATGAATGCCGAGGGGCGCACGTTCCGCGGCTGCCTGTATTTCGGCCTGATGCTGACGCCGGACGGCCCGAAGGTCATCGAATACAACTGCCGCTTCGGCGACCCGGAAACGCAGGTCGTCCTGCCGCTGCTCGAGAGCGACCTGCTGACGATCATGCAGGCCTGCCGCGGCGGCACGCTCGCAGAGACGGAGGTCAAATTCTCCGACGGCGCCGCCTGCTGCGTCATCATGGCGTCCGACGGCTACCCGGAGCATTATGAAAAGGGCTTTGCCATCACGATGCCCGCCGAGACCGCCGCGCACACGTATGTGGCGGGCGCAAAGCTGGCTGACGGGAAGCTGCTGACCAACGGCGGGCGCGTGCTCGGCGTGACCGCAACGGCGCAGGATCTCAGGAGCGCCGTGCAAAAGGCGTATGCGATGGTGCAGACTGTGCGGTTTGACAACGCGTTCTACCGCCATGACATCGGTCAGCGCGCCCTCAAGGCGCTGGAACAGTGAAGGGAGCGAGCGCAGGCATGGTTTACAGAGTATACGTAGAAAAGAAAGAGGCACTGGCGAACGAGGCGCGTGCCCTGCTGGAGGATCTGCGGGCATTTCTGGGCATCGAGTCCCTGACGGGGCTGCGGCTGTTCAACCGCTACGACCTCGAGGGCATCAGCCGGGAGCTGTTTGACTACACCGTTAAAACGGTGCTGTCCGAGCCCCAGCTCGACACCGTGACGGACGCGCTGCCGCAGGGCGACACGGTGTTTGCCGTGGAATATCTGCCCGGCCAGTATGACCAGCGCGCCGATTCCGCCGCGCAGTGCGTGCAGATCCTGTCGCAGGGCGAGCGTCCGCTCGTGCGCACCGCGCGCGTGTATGCGCTCTCCGGCAAGCTGACGGATGCCGAGATTGCCGCGGTCAAGCAGTATGTCATCAACCCCGTCGAGAGCCGCGAGGCATCTCTCGATCTGCCGGAGACGCTGCGCATGGAGTACGACATCCCCACCACCGTGCGCACCGTGGAGGGCTTCACCGCGATGGACAGCGCTGCGCTCGATGCGCTGCGCGACGAGCTCGGTCTGGCCATGGATCTGGACGATCTGACGTTCCTGCAGCGCTATTTCCGCGACGACGAGCGCCGCGAGCCGACCATCACCGAGATCCGCGTGGTGGACACGTACTGGTCCGATCACTGCCGCCACACTACCTTCTCCACCCACATCGACAACGTGGAGATCGACGACCCCGCGATCCAGGCCGCCTATGAGCGGTATCTGGCCGCGCGCGTGGAGGTCTATGGCAAGGAAAAGGCCGCCAAGCGCCCCCAGACCCTCATGGACATCGCCACCATCGGCGCAAAGACCCTCAAAAAGCGCGGCCTGCTGCCCGAGCTCGACGAGAGCGAGGAGATCAACGCCTGCTCCATCCATGTCACCGCAACGGTCGACGGCGAGGCGCAGGACTGGCTGCTGATGTTCAAAAACGAGACCCACAACCACCCCACCGAGATCGAGCCCTTCGGCGGCGCGGCCACCTGCATCGGCGGCTGCATCCGTGACCCGCTCTCCGGCCGCGCCTATGTGCATCAGGCCATGCGCGTGACCGGCGCGGGCGACCCGAGAGCCGCGCTCGACAAGACGCTGCCCGGCAAGCTGCCGCAGCGCAAGCTGTGCCAGACCGCCGCGGCGGGCTACTCCTCCTACGGCAACCAGATCGGTCTTGCCACCGGCCATGTGGCGGAGATCTATCACGAGGGCTACATCGCCAAGCGTCTGGAATGCGGCGCCGTGGTGGCGGCCGCCCCCGCATACAACGTCCGCCGCGAGTGCCCCGCGCCCGGCGACGTGGTCATCCTCCTCGGCGGCCGCACGGGTCGTGACGGCATCGGCGGCGCGACCGGCTCGTCCAAGAGCCACAACCTGAAATCGCTCGCGACCATGGCCTCCGAGGTGCAAAAGGGCAACGCGCCCGAGGAGCGCAAGATCCAGCGCCTGTTCCGCAACGGCGACGTGACCCGCCTCATCAAGCGCTGCAACGACTTCGGCGCGGGCGGCGTCAGCGTGGCCATCGGCGAGCTGGCCGACGGTCTGCGCATCGACCTCGACGCCGTGCGCAAGAAGTACGACGGTCTCGACGGCACGGAGCTTGCCATCTCCGAATCGCAGGAGCGCATGGCCGTGGTCGTGGCCGCCGGAGACGCAGACGCCTTCATCCGCGCTGCCAAGGCGGAAAACCTCGAGGCGTATCAGGTGGCCGTCGTCACCGCGGACGCCCGCATGGTCATGGAGTGGAACGGCGCGGTCATCGCCGACCTCAGCCGTGCCTTCCTCAATACCAACGGCGCCGTCAAGCACGCCGGCGTGCACGTCGCGCGCAAGGATCGCGCTGCGCTGGCGCAGCCCCGCTTCAGCTCCCTGCGCGAGATGGCGTCCAGCCTCCGCTGCGCCTCGCGCCGCGGCCTTGTGGAACGCTTTGACAGCACCATCGGCGCAGGCTCGATCCTGATGCCCTACGGCGGCAGGACGCAGCGCTCCCCCGCGCAGGCGATGGCTGCCGTGTTCCCGGTCCTGCCCGGTCAGGAGACGGATCAGGCCAGCGTCATGGCCTGGGGCTGCGATCCGGAGCAGACGAGTACCGATCCCTACATCGGCGCATACAACGCGGTCTACACCTCGATGGCGAAGCTCGTCGCCGCCGGTGCGGACTATAAGAAAGCCTACCTCTCCTTCCAGGAGTTTTTCGAGAAGCTGCGCACCGAGCCGGAGCGCTGGGGCAAGCCCTTTGCCGCCCTGCTCGGCACGGTGGACGCCCAGCTCGAGCTCGGTGCCGCCGCCATCGGCGGCAAGGACTCCATGTCCGGCACGTTCCTTGATCTCGATGTGCCGCCCACGCTCATCTCCTTCGCCATCGCGCCGCTGAAGACGCACGAGGTGCTCTCCACGGAGTTCAAGGCCGCGGGTCATCCCGTGTACCTGTTCTCCGGTGCGGATGCCGACGGTATCAAGGCCGCATGGGAGGCGCTGCACACGCTCGCACGCAGCGGAAAAGTCCGCGCCGCGTGGGCCGTGGAAAACGGTCTGAGCGAGGCCGTGATGAACATGTCCTTCGGCAACGAGATCGGCTTCAGCGCCGAGAATACGGCCGTGGACTGGAACACGCTCTATCCCGGCGCGATCGTGGCGGAGCTCACCGAGGACACGGCGGACGCCATCCGTCTGGGTGTCACCACCGCAGAGCCCGTCGTGCGCATCGGTGCCGACAGCGCCGCCGTTTCGGAGCTGCTGGCGCTCAACGAGGGCGTGCTGGAATCCGTGTACCCGAGCCGCACGGCGGCCGACACGGCGCAGGTCCCCGTGCTGTCCGCCCCCGCCGCCGCGCGCGTCGCGCCCAGGATCGGCGTGGCCGTGCCCAAGGTGCTCATCCCCGTGTTCCCCGGCACGAACTGCGAATACGACTCCGCCCGCGCCGTGCACCGCGCCGGGCTTGAGCCGGAGATCCTTGTGCTCAACAACCAGTCCGCGCAGGACGTGGCAGACTCCATCAGCCGGTTTGCCGGCGCTGCGCGCAGCAGCCAGATCATCTTCGTCCCCGGCGGCTTCTCCGGCGGCGACGAGCCCGACGGCTCGGCCAAGTTCATCACTGCCTTCTTCCGCAACCCGGAAGTGCGGGATGCGACCATGGATCTGCTGAAAAACCGCGACGGTCTCATGCTCGGCATCTGCAACGGCTTCCAGGCGCTCATCAAGCTCGGTCTCGTGCCCTACGGTGAGATCATTGACACGGACGCGTCCTGCCCGACGCTGACCTTCAACACGATCGGCCGCCACCAGTCGCGTCTGGTGCGCACCCGCATCGCCTCCAACCGCTCCCCGTGGCTGGCGGGCACGCAGGTCGGCGATGTGTATACCGTCCCGATCTCGCATGGTGAGGGCCGCTTCCTGTGCAGTGAGGAGCTCGTGCGCAAACTCGCCGGCAACGGTCAGATCATCACGCAGTACGTCGACGCCGACGGCGTGCCCGGCATGGACGTGGACGTCAACCCCAACGGCTCGATCTGGGCTGTCGAGGGCATCACGTCCCCGGACGGCCGCGTCCTCGGCAAGATGGGCCACGCCGAGCGCATCGGCGACGGCCTGTATCAGAACGTGGACGGCTGCTACGATATGAAGCTGTTCCAGTCCGCGAAGAAGTACTTTGACATTTGATAAGGGGGGGCTCGCAACATGATGACGGATATTGAGATCGCCCAGCAGTGCCGGATGCACCCGATCGCGGATATCGCCGCCACCGCCGGTATCGACGAATCCTATCTCGAACAGTACGGCCGCTATAAGGCCAAGATCGACCCGCAGCTGCTCAAGGATCGCGCCGAGCGTCCGGACGGCAAGCTCATCCTCGTGACGGCCATCAACCCCACCCCTGCGGGCGAGGGCAAGACCACGACCTCCGTCGGTCTGGCAGACGGTCTGCGCAAAATCGGCAAAAATGCCGTGGCTGCGCTGCGTGAGCCGTCTCTCGGCCCGGTGTTCGGCGTCAAGGGCGGCGCTGCCGGCGGCGGCTATGCGCAGGTCGTGCCCATGGAGGACATCAATCTCCACTTCACCGGTGATTTTCACGCCATCGGCGCAGCCAACAACCTGCTGGCCGCCATGCTCGATAACCACATCCAGCAGGGCAACGCCCTGGGCATCGACGTCAAGCAAATCACGTGGAAGCGCTGCGTGGACATGAACGACCGCCAGCTGCGCCAGATCGTGGACGGTCTCGGCGGGCGCATTCAGGGCGTCCCCCGCGAGGACGGCTTTGACATCACCGTGGCCTCCGAGGTCATGGCGGTGCTGTGCCTCGCCAGCGACATCACCGATCTCAAGGCGCGGCTCGGCCGGATGATCGTGGCCTATACCTTCGACGGCAAGCCCGTCACCGCCCACGACCTCAAGGCCGAGGGCGCGATGACCGCGCTGCTCAAGGATGCGCTCAAGCCCAACCTCGTGCAGACGCTTGAGGGTACGCCCACGCTCATCCACGGCGGTCCGTTTGCGAACATCGCCCACGGCTGCAACTCAGTCACCGCAACGCGCATGGCGCTCAAGCTGGGCGACTATGTCGTGACCGAGGCCGGCTTCGGCGCGGATCTGGGCGCGGAAAAGTTTCTGGACATCAAGTGCCGTCTGGCCGGTCTGCGCCCGAACGCCGTGGTCATCGTGGCCACCGTGCGCGCGCTCAAGAGCCACGGCGGCGTGCCCAAGGCCGAGCTGAACACAGAGAATCTTGATGCACTGGAAAAGGGGCTGCCCAACCTGCTGCACCATGTCAACACCATCCGCAGCACGTATCACCTGCCGTGCGTGGTGGCGATCAACGCCTTCCCCATCGACACGGAAGCCGAACTGCAGCTCGTGGAGGACAAGTGCCGGGAGCTCGGCGTGCGCGCTGTGCTCTCCGAGGTCTGGGCCAAGGGCGGCGAGGGCGGCAAGGCGCTGGCTGAAGAGGTCGTGCGCCTGTGCGAGCAGCCCTGCTCGGAGGAATTTACCTTCTCCTACCCCACCGACATCACGCTTGTCAGAAAGCTCAACGCCATCGTGCAGCGCGTCTACGGCGGCGCGAAGGCCGTGCTGACCCCCGCTGCCCAGAAGCAGGCAGAGCGGCTCACAGAGCTCGGCTTCGGCGATCTGCCTGTGTGCATGGCAAAGACTCAGTACTCTCTGTCGGATGATCCCACTCTGCTGGGCGCGCCCAAGGATTTTGCCGTCACCGTGCGCAGCCTGAAGGTCAGCGCCGGTGCGGGCTTCATCGTTGCCCTGACGGGCGAGATCATGACCATGCCGGGTCTGCCCAAGGTCCCCGCCGCCGAAAAGATCGACGTGGACGAAAACGGCAGGATCACCGGTCTGTTCTGAGCTGCCGGATAACCGCATATGAAAAGAGGCCGCGATCGTGTGATCGCGGCCTCTGTGTCTTTGCAGATATAAAAATTCGGAGCAAGCCATACAGCTTGCTCCGAGTGGTCGGAGTGTAATTATAGGATTTCAGAAAACGCAGATATATCAACGGTTTTCTGGCAGTCGGCAAGAGGTATTTATTCTAAATACATAGGCAGCTCGCATTTCTATAAATGCGAGCTGCAAATTTGCTGTTGAATTTTACAGCAAAATGGGCTATACTATGTTTGAAGGGAGCTGATAGAAATGCCGAACATTAAACCTATTTCTGATCTGCGAAATTACAGCGCGGTATTGCATGACGTGGCTGTGGGCGCTCCTGTCTTTTTGACGAAAAACGGGCGCGGGCGGTACGCTATCGTGGATATGCAGGACTATGAGAGAACACAGGCGACCATCCGCCTGATGAATGAGCTTGCAAAAGGCCGCCACTCCGGCGAAACGGAAGGCTGGCTGACACCGGATGATATGAGGGCGCACTTCCGCGCAAGAGCGAATGAAGAATAAAATTCATTACTCACCTGAATCCCGTCGTGATTTGGATGACATTTGGGATTACATCGTATTGGAACTTCAAAATCGTTCTGCTGCGGAACGCGTGATCAATCGCATTATGGACGCGGTTGACCCGTTGAAAAATTTTGCAGAAATGGGAACCCCGTTATCCTCTATTGCAGATGTAGGAACTGACTATCGTTTTCTTGTCAGCGGCAATTATATGGTGTTTTACCGTGTACAAGGCAACGATGTCTACATTGACCGTGTTCTGTATGGCCGCAGAGATTACATGAGCGTTCTGTTTAAAGATCTGCTGCGCGAAGAAACAACCGAATAGAATTAAAATCGGCAAGTTTCTACGAAAACCTGCCGATTTTTGATGGTATTCAGATAGTCGACAATCAGTGTTTCCACAATTAAAGGCCAATTACACGGTTCCAATCTGCTATATACATATACATTCGCTGAAACTCACTAGGAAGCAACATCCGATTATGTGCAATAAAATTGCGAGCTTTTTCAAGTTCTTCCATTCGTTGAATAAGCCAATGCTGGGACGGAATTATGCTTTCAAAATATTCCCATTTCTCAACCATGATGGTAGCCAACATACCAAAGTCAGCAAAACCCAGAGAGTCCGCTTTTTCTCCTTCAAGCCAACTATCTTTAAAGGCTGTTTTTTGGCGACTTTCCGCGTGATTTCTAACACGGGAGGATAGTTTCGCCCACCAGTCCGGCCCTTCTTTCTCAAGGAGAGTATCCCTAATGAGAGAACGGACTTCATTTTCAAAACAATGTAGCAAAGCATACAAACGGGCCATTTCTAGTGCATTGTTTCTCCGTGAGACACTAAACGGTGCCAAAGCTTCAGCCAATAGGTGTTGGTCCGAATTAGACGCAGATGCACCTATTTGAATTCCAGCAGACTGAAATCGCTCTGCTTCTGATTCCAACATTAACCCACGAAATAAAAAATCCCTCAAAGATGTAGAATTATCAATCAAATAAATGCTCCTTTATTGATTTGAATATCGCATTGTATACTTCAATGTCTTTAGTGGCTGGCAAATGAATTTCGATATTATAGTGCAAACTGGGGGATTTACTCCTGGGGGGTACAATTTGCGGATCAGTTCTTTCGGCAGGATGAGTGTCAGGTTCCGTCGTAGGAGTTTCTTGGACATGATCTCTATGTAACGGCTCATTTGTATGAGCATCCTGCACATCGAGATCTGCTAACTCAAGAAGAGCAAAAAATGTCTTTGTTTGGCGCTCTGCAACTAAATCTGTTGTGTTAAATGAACTCTTGAATTTCCCTTGTATTATGTCTTTGTCACTTGCTGTAGGTTTTTCTTTTATGACAAACAAATCTGAATACGCTTCTTTTATTGCTGTGCCCATTACTTTTTTGCAGACAGCATGATTGCGGTATTCATGATACCGTTGTGTTGGGGTGCCATCTGGTGTTAAGAAACCCAACGATTTAAGGATTTGAATAAATGCCCTGTGGTTTGTCGAGGTAAATCCAATATCTTTAAGATGTTGCTGGGTAAACTTATCAGGAGCCTGACCATCTTGTATTTTTTGGAAAAACTCAGGCAGCTGGCCATTGACGACGGTATATGTATTTGAAAGAGCCATATATTCCCCTCCTTTAAGAAAATAATACTATATTTCTGCACAATTATCAACATATTTCCGCGTCTGCACATGAAAGCAAAAGCAATGCAGAATAGTTCGGAATACGCTTTGAAATGATTAGGCGAAAACCATAAAAATTTTCTCATTCAGGTTCCATTCCGAATGAAGCTCAAAATTTCCTATTTCGTGGAATTATTTGCAAGATAAAATATAAAAGAAATCGGTTGAAATCTTGCGATTTCAACCGATTTTTGATGGTCGGAGTGGCGAGACTTGAACTCGCGGCCTCATGGTCCCGAACCATGCGCGCTACCATCTGCGCTACACCCCGATGTAGCTTTTTCATTATAATGATTCCCAGCACGGTTGTCAAGCAAAATCTCACTTTTCGCGGAGAAATATTTGTCGGTTCTTGTTTCCGGAAGCTCTGCATTTTTCTGCTATTTTTCTCTTGACAGCGGCAGCGCCTGCTTCTATACTAAAGATGCTGCGGTCAGCCCTGTCTTGCAAACTTTGCTGACTACATCGCTGGAGACTGGAACATCCAGTCTCCGTTTTTTATTCCCCGCAAGATGACCGGCGGATGCACATTGGCACATCCGCCGGTGTTTCATGCTTCGCCGCTGCGCAGGGGCGCGAGCTGCTCCCCCATCGTATAGACCATATCCCAAAAGCGCAGGTCAAACCGGCAGCAGTTTTCAAAGATCTCACACAGGTGCTGCGCCGTCGCCTCGTCGACGGAGGCGCCGAGCGCGTCGATGCGGTCGATCAGCTCCTGATTGGTCTGCCGGTAGGCATCCGACACATAGCCCGCAAACCACGCGCCGTAGCGCTCATCCGTAAGTGCGTGCGGATAGCGCGCGACCATCCGCTCGGCAACATACGCATAGCTCCACGAGCAGTTGAGCAGCGTCACGAGTCCGGTCAGCACATCGCCCGCCTGCGCCTCGCAGATCATATAGTGCGTATAGGCGCTGCTGTCGATGTGCGGACGCGCGGCGGCGATCTCCGCATCCGTGACGCCGAGGCGCCGCATATACGGCAGGTGCGTGCGAAACGTCTCGCCGATCGTGTCCGAGAGCTGCGCGCTCAGGAAACGGATCTGCTCGAAATCGTCAGCCTTCTGGATGATGGCCGCAAAGATCTTCACATAGTCGCGCAGGTACAGATAATCCTGCAGCATATAGTAGCGGAACTTCTCCTCCGGCAGTGTTCCGTCCGCCATCTGCACCACAAAGGGATGGCACAGATACTGCGGCCAGATCTTCTCCGCGCACGCATAGATCCTCCGGGAAAGCTTCATCTCGCGCCCCGCTTATTTGTGCGCGATGATCGCAACATAGCCGCCGCTCTGATAGCCGGGCACGACATCCTCCACGACCTCGTTGGTGTACATGGGGTTGCGCAGCAGCGTCTGATAGAATTCAAAGTCATGGAAGCCGAGCGACTTGAGCGCGTCGATCTTCTCCTCGGTGGAGTGCCACACGCCTGCACAGCACAGCTCCAGCGGGTACGGCAGCTCGGGCATGACACCGTTGAGCGAGGGGTGGTCAAACGTGCCGGCTTCCTTCGCCAGCAGATACATGAAACCGAACGCGCTCTCCTTGGGCACATCCAGCGAAACGAACGTTCCGTTCGGCTTGAGCGCCTTTCTGCAGACGTTGAACGCATACGTCAGATCCTCCATGTAGCTGGAGCTGCCGTTGAGATAGATCATGTCGTAGGCGTTGTCCTCGAGCTCTGCCTCCTCGATTGCGCCGAACGAGATCACGTTCACGCCGCGCTTTTGCGCGATCGCGCCCATGTCACGCGAGGGCTCGATGCCCTCGATGCCGCTGCAGTCGATCATGCTCTCGAACAGGCCGCTGCCGCAGCCGACGGAGAGCACGCGCTTGCCGGAAATGTCGCCAAGCGCTTTCTGGAACAGGCGAAGCTCGCTCTGGAACAGGTTTTCATTGGTCATGAACCATGCGTCATACTGTGCCGCATAGCCGTCAAATTTCGGTTTCATCTTTGTATCGTCCTTTCTGATCTACAAACTTCAAAGGGGCGCCTGCCGCGCGCTCCGTGCGCTGTGCGCCGGTGCACGGCTATTCGGTATCATAGCATAAAAGCGCCTGTCCCGCAACGGTATTGTACGCGGGGCAAAAAGTTTTCAGGGCAGAAAGATCCCTCAGCGCAGCGCCGAGGGATATGTGTGAAAATCACGCGGCCTTGCCTGCCAGCGAAGCGGCGCTGACCGGGAAGGTAAAATAGGTGTCGGGATAGGGCTCATTTTCCAATGTGAAGTGCCACCACTCCCCTGCATACGGCCGGAAGCCGTGCCGGACCATCGTATCGCGCAGCAGCGCGCGCATGGCCGACTGCTCCGCGCTGATACCGGAAAAATCCGCGTGGCTGCGTGCGCCGAAATAATCAAACGTGCCGCCCATATCGACCTCGCGCCCCGTGCGCAGCTCCAGCAGCGTCAGATCGACCGTGCTGCCGCGGCTGTGACCGGAACGCTCGGCAATGTAGCCCTGCGAAAAGAGCGCACTTTTTTCCGTCTCCGGGTAGAAATACGCCTGCATGCGGGTATCATCCGCATCCTGCGCCCAGCGAACAAACTGCGTCACCGCCGTCTGCGGGCGGTAGGCATCGAACACTTTCAGCCGGTAACCCATGGCAGCCATCTCATCGCTGACCGCTTTGAGTGCCTCCGCCGCCTGTACGGTCAGCAGCGCGACCGGCTGCTCATACCCGTCGATGCGCTCGCCCACGAAGTTATAGGTCGAATAGTAGCGCATCTCAAGGATCACATCCGGCACGACCTCGCTCAGCAGGACAAAACCGGAGGCATCCTCCTCCGGCGGCACAGCCGCTTCCTGCTCTGGCGCTGCGGATGTGACCGCCGCCGTTGGTGACGGCAGCGGCAGCTCACCGGTTCTTCCGGCACAGGCCGGAAGCGCCGCCAGCAGCGCCAGGCACAAAAGCAAGCACAGCAATTGTCTTATGCGCATATCATCACCCCGCAGCAAAAAATCCTTGCGATATTCTATCATGTTTTCGGCGCGTGGTAAATACGTCGCTGTGATGCAGCGCAGCGACAGCGGCCACGATTCTGCGCAAAACGCAAAACCCTCCCGCGACATCAGACCGCAGGAGGGGTTCTGGCGGAGAGTAAGGGATTCGAACCCCTGTGGCGTTGCCGCCTAACGGTTTTCAAGACCGCCCCGTTATGACCACTTCGGTAACTCTCCGGATATGCAGATAGAGAAACAAGACGCCGAAATCGGCGTCTTGTCTTTGGCGGAGAAGGAGGGATTTGAACCCTCGCGCCGCTTATCACAGCCTACTCCCTTAGCAGGGGAGCCCCTTCGGCCACTTGGGTACTTCTCCAAGCCGAATTCCACACCTATATGGATGCGCGCCCAGCGCGCTGCATTATAGTAGCATATTCGGCAGCGGATGTCAACTTGTTTTTTCGGTTGACAGCGGGCGGAAAATGCGCTATAAGTGTGCCTGAACAAAGGAGATACGTTTTATGCACTACACATCCGTAATTTTCGACCTCGACGGCACGCTGCTTGACACGCTCGGCGACCTGACCGCCGCCATGAACCGCACCCTCGCCCGCCACGGTCTGCCGGAGCGCACGCGGCAGCAGATGCGCGCCGCGCTCGGCAACGGGGCGCGGCGGCTGATGGAGCTGTCCGTACCCGCCGGAACAGACGGTGCGCTGTTTGAGACGCTGCTGGCAGAGTATAACGCCGACTATGCCGCCAACTGCCGCATCGAGACCGCCCCCTACCCCGGCGTTGACGCGCTGCTGCGGCAGCTGCACGCGCAGGGGCGCAAGCTTGCCATCGTGTCCAACAAGCCGGACGAGGCCGTGCGCGCACTGCGGGCAGATTTCTTTGCCGACGCAGTGCCGATTGCCGTCGGCGAGACGGCGGCCATCCGGCGCAAGCCCGCGCCGGACATGCTGCTGGCTGCCATGGAACGGCTCGGCGCCGATCCCGACAAGACGGTTTTTGTCGGCGATTCGGAGGTCGACATCGCCACGGCGCGCGCGGCCGGTCTGCCGTGCATCAGTGTGCTGTGGGGCTTTCGTGACCGCAGCCTGCTTGAGCCGGCCGGCGCGCAGCAGTTTGCGGCCGACGTTGACGAGCTGGCAAGACTGCTCGGCTGAGCGCAAAAGATCCACCGGCCTGCAGGCCGGTGGATCTTTTATGCCGTTTTGGCGCTCAGTCCTTCTTTTTCATGAACTGACCGGCTGCGCGCATCATGAGGCGCTTGGTGCCGGCGGTCTCAAAGTCCACCTCGAGCAGCGCGTCGCCGCCCATGGGCTTGACCGCTGCGACGACGCCGTCGCCAAACGCCTTGTGCACGACGCGGTCGCCGACGGCAAAGGCCGGCGCTGCACCGGACGCGGGCTTTGCAGCGGGCGGCGCCGGGCGCATGGGCGGCTTGCGGCGCGGCTCCGGCGCGCAGACCGTGTAGGCGCGCGGCTCGCTCCGGCGCGGCGGGTACTGCTGCTGGTCGCGGCTGGGCTCGGAGTAGCCATAGCCGTGCGGGACGTTGAGCTTTCGGATGTCCTCATCCGGGATCTCCTCGACAAAGCGGGAGACGCGGTTGGCCGTCGTGCGGCCGAAGAGCATACGCTGGCGGGCGCACGTGAGGATGAGGTGCTCGCGCGCGCGGGTGAGCGCGACGTAGCACAGACGGCGCTCTTCCTCCATCTCGTCCGGCTCGCCGATGCAGCGCAGGCCGGGGAAAATGCCCTCCTCGCAGCCGATGATGAACACCGTCGGAAACTCCAGCCCCTTGGCCGCGTGCATGGTCATGAGCGTGACACAGTCGGCAGACTGGTCATAGTTATCAAGATCCGTATAGAGCGCGACCTCATCGAGGAAGCCCGCGAGCGTGGGGTTTTCGGCCTCCTTGGCAAAGGCGATGATGTTCGACTTGAGCTCCTGCACGTTTTCGATGCGCGCAGCGTCCTCGGCCGTGTTCTTCTCCTCAAGGGCGCGGACATAGCCGCTGCGCTCCACGACCAGATCATAGAGCTCGTCCGGCGGCACGGTCTTGGCCTGCTCCTGCAGCTCTTCGATCAGGATGGCAAACTGGCGCAGACGCATCTGGCTGCGCTGCAGCTCGGGATACGCGTCAGCGCGGCGGATGACCGAAAAGAGGCTCGTCTGCTGCGCATGCGCAAGCTGCACGGCCGTCTCGATCGTGCGCGCGCCGATGCCGCGGGCGGGCGTGTTGATGATGCGCGTCAGGCGCAGGTCGTCGTCCGGTGTCTGGATGACGCACAGATAGGCCAGCATATCCTTGACCTCGGCACGGTCAAAAAAGCGCGTGCCGCCGACGATGCGGTACGGGATGCCGTTGCGCTTGAAGGCATATTCGAGCTGGTTGCTCTGCGCGTTCATGCGGTAGAGCACGGCATGGTCACGGAAGTTGATCCCCTGCCCGAAATCGTCCATGATCTTCGCGGCGACGTAACGCGCCTCGTCGTTCTCGTTCGTGGCGCAGTAGAGCGTGAGCGGGTCGCCGGCATCGGCCTTCGTCCAGAGCGTTTTTCCCTTGCGGCCGGTGTTGTTGGCGATGACGTGGTTGGCGGCATCGAGGATGCGGCCGGTGCTGCGGTAGTTCTGCTCGAGGCGGATGGTGCGCGCGTTTTTGTACTGCTTTTCGAAATTGAGGATGTTCTCGATCGTCGCGCCGCGGAACTTGTAGATGCTCTGGTCATCGTCGCCGACGACGCAGATGTTGCCCCAGCCGTCAGCCAGCAGAGCCGCGAGCTGATACTGGAGATTGTTCGTGTCCTGATACTCGTCGATGAGCACATAGCGGAAGCGGCGCTGCCAATGCTCACGCACGTCCGCATGCTCATCGAGCAGGCGCACGGTGTTGTAGATCAGGTCGTCAAAGTCCATCGCCCCGGCGGAAAACAGGCGCTGCCAGTAGGTCTGGTATATCTCACCGATGCGGATGTTGCGCGGGTTGTGCGTGGCCTGTGCGCGCGCAAGGTACTGCTCGGGCGTGATGCCGGCATCCTTGGCGCGGCTGATCTCCGTGAGCATGGCGCGGTTCGGGAACGCCTTTTCATCAAGATCCATCTCCTTGATGATGCGCTTGACGACCGCCAGACTGTCCGACGTGTCATAGATCGTGAAGCTGTTGGGATAGCCGAGCTTGTCCGCGTCCCGCCGCAGGATGCGCACGCATGCAGAGTGGAAGGTCGAGGCCCAGATATCCGCCGCAGCCTCCGGACCGAGCATCCGCTCGATGCGTTCCTTGAGCTCATCGGCAGCCTTGTTCGTGAACGTGATGGCGATGATGCGCCACGGCTCGACCGGTTCGACCGCCGCCGCCCTGCGCGCACGCCGCCGCTCGTCCGGCGTCAGATCCGTGCGCTCGAGCAGCGCGAGATCCTCCTCCGTCGCCGTATCGGGCACTTCGTCCGTGTCCGCGCCGCGGCCGTACTGAATGAGATTTGCGATCCGGTGGATGAGCACCGTGGTTTTACCGCTGCCGGCTCCGGCCAGCAGCAGCAGTGGGCCTTCCGTAGCCAGGACCGCTTGTCTCTGCATATCGTTCAGGTTCGCGAAGTCCGCCGCGATAAAGCGTCTGCGCGCCTGCACATACCGTTGTTCAAAAGTCAGTGTTGTAGTATTCATAGCGTCTGATTCTACCACATTTTCTCCTCCGAAACAAGGGGTGTGCAGCCCGCGGGCGCTTTTGCGCAGGCACGCACAAAAAACCGCCGCCTTCCGGTCGGAAAGCGGCGGTTCGCCATTGGGATTATTTCAGAATATCCTTCAGCTCGTGCATGCCGTGGTTCGTCGTGACCACGACCACGCGGTCGCCGAGCTCGATGGCATCGTTGCCGGACGGGACGCGGCACTTGCCGCGCCGGATGATCGAGGCGACAAGCACGGAGTCCTTGAGCTTGAGCGCCTTGAGCGGCACGTCAAGAAACTGGCTCTCGGCGCGCACGATGAACTCCAGCGCCTCAGCCTGTCCGTCAGCCACCATGCGCAGCGTCTCCACGCCGCTGCTGTGCGCGGAGTTTTCCATCCAGCGGACATACTCCACGATGCGGCCGGCCGTGACGTCCGCCGGCTGGATGATCGTCGTGAGCCCGTAGGATTCGGCAAGCTGGATGAAGTTGTCCTCATCGACCTTGGTGACGATCTTCGGGACGTTCTCATTGTAGGCAAACGAGGAGATGATGAGGTTCGTCTCGTCCGACTCCGTGACCGTGACGAGTGCGTCCGCCGCAGAAAGTCCCTCCTCGCGCAGCACATCCGGCTTCGTGCCGTCGGCGCAGATGATGGTCGCCTCCGGCAGGAGCGTCTTCAAGACGCGGCAGCGCGCCGGGTCGCGCTCGATGATCGTCGAGTGAATGTGCATCCTTGCCAGCTCCAGCGCCAGCCGCTCGGCGATGCGGCCGCCGCCGACGATGATGACGCTCTCGGCTTCGTGGCGGAATTCGCCGATCTTGCGAAAGAGCTCGTGCAGCTCATGCGGCGCACCGACCACGGTGACATAGTCGCCGGCGGCGAGCACAAAGTCGCCGTTCGGGATCGTCACGCTGCCCTCGCGCTCCACGGCGCAGATCAGGATGCCCTCGCTGTAGCGGCTGTGAAAATCGTTCAGGCGCAGGCCGTCAAGCTTGCTGCCATCGCGCAGCTTGAACTCAACGAGCTCCACGAGCCCGTTTGCAAACGGCTCGACCTTCGTGGCGGCCGGGAAGCGCAGCGTGCGCGAGATCTCCTTGGCTGAGGTGCGCTCGGGGTTGATGGACAGGCTCAGGCCCAGCTCGTCCTGCAGCAGCACCACATCCTGATAATACTCCTCGTCGCGCACGCGCGCGATCGTATGCGTTGCGCCGAGCTTGCGCCCGACCATGCAGCTGATGAGGTTCGTCTCATCCGAGGTCGTCGCGGCGATGAGCAGATCCGCGTCCGCGACGTTCGCGATACGCAGCTGGTCGACGTTTGCACGGCC
This sequence comes from uncultured Oscillospiraceae bacterium, assembly GCA_934591895.1. Classification (GTDB taxonomy): domain Bacteria; phylum Bacillota; class Clostridia; order Oscillospirales; family Oscillospiraceae; genus CAG-103. The sequence goes on along the minus strand of CAKTPP010000005.1, from coordinate 25,648 downwards.
CTCGACCACGATCACGTCCAGCGTGGAGGAAATATATGCAGCACGCTCCGGGTCACCCTCGACGACGGTGACGTCATGCCCTTCTGTCAGGAGCTGCTCCGCGATGGCATATCCAACGCGGCCAGCGCCCACGATCACAATTTTCATAGTTTACGCTCTCCAATTATCATGTTCGGATCTCAGATCCGCGCGTCAAAGTATTATAGCAGATAATCCCCCGTGTTTCAACAGCGAACGCAGGAATTTGCGGGGTATCCGGTTTATGAATAAAACGTAAAAATTCCGGAAAAGCGACAGTTTGCTGCTTGACGAACGCACGTGCGGCGCTTATCATGATATTCTATACTTAATTTTATCTGTATATCAGCCGCCGCGATGCGCGGCATCCATATAAAGGAGTATCCCATTCATGCTGGAACTGCGAAACATCACCAAGGTATACGAGGCCGGAACAACACAGGTTGAAGCGCTCAAGGGCATCGACATCGCCTTCCGCGAGAATGAATTCGTGGCGATCCTCGGCCAGTCCGGCTGCGGCAAGACTACCCTGCTGAACATCATCGGTGGACTCGACCGCTACACCTCCGGCGACCTCATCATCAACGGCCGCTCCACGAAGGAATATGACGACCGCGACTGGGACACCTACCGCAACCATTCCATCGGCTTCGTCTTTCAAAGCTACAACCTCATCCCGCACCAGAGCGTGCTGGCAAACGTGGAGCTCGCGCTCACGCTCTCCGGCGTCTCCGGAGAGGAGCGGCGCGCACGCGCCGTCGAGGCGCTGGAAAAGGTCGGCCTGGGCGACCAGCTGGACAAGGCGCCGAACCAGATGTCCGGCGGCCAGATGCAGCGCGTGGCCATCGCGCGCGCCATCGTCAACAACCCCGACATCCTGCTGGCCGACGAGCCGACCGGCGCACTCGACAGCGAGACGAGCGTGCAGATCATGAATCTGCTGCAGGAGATCGCAAAGGACAAGCTCATCATCATGGTCACGCACAATCCGGAGCTGGCGTCGAAGTACGCCACACGCACCGTGCGCCTGCTTGACGGCAGGATCGTCGGCGACGACAATCCCTGCACGGAGTCCGAGACGTCTGCACCCGTGACCGTCAAGGTCAAGGAGCACACGTCCATGAGCTTTGCCACCGCCATGAGCCTGTCGCTGCACAACCTCATGACAAAAAAGGCGCGCACCCTGCTCACGGCATTTGCAGGCTCGATCGGCATCATCGGCATTGCGCTCATCCTCTCGCTCTCGCACGGCTTCCAGTCCTATATCGACACCGTGCAGGAGCAGACGCTCTCGTCCTACCCGCTGACGATCGAGGCAAACCCCGTGGATATGTCCGGGATGCTCACAGCCATGACCGGCGCAAAGGATGAGAACAAAAACACGCACGACCTCGACAAGGTATACGCCAACACCGTCATGTACAGCATGCTCAACTCCATGGTCAGCAGCGCGACCGGCCAGTCGAACAACCTGCCGGAATTCAAGGAATATCTCGAGAACCCCGACAACAAGATCCACGACTATATCAGCGGCATCCAGTACACGTATGATATGGGCTTTGCCGTCTACACCGAGGATCCGAACGGCACCGTCATCAAGGCCGACACGACCGAGCTGCTGCAAAACGTCATGAAGTCCATGTACGGCGGCGATTACTCGGCCTACTTTGACTCCATGGGCGGGTTTTACTCCGGGTTCAACGTCTGGCAGGAGCTGCTGTCCGGCGAGGACGGCGCGCTCGTGAGCGCCTCGACCCAGAGTCAGTACGACGTGATCTACGGCTCCTGGCCGCAAAACTACAACGAGGTCGTGCTCGTTGTGGACAAGAACAACGAGATCTCCGACCTCACGCTCTATGCACTCGGTCTTGAGAGCATGGACGACATCAGCAACGCGATGATGCAGTCCATGAGCAAAAAGCAGATCGACACGACGCAGGAGAGCTGGAGCTATGCCGACCTCTGCGGCCGCGACTTCAAGCTCATCCTCCCCTCGGAGGGCTACGTCGCCAGCGGCGCGGGCTACACGGACATCAGCCAGACGAGCGACGGCCTGAACCGGCTCTACCACAGCGACGATGTCGGCGTGCCGCTCAAGATCGTCGGTATCGTGCGTCCGGCCAAGGGCAGCGTGACCGGCAGCACCTATGGCGCGATCGGCTACACCTCTGCCCTGACCGACTACGCCATTGACCACGCCAACAGCACGCAGGTCATCCAAAAGCAGCTTGCAGACCCGGATGTGGACGTGTTCACGGGCACTGCGTTCCCGAACGCCGCGACCGCTACGACCGAACAGAAGGTCGCTGCGGCGCAGGCTTATCTCAACAAGCTGAGCGTGGACGACCGCGCGAGCGTCTACCGCAAATATATGACCACGCCGGATGACGCCACGCTCGACGCGGCGCTCACGCAGGCGATGGAAAGCTTTACCCGCGACAGCGCCAAGGAGATGGCCGACAATGGCATTTTTGAAGCCAGCGGCAAGACCGCGCAGCAGATGAAGGACATGATCGACGCCATGGACGACGAGACGTTCACGCGCTTTTTCCGCCCGTACCTGCGCGCGATGCTGTCCATGCAGATGCAGCAGGAGATGGTCAAATCCTACAGCGGCATGAGTGCACAGCAGATCGTCTCCGCCATCAACGCCAAGGGCATCAGCCGCAGCCAGTACGTCGACGTGTATGATAACTACGTCGCCTCCTCCGCCGGCGGCTCGACCTACCAGAGCAACCTCAAAAAGCTCGGCTATGTCGACAAGGATTCCCCGAGCGCCATCAACATCTACGCCTCAAGCTTTGAAAACAAGGACCGCATCTCCGACTGCATCGACGACTACAACGCCGACAATCCGGACAATCAGATCAGCTTCACCGATTACATCGGCCTGCTCATGAGCAGCATCACAACGATCATCAACGCCATCAGCTATGTGCTCATCGGCTTTGTGGCCATCTCCCTCGTCGTGTCGTCGATCATGATCGGCATCATCACCTACATCTCCGTGCTCGAGCGCACGAAGGAGATCGGCATCCTGCGATCGATCGGCGCAAGCAAGCAGGACATTTCGCGCGTCTTCAACGCCGAGACGCTCATCGAGGGCTTCACAGCCGGTTTGATGGGCATTCTGTGTACGCTGATCTTACTCATCCCCATCAACCTCATCGTGCACCATCTGACCGGGCTGCCGACGCTCAGTGCCATTTTGCCGGTGTTCGGCGCGCTTTTGCTGATCCTGATCAGCACGCTGCTGACGCTCATCGCCGGTCTCATCCCGTCGGGCATGGCGGCGAAGAAAGACCCCGTCGTCGCGCTGCGCACCGAGTAAACACAAACGCATATTTCTACAGCCTCCGTGCAAACTATGGTCACCTACATTTGCACGGAGGTTTTGCATGATGAAGCAGAAACTGTTCGCAGCCGTGTGCGCCCTTGCGCTCTGCGCGGCGCTGGGTACGGCCATCCACGCCGGGCAGGAGGCGGAGACCGCCGCGCCCGTGGCGGAAAACATGGAGCTGAGCACCTTCCGCGGCACGTCCGTCGGCGGCACGCTGCGCGCCAACGCGCCCGACGGCAGCCCGCTCACCTTCCGCATCACGACCGAGCCCATCAAGGGCACGGTGACGCTCACCGACGACGGCACGTTCGTCTACACCCCGGCCGACGGCAAGCGCGGGCGCGACTACTTCGGCTTTCGCGCCGCCGACAGCAGCGGCAGAGAATCGCAGGAGGCGACCGTGATCATCGCCATCCGCAGACACAAGCCCGACATCACCTACAGCGACATGTCCGGACGGGCGGAGGAATATGCCGCCGTGCTGCTCGCCGAGCAGGGCGTGTGCGTCGGGCGGCAGGTCGGCGGACAGTACCTCTTCGACCCGGACAGCGCTATGCCGCGCGATGAATTTCTCGCCATGTGCATGGACCTGACCGGAACGGAGACGCTGCAGGGCGTGCTCTCGACGGGCTTCGGCGATGATGCGCAGATCCCCGCATGGTCAAAGGCGTATGTTGCGACCGCGCTCATGAACGGCGACGTCTGCGGCTGCTCCGACGGCACCGCCATCGTGTTCGACGCACAGCGCGGCATCACGGCGGCAGAGGCTGCCGTCATGCTCAGCAGCTTTCTTGAGCCCTCCCCCGCCGCTGCACTTACGCGCGCGGACGTCCCCGACTGGGCGTGCGCGGCCGTTGCGAGCCTGACGTCGTGCGGCGTGTTTCCGGACGGCGCGGACACCGCCGCACCCATCACACGCGCCGAGGCGGCGCAGATGCTGCTGGGCGCGTATGAGCTGCTGCAGAAGCGATAAAAAATCAGCCCGTTTCCGGCTTCGGAAACGGGCTGATTTTCTGTCAGGCATCACGCAGAATGCCGCGCACCGTCTCCGGTGCGAGCTCCGGAAACGGGAGCACGGGCTGCGGCGCGGCTTCGTGCGCGCCGATGTGCTTTTCCATCCAGACCATGGAGTACCATGTGCCGAATTTATAGCCGCAGCGCGAAAACTCGCCCACGAGCCGATAGCCAAGGTGCGCGTGAAACTGTGCGCTGTTTTTCGTCAGGTGCGCATCGTCCGACCCGTTCGGGTATGCGATGCAGGCATAGAGCGTCTGCACGTGCTGCACGCGCAAAAGCGCCTCGAGCGCCGCATACAGACGGCGGCCGGTCCCCTGCCGGCGCTGATCCTCGCGCAGGTAGATGCTCATCTCGGCAGCCCATGCGTAGGCTGCGCGCTCACCGAACGCACCGGCGTAGGCATAGCCGACGATCTCCCCGCCGCGCATGGCGACCAGATACGGATAGCGCCGGAGCGTGGCGCGCACGCGGGCGGCAAATTCCCCGACGTCCGGCACGGTATACTCGAACGTGATCGCCGTCTTTTCCACATAAGGCGCATAGATCGCGCGCAGCGCGGGCGCGTCGCTCGGACACGCGGGGCGCAGATACAGGCCAGATGCGTCCATGCCGGCCTCACTTTCCGCTGTCGCCGTAGTTTGCAAGCACGCGCGCGGACGGATCGTCCACATCGCAGCCGGCCCACGCCTTGTTCGGCATCCAGAAGCCGGATACCATGCGCGCCTGATCGGGGTAATAGCGCTCAAAGAGCTCGCGGTAGAGCAGTGACTCCTTTGTGAACGGCTGCGCAAAATCGTACTTCCGGCGCAGGATGTCAAAGGCGATGTCCGTATACGTCTCCTCGGCGTAGGCCTTGAGATCGTCGACCATCGAGTGGCCGACCGCATCACTGAAAGCCGCCTTCTCGCGCATGAGGATGTCGTGCGGCAGCCAGTCGCCCTCGAAGGCATGGCGCAGCAGGTACTTGCCCTTTCCGTAGACGTTGCACTTCTTGGCGGGGTCGATGGACATGACGTACTGCACGAAGTCCAGATCGCCGAACGGCACGCGCGCCTCGAGGCTATTGACGGAGATGCAGCGGTCGGCGCGCAGCACGTCATACATATGCAGCTCGCGGATGCGCTTGGCGGACTCCTCCTGAAATGCCGCAGGGCTCGGTGCGAAGTCGGTGTATTTATAACCGAAGAGTTCGTCGGAGATCTCGCCCGTGAGCAGCACGCGCAGATCGGTCTGCTCATGGATGGCCTTGCAGACGAGGTACATGCCGATGCTCGCGCGGATGGTCGTGATGTCATACGTGCCGAGCAGCGCCACGACCTCCGGCAGTGCCTGCAGCACGTCCTCGCGCGTGATGATGACTTCGGTGTGGTCGGCGTGCAGATACTCCGCCACCTCGCGGGCGTACTTCAGGTCGATGGCATCGCTGCGCATGCCGATGGCAAACGTGCGGATGGGCTTTTTGAGCAGCTTTGCCGAGATCGCGCACACGAGGCTGCTGTCCAGACCGCCGGAGAGCAGGAAGCCGAGCGGCGCGTCGGCGTCGAGACGCTTCTGCACGCCGGCAATGAGCTTTTCACGGATGTTGGTGCAGACCGTCTCCAGATCGTCCTCGCAGACGGCGTCGACGTGGGTCATGTCACGGTAGCAGGTAAACTTGCCGTCGGCATAATAGTGGCCGGGCGGAAACGGAAGCACGTCGTGCACGAGGCCGACAAGGTTTTTCGCCTCGCTTGCGAAGACGATCGCGCCCTCGGCGTCATAGCCGTAGTACAGCGGGCGGATACCGATCGGGTCGCGCGCCGCGACGAGACCGCCGCGCCTGGCATCATAGATGACCATGGCAAACTCCGCGTCGAGACCGCGGAACATCTCCAGCCCCTCGCGCTCATAGAGCGGGAGCAGGATCTCACAGTCGGACTCGCTCTCGAACGTCTCGCCTTCAGCGATCAGCCGCTCGCGGATGGGGCGAAAACCGTAGATCTCACCGTTGCACACGAGCGCGCTGCCGTCGCGCGTGAACGGCTGCATGCCCTCCGGATGCAGCCCCATGATGGCCAGCCGGTGAAAGCCGAGCGTCGCCGCGCCGATGTGGAGCATGCGCGTATCGTCCGGGCCGCGGGAAATGGTCTTGTCAAAGCCGGCGCGCAGCGCCTGCTCGGAGATGGACGAGCCGAGATAACCGATGATGGAACACATAAGATTTTCCTCCTGAATAAAAATATGCAGCTACCGTCCGGACAATAGGACGAGTAGCTGCATATCGTGGTGCCACCTATTTTACTTCTCAGGGGTTCAAACAAACCGCACCGGGATAACGTCCGGCTATGACGGCGCACCTACTGAGGCATTCACCCGTTCGGATTGCAGCTCGGGAGTGTTCTTCACACAGGCTCTGTTATGCGGCTCACACCGTCCCGCACTCGCTGGAAATGAGCACCCGTGCTACTTTTCTCCGTCAACGCTTTTGACAGATATGGGAAAATGAAAGAAGAGAGAAAAAAGAAAGAGAAAACGTTGTTACCGCACGCTGAACAGCAGGTCGCCATAGGACGGAACCGGCCACTTGTCAGACGGCGTCATGGTCTCAAGCTGGTCGATCGTGATGCGCAGCTCCGCCATGGCGGAAAAGACCTTGTCACGGTAGTAGTTGGCCAGCGCCTGACTGCCCTCGATGGTCTTGGCGCCCATGAGCGCCTCGTCGAGGCTGCGCACCTTGCGGTACGCGTCGCCGAGCAGCGCAGACATCTCGGGGATAATGCTCTCCTCATACGAGCAGTCGGCCGTGACGGACACGGCGTGGATGGCCGCGGCGGTCTCGGACAGCTCGCGCAGATAGCTGCTGACGGCGGGCATGATGTCGCGCCGCGCCATCTCGAGCATGGTCAGCGCCTCAATGTTGAGGATCTTGCTGTAGTTTTCGAGGTGGATCTCGTAGCGCGCCTCCATCTCGGTGCGGGTGTAGACGCGGTGCTTGGTAAAGAGCGCCACGTTCTTATCCGCGAGGTAATACGGCAGCGCCTCGGGCGTTGTGCGCAGATTCAGCAGACCGCGGCGCTCCGCCTCTGCGATCCACGCCTCGTCATAGCCGTTGCCCTTGAAGAGGATGCGCTTGTGCTTGATGAGCACGCTGCGGATGAGCGCCTGCAGATCGGCCTCAAAGTCCTTGCTGCCCTCGAGTGCATCAGCAAACTGCTCAAGGCTCTCGGCGACCGCCGTGTTGAGCACGACATTGATGCCGGAAATGGAGGCGGAGGAGCCGGGCATGCGGAACTCGAACTTGTTGCCGGTGAAGGCGAAGGGCGAGGTGCGGTTGCGGTCGGTCGCGTCCTTGGGGAAGCGCGGCAGCGCGTGCACGCCGATCTTCATCAGCTGCCGCTCCTTACCGCAGTAAGCCGTCTCGTCGACGATCGCGTTGAGGATCTCCTCGATCTCGTCGCCGACGTACATCGACACGATCGCCGGAGGCGCCTCATTCGCACCGAGGCGGTGGTCATTGGCGGCCGACGCCACGCTGATGCGCAGCATATCCTGATAGTCGTCCACGGCCTGAATGACCGCGCACAGGAAGAGCAGGAACTGCGCGTTTTCCGCCGGCGTCTCGCCGGGCTCGAGCAGGTTCATGCCGGTGTTGGTGGTCAGCGACCAGTTGTTGTGCTTGCCGGAGCCGTTGACGCCGGCAAACGGCTTTTCATGCAGCAGGCAGACCATGCCGTGGCGCGAGGCCACCTTCTGCATGATCTCCATCGTCAGCTGGTTCTGGTCGGCGGCGATGTTGCCGGTCGTGAACACGGGCGCGAGCTCGTGCTGCGCGGGAGCGACCTCGTTATGCTCGGTCTTGGCGTAGACGCCGAGCTTCCAGAGCTCCTCATCGAGGTCCTTCATAAACGCCGCGACACGCGGCTTGATGCTGCCGAAATAGTGATCGTCAAGCTCCTGCCCCTTCGGCGGCTTGGCGCCGAAGAGCGTGCGGCCGGTATAGATCAGATCCTTGCGGCGGTTGTAGACCTCCTTGTCCACAAGGAAATACTCCTGCTCGGGGCCGACCGTCGTGCGCACGGCGGTCACGTCCGCATTGCCGAACAGATGGATCACGCGCAGAGCCTGCCGGTTGAGCGCCTCCGCGCTGCGCAGCAGCGGCGTCTTTTTATCGAGCGCCTCGCCGCCGTAGGAGCAGAACGCCGTCGGAATGCACAGGACGTTATCCTTGATGAAGGCATAAGAAGTCGGGTCCCACGCGGTATAGCCGCGCGCCTCAAACGTCGCGCGCAGACCGCCGGACGGGAAGCTGGACGCGTCCGGCTCGCCGCGGACAAGCTCCTTACCGGAAAACTCCATGATCACCTGACCGCCGCCGCACGGAGAGATGAAGCTGTCATGCTTCTCGGCGGTGATGCCGGTCATCGGCTGGAACCAGTGCGTGAAGTGCGTCGCGCCCTTCTCGATTGCCCAGTCCTTCATGGCGTTGGCCACGATGCGCGCGGCATCGTCATCCAGACGCTTGCCCTTTTCCATCGTCGCCTGCACCTGCCGGTAGGTCTCCTTCGGCAGCCGCTCGCGCATGACTGCGTCATTAAATACCATAGAGCCAAAAATGTCAGAGATCTTATCCATTTTCCGGGGTCCCCTTTCTATGTTATAAATCTGTGTCAACAACGAAAAAACGGCACTGGTGCCAGGAGATCATCTGCTCTCCACGACGCCATTGCCGTTTCAATGTGGAAAATATACGCCTGTTGCAGAAAAATGTCAAGCGGGTGCGGCGCAATTTCTTTCGGCGGATTTCACAGAATTTCCGGCAATTGCGGCCGAGATTTTATTCTTGACACGTGCAAAACCCGTGGTGTATTATATACATGGATTTTTGATTGAAAAAATCCTGTGCACCGCTGATACGGTCATAAAAGTACATATGGTATCTGTTCGAGAACACTGACGTTTCACGATGACCGGGGGGAAAGTGCCCCTTATCGGCATCGGAAGCGTCTTTTTGCTTTTCCGCTCCGATCTTATATTATGAGGTGATGCGTATGAATCTGCCGCTGCACACCGTGAGCGCCATGCTGGTCTCCGCATCCGAGGCACAGATCAAGCGTATCAGCGCCCTGCTCACGCGGGCGCGCATCGTCCCGTTTGAGCACACCGGCAGCGCGCGGCAGGCACTCGAGCGCTTTGACGCCGGAGGCATCGACGGCGTGCTCATCGCAGAGCCGGTCACCGGCAGCTCCGGACAGGAGCTGGCGCTGCAGCTCAAGAAGCGGCGCTGCATGGCGGTGCTTCTGCTGGCTGAGCCAGCGCACGCGGAGGCCGCCGCCGCCCTGCTCGAGCAATCCGGCGTGCTGGTGCTGCCGAACGACGCACCGGAGCCGCTCATCGTGCAGACCATCCGCCTGCTGACCGCCGTGCGCATTCAGCTTGAGCAGATGCAGCACAAGACGGAAAAGCTGGAGGCAAAGGTCGCCGATATCCGCATCATCAACCGCGCAAAGCTGCTGCTTGTGCAGCACCTGCAGATGACGGAGACGGAGGCGCACAAATACATCGAAAAGCAGGCGATGAACACCAGCAAGCCGCGGCGAACCATCGCAGAGAATATCATCCGTACCTATGAAGATTGAGGGGGCTTATTCATGACCAAGTACATTTTCGTTACAGGCGGCGTTGTTTCCGGACTCGGCAAGGGCATTACGGCGGCCTCGCTCGGCCGTCTGCTCAAGGCGCGCGGCCTGAAGGTCGCGGCGCAGAAGCTCGATCCTTATATTAATGTAGACCCCGGCACGATGAGTCCCTACCAGCACGGTGAGGTGTACGTCACCGAAGACGGCGCGGAGACCGATCTCGATCTCGGCCACTATGAGCGCTTCATCGACGAGGATCTGAACAAATACTCCAACCTCACGACCGGCAAGGTCTACTGGAACGTGCTCAACAAGGAGCGGCGCGGCGAATATCTCGGCGAGACGGTGCAGGTCATTCCGCACATCACCAACGAGATCAAGGACTTCATTTACAGCGTCGGAAGCAAGACGAACGCCGACGTCGTCATCACCGAGGTCGGCGGCACGACCGGCGACATCGAAAGCCAGCCGTTTCTTGAGGCCATCCGGCAGGTCGGGCTCGAGGTCGGGCGCGAGAACGCGCTCTACATCCACGTGACGCTCGTGCCGTATCTGCACGGCAGCGAGGAGCACAAGACGAAGCCCACGCAGCATTCCGTCAAGGAGCTGCAGGGCATGGGCATTTCCCCGGACATCATCGTGCTGCGCTGCGACGAGCCGCTCGAGGAATCCATCTTCCGCAAGATCTCCCTGTTCTGCAACGTCAAGCCCGACTGCGTGATCGAGAACATGACGCTGCCCGTGCTGTACGAGGCGCCGGTCATGCTCGAGCGCAACCGGTTTTCCGAGATCGTCTGCCGTGAGCTGCACATCGACGCGCCTGCGCCGGACATGAGCGAGTGGGACGCCATGCTCGAGAGCATCCGCAGCCGCTCGCGCCGCGTGACGATCGGGCTCGTGGGCAAATACGTGCAGCTGCACGACGCATATCTGTCCGTGGCCGAGGCACTGCGCCACGCCGGATACGTCTACGGTACGCGTGTCGACATTCAATGGATTGACAGCGAGACGATCACGCGCGATAATGTAGAGGAGGTGCTCGGCGGATGCGACGGCATCCTCGTGCCCGGCGGCTTCGGCAACCGCGGCATCGAGGGCAAGATCGCGGCCGCGCACTATGCCCGCACGCACAACGTCCCCTACCTTGGCATCTGTCTGGGCATGCAGATCGCGGTCATCGAGTTTGCGCGTTCCGTCTGCGGTCTGGCAGACGCCAACTCCGGCGAGTTCGACGAGAACAGCACGCACAAGGTCATCGACTTCATGCCTGACCAGAGCGACGAGATCAACAAGGGCGGCACGCTGCGCCTCGGCGCATATCCGTGCTGCATCGTACCCGGCACCAAAATGGAGGCCTGCTACGGCAGGGCGGAGATCTCCGAGCGCCACCGCCACCGGTACGAGTTCAACAACGACTACCGCGCGCTCATGCAGGAAAAAGGGCTCGTGCTCTCCGGCCTGTCGCCGGACGGGCACATTGTGGAGACCGTTGAGATCCCCGAAAACGACTTTTACATCGGCGTACAGTACCACCCCGAGTTTAAGAGCCGCCCGAACAAGGCGCACCCCCTGTTCAAGGGGCTGATCTCGGCGGCGCTGCGCCACGCAGAAAGAGGATAATATATGCACGATCGCTACACCAATCCCCTGTGCACCCGCTATGCCGGACGCACCATGCAGCACATCTATTCCGACGACAACAAGTTTTCCACCTGGCGCAGACTCTGGATCGCGCTGGCGGAGAGCGAGCAGGAGCTCGGTCTGCCGATCACGGACGCGCAGATCGCCGAGCTGCGCGCACACATTACCGACATCGACTATGACTATGCCGCCGAGCGCGAGCATGAGGTACGGCACGACGTGATGGCGCACGTGCTGACCTACGGCGCGTGCTGCCCGGACGCGAAGGCCATTTTGCACCTCGGCGCGACGTCCTGCTACGTCGGCGACAACACGGACATCATCCTCATGCGCGAGGCGCTCGAGCAGATCCGCAGCCTGCTCGTGAACGTCATTCAGGCGCTGGCAGACTTTGCCGAGACGCACAAGGCGCAGCCGACGCTCGCCTACACGCATTTTCAGGCCGCACAGCCGACGACCGTCGGCAAGCGCGCCACGCTCTGGGCGCAGGATCTGCTGATGGATCTTGAGCAGCTCGAGTTCCAGCTGGAGCATCTCAAGCTCCTCGGCTGCAAGGGCACGACCGGCACGGGGGCAAGCTTCCTTGCCCTGTTTGACGGCGACGAACGCAAGGTCGTCGCGCTCGAGCAGAAGATCTGCGAGAAGATGGGCTTTTCCGGCGCATACCCCGTCAGCGGCCAGACCTATTCGCGCAAGGTGGACTTTCAGGTGCTGCAGGTGCTGTCCGGCATCGCGCAGAGCGCGTCGAAGTTCTCGAGCGATATCCGGCTGCTGTCCCACCTCAAGGAGGTGGACGAGCCGTTTGAAAGCGGTCAGATCGGCTCGTCGGCCATGGCCTACAAGCGCAATCCCATGCGCAGCGAGCGCATTGCGTCCCTGTCGCGGTATGTCATCTGCGATCTGCAGAACGCCGCCGTCACCGCGAGCGCCCAGTGGTTTGAGCGCACGCTCGACGACTCGGCCAACCGCCGCATCAGCATCCCGGAGGCGTTTCTCGCCACCGACGGCATCCTGACACTGTACCTTAACGTTATCCGCGGCCTGACCGTGTATCCGAAGATGGCCGAAAAGCATCTGGCGGAAGAGCTGCCGTTTCTCGCCACGGAGAACATTCTCATGTACTGCGTCAAGGAAAAGGGCGGCGACCGGCAGGCGCTGCACGAGGCGATCCGCCGGCACAGCGTGGCCGCCGGAAAAGCCGTCAAGCTCGGCGGCGGCAGCAACGACCTGCTCGCGCGCATTCTTGCCGACCCCACCTTCGGGCTCACGCGCGATGAGCTGGACAAGCTGGTCGACCCCCATGCCTTCACCGGCATGGCTGTGCACCAGACCGAGACGTTCCTGCGCGAGCAGGTCGCTCCGGTTCTGAACAAATACACAACGCTGCTCGGATGCGAAGCATCCGTCAACGTGTAAGTAACAGGAGGTTTCTCTAAAATGCTGACATCCATCGTAGGCATCAACTGGGGTGACGAGGGCAAGGGCCGCATGGTCGACCTGCTCAGTCAGAAGTATGACGTCGTCGTGCGCTATCAGGGCGGCAACAATGCCGGCCACACCGTCATCAACGACAAGGGCAAGTTCGTGCTCAATCTCATGCCGTCCGGCATCCTGCGCGACGAGACCGTGAACGTGCTCGGCCCCGGCATGGTCATTGATACGGAGCACATGTTTCACGAGGTCGCGCGTCTGCGCGAAGGCGGCATCACCATCACGCCGGAGCACCTGAAGATCAGCGACAAGGCCGTCATCTGCATGCCGTACCACAAGCTGCTCGACTGTCTGGAGGAAGACCGTCTGGCGGACAAGAAGTTCGGCTCGACCCGCCGCGGCATCTCCCCCGCCTACTCGGACAAATATATGAAGAAGGCGCTGCGCATGGGCGAGCTCGCCGACCGCGACGCGCTCAAGGAGCGCCTTGCCGACATTCTCGAGTGGAAAAACCTCTTCGTTGTCAACGGTTATCACCATGACCCCATCGACCTCGACGAGATGATGGCGTGGATCGACACCTATGCCATGCCGTTCAAGGACTACGTCTGCGACACGACCGACTACCTCTCCGAGGCCATTGAGGACAACAAGTCCGTGCTCTTTGAGGCGCAGCTCGGCGCGCTGCGCGACATTGACTACGGCATCTATCCGTACACCTCCGGCTCGTCGACGATCGCGGCCTATGCCCCCATCGGCGCGGGCATCCCGGAGGCGCGGCTCGACTCGATCATCGGCATCATGAAGGCCTACTCCACCTGTGTGGGCGAGGGGCCGTTCACCTGTGAGATGTTCGGCGACGAGGCCGCCGCGCTGCGTGACGCCGGCGGCGAATACGGCGCCGCCACCGGCCGCCCGCGCCGCGTGGGCGGGTTCGACGTGGTCGCCTCCCGCTACGGCGTGAAGATGCAGGGCTGCACGAGCATCGCGCTGACGAAGCTCGACGTGCTGTCCTATCTGGACAAGATCCCCGTGTGCGTTGCCTATGAGATCGACGGCGAGCGCGTGGAGCGCTTCCCCATCGGCGTGAAGCTGGCCAAGGCCAAGCCCATCTACGAGTACCTGCCCGGCTTCCACTGCGATATCTCCGGCTGCCGCAAGGTGAGCGACCTGCCGAAGGAGGCGCTCGACTACGTGCACTACCTTGAGGGCACCGTCGGCTGCCGCATCAAGTACGTCTCCGTCGGTCCTGACCGCGATGCGTACGTCAAAATGTTCTGAGACCGCCAAGACCGGCGCTCTGCGGATGCAGGGCGCCGGTTTTTTGTCCGCCGCGATGCCGGTTGCCTTTTGCGCGCGCGTGCAGTACAATAAAGGACAATTACCCCAAGGAGGAACACCATGACAAAACGTTTTCTTGCCTGTCTGCTTCTGGCCGCCCTGCTGACGGGAAACGCAGCCGGTGCATACCTTCCTGCCGCGGCGGCAGGGAGCCCCGATGTGTATTCCGCCGGTGAGCGGATCACGGGCGCCGGAGTCGACGTCAGCCAGTTTCAGGGCGACATCGACTGGAGCACGGCGGCGCGGAGCATCGACTTTGCCATCATCCGCTGCTATGCCCGCGGTCAGGCCGACCAGAAGTGGAGCGCCAACGCCGCCGCGTGTGAGCGGCTCAGCATCCCCTACGGCGCGTACGTGTTTTCGACCGCCAAAACGGACGCACAGGCGCGCAGCGAGGCCGCAGAGGCAGTGCAGCTGCTGCGCGGCAAAACGCTGCGGCTGCCGGTCTACCTCGATTTGGAGGACGAGAGCGTGCGCACAGGCTGCACGAAGGCCGAGATCCTGCGCCACGCGACCATCTTCTGCGACACGCTGCGCGCCGCCGGCTACAGCGTCGGCATTTACGCCAACCGCTACTGGTGGACGACCGTGCTCGACGACCCCGCCTATGACCAGTGGGATCGCTGGCTCGCCGTCTGGGATGCGCAGACCGGTTACAGCGGCAGCTACAGCACGTGGCAGTGCAGCAGCAGCGCCCGTATCCCCGGCATCCCGACGAACGTGGATCTGAACCTGCGCTACGGCGCATCGCTCAGTGCAGGACACACGCACGATTACCGCGTCACCAAGCACGCAGAGCCGACGTGCACGGACTTCGGCAGCAGCGTCTACACCTGCAGCAGCTGCGGCGCATCCGTGACCCAGCCGCTGCGCCCGCTCAAATCCTGCCCGAGCAAGGCGCTGAGCGATGTCCCCGCCCCCGGAACATGGGCACACGCCGGCATTGACTTCTGCGTGAACACCGGTTTGATGTCCGGCGTCGGCAGCGGACGCTTTGACCCGAAGGGCACGACCACGCGCGCGCAGGCCGTGCAGATCCTCTACCAGCTCTCCGGCTCGCCGGAGGTCAGCGGAAAGACCCCGTTTACGGATCTGACGCAAGGCTGGTATCAGAGCGCCGTGCTCTGGGCGTACCGGACCGGCGTGACCGCCGGGACGGGCCGGACGACCTTCTCCCCCGACGCGCCGGTGACTCGCGAGCAGCTCGCCGTGCTGCTCATGGAGTACACGGACCGCATCCTGAAGCTCCGGCACACGTGGACGCCCGCGCCCCTGAGCGCCTTCCCGGACGGCGGACGCGTATCCGGCTGGGCGCGCAGCGCCATGGCGGACGCCGTCGCGCTCGGTCTGATCTCCGGCTCGGACGACAACGGCGTCAAGTATCTCCGCCCGCAGGGGTTCACCACGCGCGAACAGACCGCGGCGATCCTGACGGCGTTTTGCCGGAACGTGAAAAAAGGATAACAGCAAAGAACCTCGTAGAGTTTCGCCGCTGCAGCGGCGAAAGAAAGTCCGATCATTTTCTTCGGCGACATGTGCGTCGAAGAAAATACTTCTCGGCCTGCAAACGTGCGCACCGTCCGCCTCCGGCGGACGGTGCGTGCGCTGCAGTCAGGCCGCAAACCCCTTTGTCAAAAAAGTAGTGCTTTTTGACAGTCTCAGCGGCGCTCCGGAAACGGAGCGCCGCTTTCGTATGGAATTCTTATCCGATGCCGCCGAGGAGCGCCCCGGCGATGAGCGCCACGAGCACGCTCGCGCAGTAGACATATTTTCCGGCCGGGTAGTACCAGCCGCCGATGGGCTTGCGCGCGCCGAGATTGACGCTCTCGAGCACAAGTTTTTTGCCGCCGATCCAGAAGAACATCACCGCCGCGAGCAGCGCGCCCAGCGGGCAGATATAGATGGACACAACGTCCATCCACTGCGAGACGATGGCCTGAATGCACAGCGCAGCAGCAAGGCCGATCACATGGATCACAGCCGTCGCCGGGACGCGCCTGAGGCCGAGCTTTTCCTGCAGCGACGCGACCGGCGCCTCATAGAGGTTGATGATCGACGTGACGCCCGCAAACGACACGCACAGGAAAAACACCATCGCAACGATGCGCCCGCCCGCCATGCCGTTCATGACGTGGACGAGATAGATGAACATCAGCCCCGGGCCGCCCGCGTCAAGCTCGGCGCCGCCGGCAGCCATGGCGGGGATGATGACGAACGCCGCCAGCAGCGCCGCGATCGTATCAAAGAGTGCGACATTGCGCGCGGAGCTCGGAATGCACTCGTCCCTGCTCAGGTACGAGCCGTAGATCACGCTGCCGTTGCCCGCGACGGACAGCGAGAAAAACGCCTGACCGAAGGCGTAGATCCAGACATACGGGTCAAGCAGTCCCGCGGGCTTGATGGTGAAGATATACCGGTAGCCGCCCGACGCGCCGGGCAGCGTGAACACATAGATGCCGAGCGCGACAAAGAGCAGAAACAGGATCGGCATCATGATCTTATTGGCCTTTTCAATGCCGCCGGCGATGCCGAACGACATGATGACAAAGCTCACCGCGACCGCGACCGCGACCCAGACATTCGCGCCCCACGCACTGGCGGTGGCGTCAAAGCTGCCGGCGATCACATCCATGTCCTGACCCATGGCGGACAGGCCGCCGTCGAACGCCAGAAACGTATACTTGAAGATCCAGCCCATGACGCAGGTGTAGCCGATGGCCAGCGCCAGCGACCCGAGCACCGGAATGTAACCGACGAGCTCGCCCGGCCTGCGTTTGCCGAAGCGCGCCTCAGTGCACATGCCGAACGAGCCGACAGGGCCTGCGCCGCCCGCGCGGCCGAGCGCGAACTCCCCGATGACACCGGTGGAGGCGATGAGGATGACAAAGAGAAAATACGGAATGAGGAAGGTCATGCCGCCCCACTGGGACACCAGCGTCGGAAAGCGCCAGATGTTGCCCATGCCGACGGCAGAACCGATGCAGGCGATGATGAAGCCGCCGCGGCTGCGAAAGCCGTCGCGTTTGTTGACATTCGTGTCGTTACCCATAGCATTGTTTCCTTTCACGTACTCAAGACATAAGCGGTTTGATTATACCGCAAAAGCGCACGCCCCGCAACCGTTGTTTACGCCACGGCTCTGCCGGAGAGCAAAAGCCGCCCGCACCATGCGAAACGACACAAGCGGTGCGGGCGGTGTGGTTTTGTGATCAGCGGTCTGTGATGCGCTGCGCTCGGGTGCGCTCGTCAGACCTTGGCAAGGAAGCACGTCTGGCTCCCGACCTCGGAATAGAGAATGGCCTGATCCTTGCCAAGATCATAGACGCGGATGACATCCGCCATCACGTCCTCCGTGTCGGACGGCATAAGCTGCGCGTACACATTCTCGCAGTCTGCAAACAGCGCGTCCTGGAATACGCAGCCGTCCTCGCCCGGATAGAGCGCGACATAAAACGACCCGGCCTCCACAAGATCCTGGAAGAAGTGGCTGCCATAGCTCAGCTCCGGACGCAGACCGTGCGAGCTGTAGGCAAGCTCCGCGATGCAGTCGAAGCGATTGATCTCCATAAAATGCACCGGCACGCCGAGGCTGGGCGTGGTCGTGCCCCAACGGCCCGGACCAAGCAGGATCGTACCCTCGCCGCGCAGACGGCTGTTGAGCTCGCCGAGCTTGCGCGCGACCTGATACTTGCGCTGCTCGGGCAGATCCAGATACGGCTCGACCTGAACCATGACGGCATAGCGGATGGGCAGGCAGACGTTTC
This sequence comes from uncultured Oscillospiraceae bacterium, assembly GCA_934591895.1. Classification (GTDB taxonomy): domain Bacteria; phylum Bacillota; class Clostridia; order Oscillospirales; family Oscillospiraceae; genus CAG-103. Next base: position 7,481 of record CAKTPP010000005.1, on the reverse strand, counting down.
CGCCCATGAAGTTGCCGCTCGTGCGGAAATAAAACTCCTTCACATTCGGCATGACGCCCGCCGCGCCGACGCCGCGCGTCTGCAGCGGTCTGCACTGCAGGAGATTGACGCGGTAATTGCCGTCCTGATCGAAGTTGCAGGCATACTCGATATCGACCGGGTAGCTGTACTTCTCCTCGAGCACGCGCATGACCTCCGTCATGACATCGGTGAAATCCGTGCTGCGCAGGAGCTTTCGGAAATTCAGAATATCAGGGGCGTCCGCCGTGCTCAGCCCCATTTCACGCAGACGCGAGACAGTCGGATAATCCAGCTCCATGAACAGCGAGGAGTCCGCCTTGATGTCACGCTTGTCGATGCTCTGCACGCGGATGGTCTCGAACGCGTTGTCCTTGAGCGCGATCACGTCCATCTTGTGCTGTGAATACTTATACTCGTCACCATAAGCGACCATCGGCGGCGCCGTCGGGTGATCCATATTGAGCAGCCGCGCATAGTCGTCGGCCTCGCGGTCGACCGCGCGCGTGCCCATGCCGAACACGAGCCGCAGCATCCCCTTATTCTCCTCCGAGGCGTTCTGCCTGTTGAGATACAGGTTCTTGGAGTGGCCGACGCCTGCGATATGCGGATAGTAATAGTCCCCGTGCACGTCGCCGCAGACGCGCATGACCAGCAGCGCCATCTGCTCGTCGCGGTCAAGAAGCTTGCGCTCGGCGCGGTAGCGGATGGCATCCGCATTGACGGTGCTGGCATAGACCTGCTTGACGGCGCGCTCAAAGACGGCGTAGCGCTGCTCCAGGCTGCCCTGATTCGGGCAGAACACGCTCTCATACTTGCCCGCGAAGGCATTGCCGAAGCCATCCTCAAGGATCGAGCTGGAGCGCACAATGATCGGCGACTGACCGAAATATTCGAGCATGGACAAAAACTGTTCCTTGATGCTCGGCATGAATGTGCCGTTGAGCAGCAGCTCGCGGATGGGCTCTGCATATTCGAGATAGTCCGCCTCCTCGACCATGCGGATGCGGGACGACCACAGACCGTTTTGCACACCGTAGGTGTAAAAGACGTCCGCGCCGATGTAGTAGGAATCATGCGGCTCAATGCGCGCGCGGTATAGCTCCGGTGCCTCATCGCGCAGGATGTTGCGCGCCAGAAGCATGCCGGCCGCCTTGCCGCCGATGCAGCCCGTGCCGATCTCGCGGTTTTTGATGTACAGCAGGTCGCGCATGGAGAAGTATTTGCGGCACAGGGCGAGGCGCGTCGGCTCGTTGCCGAGCAGGCAGCGGAGCATATTCTCCTTGAGGCGCTTGCCGTCGTCATCCGTCGGCTCGTGCCCGTCGGAGACGGAGTCAAACATACTGTCCCAGCAGTCGCGCCGCTCCCCTGTCTGGGTAAAGCGCTCAAAGACGGCATAGGTATCCGCGCTCGAGGTCAGGGCGCGCCACTTCGCGCCGGTGATCTTCAGCGGGAAATACGTCGTCTGCGTGCTGCGGCCGCGCACCTTGACGGCATGGATATAGACACTGCCGTCGAGCGTGCGGATGTTGGCGAGCAGCGGCGTCTCGCGGCGGATGCGCGAAATGGTCTCATAGGTGTGCTTTTCATAGTCGATCGGCTGATAAGCGACCGCCTGACGCCGGATGAGAAACGGGTTGATGAGCAGGAAGAAGTTCGAGATCATCAGGTCGGAAAACCAGTACTTCTGCAGATCCGACAGACAGTCGAACACGAAAAACGTGCCGAGCGGCTCCTTGTCAATGATGCGGTGCACCTGCACGGCGAAGGTCTCAAAGCCCACGCGCGGATCGAGCTCGTATTTTTCGACGTTTGCGCCGCGCTCGCGCAGCGCCGCCGTGTCCATGATCTCCTCGTGATCAGCAAAGCGTATGTAGACGATGCGGTCGCCTTTGCGGGCAACATTGGTCACGAATCTCGTTGCGACGTACATGTAGTCGCTGATGTGTTCACACTGCCAGACGACCGTGTCGCCCGGACGAAGGTAATCGATCGCCTCGTCGAGGCCGTCGATGCCGGTGGAAATGCGGCGCTCAGTCTCCATAGTCTTCTCCTCGCTTTCACGATATGCTGCGGTCTGCGCTGCGCTTCGGCGCGCGCAAGCCGGTGATGTAAATCAGTTTACCACACATTTTCGGCTTTTTCTACCATGTTAATTTCCCGTCAGGTCCCCCGGAAAACGGGACGGACAAGATTTCTGTTCCCAAGACCGCATTGTTATGATATACTGCTCTTACCATATCGCCGTGCCGGAGCCGCGCTGCACAGGCAGAGGCTGCCCGGCCGCGAAAAATGATGAGGAGAAGAAATTATGACAGACACCAAACACCGCCTTCTGGCCTGCGCGCTGCTCGTGTGCATGACGGTCTGCGTCTTTGCGGGCCTTGCCGCGACGCCGGCCGAAGCTGCCGACGTGCGCGCGACCGACTGGATGTCGGCCGTGCCGGACAGCACCAAGCTGAGCAATATGTCCATCCCCGGCACACATGACAGCTGCACGCAGAACGTCGACATGCGCTATATTTTCCAGTGTCAGGATGCGAGCATCGCCACGCAGCTCAAATACGGCTACCGCTATCTCGACATGCGGCTGGTGCTCGAAAAGCGCTCCGGTCAGCAGACGCTCGTGCTCAAGCACAACATCGCCAGATGCAAGGTCTCCGACTCCCCGTTTTCCAGAACGCTCACGCTGGCGGACGTGCTCAAAGACGTCTACGCCTTCCTTGAGGAGCATCCGAGCGAAACGGTCATTCTGTGCATGAAGGCCGAAAACAGCAAGGACGACGTTGCCGCTGTGCAGAGAGTGCTCTATGAGATGATCGATCAGGCGCCCGAGCGCTGGTATCTGAAAAACGTGATCCCGACCATGGGCGAGGTGCGCGGCAAGATCGTGCTCGCCACCCGCTTTGACGACAAGCTGCCGGTCGGCTTCGAGCGCTGCGGGCTGTACTTCGGCTGGGCGGATCAGGGCGACCGCACCATTCTCGACGACCCCACCGCGGACTCCGTGATCAACGGCCGCGAGACGCTGTACGTGCAGGATCGCTACAACTACGACGTTGATGACAAGATCACCGCCATCCACACCTGCCTCGACAACAGCCGTGCGGCGGATGACACCTTTTTCCTGAATTTCACCTCCACGAGCGGCAGCGGCGCGGTGGGTCACCCGAAGGAGTACGCCAAGGACATCAATCTCGACCTCTATGCCTATGAATGGGAGGCCGGAAAAGCCTACGGCGTCGTCATCGTCGATTTCGGTCCGAAGAAGATCGCCGAGAGGATCTACGAAACGAATTTTCAGCGACCGGCTGCGCGTTGACGCATGACAAAACACAAAAGCCTTTGAGAGCGGAACGTTCTCAGAGGCTTTTGCCATGAACGGCGGGCGGATACGCCCACCGGCCGCAGCTGTCCGCACCGGCGTCCGCGCGAGCGCCGACACCGGATGAACCATTTTGTTTATCTGTTGACATTCTTCGTGCTATATGCTACCATTTTTGCAAGTGTTTGTGTATTAACCTGAAAACAAAGGAGTATTACCGTCATGAATCAGAAACCGGCCCCGAAGGCCGTCGCTTTGCTGCCCGTCGCCGTCTTTTTGGTGCTGTACCTCGTGCTGGGCATCGTTTTGGAATACGTGCTGAAAATCGAGATGGGCTTTTATCAGATCCCCATCGTCGTTGCTTTTTTGGTGGCTCTGCTGGTCGCCTGCCTGCAGAATCGCAGTGTGAGCTTTGATGAAAAGCTGGTGCTGATGGGACAGGGCATCGGCGATAAAAACATCGTCACCATGATCCTGATCTTTCTGGCCGCCGGTATCTTTGTGGGCGTCACCGGACGCACGAGTGCCGAGGCAGTGGCCTACTTCCTGCTGTCCGTCGCTCCGGTGAAGCTGGCGGTCGCTGTGCTGTTCGTGGTGGCGTGCTTCGTATCCATGGCCATGGGCACCTCCGTGGGCACGATCACGCTCCTCGCCCCCATCGGCGTGGCCGTGTCCGCCAATTCCGGCTTTGACCTGCCGCTGTGCATCGCCTCCGTCATGGGCGGCGCGATGTTCGGCGACAACCTCAGCTTCATCTCCGACACCACCATCGCCGCCTGCTCCACGCAGGGCACGGAGATGAAGGATAAGTTCCGCGCAAACTTCAGGATCGCCCTGCCCGCCGCGCTGGCGACGCTGGTACTGATCATCGTCATATCCTTGGGCACCGATGTGCAAAGCGCCGTCTCCGGCGGGCATGATCTTGTGCTCATCATCCCCTATCTGCTGGTGCTCATCGGCGGCATCCTCGGCCTGAACGTGTTCGTGGTGCTGCTCATCGGCATCGCGGCCGGCGCCGCCATCACGCTCATCACCGGTCAGGTCACGGCGCTGGAGCTCATGGTCAACATGGGCGGCGGCGTGTCGGGTATGTTCGAGACCATTCTCGTGACGCTGCTGGTCGCCTCCCTGTGCGGCCTCATCCGCGCCTACGGCGGCTTCGAGAGCATCCTTGCCTTCATCCGGCGGGTGTTCCGCGGCAAGCGCGGCGGACAACTGGGCATCGGTCTGCTGGTCGGACTCATGGACATCGCCACTGCCAACAACACCGTTGCCATCGTCATGGCGGGGCCGATCGCCAAGGAGGTCGCCGAGGAATACGGCATCAGCCCCAAGCGTTCCGCCTCCCTGCTGGACACGTTCTCGTGCATCTTCCAGGGCATCATCCCCTACGGCGCGCAAATGCTGGTGGCGCTGTCCACCTGCGCCACACTGGGCTATGCCGTCAGCGCTTTTGACATCATCCCGCTGCTGTTCTATCCCTTCCTGCTGTGCCTGTCGAGTCTGCTGTTCATCCTCTTTGATCATCCGTGAGCCTTCGGCGCAGCGTACCCGAACGACGAAACATGCCCGCTGCGCCGACTGGCACAGCGGGCAAAAATTAAATTGAAAGCATACTATTGACATTGGAACGAAAGCATGCTATTATTACTGCGGTTCTGAAAGGAGGCAAAGCTATGCCGAATACGATTCCCAGCGGACAGCTGATCAAATTGCTGCATGACCGGCTGGAAAAACAAGCGAACAACACCCTGCGGGAGAAAGACCTGACTCTGATGCAGATTTCGGTTCTGATGGAGCTGCAGAATGCCGAGCAGAAGCGGCGCTCCATGAAAGAGCTGGAGCGAAGATTCTGTGTCGCGCAGTCTACCGTTGCGGGGATCATCTCCCGCTTGGAGCAAAAGGGGTTCGTGGAGGCATTCGGAGATGCTTCCGATAAGCGGATCAAATTGGTTCATATCACGCCCGCAGGAGAAGCCTGCTGCCGGGAAGCAGCCGGATACATGGCAGAAGCAGAGCAAATGCTGCTGCACGGGTTTTCCGAGGATGAGAAAACCCTGTTCAATCGGCTTTTAGCAAGAGCCGCAGAAAATATGAAGTGAATACCCGCCGCGCTTGGCGGGTATATCTCAAGGTGAAACGATAGCGTACTATCATAATGGGAGGACATTATGGAAGATAATAAGTCGATGGAAGTCTTTGCGAAGGCACCGATTCGCAAAGCGGTTTTACAAAACGCACTGCCCGCAATGGCGGCAATGCTCATGGTGCTGATCTACAATCTGGCGGATACGTTCTTCATCGGGCAGACCCATGACGATCTGCAAGTGGCGGCAGTCTCCCTTGCCACGCCGGTTTTCCTGCTGTTCATGTCCGTAGGAACGGTGTTTGGCATCGGCGGCACCTCGGTGATCTCCCGCACCTTGGGCGAAGGTCGAAAGGACTACGCAAAAAAGGTCTGCTCGTTCTGCATGTAGTGCTGTGTCGGTGCGGGCATCCTCATGGCTGCGCTGTTCCTGATTTTCATGGATCAGATCCTTGCCCTGATCGGCGCAAGCGCGGAAACGTGGGACTATGCTTGTCTGCCATTCGTGACCGCAAGTACCTTTCCACCATACTTTTTTATTTGAGCCGAAGGTAATATCATCAGGTGTAAGCGGCAAATTCTTTTTCGACCACTCCGAAACAAGCTCCGGGTGTACTTCTGCTAAACTGTTATTCATAGCCAAACCTCAGCCTCCTTGTGCTTAGAGTATATGAAGTTTTAGCTTTATCATGTAGTTTGCGAATATCCGTATAAATAGAAAAAGCCCTTTGAGAAAAGGGTTTCTCCTCTCTCAAAGGGCAAGTTGACAAACTGGAATTTACCGAATGACCTTTTCAAACCGGAACATTCCGTCCGGGAACTGCTCGTCCAGTTCTTCGGAGCACATTTCCGGATCATTCGGATCTTGGTGATATTTATTAAAAAACTCTACAATGTGGAAGCCGCAGCGATTGACATAAAAATGAATGTTGCGCTGCTCAAAATACGGAGTGACCGTTTCCCACACCTTCACTTCCGGGTACAGTTTTTCAACAGCACACCAAGCAGCATATCCGATACCTTTGCTATGGACAGCCGGAGAAACAAAAAGAAGATCAAGGTCACCTTTTTCGCCGTCAACTTTGATCACTATGCCGCCGACTTTTTGACCGTCCAGTACGATACGGTAGGCTTCTCCGCCGTCAATGGACTGCTCAATCGTATCCCGTGATATGATTTGACCCTCTTCCTCAAAGTGGTCATCTCTAAGTCCGAATTCTTCCATCGCACCATAATTAAAGGCTTCCTGATTATCCAAAATAAACTGTTCTCTATCGCTACATTCAAGAGGAAACAGCTGTACAATAGTATTCATATCTTTGCTCCTTAAAATTCCGATTTGTATTTCTGTTTGTTTTAAAAATGGGCAATCCCGATTGGGATTGCCCACTTCTCATACTGATTATGCGATTATTTCCGCTCTGCATCCAATAATGAAGTTACGTCCCGTCCATTTGGTAAAACGGTGCATCATTACATCATCTTAATAGAGCTTTGCGCCGGCGGGGATGTGCGGATCGACCATCAGCAGGTGCAGTCGCTCCTCGCCGTTTTCGTGGTGCACGGCGGAGATCAGCATACCGCAGGAGTCGATGCCCATCATCGGGCGCGGCGGGAGGTTCGTGATGGCGATGCAGGTCTTGCCCACCAGCTCCTCCGGCTCATAGTACTGATGGATGCCGGAGAGGATCACGCGATCCGTGCCGGTGCCGTCATCGAGTGTGAACTTGAGCAGCTTCTTGGACTTCTTCACGGCTTCGCAGGCCTTGACCTTCACGGCACGGAAATCGGACTTGGCGAAGGTGTCAAAATCCACAAATTCCGTGAACAGCGGCTCGATCTCGACATTGGAGAAGTCGATCTTCTCCTCGACAGCGGGCGCTGCGGGAGCTGCTGCAGCGACCGCAGCAGGCTTGTCCGCCTTCTTATTAGCGTCCAGCGGCTTCATCGTCGGGATAAGATTCCTCACATGGAATAGCTGTGTAGAAGCCCTGTTAATACTGTGCTTTGCTTACAGGTCACATTTTCCCGTGTGTGATAACTCTGTACATT